>JAQBOV010000085.1 GCA_028287895.1 Mucilaginibacter sp. | reverse complement strand
AACTATCGAATTATTGCTGCCCTGGAATTCCAGGTGTACGTGGCAATCAATCAACCCCGGCATCACGGTTTTGTTTTTCAGATCGATTACCCTATCACCAGCAGCACCGCTGTTGTATCCCTTTTGTATATCGGTAATGAATTTGCCGTCAACAACAACAGTTACCTGTGTTTGGGTGGTGGTGGAAACGCCGTCGATTAACCGGCCGCATTGTATATAGGTTTTTTGTGCAAAGGCCGACGAAACAAAAAACAATAGTATTGCCAAGAAAAATTTACGCATGAGTTTGCCAGTTGATATTTGGCTAAATTATAAAGTTTTATTTAAAAAGGGTATCGGATCCCGAAAGTCTGATAGGGATAACAAGGCTATGGCTTGCAAATTGGCGGGTCGATAAGCCCAGCCGGCGTAAATTCCGCTACAGGATTAATCATTAAAAGTGGAAACTTTCAGGATGGCACAGCGGTGTTACAGGCAACAGCATAGCGATGTGCTGGCAAAGTGCTGTCACCACCTTATTCAATCAGAAGCTATAGATTGGTATATGTCCGCACACGCTTTGTCGGGAGTGGATGGCCGGCTAGCAGCTGGCAGTGGAAAAACAAAAAAGCTGAAAAGAAAACTCCTTTCAGCTTTTTGCTTTAAGCCTAAAATCAGCAGTATTGTTCAAACGCGCCGATCAAATTATCAGCTATCATTTGCGCAGGGCGGCCTTCTATCTGGTGGCGCTCTATCATATGAACCAGTTTGCCATCTTTAAACAAAGCCATGGCAGGCGAAGACGGGGGATAAGGCAGCATATAATTACGTGCGGTATCAACAGCTTCTTTTTCCATACCGGCAAATACGGTAACCAGTTTATCAGGGTGTTTTTCGTGTTTTGAAGCTATTTGTGCCGCAGGGCGCGCATTGGCCGCTGCGCAACCGCAAACAGAATTTACCATTATGAATACGGTACCTTTACTTTCAATAGCTTGTTTTACCGCATCCGCATCTTTTAACTCTTCAAAACCTACCTTGGTCAGATCTTGCCGCATTGGGGCAACTAAATATTCAGGGTACATCATCTTTTTAATAAATTTTGTGTAAAGGTAACAAATCATTAACAGTTAAATATTGCAGTAAGTAATATAACATTTTGCTGACGAAAGTCGTATAAAGGGAGATGACAGCTTTTGCCATAGAAGAAATTAAACAAATCGCGAATCGAAATTTCGTTTCTTTCGGCGAAATAATTTATTCTGACAGGAAATCAAAATATTTTGAATTTTTATACGTCTATTGTCTTAAATTGCATACCCTATATTAATTCTATTGAGATATGAACCTAAAACTTACCAATTTTAGTACCATCATTATTGTCAACAAAAACCAGGAGCAAACAAAGGCAATACAAGTAAAAACCAAGCACTTAAAAAGACTAAGACATTATGCGGCCTCGATCGTGTGCGTGGTGCTTGCCCTTATAGGAGCTATTATCTATTTGAATTCAAAAAATACCGACCATGAACTGGAAAAACAACGGTTACTGACGCAAATAGCGCAACTAAAGGTAAAACTGCCTGAACCAGCCATTGCACTGCCTTCCGCTGCTGCACCCAGAACTAATTCAGCGATAACTTATATACAATCAATACAAAGCAAGCTGCAGAAGATCAACGATTTTTTAAGAAAAAGAGGTCTTAAAGGGTTTTCAATACAGTCGGTTGGAGGTAATGGCAATGCTGAAGAATCTAAACTCAGCGATGATGAGAAATACTCGCTTTATAATGATTATTTAAGCCGTCTGGTAAACAGCGTGGCATTTACCCCTATGGGCTATCCGCGATTGAGTGCTATTACGTCGGTATTTGGTTACCGCAGTGATCCCTTCGAGTCCGACAATGCAGAATACCATCCGGGTATTGATTTTAAGGGCCAAATGGGCGATCCGGTCAAGACTACAGCTAACGGAAAAGTAATTTTCACCGGTTGGAGAGGCGGCTATGGAAATTGTATCATTGTTAAGCATGCCAACGATTTTGAAACTTTATATGGGCACCTTTCGCGCATCATTGTACATGAGGGGCAGGAAGTCAGCACCGGTGACGTGATCGGGAAAGTAGGCTCGACAGGGCATTCAACCGGTGCCCATTTGCATTACGAAGTAAGAAAGAACGGTAAACCGATTAATCCGGCTAAGTTTTTAACGCTGAATAATTAATAGGGAATGGTGAATAGTGCGTGGTTGGTTAAGTTATTTTATTATCATATGAACTTAATCAACTAAACCTGCAAGCAGGTCCAACTTAATCAACTTATAAAAAAAAAATAAACTATGGCTATTTTTTCAAACAAGAATAAAGTAGAACTTGACCAGCAAGTAATATCAACTATGATCAGCGCAGGTTGCGTTTTAGATGGTAACCTGAAAGCTCCCGCCTTTGTGCGGATAGAAGGACAGATAACCGGCGATGTGCTTATTGATGAAGGCTTGATTTTGGGAGAAAAGGGCGTTGTTACCGGCAATGTAGTCACTAAGGAAATGATAGTTTATGGGACCGTTCTTGGTAACATTAATACCCACTCACTCGAGATCAGGAGCACCGGCCGGATAACCGGAGACATTAATACACAGGTATTACAGGTGGAATCGGGGGGCGCACATAATGGCAAATTGGCTATGTCGCCGCTCAATGGTAATTATAATCATAAACAGCTGAAAGAGGAAGTTATCGCTGCCTGATTTTCTTAAGACAATTCTATTTCTTACTTTTGTATTTCAAAATATGAAAATGCTATGCCGTCATCAGTAGAAACCACGTACACCAAATACAAAGTAAAAGATTTATCGCTGGCCGAATGGGGCCGTAAAGAGATCGGCCTGGCCGAAGCAGAAATGCCTGGCTTGATGGCCTTGCGCAAGGAGTTTGGCGCATCCAAACCACTAAAGGGCGCCCGTATTGCAGGCTGCCTGCATATGACCATTCAAACCGCTGTTTTAATTGAAACACTGATTGAACTGGGTGCCGATGTGACCTGGTCGTCATGCAATATCTTCTCGACACAGGATCATGCTGCTGCTGCTATTGCTGCCGCAGGCATTTCCGTTTATGCCTGGAAAGGTATGAATGCCGAAGAGTTTGACTGGTGTATTGAGCAAACACTGTTTTTTGGCCAGGACCGTAAGCCATTGAACATGATCTTAGACGATGGGGGTGACCTGACCAATATGGTGCTGGATAAATATCCTGAACTGATAGCCGCTATTAAGGGGCTGTCTGAGGAAACTACGACGGGGGTGCACCGTTTGTATGAGCGGATGAAAAATGGCACATTGCCAATGCCTGCTATTAACGTAAACGACTCGGTTACCAAATCGAAATTTGATAATAAATATGGCTGCCGTGAATCGTTAGTCGACGCTATCCGTCGTGCTACTGATGTAATGATGGCCGGTAAGGTGGCTGTTGTTTGCGGTTATGGGGATGTGGGTAAAGGTTCCGCCGATTCATTGCGTAATGCGGGCGTGCGTGTCATTGTAACCGAAATTGACCCGATATGTGCGCTGCAGGCTGCTATGGAAGGTTTTGAAGTTAAAAAATTATCGACCGCTATTACTGAAGCTGATATTGTGGTAACTGCTACAGGTAACTGTGATATTGTACGCGAAAAACATTTCCGTGCGCTGAAGGACAAAGCGATCGTATGTAACATCGGCCACTTTGACAACGAGATAGATATGGCCTGGCTGAATGGCACCTATGGTAATACCAAAATTGAAATTAAACCACAGGTTGATAAATATACCATTGATGGCAAAGACGTGATTGTATTGGCCGAAGGCCGTTTGGTAAACCTAGGTTGTGCAACCGGTCACCCAAGCTTTGTAATGTCTAACTCGTTCACCAACCAGACTTTGGCACAGCTGGAGCTTTGGACAAACACGGACCGATACGAGAACAAGGTTTATACGCTGCCAAAACATTTGGATGAAAAAGTAGCCCGCCTGCACTTGGCTAAAATTGGCGTTGAACTGGAAGAATTAGACCAATACCAGGCTGATTACATCGGCGTCGCAGTTAGCGGGCCGTTTAAACCGGAATATTATCGTTATTAAGTCTGAGTCTTCAGTTCTGAATCAAATCTGAAGTTGAAAATATGAAAGGACGTGGTTTTAGGATCATGTCCTTTTTTGTTATCTGCGGTTCTGATTACTTCTTTTTATCTGCCGGCAGGGTAATAAATTCCGCATAGCCATTCTTTTATCGCTCTCCTGCCACGCGCTATTGTATCAGCAAAGAAGATTTTAATTTACTCTTTGTATTTGTTTAACCGGGCTATCCACCAATAATGGCCTGATCTGTTTGGGGTTAGTTACTACAATTTGTGCTTTGCCTTTATCAGATATAATCACTCCTGTAACGTAGATATCCTTCCCTTTAAAATCGGTTCCGGGATGGGCTTTAAACTTAGCCAGCTCGCCGGGTTTTATAATGATGGTCAATAATTGTTCCGGATAGTCGCCGCCAAGATATAAAAACGTTGCGTTTGAATTGCTGTTGGCGCCGTAAACCTTATCGCAGATGGTGACTTTCTTACCAAGATGCCTTAGCGCATATTTTGCAGGAACGATACCCTGAGCTGATACCCTAAGGATGGACAACAGGATTATTGCAGAAATGGTAAACAGGTGTCTCATGTTTTAATATAGCTAAGTAAAACAAAGCGCTTACGTTAAAGATAGCTTAATAACAAATGTGGCCCCTTTGTGTTTTAACGTTAGGGTTTATAATGTTTTTCCCTCGGTTTTAAAATTAATATAAAAAGGATCGGCATCATATCCGTTCCCCTCGGTTATTTTAATCCTGAAATTTGCGTTCCCTGTTATCAATCCGGCGTTACCGTGAACAGGGATTGTTACAACTATTGCCTTCCTGGATGATAAATGCGAAAGGGTTTGTTTAGCAACATATTCTATTCCATTAATTGCATTTAGATCTTTTATTTCAATTATCAGGTTGTAGGCATCGCCCTTGCCCTGATTTGATAAGGTAAATTTTATTTTTGCTTTTTCATTTGGGTGTAACACATTGTTATTATTGCCCACGCTATCAACAAATGTTGCATTTACTACTTCCAGCACAGCGGGCGATTTGGGTCTGGGCGGCTTTTCAACATGGCTTACTGTCCCTTCCTTCGCTAAAACGCCATCCTTCCATTCACCAATGCTTTTCTTCCCGTTCGCGTAAGTCATCGTTCCAAGCCCATTTATTTGGTCCTGTTTCCATTCACCTTCATATACCTGTTTATTGGTATAGTAAAATATTCCTTGTCCGTCCTGTTTGTCGTCTTTCCACAAGCCATCATACTTTTCGCCCGTCGGCCACAACATTATTCCCCGCCCGTTTCTGCGGCCATCTTTCCATTGACCCAAATATTTCTGGCCGGTCGGCCAAACCATCAGGCCCTCGCCATTTTGTTTGTCGCCTTTCCAAGATCCTGAATATCTTCGCCCTATC
This sequence comes from Mucilaginibacter sp., assembly GCA_028287895.1. Lineage (GTDB taxonomy): Bacteria > Bacteroidota > Bacteroidia > Sphingobacteriales > Sphingobacteriaceae > Mucilaginibacter. Next base: position 51,144 of record JAQBOV010000085.1, on the reverse strand, counting down.
GCTGAAGCATAGGTCCCCTTGCCATCTCTGGAGCCATCTCTCCATTGGCCCACGTATTTGCCGCCGTCTGCCCCTATTTCGGTTCCCTGTCCATTTTGTTTATCCTGTTTCCATTCTCCATAATATGCCCGTCCATCAGTCCAGGTCATGGTTCCTTTGCCCTCCATTTTATTATTTCTCCATTGACCATTATATTTTCGCCCATCGGGGAAGATCATTGCCCCATTTCCATTTTTGCAATTCCCTATCACGCAGCCAGCTGTGGTTTTGTCGTTTGTAACTACAGTCCGGGGTCTTGTAAATTCCCGTGTTTTAAATGCGATATAAAATGGGCCTGCATCAAAGCCATTGCCCTCATGTATCTGAATCTTAAAATTTGTTTCCCCGGTTGCTAATTCCATGTTACTGGAAACAGGTATGATTATATTTTTTTGCTCACCGGCTGCCAGGGAGTCGTAGGTTTGCTTAACCTCATAGGTTATGCCTTTTGTAAAATTCAGGTCCTGTATCCCTATGATGATGTTGCTGGCATTGCCTTTACCTTGATTGAATAAAGTAAATTTTATTTCTGCTTTTTCATTTGCATCCAGAATGCTGTTCTTATTGCCAAGGCTATCATTAAAGGTGATGCCTGTTACTTTCAATTCAGCAGGGGTTCTAGGTTTAGAAGCAACTGTGCCATTATCAGCCAGTGCGTATTTTTTTTCCTCGTCGAAAACATCATCTTTCCATATGCCGGCATGCTTTTTCCCATTTGGGAAAGTCATCGTTCCCTGCCCGTTTTTTTTATTATCCTTCCATTCCCCTTCATATTTGCTTCCATCAGCATAGCTCATCGTTCCCTGCCCGTTCTTTTTATCATTGTTCCAGCCCCCTTCATACTTGCTCCCGTCAAGATAATTTTCTGTTCCCGGCCCGTTCCTCATGTTATTTCTCCATTCCCCTTCATATTTCTCTCCTGTTTTCCAGGTTTCCACTCCATGCCCGTTTTGCATGTCATCTTCCCACTCGCCGGTATACTTTCTGCCGCCTGGCCAGGTCATTGTACCAAATCCTTCTTTGACGTTGTCGGCCCATTCCCCGTCATACCTGTTTCCATTGGCATAAGTATTTGTTCCCTGGCCGTTCCTTCTATCATTTTTCCATCCGCCGATATATTTTTCTCCGTTGGGCCAGGTCTGTAACCCTTGCCCTGTTTGCGTGTCATTTTCCCATTCACCTACATATTTTCTTCCATCCGGAAAATTCATTGTTCCCTGCCCGTTTCTGCGCCCTACCCGGTAACCGCCGTCATATCTTTTTTTTGCCGACCATGTCTCGGTGCCTGTTCCATCTTTATAGCCGTTTTTCCACTCGCCGATATATTTATGTCCGTCAGGCCAGGTCATTGTTCCCAATCCGTTATATTTGTCATTTTTCCAGGAGCCGTAATATTTTCTTTTATCAGGCCAGGTCATTGTTCCCTTGCCGTCTATTTTGCCATCCCGGAATTCGCCGCCATATTTTCTCCCATCGGGGAAAACAACTACCCCAATACCATCTTTGCAATTGCCCATAATACAGCCGGTTGTGTTTTGGGCGTAGCAATGGAATGACCATAGTAATACAAACAGAAAGATAAATTTTATCTTGATCATTTATTTTTTAAAAGGTTAACGGTAAGTATTGCCATTTCGGATTATCAGGCAAAAATGGCCCGGCTGATATTAAAGATCTGTTAATTTGAATTCCCATTTTATTAAAGCAAACACACATCACCAAATTAAAGCAGCCCATATTTATGTTACATTTCAGCGTTTAAAGATATAAGTTTTTGGTTTTTAAATAATTGTTTAAGTTATTTAAACCGGTGTCAGTTTCAGGATGGTGGGGGCAATAGGTAAAAAAAACAAAAATTGCCGGTCATCATCCGAAAGATGCATTGCCAATAGCAAATATGATGCCTGACTGATATACTTTTGTTGAAACGGCTATGCGGCAGGGCTAATTCCGGCTTTCGGCCGTAGCCGCTAATATGGGGAAAATTTCCATATTAAGGTCTCAAATAAAAGGAATCATAAAATTGTTGAAGATGTTAAACAAGGAATAATGATATTTACCAAGTGAAACTATTTGCTTAAATGACCCGATTATCCGTTAATATTAATAAAATTGCCACATTGCGCAACTCGCGCGGAGGGAATAACCCTGACCTGATACAGGTTGCCAGGGACTGCGAACGTTTTGGAGCTCAGGGCATCACGGTGCATCCCCGGCCTGACGAGCGGCATATCCGTTATAATGATGTGTCCGGACTAAAGAAGATAGTAACTACTGAGTTTAACATCGAAGGCAACTGCCAGGAACAAAAATTTATAGACCTGGTTTTGGCTAATCAACCAGAGCAGGTGACTCTGGTACCTGATGGCCTTGGGCAGATCACTTCAAACCATGGCTGGGATACTATCCAAAATCAGCGGTACCTGAAAGATATGATCCGGGTTTTTAAAAATGCCGGCATACGGGTTTCGATATTTGTTGACCCTATCCCCGAAATGGTGGAGGCCGCAGCCACTACCGGCACCGACCGGATAGAATTATACACCGAAGCTTATGCCCATCATTATCACCAGGGCCGGGAACTGGCTATAGCACCTTATATGCAGGCAGCTGAAGCAGCTAAAAATGCCGGCCTTGGCATCAACGCCGGCCACGATCTCGACTTGCATAACCTGAAATATTTTGCTGAAAATATACCCGCGCTGGAAGAAGTAAGCATTGGCCACGCACTGATCTGCGATGCGCTGTATTATGGATTGGAAAATACGATACAAATGTATTTGAGGCAATTAGCTACCTGAACCGGAATTTAGCGAATTTTTTTATCCCGTCATTTAATTTCGCTGATTCGTTAATTCAGCTTCGAACCACTACTGTAAAACCATTGTCACTATCGAGTTACCCAATTGTTAATAATTACCTAAATTCGTACCTTCGTGCAAAATTTAAGGGACCCCGGATTCATGAAGTTGAACACAGATTATCAGGAGCAATTTCAATACAGGCATATTGCTCCAAACGCCGCAGATACGGCTCAAATGTTAAAAACGGTAGGTGTAAGTTCGCTTGATGAATTGATAGCACAAACCATTCCGGCCAGGATCAGGCTGAAAAAACCACTCGAGCTGCCGCCTGCAAAAAGTGAGTTTGATTACCTCAATACGTTAAAGCAAACGGCATCAAAAAACAAAGTATTCAAATCGTTTATTGGGCAGGGCTATTACGATGTGATCGTTCCGGGCGTTATTCAGCGCAATATATTGGAGAACCCCGGTTGGTATACGCAGTATACCCCTTACCAGGCCGAAATAGCACAAGGCCGTTTACAGGCTTTATTGAATTTCCAGACCATGGTGATCGATCTTACGGGTATGGAAATTGCCAATGCTTCTTTGCTTGACGAGGGTACCGCTGCGGCGGAGGCGATGTTTATGCAATACAGCCTGCGCAAAAATCCAAACGCTAAAGTGTTTTTTGTGTCGGATGAGGTGTTCCCTCAGACTATTGATATATTAAAAACAAGGTCCCAGCCTTATGGAATCGAAATTCAGATTGGCGACCACCGCACCGTTGAACTGAACGAAAATATATTCGGGGCCATTGTACAATATCCGGCAGGGCATGGCCAGGTATACGATTATTCCGGCTTTGCGGCTAAAGGACATGAAAAGGGTATTAAGCTGACTGTCGTGGCCGATATCATGGGCCTGGCACTGTTAACCCCCCCGGGCGAGTGGGGCGCTGACGTGGTAGTTGGGTCAACCCAACGTTTTGGTGTACCGATGGGCTTCGGCGGTCCGCATGCAGCATTTTTTGCTACTAAAGAAGAATATAAAAGATCTATACCAGGCCGCATCATCGGGGTTACGATCGATAGCGCCGGAAATTATGCGCTGCGTATGGCCTTGCAAACCCGCGAGCAGCACATCCGCAGGGATAAGGCTACCTCCAATATTTGCACTGCCCAGGCATTACTGGCTATTATGGCAGGATGTTACGCGGTCTATCATGGCCCTAAAGGGGTTAAACTAATTGCCCAAAGGATACATGGCTTGTCGGTATTGCTTTCACAATCACTGGAACAATTAGGCTATAAGCAATTGAACAAAGCTTATTTCGATACGCTGAAATTTGACCTGGGTGACCTGGTCGGCCCTATTCATGCCGAAGCGATCAATAACGAAATGAATCTGCACTATGAGGGTTCAGTTATTACGATCTCCACCGACGAAACTACGTCGCCCGAAGATATTAAAACGATGGTGCGCTTTTTTGCAAAAGTAAAAGGCAAAACATTGAGTGATGTGAGTTTTGATGAACTGAAAGCAAATGTGAAAACAGTTATCCCGGCTGATCTGCAGCGTAAATCGGACTACCTGACTCACGCCATTTTCAACACCCATCATTCTGAACATGAGATGTTGCGTTATATCAAATCATTGGAGGCTAAAGACCTTTCCCTTTGCCACTCGATGATCGCTCTGGGCTCGTGCACGATGAAACTGAACGCCACCACGGAAATGGTACCGGTTACCTGGCCCGAGTTTAGCAAAATGCACCCGTTTGCCCCTGCCGATCAGGTGGGCGGCTATATGCAGTTGTTTGATGAACTGAATAACTGGTTGTCAGAAATTACCGGTTTTGCCGCTATGAGCCTGCAGCCCAATGCCGGTGCACAGGGTGAATATGCCGGTTTAATGGTGATCCGTGCTTATCATCATGACCGGGGCGAAAAGCACCGGAATATTGCTTTGATCCCTTCATCTGCACATGGCACCAACCCGGCGTCAGCGGCTATGGCCGGCATGAAGATCGTCGTAGTGAAATGTGATGATAACGGAAATATTGATGTTGCCGACCTGAAAGAAAAAGCGGAACAGCATAACAATGATCTTTCATGCCTGATGGTAACCTACCCTTCAACACATGGCGTTTTTGAGGAAGCCATTATTGATATTTGCCAGATCATTCACCGCAATGGCGGCCAGGTGTACATGGATGGCGCCAACATGAATGCACAGGTTGGTTTAACCAGCCCGGCTGGAATAGGAGCCGATGTTTGTCACTTAAACCTGCATAAAACATTTTGTATACCGCATGGCGGCGGCGGCCCGGGTATGGGGCCAATTGGGGTAGCTAAACACCTGGTGCCTTATTTGCCGGGGCATGCGGTGGTTGATATTGACAGGGGAAAATCCATTCACGCTGTTTCATCAGCGCCATGGGGCTCAGCTTCTATACTGATCATATCGCACGCCTATATCGCCATGATGGGTAGTGAGGGTTTAACTGATGCTACACGTTATGCGATATTGAACGCTAATTATATTAATACCCGCTTAAAACACCATTATCCGGTATTATATACCGGCGCCAATGGTCGTTGCGCACACGAAATGATACTGGACTGCCGTGCATTTAAGAATTTCGGTATTGAGGTAACTGATATTGCCAAACGGCTGATGGATTACGGCTTCCATGCACCGACGGTTTCGTTCCCGGTTGCAGGTACGGTAATGGTTGAGCCGACAGAATCAGAGCCTAAGCATGAAATTGATCGTTTTTGTGACGCCATGATCGCTATCCGCCACGAAATTGATGATGTAGAAAAAGGGCTATCGGACAAGACAAATAACCCGCTTAAAAATGCACCTCATACCGTTGCGGTTGTTACAGGTAATGAGTGGGATCATCCATATACGCGTCAAAAAGCGGCATTTCCGCTTCCATACGTTGCCGCCTATAAATTCTGGCCTTCGGTTGGCCGCGTTAATGATACTTATGGGGACAGGACATTGATCTGTTCATGCCCGCCGCTTGAGGATTATGAATTTGAAGAAAGCGTAATAGAATAAATGTGCAGATAGGAAGCTATGCGAATGTGCAGATGACAAACAAACCGTCTGCACATTTGAAACTTGCACATCAAATACATTTGCATATCTGAAATTTGCACGATAAAATATGATTGCCAACACCCCCCAACCACCCTATTACGCTGTCATCTTTACATCGCTGCGGACTGAAGGCGATAATGGTTATGGGGCCATGTCTGTCGAGATGGAAGAGCTGGCCAGGCAACAACCCGGATTCCTTGGTGTTGAGGCGGCAAGAGAAGGATTAGGTATAACCATATCCTACTGGGACTCAACGGAGGCTATTAAAAACTGGAAAGCGAATGCGCGTCATTTATTTGCCCAGCAACAGGGCCGCCAAAAATGGTATACGCATTACAAAACCCGAATATGTAAGGTAGAGCGGGATTACGAGTTTTAGGCAGATTAGCTTTCCGGATCAAATCTTTGAATAATAATCAACATGCAGCAATCGTTACTATAAAACGGTAACTTGTAAAGTATTTTAAAAATCACGTTTTTTTATTTTACGCCAATTACCTGCATAACCTTTTGATTTTTGTATCGTATAAAGCATATATGACTAATACTAATGGCTCTGTGAGCATTTTGCTGGTTGATGATGATGAAATAAACAACTTTATTTCCATCAAATTAATAAAGAAGGCGCTGTTAAATACAGACATCATGGCCTGCCTGCATGGAAAGTATGCAATTGATCTATTGCTGGACATACAACGGAACGATCCTTCTAAGCTGCCTGACTATATTCTGCTGGATATCAACATGCCTATCATGAATGGCTGGGAATTTCTGGATGAATATTCCCGCTTAAACATTGACCCGTTAAGTAAATGCAAAGTTTATATCATATCGTCATCGGTGTTCAGTAATGATATTAACAAAGCGCGTTCATACCCTATTGTGAAAGACTTTATTTCGAAACCATTAAACGTGGAGAAAATAAAAGAGCTTTTTGAAGTGGCTAAACACGCATAATTGTTTTAAGGGTGTAAAGCTTAACGGTTTTAGCGTTGGAATTTACGCACTTAAGACTTTCTAACAAAACGAAATTCAGTGACGATCCCAAAACAAAATATTACCTCAAAAATTAACTAGCCAACTTTCCAACAATTCCGAATTACAACAGTTCCTTTACTGTAAAGTGCTCATCCGAATAGCTTACCTTACTTATAGGGTTCGACTTAGCATGATAAAATAAACAGGTATAATTTTCTTCAGCCGCCTTTTTGCCGTATTCTTCCCGTAGCCGCATCGCTTTACGCCCGTCGTAATCATATTTCGCTATGAATTTTCTTAATAACTGCTCAGGTTCCGGCAACTCATCGCCACCATAAAAACATTTGCCACTATGACCGTTTATCCAAAAAACCTGGTGAAAGGGGCAATGCCCGCCTGATAGCTCATAGCTGATGCCAGGTTTTAATTCACCTGAATTTTCTACAAACTGAATATTGGCTGCATCCTTCAGCGCGTCAAAAATTTCTTTGTGGTAGGATGATGATCTGCCGTTGATGGCTGTTTCCCATTCGCTGTGTTGGATCACATGCAGCGCACCCGGGAAACTGGGTTCGAGCCGGCCATTCCTTTCTACTACCAGGCCGCCCGAGTGGTCATAGTGCAGGTGCGACATCAATACAAGCGTTACTTCATCGGGGTCGAATCCCGCGTTGCGTATATGCTGGTGCAGCAACAACTCATCCCGCGTATCCTTAAACCCCAGCCCTGTGTCAAACAGTATCAGATCTTCAGCAGTCTTTACCAGGAAAGGGTTAACATGGATAAATAGGGAGCCCGGACGATCTTTGGTGCTATCGGTTTGAGGATCAAAGGGTATAAATTTCTTAGAAGAATCAACCGAGTATGACCCTTCACCTAATGCAAAAATCTTCATATCAATGTTGTCAATTTCTGACTATATTTACTGTTTTAAGCAACAAAGATATGAATAAACGGTGGGCGGTAAGGGAAAAGCCCGATAATGAGGATGTCATAAAACTGGCTGATGCGCTTACTATCGACACCGTTTTAAGTACTTTGCTGATCCACAGGGGCATTACAAATTATGAGGATGCCCGGTATTTTTTCAGGCCCGAGGTGCGGCATCTGCATGACCCTTTCCTGATGGCGGATATGGAAAAGGCGGTTGAGCGAATTGAAAATGCCATCATGGCTGGGGAGAAGATACTGGTCTATGGCGATTATGATGTTGACGGAACCACCTCGGTTTCCCTGGTTTATAGCTTTTTTCGTAAGCTCTATGATCCTATCGAATATTATATTCCCGACCGTTACCGCGAAGGCTACGGTATATCTACACAGGGCATAGATTATGCAGCTGATAATGGCTTTGGCCTGATTATAGCGCTCGACTGTGGTATTAAATCGGTTGATAAAATTGCTTATGCCAATACCAAAGGGGTTGATTTTGTGATATGCGACCATCACCTTCCGGGTAAAGAGCTGCCGGAGGCCATTGCTGTGCTCGACCCGAAAAGAAGCGACTGCGAATATCCTTATAAGGAACTTTCGGGATGCGGGATAGGCTTTAAGCTGATACAGGCCTATGCACAGAAAAATGATATCCCCTTCCAGGAAGTGGCCTGCTATCTTGACCTGGTGGCCATCAGTATCGCTTGTGATATTGTACATATCACCGGCGAGAACAGAGTGCTGGCCTATTTCGGATTACAAAAGTTGAACAATGAACCCTGCATAGGTGTAAAGATATTAATGGAAATTGCCGCAAGGGCCACAGGCAATTATACCATATCGGATATTGTTTTTACCCTGGGCCCCCGCATTAACGCTGCCGGCCGTATCGATGACGCTAAACATGCTGTGGAGTTGCTGATTGCCTGCCATGATCAGGCCGCAAGGGAAAAGGGAATGCTGATCAACATAAAAAACACCGAGCGAAAGGGGCACGACCTGTCTATTACCGATGAGGCGTTAAGCATGATAGCAGGTGATGAGGTAATGATCGGCAGAAAATCGACCGTCGTGTTTAATGAAAACTGGCACAAAGGTGTCATAGGAATTGTTGCATCGCGCCTTACTGAAAAATATTACCGGCCAACCGTTGTACTTACCCGCTCAAACGGGCATGTGACAGGTTCGGCACGGTCGGTGCTTGGATATGACCTGTATGAGGCACTTTGTGAATGCAAGGACCTGCTTATACAATTTGGCGGTCATAAATATGCCGCGGGACTTACACTGCATCCCGAAAATGTGGATGCTTTTATTGAACGTTTTGAACAAGTGGTAAGTGCAAGTATTACCGATGAGCAGTTGATACAGCGAATAACAATAGATGCCGAGCTAAAGTTAAAACAAATAGAGCCAAAGTTTTTCAGGATATTGAACCAGTTTGCACCTTTCGGACCAGAGAATATGTCGCCCATTTTTATCAGCCGGAATGTGTATGTTAGCGGTTATGCAGGGTTGGTAGGCGAAAACCACCTGAAAATGACAGTGATGCAGGAAGGTTCCGCCGGCTTTGATTGTATTGCCTTTAACCAGGGAGTTTACCTGCCGGAAATAAAAGAAGGAAAGCCTTTTGATATTTGTTATCACATAGAAGAAAATATTTGGCGTGAAAAACGTTCTATACAGTTGAATGTAAAAGGGGTAAGATGTGGTGAGTTTTTTGATTAGGTTAAATAGCTGATCAAAATTCGGGTAATTTAAAAATTCTATAAATTCTGGTTCAGACAAAATGATATTAAGAGCAGAAAATCTCGTAAAAAAATATAAGCAGCGTGCAGTTGTAAATCATGTTTCGTTTGATGTTTCGCAGGGGGAGATAGTTGGATTGCTTGGTCCAAATGGGGCGGGCAAAACCACTTCGTTTTACATGATCGTAGGGTTGATCAAACCGAATGAGGGTACGATATTTTTGGATGATCAAGATATAACCGGCGACCCGATGTACCGTCGTGCGCAAAAGGGGATAGGTTATTTGGCCCAGGAGGCATCCGTGTTTCGTAAATTGTCGGTTGAGGATAATATTAAGGCGGTGCTGGAGATGGGTAAAATGACCAAGGAAAAGCAACACGAGAAACTCGAAGAACTGATAGACGAGTTTAGCCTGCATAAAGTACGCCGAAACCGTGGCGACCTGCTGTCGGGTGGTGAGCGCAGGCGTACTGAAATTGCCCGTGCTTTGGCCGCCGAACCGAACTTTATACTGCTTGATGAGCCTTTTGCCGGGGTTGACCCGATTGCTGTGGAAGAGATACAAGCTATGGTGGCCAAACTGAAACATCGTAATATCGGCATATTGATAACCGACCATAACGTGCAGGAGACTTTGTCGATTACCGACCGTGCGTACCTGCTTTTTGAAGGAAAAATATTGGAATCGGGCGTACCCGAGGTATTGGCAGAAAATGAAATGGTGCGAAAAGTGTATCTGGGTGCTAATTTTGTGTTAAAAAGAAAGACATTCGTTTAAGTGCTTGGCGCCTTTGCCTGGCGTCATTAATCATATGGCTTCGCCATTAGGTTATTGAATGACCAATGACGGGGAGCAAGGCGACGTGATGAAAATGACAAGTGACTAATGATTATCTATGACAATTATTAACTCTGTATTTACATGGTTTATCAAAAAGCGTATCCACCAGATAGAGCTTTTTATGAAGTACCCCTATGAAGTGCAGGAGGAATGGTTTGAGCACTTGGTATCGGGCGCTGAAAATACCGAATGGGGCAAAAAGTATCAGTATAAGAGCATTGAAAATCTGAATCAATTTAAACAACGGGTTCCCATACAGAATTATGATACCCTGAAGCCTTATATTGAAAGAATGCTGAAGGGCGAACAAAATGTGCTTTGGCGTTCGGAGATCCGGTGGTTTGCTAAATCATCAGGTACTACAAGTGATCGCAGCAAATTTATCCCGGTAAGTGAGGAATCACTGGAGGAATGCCATTTTAAGGGTGGTAAGGATATGCTTACCCTTTATTTCAACAACCGCCCCAATGCCCGGATATTTACCGGCAAGACCTTAACATTAGGCGGCAGTCACCAGGTGAGCCAGCTGAAGGCAGACACTTTTTTTGGCGACTTGTCAGCAGTACTTATGAAGAATCTGCCCCTGTGGGCTGAGTTTTATCGTACCCCTCACCTTGATATTGCCCTGTTAGAGAATTTTGAGGAGAAAATCGAGAAGATGGCCTACGCCACCAAAGATGTGAATGTAACCAGCATTAGCGGCGTACCTACCTGGAATATTTTATTGTTTAAGCGCATACTGGAGATTACCGGCAAAAAGAACCTGCTGGAAGTATGGCCCAACCTGGAGCTTTATTATCATGGGGCGGTGAATTTTACCCCTTACCGGGAGCAGTTTAAAAAGCTGATCCCTAATGATGATATGCATTACCTGGAAACGTACAATGCCTCCGAAGGCTTTTTTGGGATACAGGATCAGGAAGAACACGGCGATATGCTGCTGATGCTGGATTATGGCATATTCTATGAGTTTTTGCCGCTGGAGCATTTGCATGATGATAACCCTAAGACCCTCACGCTTGATGAAGTGGAGTTGAATAAGAACTACGCCCTGATTATCAGTACCAATGCCGGTCTTTGGCGGTACATGATAGGGGATACGATCCGGTTTACTTCACTTTCACCCTACCGCATACAGATTACCGGGCGTACCAAGCATTTTATCAATGCATTTGGAGAAGAACTGATCATTGATAATGCCGAGCGAGCACTTGCAGAAGCCTGCCACCAGACCGGGGCCATTATCAGGGAATATACCGCCGCACCGGTGTATTTTAAGGGCGATGAAAGCGGCGCACATGAGTGGATCATTGAGTTTGAACAAAAACCGCCCGAGTTTGAACGCTTTGTGGACCTGCTGGATGAAACCCTGCGCAAGATCAATTCAGACTATGATGCCAAACGTTTTAAAGATATGGCGCTGCGGCGCCCGATTGTACACCGCGCCCCGCAAGGCACCTTTTTTAACTGGATGAAAGAAAAAGGCAAATTAGGCGGCCAGCATAAAGTACCTCGCCTGGCCAATGATAGGGAGTATATTGATTCGATTTTGTTGATGGCCGAGTTGGTGGGTTAGCGGTATTAGCCCTAATACTCCTTTTTTACCACGCTCACCTCGCCATTGGTTTCCATATTTATTTCCTCGGCCTCTGCTAAACGGCTTATGTGTGCTTTCAGGCGCAGATCGCCTTTAAGTTCGTCTTCCGAGATCAGGGCTGTATTCATATTTTCCTTGTTCAGCTTGCCATTTTTATATAAAGGTATGCTTACCCCTTCAAGTAGGTGTTGTATGGTTTTGTTATGTATGCTTGCCCATGCAAGGCCGCGATGGATAAGTACCAGCACCAGGCTACAGGCAACTGTCGGCAAAAAAGCAGACGCCCCAACCACCGCCCTGCTCAGCACGGCTCCTAAAATGATGGCAATGGTATTATCAAATGCGGTTTTTTTACCGAAAGTCCGTCTGCCGCTGATGCGCAGCAAAACGAGAGCGATACAGTAGATCACTACAGCGCGAGCGCACATTTGCATGGCGGAAAGATCTTTCCCCTGGCCGAATAGATGATACAAGATTTTCATAATCATTAAAACAATTCATAGCCAATTAGTTTTTAATCGCTCCCCTATTATCAATTCGTAATTTTAGCCGGCCTTGTTTTTTATAACGCTTTGCGCATGCAAATGCTGGTTTCCATTCCGGAGTATTGCCCATAATTAGGAACAATTGTGTAGCCTGCTTTTTTATAAAGGGAGATTGCCTCGGGTTGGTTATTGCCTGTCTCGAGCAGGGTATATAAAAAACCGGCTTCTTTGGCCCATAATTCCAGTCCGGTTAAAATAGAGCTGGCGATGCCTTTTCCGCGTTCAGCAGGTTTAACAAACATCCTTTTGATCTCGACTGACCCGTCGTCGATTTGCTTAAAGCATCCGCAGCCCGCAGGAGTATGCCCATGATAAGCGATCATTACGGTGTCAATATTAATGATATGATTATACTGGTCATACACTGACTGGAGGGCGCCGTATCTGTCCTGCAAATCCTTATCAAGCAAAGGTATCAGATACCGAAAGTCCGGATCGTTGCTGTCAGTTCTTTTCAGTTCTATCGTGTCATTACTGTCCATTGAGGGATTATAGCAACCAAATATAAAAATCAAATTAAAATAATGGAGACAGGTCACCTGATTTTACAACAGAAATTTGTGAGATAAAAAGGCGTGTAATCAACGATTTGATCCGGTTCCAGAAAGGTTGGTGTTGAACCGGTTGCTCGTGTAATTTATCATTACCTCCAGGGTCGTTTGGCGGGGTATTTATATCCTGTGTATTATCTGTAAAAAAGCTCTCCCTGATCACTTTTTCTCGGATATCCGGCACCCGGTTTACAATTTCATCCAGTTCGGTCAGTTCATTAAATGTTGCCTTGCCCGACTTTTGCCTCTTAATCAGGATATAGTAACGATCCTGCGAGTAGGTGCGCCGTTCCAATTTTTTGCGGAGATAAGCCATGTTCGACTGATTACATCTTTCTTCCATCAAATCAGATGCCGGTATTGCAACTAGCTAACTGTCAATGATTTATTTATTTTTTATTTTTTGATTGTTTAATTTCGATACAACAGGCGTCCGTTTTCGAACGGCCGTAATTTTTAGATTTCACTGGTTTTTCTAATCACTCACTTCTCAACCATGAACTCATCAACCTATTTACAGCCGCCCCTCCAATTGCATCAGCCGTATTTTCAAAACTGATGCTACGGATATAGCGTCAGTTATTTGGCCATCGCTAACCATGCGGTAAACGTCGTCGAAAGGTACTTTCTTTGTAATGAGTTGTTCTGTATCCTCCGGTTCGGCTTCAAACTGCTCGAGGTCCCGTGCAAGATAGATGATGGACAGCTCATCACTTACCGAATTTGATAGATGCATACGTTGCAATTCCGTCCAGCGGCTAGCTTTAAGCCCGGTTTCCTCCAGCAGTTCGCGTTTGGCCGAGGCAAGTGGGTCGATGCCAAGCATGCCGCCGCCTTCGGGTATTTCCCAGCTGTACTGTCCCAAAGCAAAACGGTATTGCCCTACCAGGTAAGTATTCATTTGTTCATCAAGCGGAAAAACGCCAATGGCAATATTGTTGAAATGTACTTTCCCATAGATACCGGGATTACCTGACGGGTTGATTACCTGGTATTCGGTCAAACCGATCCAGGGATTATTGTAAATTTCTTTTTCAGAAATGATCTGCCAGGGATTTTCTTCGGGGTGCTGCATGGGCTAAAGTTAAAAAAGGCTTTTAAAAAATGTATCGCAATTGTAACTTAGTCATCCAACCACGCTCTAATCATTATTATGCGTTACTTCCTTTGCATCCTGTTTCCGCCGGCTGCGGTTTTAACAACCGGGCGCATCGGCGCATTTATTTTAAGCTGCATCCTTACCCTTTGTCTATGGATACCGGGTGTGATCCACGCCATACTGGTTACCAATGATTATTATCAGGCCCGGAGGCACCGCCGGCTCGTGCGCGAAATACGAAGAAGCCGGTACTAAGCCATTTGTTTCTGAGCCTTATAAATACTAACTGCAATTAGCCCGGTCATATTTCTGAATGCTCAGCAACTATTCTGAAAAATCAATAGGATATATTTAAGCTGCTTTTTAAGTAATATCGTATGAAAAAATATGCTCCCTGGTTGATACCCCGCATTTTGCTGCGGAGCTAAACAAGGGGATCAACGCAAGTCTGCCAAATATGGCCCTTGATGATTTTACGATCGGTAAACGGAAAGGCTTCAGCAGTTATTCGGCTACAGGCGTTAATAGCGCACAAAAAACAAGAATATTTATGTTTATGATCCTTATAGCGAATAAGAGGTATAGTTTGTCAGCTGCTATACCACAGGGTGTTAGTACACATGGGGGCGATGATTTTTTTGCATCGCTCGCATTGGACAGTAAATAAATAAAAGTGAATAGTTGATTGAGCGATTAGTTGATCAAGTTTGCATTTTAACCTGATCAACTTAACCCGCCTGCCGGCAGGTCTAACTCAATCAACTTCAATCGATCAACTACAACCCAAAGGCCGCCTTTACCTTCCCCACATAATCCAGTTTTTCCCAGGTAAAGAGTTCAACCTCAACTTTCAGTTCCTGGCCGTTAGGGCTAAAGAAACTTTTGGTAACTATTTGGTTGGGTTTGCCGAAGTGGCCGTAAGCAGCTGTTTCGATGTAAATAGGATTGCGCAATTTCAAGCGGGTTTCAATGGCATAAGGTGTCATTTCAAAAATACTTTCTACTTTTTTGGCAATCTCGCCGTCGCTTAAGCCAACCTTGCCTGTGCCATAGGTGTTCACGTAAATACCCATAGGCTGCGCTACGCCGATAGCGTAGGAAACCTGCACGAGTACTTCGTCGCAAACGCCGGCAGCAACCAGGTTTTTGGCAATATGGCGCGTCGCATAAGCGGCAGAGCGGTCTACCTTTGAAGGATCTTTGCCCGAGAAGGCGCCACCACCATGTGCGCCCTTGCCACCATAGGTGTCTACAATGATCTTGCGGCCTGTCAAGCCGGTATCACCATGCGGCCCGCCAATGACAAACTTGCCGGTTGGATTAATGTGGTACTTTATATCGTCATTAAATAAGCGCGCGTATTTTGGATACTTCGCCTTTACACGTGGAATAAGTATATCAACAATATCGTTACTGATCTTTTTTAGCATGGCCTTTTCCTCGTCAAAATCATCGTGCTGCGTTGATATTACAATTGCATCAATACGGGTTGGCTGGTTGTTATCATTATACTCCAGTGTAACCTGCGATTTTGCATCCGGGCGGAGGTATTTGATTTGGCTATTCTCGCGGCGGACGGCTGCCAGCTCGATCAATAACGCATGTGCAATATCCAGCGCTAAGGGCATATAATTTTCAGTCTCAACGGTAGCATAGCCGAACATCATTCCCTGGTCGCCGGCGCCTTGTTCCCGTTTTTCCTTACGGTCAACCCCCTGGTTAATATCCGGTGATTGCTCATGGATTGCCGAAAGCACCCCGCACGAATTACCGTCAAACATGTACGCACTTTTATTATAACCAATCCGGTTAATTACATCGCGTGCTATTTTCTGAACATCCAGGTAAGCGGTTGATTTTACTTCTCCGGCCAAAAAAACCTGTCCGGTGGTCACCATAGTTTCACAGGCAACCTTTGACTCGGGGTCAAAAGCTAAAAAATTATCTATTAGAGCGTCCGATATCTGGTCGGCAATTTTATCCGGATGTCCTTCCGATACGGATTCTGAAGTGAATAAATAGGGCATAAATATTAATTAACAAAATAAATGGGAAAGAAGGAAATCTAATGAGACCGCGGTAAAAAAAGAAAACAGGGTTTTAGCACTTTTTTACGTGGTTGCAATCCAGTTCCAAATCCTCTGCGACAACTATCGAATCAGATACGGAACATTCAAATCAGTCCACTTTCAGGAGGCAAAAATAAAACAATTTTTCACAAAGCAGAAAATACGGTTACTTTTGACGGTGAAATTATAATTACTTGAAAAGGAAAGCCTTATTTATAATAAATCCGGTATCGGGGGGGAAAAGGAAAGACGATGTACCCAAATTGATACAAAAATATCTTGATACCAGGATTTTTGAGCCGACAATTGTTATAACCAATGCTGCCCAGCATGCAAGTGAGCTTGCTATGGATGCAGTTGATCAATATGAATATGTGGTAGCGGTAGGCGGCGATGGCACCATAAATGAGATAGCTTCATCAATTGTTGGTACAAATACGGGGCTTGGGATCATTCCCTTCGGCTCTGGTAACGGGCTTGCCAGATTTTTGGGTATACCCATGGACACCGGCAAAGCAATACAAACGCTGAATATGGAAAGGGTTGAACTGATTGACTCGGCGAAATTGAACGGACAATGTTTTTTTAATATGGGCGGAATGGGTTTTGACGCACATATCAGCGAAGTATTTTCGCACGATAAAACCCGTGGTTTCGGAGCTTATATCCGCTCAGCCTTTCGCGAAATTACCAATTACAAATCAGAAACCTATCACCTTGAAATAGATGGTGTTCCTTATGAGCGTGAGGCATTTATGTTGAGCTTTGCCAACTCATCGCAATATGGCAATAATGCTCATGTATCGCCTTGTGCCTCTGTGCAGGATGGCCTGTTAGATATTTGTATTATAAAACCTTTCCCGTTATACAGGTTTCCCGAAATGGGTTTGCGCATGTTTACCAAAACTGCTGACAAATCTAAATATGTCGAAATCATTCAGGGCAAACACATACTCGTTAAGCGCGGCAGCAGCGGACCGGTACACCTTGATGGTGAACCACAACTATTAGGCGCTGATGCCCAAATAGACATCGTACCCAGGTCGTTAAAAATAATTACTGGCGAAGCCTTTAATAAATAAATCCTAAAACTCTAAAAATACAAATAGCAGTTTGAACTCGATTTTAGGTTTTAGAACTTAGAGCTTAGCGTTTTTACATTTAGAATTTAGAGATTTGATAAAACATGTCAAAGAAGAATAAAAACTTTTCGGGCGTAGTGTATTCTACTGATCCTGAATATCAATACCGGGGCAATACAGGCTACGCAGCCTCTACATTGCCACCGCAGCAGCAAAACCTCAAAATTTATCTCGACCGCAAAGGTGGCGGCAAAGTAGTTACCCGGATAAGTGATTTTGTTGGTAAGGAAACTGATCTTGAAGCCATCGGGAAGCAACTGAAATCGAAGTGCGGTGTTGGCGGCTCCGTAAAAAACGGCGAAATACTGATCCAGGGCGATTTTAGAGACCGGGTGCTGACTTTATTACAAGCTGACGGATATAAGGCAAAAAAGGCCGGAGGGTAGTAGTTGGCAGTTGCCTGTCTGCAGTTAGCGGTTTTTAAAAGCCCCGCCGGAGGAAACTGTCCGTACTGATCTGCAAGGTTTACTATAAAGGGAGCATACCTAACTAATAAAAACCAGCAGCTTTGCTAACAGGGTTAGTGTATCGAACTTTTATGAACTTTAATTATAATCGATTGATATTAAGATGTTTAGATTAGTGTAAAAATTACATAAAGTAAATAAATATCTCATTTTGTTTGTTTATTGCTTTTTAAAACCGGTATTTTTGTACAACCAATTTATACCGATTTAATGAAAAGTATTTCTAAAAAACTACCTGATCTGGGGTATCTAAACCTTGATCGGGCAAAGACTGTTTTATACCAATTAACGCCTGCTCAACTTGTTGAAGCGGCTTTACTTAGAGAAGAAGGTGTTTTAGCCGAGACAGGCGCACTGGCGATTGACACCGGGGAGTTTACCGGGCGTTCGCCCAAAGACAGGTTTATTGTTGATGATGCAATCACCCGCGATATCGTTTGGTGGGGAGAGGTAAATATCAAATTTGACAGCAATAAATTTGATACATTGCTTCAAAAAGTAACCGATCACCTTAGCGAACGCGCGATTTTTGTGCGTGACTCATCCGCATGCGCCAACGAAAAATATCATATCGATATCAGGGTGATTACCGAAACGGCCTATCAGAACCTTTTTGTACACCACTTATTCCGCCGCCCCGAAGTGGTAAACCCTGCTTCAATACCCGAATGGACCGTGATAGCTGCCCCTGGTTTTAAGGCTGATCCGGCTATAGACGGCACACGCCAGCCTAATTTTTCTATCCTTAACTTCAGTAAAAAAATTGTACTGATAGGCGGCACCGGCTATACCGGCGAAATAAAGAAAGGCATATTTTCAGTACTTAATTTTGTGTTGCCTCATCAGAAGAAGGTGCTTTCAATGCACTGCTCGGCCAATACGGGTATCAAAGGCGATACTGCTATATTTTTTGGTTTATCCGGCACAGGCAAAACGACCCTTTCTGCCGACCCCGAACGCAGCCTGATAGGGGATGACGAACACGGCTGGAGCGATTATACCATTTTTAATTTTGAAGGCGGTTGCTATGCCAAATGTGCCGACCTGACACCCGAAAAAGAGCCTCAAATATTTAACGCCATTAAATTTGGAGCTTTACTGGAGAATATCAACTTTATTAAAGGCACCCGTGAGGTAAATTTCTGCAATATTGATAAAACAGAAAAT
The DNA here is from genome assembly GCA_028287895.1 of Mucilaginibacter sp. Taxonomy (GTDB): domain Bacteria; phylum Bacteroidota; class Bacteroidia; order Sphingobacteriales; family Sphingobacteriaceae; genus Mucilaginibacter. Next base: position 32,070 of record JAQBOV010000085.1, on the reverse strand, counting down.
ACGCGTGTTGCTTATCCTATGTATTATGTTGACAATGCAGTAATGTCTTCATTGGGATCATCGCCTAAAAATATTTTTTTCTTAACTGCTGATGCTTTTGGAGTGCTGCCTCCTATATCGAAATTATCGGACGCACAGGCAATGTACTATTTCATTTCGGGGTATACGGCAAAGGTCGCCGGTACCGAAACCGGGATTATTGAACCTAAAACTACATTTTCGGCCTGTTTCGGAGAGGCTTTTTTGCCATTGCACCCGGTAACTTATGCCAGGCTTTTGGGTAGTAAGTTAAAAGAACATGATGTGAACGTATGGCTGATCAATACCGGCTGGACCGGCGGTCCGTATGGTGTAGGAAAAAGGATGAAATTGAAGTATACCCGTGCTATGATCACTGCTGCAATAAACGGTGAAATAGATCATGCCCATTACCAGGAACATCCGGTATTTAATTTGCAGATGCCTGTAAGTTGTCCCAATGTGCCTGACAATATATTGAATCCGCGTAGTACCTGGGCCGATAAAGACAGCTACGATGAGAAAGCAAATAACCTTGCCTTGGCATTTATCAAGAATTTTGAACAGTATGCAACACAGAGCAATTTGGAGATCATAAATGCAGGACCTAATGTAACTATATCAATATAGTTATATTTTTTATTGGTTATTGCTTGTTATTATTAAAAAAAATGGTTTTCATTGTAAAAAATTGTCTGCGAAAAAGGCAATTTTTTTGTTTGTAGACGTTATGTAACGCACCTTTACATGCGAAAAGTAACATTTATATTAAATAATGATAAAGATTGACAGAAAAAGTTTTTTTATTTCATTAAAATTCTAATTTTGTTATCCTCTTTTAACACGCACATTAATTAACATTATTATAAACAAAAACTAAAACTAAAACTAAAGTAATGGCAACCGCACCAACAAAACCAACTACTCCTGTGAAAAAAGAAAGCTCAAGTGCAACGGGCATGTTTGCAGTATTGGCTATACCTATCTGTCTTATAGTCGGAATTATTATTTTCATATTTATATTAGGTAATCCGAGCCATTATGCAGGTGGCGATGTCGAACGTGGAGCACCCCAGGATATTTTTGGTACCGTACACAAAGGAGGACCGATTGTACCTGTGATCATGTCTTTCGTATTGATGGTCATTGTATTTTCTATCGAAAGGGCGATCGTAATCGGTAAAGCCGCCGGTACAGGCAATGTTGACGCTTTTGTAAGGAAGATCACCTCATTGCTTAATGCAGGCAACATTGATGCAGCCGTTGCTGAATGCGACAAACAAAAAGGTTCAGTAGCCAACGTGATCAAATCCGGTTTAAAGAAATACCGCGAAATGGAAGCTGATGATACGCTGACCATTGACCAAAAGACACTGGCTATCCAGAAAGATATTGAAGAAGCAACATCACTGGAGATGCCTATGCTTGAACAAAACTTAACGATCATTGCCACCCTGGTATCTATCGGTACCCTGAGCGGTCTGTTAGGTACGGTTGTGGGTATGATCGGTGCATTCGCTACACTGTCTGCTTCCGGCGCCCCTGACACATCACAGCTTTCAGCAAACATCTCTGAAGCGCTGATCAACACCGCCCTGGGTATCACTACTTCGGCATCATCAATTGTCTTGTACAACTATTTTACATCAAAAATTGATAAGCTGACTTATGCAATTGACGAAACAGGTTTCAGCATAGTACAAACATTTGCTGCTTCACATGCAGCAAGAAGGTAATAAAATATTTTAGTGCTTAGTTTTTCCCGTTCCGCCAATGACGGAACGGGTTAGTTAATAACCCTACAAACACTATTATATTAAAAAATTAATTAATTATGGCGAGGATAAAAATTCCCAGAAAAAGTACAGCAATCGACATGACGGCAATGTGCGACGTGGCATTCCTTTTGCTTACCTTTTTCATATTAACAGCAAAATTAAAACAGGAAGACCCGCTGCGTGTTGATGTTCCAGGTGCAAGCATCAAGGTAAACGTGCCTGATGTGGATATGGCTACCGTAACGATAGGTCATAGTAAAGTGTTTTTCTCGGTAGAAGGAACCGACCTGCGTAAGGCCTTACTTGAAGAAATGGGTAAAAAATACAGTATAAGTTTTACCCCTGCAGAGCAGCAAAAATTTTCACTTATCCCTACGTTTGGTGTTCCTGTAAACGTGCTAAAGCAATATATCAACCTGACCCAGGATGAAAGGAAAAAATATAATCAGCCCGGCATTCCTGTCGATACCACTACCAACAGTGAGTTGTTTAACTGGATATACCAGGCCCGTATTGTTACCAAGAACCTTCATAATAAGGAACTTCGTTTTGCAATTAAAGGCGATTCCCGTGAGCAATATCCTGAGATTCAAAAAATAATTGATGTGCTGCAAAAACAGGCCGTCAATAAGTTTAGTTTAATAACATCGCTAAATCAAAGTAAGTAAGCTATGGCAGAATTAGATACCTCCGGGGGCGGAGGGAAAAAAGGCGGAAAAGTAAGAAGTAAAAAGGCCTCGACACGTATTGACCTTACGGCAATGGTTGATCTTGCGTTTTTATTGATCACTTTCTTCATTATGGCCACTACCCTTGCCAAACCCAAGGCAATGGATACCTTTTGGCCTGATAAAACGAAAAAAGATGTGCAGTTGCCTGTGCCTGAGACAAGAACAATGACCGTGCTTTTAGGTGCTAATGACAAACTGGAATGGTTTGTTGGGGCTCCGGGTAGTGCAACCCATGTGGATAATTTTGGTAAAAACGGCATCCGTAAAACGCTGATCGAGGAAAACAAAAAGATCGAAGCTACGCATGCCGGTCCCGATAATTTCATGATCGTGCTGGTTAAGGCAAGTGACAAATCTACCTATAAGAACTTTGTAAGCATGCTTGACGAGATCAATATAGCGGGTATAAAAAGTTATGGCGTAGTAGCCCTGACACCTGCCGAGTTAGGATTGCTCAAGAGAGACGGATTATACTAAAAATGAATAATTAACGTTAAAAATTTAAAGCCTAAAAGATGTTAGGATCAAAATTAGACATACTGAAAACCGAATGGATTGATGTCGTTTTCACCGACAGAAATAAAGCATACGGGGCCTATGACTTAAGAAAGCAGAACCCTAAAAATACCAGCAAGGCACTCGCAATAGGAATCGTGGTATTCGTGTTTTTAATATCATTCCAGACGATCTTAAACTTTATCAGCGGCTTTATACCCAAAGCGCAGGAAAAAGTAAAGATCACCAATGTGGTGCTGCAGCCACCGCCGCCGCTAGACCAGAAGAAACCACCTCCACCGCCGCCGGAACCCCCTAAGCCGAAGGTTGACCAGGTGAAATTTCCACCTCCGGTAGTAAAACCGGATAACCAGGTAAAGGAGCAGCCACCAACCGTAAAGGAACTGGAAGTTGCTGACCCCGGGCAAAAAACGGTAAAGGGTGACCCCAACGCTGAAATCAAGATCGATGAGCCTGTAGGTAATTCGGATGTGAAGCAGGTAACGGAGGAAGATCCCAACAAGATTTTTACCGCGGTTGAAAAAGAACCGAATTTTCCTGGAGGAGAAGCAGCGTTTGCAAATTATTTAGGTAAGAATATACACTATCCTGCGATTGCAAAAGAGAATAATGTACAAGGTAAAGTGTTTTTGAGCTTTGTGGTAGAAAGAGACGGTTCATTAACGGATATCAGGGTAGTACGTGGTATTGGCAGTGGTTGTGATGATGAAGCAGTGCGTGTTTTAAAGGCTTCGCCGAAATGGAGACCAGGTATTCAAAATGGGCGTCCGGTTCGTGTTGCATACACCATACCTATCAGTTTTACTTTACAATCAGACGATCAATAGGATTAAATGCCCTATAAATTTAATTTCCGGCAAAAATCGCCCAAAAGGCGGTTTTTGCTTATTTTAGGCTTGGCCACCTTTATTGCTTGTGTTACATTAGGCTTAATGATCATATTTTGGGACAGGCTTATTCAAAAACTGAATATGTCTCAAAGCGAAAGGATAATGTTTGGCTCATTATTTTTAATATATGGTTTGTTAAGATTTTCAAGACTGTTTAAAGAAGAACCGCAGGATGAGGAATAGTATATTACTTATATTATCGGGAATAATTTTACTGGTTAGTTTTCAAACCTGTAAAAAAAAGTCGCCTGCAAAAAACTTTAATGATACACGCAATTCCGGAGAAGCGCTGTTTTTTGCTGACGAATCATTTGCGCCTATTCTTGACCAGGAGCTGTATGTTTTTAAAAATGATAACCCAAACACCAAACCAGAAATGGTTTACAAATCTGAAAATGATGCGGTAAGGGTTTTGTTAAATGATAGCTCAAGATTTGGCTTTTTGTCACGGAATTTAAATGCTGATGAATTAAATAAGCTAAAGGTCCGCAATTTACCTACAGTGGTTAAAAAGTTTGCCGTTGATGCGATCGCAATAATTGTCAACGGGGCATCGGCGGATACGGCAACATCGGTTGATGAAATAAAAAAGATGCTGAAAGGCCAGGCCAAAACAAACAGAAGTATCGTTTTTGATAATCCTAATTCGAGTTTGGTGAGATACCTGAAAGATTTTACCGGTGAAAGGGATTTTAAGCAAAAGAATATTTACGCCTTAAAGTCAAACAAGGAAGTGATCGACTATGTCAGCAAACATTCCGAAGCAATTGGTATAACGGGTTTTAGCTGGATAAATGATCCGGATCCCGATTATGCTGATGCGGCTAAAAAGGTTAAAATTTTGGCTGTAAAGGATGAGGGCAGCAAAACAGCGCCGACACAATATTTCAGGCCATCACAAACAACGCTTTATTTAAAACAATACCCCCTGTTACGATATTTATACATTGTAAATTGTACCGGAAGAAGTGGTCTGGGATCTGGATTTGAACATTTTATTGAAAGCGATAAAGGTCAGCGCATCATTTTAAGATCTGGCCTTTTGCCAATCGCAATTCCGGAAAGAAATATAATAATACATAGTAATAAACTATAAAAAGTTAAGCGCATTTAAACTTTGGGCCGTATTTCTTATCAATAGGGAAGCAGGTATCGGCCCGTTTTAAATCAATATTTGACGAATAATTATAGGAGGTAACCATCATGAGCGAAGCTCAAAAGCTAAGCGTAAATAGCTCATGATAGTTCATTATCATTAAAATACGAAATAATAGCACTCATGAGTGCCAGTAAAAAAACAAATTATTAACGAATAATTATAAAAATGAAAATTATCAGTAAAATAGCTGCTGCCGGCATAGGCCTGGTATTTGTAAGTTCATCAGTTTTTGCGCAAAGCGTTGCCGATGCAAAAAAAGCTATTGATGCCGAGCAATTCCAGAAAGCGAAATCGATGTTAAAGAATTTGATTGTTACGCAATCAACCAAGGATGAAAACTATTTTTACCTGGGCTGGGTATACATCAAACAGGATTATCCGGATTCAGCCAAAGCGGTTTTTCAAAAAGGATTAGCTGTAAACCCTAAATCAGCATTAAACTATGCGGGTTTGGGTACAGTAGCACGCCTGGATAAAGACCAGACCGGCGCTACCAATAACTTTAATCAGGCTGTTGCTTTGGCAGGTAAAGATAGTAAACCATATGTGTACATCGCAAAAGGTTATTTATTGCCGCAGGCGAATGGAAAAGTTGCTCCTGCCGATGCTACGGCAGCCCTTAATATATTAAACAAAGGAAACGCTGCCAGCGCGGTAAAAGGCAAGGACAAAAACGTGGCCGCTTCATCAAATGATCCGGAGTTATTTATAACCATGGGCGAAGCTGACCGTTTACTTTTAAAGAGCGATGATGCTTATACTAATTTTTCAAATGCTTTAGCCATTGATCCCAAATCGCCGGCCGCTAACGTCGCATTGGGCGTATTATGGAAATATGCGGATAACTTTGAAGATGCTGAAAAACAATTTCAGGCTGCATTAGCCATTGACCCTAATTACGGCCCGGCTTACCGGGAATGGGCTGAAACGGATTATCGCTGGGCAACAAGCGTACCTGCTAAAGCTTCCGTAAAGATCAAGGAAGCTGTTGAGCAGTACAAAAAATATATCAGTTTAACCGATAACTCGATAGAATCGCAGATGCGTTATGCCGACTTCCTGATCAACGCCGGAGATTATCAGACGCTGCAGCAGGTGGCCTCTGAGCTGGCAAAATCAGCAAACACCAATTTAAGGGTATACCGTTACCTGGGCTATGCAGCTTATGAAAACAAGGATTATCCTGCTGGTTTAACCGCAATGACCACCTGGGTCACTAAAGCTGACCCCAAACGTGTTATCCCGCGTGACTATTTATACCTGGGCCGTTTGCAAATCAAAACCGGTCAGGATTCATTAGGTATACAAACATTGCATAAAGCTTTAGAGCTGGATACGACCCAGGTTGACGTCTACGGAGAGATTGCAGCGAGCTTATACGCGAAAAAGAAATATAGACAGGCAGGCGATGCTTATGCGACTTTTGTATCCAAGTCCCGAAAAGCGACCTTAAATGATTATTTACGTGAAGGATTTAGTTATTATTTTGCATTTGACTCTAACAAGCCTGATACTACTTTATTAACAAAAGCGGATTCAGCATTCAGCTATATTCAGCATAAAGCTACCACACCAATTCCGACGGTTGTATTATATCGCGCATATGTTAACGATGCAAAAGACGCTGACCGTAATAATATAAAAGGTTTAGCGAAACCTTATTATGAGCAGTACATCGCTTTAATCAGTGCAAAAGCCACACCAACTGATGATGAGAAGAAAAACCTGGCTAATGCTTACGTTTATTTAGGTACCTATTACGAATATAAAGAAAAAGACCAGGCAAAAGCTGCTGAGAACTTTGGGAAAGCTCGTGATACAGATCCGACCAATAAACAGGCACTGGATTACTTTAAGCGTAAAGCCGGCGGCAAAAGTAAATAGATATCATAGTTGAAAAGATGAATCTGAAGCCCCCGAATAGAAAGGGGCTTTTTTATTATTGATCCATTAGTATATTTGCACCATGGAAATACAAAGTTTGCCGGTAAATTATTTGCCTATTATATTTCAGATGTTAGTGGCCGTTGGTTTTGTGGTTACCACCATGTTCGTAACACACAAAATTGGCCCTAAGCGTGTTACCGCTGATAAGCTTACCCCGTTCGAGTCCGGTATTGAGGTGATAGGGAACGCCCGCACACCAATGTCCATTAAATATTTCCTGGTAGCCATATTGTTTGTGTTATTTGATGTGGAAGTGATATTTATGTATCCCTGGGCAATTAATTTCAAGGAGTTGGGTAAGGAGGGCATGATAGAAATGTTCATTTTTATGGCTACGCTTCTGCTCGGGTTTGTTTATGTCATAAAAAAAGGAGCGTTAGACTGGGATTAAAGAAGCCCCTGTAAATGTCCCCGCAAGGGAGACTTTTAGAGTTTACTGATAAATGTATAGTTTTTTAAAACGAGCAAATCAAGTCCTCCCTGCCGGGAGTATTCAGGCGGGGCTTACTGTTTAGACTGATTCTAAATATAATACCCATCTGACATGGTGTATTTTTTACATAGTTATTTGTTGTAAATTTGTACTTGTTATCAGGCATATGCTGGTAACGAGTATATTCTATTTATTGTAGATCATGAGTGATATTCAAATTGTTGAAGCTCCTCCAGGTGTAGAAGGCGCAGGATTTTTTGCTACATCGCTTGATAAAGCAGTCGGTTTAGCGCGTTCATATTCATTATGGCCACTACCTTTTGCTACTTCATGCTGTGGTATTGAATTTATGGCCACTATGGCCTCTACCTACGATTTGTCGAGATTTGGTGCAGAGCGATTAAGTTTTTCACCGCGCCAGGCAGACCTGCTGATGGTAATGGGTACGATTTCAAAAAAAATGGGGCCGGTATTAAGGCAGGTATACCTGCAAATGGCCGAACCGCGATGGGTATTAGCTATGGGGGCTTGCGCCTCAAGCGGCGGTATATTTGATAGCTATTCTGTGCTGCAGGGGATCGATGAGATCATACCTGTTGATGTATACGTGCCCGGTTGTCCGCCGCGGCCCGAAGCTGTCATAGATGGGTTTATACAGATTCAAAAACTGGTACAAACAGAATCCTTGCGCAGAAGGGAAAGCCCTGAATACCAAAAATTATTAGCTTCATACGGGATCCAATAATGAGCAAGATAACCAACGAAGAGCTACTTGGCAGCATAAAAGGCAAGTTTGAAGACGGTGTAACTGCTATTAGCGAGCCTTTCGGATTACTAACCCTTGAGACCAGCCGCGAAAAGATCATCGATCTGTTGACTTTTTTAAAGACCGATGCTAAGCTGCAGTTTATTTACCTGACGGATCTTACGGGCATTCATTATCCCGAAAACGAAAAGCCAATAGGCGTTATTTATCATTTACACAGCCTGGTGAATAATGTGCGCATCCGTATAAAAGTTTTTATGGCCGATGACGATGTGAAAATTCCCACGGCTACTGTGCTTTGGAACGGCGCTAACTGGATGGAACGTGAAACTTACGATTTTTTTGGCGTAGAGTTTGAAGGCCATCCCGATTTGCGCAGAATATTAAATGTTGATGACATGACGGTTTTCCCGATGCGGAGAGAATACCCGCTGGAAGACCCTAATCGTGTTGATAAAAGAGATTATTTTTTCGGAAGGTAATATAAAATGCGAACTCATCCTGTATATACTGATAACGATCCGCAAACCGAATATTCAACCCTTAACCTGGGGCCAACTCACCCTGCCACACATGGTGTGTTTCAGAATGTGCTGACCCTTGATGGCGAGCGTATCGTAAGCGGCGTATCAACCATAGGCTACATCCATCGTGCTTTCGAAAAGATAGCCGAGCACCGGCCATTCTATCAGATCACCCCGCTGACGGACAGGATGAACTATTGTTCGTCGCCGATCAATAATATGGGCTGGCATATGACGGTTGAAAAGCTTTTGGGTATCCAAATGCCTAAACGTGTGGATTATATGCGCATCATTGCCATGGAACTTGCCCGTATATCAGATCACATTATCTGTAACGGGGTGTTGGGTGTTGACACGGGTGCTTTCACCGGTTTCCTCTATATGATGAAATACCGGGAGGATATTTACGAGATATACGAGGAGATCTGCGGATCACGCCTGACTACCAATATTGGCCGGATAGGCGGGTTCGAACGTAATTTTAATCCTATCGCTTTTGAGAAAACGCGCAAGTTTTTAAGGGAATTTCCAAAAGCCTTAAAGGAATTTGAAGCTTTGTTTAACCGTAACCGTATTTTTATCGACCGGACCAGGGACGTAGCGGCAGTTTCTGCGGAGGAAGCTTTAAGCTATAGCTGGAGCGGCCCTTTGCTGCGCGCAGCCGGTGTTGATTATGATGTGCGCGCGATGGAGCCCTACAGCTCATATGAGGATTTTGATTTTGAAGTACCTGTTGGCAGCAATGGTGATGTTTACAACCGCTTTCTGGTACGCAACGAAGAAATGTGGCAAAGTTTGCGCCTGATTGAGCAGGCTTTAAATAAAATTGAGAAGGAACCATCGGATATTTTCCATGCTGATGTGCCGGACTATTATTTGCCGCCAAAAGAAGAAGTTTATAACAATATGGAAGCGCTGATCTATCACTTTAAAATTGTGATGGGCGAGGTGCCAACCCCGCGTACTGAAGTTTATCATGCCGTTGAAGGCGCTAACGGAGAGCTGGGCTTTTACCTGGTGAATGATGGCGGCCGTACACCGTACCGTTTGCATTTCCGCAGGCCAAGTTTCATCAATTACCAGATGTACGCGCCGATGAGCCGGGGGATGCTGCTTTCGGATGCGATAATAAATATGAGTAGTTTAAACGTTATTGCCGGAGAATTAGATGCTTAAAGTAGAAGACACAAGCGTTCCGGTTGAATTTTCACCGGAGCTGATCAAACAGTTTGATGATATCGCAAGCCGCTATCCGAAGGGAAAGCAAAAATCGGGCTTGCTGCCCATACTGCATTTGGTACAGGCAAAATTTGGCTGGGTGAGTGTACCTGCAATGGATAAGGTGGCCGGATACCTGCATATACAGCCTATTGAAGTTTATGAAGTAGCTACTTTTTATAGTATGTACTTTATGCGCCCGCAAGGGAAATATGTTTTAGAGGTTTGCCGTACCGGGCCCTGCTGCCTGGTAGGCGCCGAAAAAATAATGGATCACATTGAGCAAAAATTAGGTGTAAGCGAAGGCGAAGTAACATCCGATGGCTTATTTAGCTGGAGGGGTGTGGAGTGCCTGGCTGCCTGCGGGTACGGGCCGGTTTTGCAGATAGGCCCTGAATATACTTTTTATGAGAATTTGACCAATGAATCGGTTGATACACTGATCGATGGATTGAAGGCTAAAACGAATAACTGATGACAGTAACTAAAAGCAGAGTAATATACGGTGATATCATTGTAGTGATTGCATTAGCGGCTATTTATTTTGTTACCGGTCACTTTACCCAAAATGTATTGGCCATGAGCCTGGTATTGTTGCTTTTGACAGGACGTAGTATTTTTGGGCATATCACCTGGTATAAACAAACAGGTAAAATATATTAATAACAATGAAGTGTAATTAATATGAAAAGGACAGACTTAATATTAGCAGATGCATTGTTTGTCCTGGTTTCGGTTATGATCTATGAAACGGATGGATTTAAGACCAGTCCGATTATTTTAAAACCGCTTATAGTGATAGCTTTTGTAAGCTGCGTAGTAAGGCATATTAATTATTACAGTATGACTAGAAAGATTTATTAAATAGCAATGGGACGCAAATTACTTTTGGAACACATAAACGTACCCGGCATCAACACTTTTGATGTTTACCGGTCAAAGGGTGGTTATGCTGCTGTTGAAAAGGCTTTGAAAACGTTAACCCCCGATGATATCGTTGAGGAGGTTAAGAAGTCGGGTTTACGTGGCCGTGGTGGCGCAGGATTCCCAACCGGGATGAAATGGAGCTTTTTGGCCAAGCCTGAAGGCGTAGCCCGTTACCTGGTTTGCAATGCGGATGAATCAGAACCCGGAACTTTTAAAGATCGTTATTTAATGACCTATATCCCTCACCTGTTAATAGAGGGGATGATCGTTTCGAGTTTTGCTTTGGGGGCTAATGCTTCCTACATTTATGTTCGCGGCGAAATGATGCCGCAAATACGCATCCTTGAAAAAGCCATTGCAGAAGCAAAGAATAAAGGATTTTTGGGTAAAAATATTTTAGGCACCGGCTACGATCTTGAACTATACGTTCAACCGGGCGGCGGTGCTTATATCTGCGGGGAAGAAACCGCATTATTAGAATCATTGGAAGGCAAACGTGGTAATCCGCGTATTAAGCCGCCTTTCCCTGCCATTGCAGGTTTATATGGCTGTCCTACGGTGGTTAACAACGTGGAATCTATTGCTGCAGTTGTGCCGATCATCAACGAAGGTGGTGATGAATATGCAAAAATCGGGGTAGGCCGCAGTACAGGTACTAAACTGATTTCTGCCGGGGGTAATGTAAAAAAACCCGGCGTTTATGAAATAGATCTGGGCCTTCCGGTTGAAGATTTTTTGTATTCTGATGAGTATTGCGGTGGCATTGCTGGTGGCAAACGCTTAAAAGCGGTTGTAGCGGGCGGCTCATCAGTGCCGATACTTCCTGCGAATCTGTTTTTGAAAACGATCAATAACGAGCCACGCCTGATGAGCTATGAATCGTTGGCAGATGGTGGCTTTGTTAGCGGAACGATGATGGGTTCGGGCGGTTTTATCGCCTTTGATGAAGACCAGTGTATTGTGCGCAACACCTGGAACTTTACCCGTTTTTATCATCACGAAAGCTGTGGGCAATGCTCCCCATGCCGTGAAGGAACAGGCTGGATGGAAAAAGTGCTGCATCGTTTAGAATATGGCCACGGCAAAATGAGCGACATGGACCTGTTAGTCGATGTATCGAAAAAAATTGAAGGAAATACCATTTGTCCGCTGGGTGATGCAGCAGCGTGGCCGGTGGCCAGTGCCATACGCCATTTCCGGGACGAATTTGAATGGCATGTGACCAACGCTGCTGAAGCAGTGCGGGGAAATTACGGGCTGGCTCATTATGCTGATCCGTTGCATGTGAAGGAAACGGCGTAATCGTAGTAAAGCGTCATTGCCAGGTACGGTGCAATCCCAAACAATACCGAGCGGATTTGCCTATCGGGGATTGCTTAATGAGGTGATAAGGATATAAATTTGACTAATATAAAAATGTCAGTTAAAGTAACAATAGACGGAATACCAGTTGAAGTAGAGCCGGGAACAACGATCCTCAATGCCGCAAGGCAGATAGGTGGTGATATTGTTCCGCCTGCTATGTGCTATTATTCCAAATTGAAGGACAGTGGTGGTAAATGCCGCACCTGCCTGGTCAAGGTAAGCAAAGGATCAGAAAAAGACCCCCGCCCTATGCCCAAGCTGGTTGCATCATGCCGTACCACGGTGATGGATGGGATGGAAGTGCAAAATATTACTTCCCCCGAAGTAGTTGAAGCCCGCAAAGGTATTGTTGAAATCTTATTGATCAACCACCCGCTGGATTGTCCGATTTGTGACCAGGCCGGTGAGTGTGATCTGCAAAACCTGGCTTTTGATCATGGCGCCGCTAAAACGCGTTATGAGTTTGATCGTCGCAAATTCGAAAAAATAGATATCGGTGATAAGATACAATTGCACATGACCAGGTGTATCCTTTGCTATCGCTGTGTTTTTGTGGCTGATCAGATTACCGATCATCGCATTCATGGTATTCTGAACCGGGGAGATCATTCAGAAATATCCACTTACATTAAAGCCGCCGTTGATAATGATTTCTCGGGCAATGTGATTGATGTATGCCCGGTAGGGGCATTAACCGATAAAACTTTTCGCTTTAAAAATCGTGTTTGGTTTACCAAACCGGTTGAAGCGCACCGCGACTGTGATCATCCCGGCTGCAATGGTAAAGTTACCCTTTGGTATAAAGGCGAAGACGTATTGCGCGTAACCGCCCGCAAGGATGTATATGGCGAGGTGGAAGAGTTTATTTGCAATACCTGTCGTTTCGATAAAAAGAGTACTGGCGACTGGGTGATTGAAGGGCCGCGGAAAGTTTCTAATCAGTCGGTTATCAGCGCAAATCATTACGAAACTTTGCATCCGCTGCCGGTGGTAAAAACGAATATCCTATTGCAGGAAGCTAATAAAGAACAATTTGAACGGGAGACACGCTTATAATGGGAACTGCTGATATATTGATAAAATTTGCGCTGATCGTGATCATATTCCTGATCAGTCTTTTAATTGCCATGTATTCCACCTATGCAGAGCGTAAGGTTGCCGCATTCTTCCAGGATAGGGTGGGCCCAAACCGTGCCGGCCCGTTTGGTATCTTACAGCCACTAGCCGATGGTGCCAAGATGTTCCTCAAAGAGGAGATCATCCCGACTCATGCAAATGGTTTTTTGTTCATTGTAGGCCCTTCTCTGGCCATTATGACTGCCTGCATCGGCTCTGCGGTTATTCCATGGGGGCAAAAATTGACGATCGGCACACACGTTATCGATCTGCAGGTAACCGATATTAATGTTGGTGTTCTGTACATATTTGGGGTGGTTTCGTTAGGTGTATATGGCGTTATGATCGGTGGCTGGGCATCAAATAATAAATATTCCCTGTTAGGAGCCATCCGCGCTGCATCACAAAATATCAGTTATGAAATTGCGATGGGCTTGTCTATTATCTCTTTATTGATGACCACCGGTACATTGAGCTTAAGGGAAATAGCAGAACAGCAGCATGGCTGGCATTGGAACATCATTTATCAGCCTTTGGGTTTCCTGATCTTTATTGTCTGCGCCTTCGCCGAAACTAACCGTACCCCATTTGACCTGCCTGAGTGCGAAACCGAATTGGTAGGCGGTTATCATACCGAATACTCCTCGATGAAACTCGGCTTTTATCTGTTTGCTGAATATATCAATATGTTTGTGTCATCGGCAGTAATGGCTACGCTTTATTTTGGAGGATACAATTTCCCATTCATGCATAGCCTTGGTTTATCGGAAAACTGGGTTACGATATTAGGAGTCATTGTACTGTTTGCCAAGATATTTTTCTTCATCTTCTTTTTCATGTGGGTACGATGGACCATTCCACGTTTCCGTTATGACCAGCTGATGGATCTGGGATGGAAAACATTGATACCGCTGGCTATTGCAAATATTGTATTAACAGGACTTTGGATGACATTTATAAAATAACGGAAGGACGAGATTAAATGGAATCATTAAGTAATAAACGAAAGGTAATTGAATCAAAGCCGCTCAATTTTTGGGAACGGGCTTACCTGCCTGCTATTTTGCACGGACTGGCAATTACCATGAAACATTTTTTGTTTAAAAAGGATGTTACGGTGCGTTATCCGGAGCAGAAGCGCGAGTTTTCTGAAAATTTCCGCGGTATGCACTCGCTTAAACGCGATGAAGAAGGACGCGAACGTTGTACCGCATGCGGCCTTTGCGCCTTATCATGCCCTGCCGAAGCGATCACAATGATATCAGCCGAGCGCCAGCCGGGCGAAGAGAATTTATATCGCGAGGAAAAATACGCCGCCGTTTATGAGATCAACATGCTGCGCTGCATTTTTTGCGGTCTTTGTGAAGAAGCTTGCCCTAAAGAAGCAATTTATTTAGATGGTGATATTATTCCTGCCGACTATTTGAGAAAGGATTTTATTTACGGTAAAGACAAATTAGTAGAGGCACCCTTAAATCAATAAAAGAAGTTTATAACTTTGCCTCGCTTTTGAGGCAGAGTTATATTGTAAATAATAGAAATGAGTATATTTTACTTTATCGCATTTTTGTCCATACTGTTCGCAGTACTGGTAATATCTGCAAAAAACCCGGTGCACAGCATACTTTACCTTGTACTAACGTTTTTTACTTTCACTATTCAATATATCCTGCTTAACGCGCAGTTTCTGGCTATTGTGAACTTTATCGTATATATGGGCGCTATATTGGTGTTGTTTCTGTACACACTGATGCTGATCAACCTGAATAAGGATTCCGAGCCTGTAAAATCAAACATCATAAAGATAGCTGCGGTATTGGGCGGCGGGAGTTTGCTGGTGGTAATTGTGGCCTGCTTGAAACAAGTGGGTATTTCTCAGCCGGTATTACTTAAAGATCCTGGTCTGGGTTTGGTAAAAAACCTGGGTAAGGTATTATTCAACGAATTTTTATTGCCATTTGAGGTATCATCACTGCTGTTGCTTTCAGCAATGGTGGGCGCTGTTTTACTGGCTACAAAAGACCCAAAAACTACGTAATGGAAAGTTTATTTAAAACCGTACAGTCGGTACCGCTGAATCATTACATCCTGTTAAGTGCTATTATATTTTCGATAGGGGTGATGGGTGTTTTGCTCCGCCGGAATGCGATCATCATCTTTATGTCGATAGAGCTGATGTTGAACTCTGTTAACCTGTTGCTTACCGCTTTTTCCGTTTACCGGGGAGATGCAGCAGGGCAGGTTTTCGTGTTTTTTATTATCGCATTGGCCGCTGCTGAAGTGGCTGTCGGCCTGGCCATCATTGTAATGGTCTACCGTAATACCAATTCGGTGGATATTAATGTACTCAACAGGTTAAAATGGTAGTATGATTTCGAATTTCGGATATTCATTTTCGCATTTAAAGATTTATTAAGTATAAACGTAAAACGTCACCCATATGACGTGCAACATATAACATGGATAAATATATCTGGCTTATTCCTTTATTGCCTTTAGCTGGTTTTCTGATCAACGGACTTGGTCGTAATACCTTGTCAAAAGGCCTGATAGGTTTTATTGGCAGCTTCGTTGTTCTGCTTTCTTTCGGACTTAGCGTAGGTGCTTTTTTACAAGTTAAATCTTCAGGCATACCGATTAACGTAAATGTGTTCGATTGGTTCCACGTTGGATTGTTCAAAGTGCAGTTTGCATTTCTGATTGATCAGCTGAGCGCCCTGATGTTGCTCATTATTACAGGAGTAGGTTTTTTGATCCATTTGTATTCGGTAGGTTACATGCACAATGACGAGGGTTTCGGTAAATTTTTCTCTTACCTTAATCTGTTCATATTCTTCATGCTGCTGCTGGTGCTGGGCTCCAACTACCTTATTATGTTCATCGGCTGGGAAGGCGTGGGGCTGTGTTCATACCTGTTAATCGGTTACTGGTTTACCAATCCCGACTACGCCGATGCCGCAAAAAAGGCATTTATTATGAATCGCATCGGCGACCTTGGCTTTATAATAGGCGTGTTTTTAATTATCAGCGTTTTTGGCAGCGTTACCTTCGCTGACATATTCCCTAAGGCTGCTGCTATGCATGCAAGTGAAGTTCCGTTTACCGTAATCACCATGTTGTTATTTGTGGGCGCAGTTGGTAAATCTGCACAGATACCCTTATTTACGTGGTTGCCTGATGCAATGGCCGGCCCGACACCGGTATCTGCATTGATCCATGCTGCAACTATGGTAACTGCCGGTGTGTACATGGTTGCACGGTCGAACATCTTATTTACCATGTCGCCTGTTACCATGACGATCATAGCCGTCATTGGTCTGGCTACTGCCGTATTTGCCGCCCTGATCGCACTTTCGCAAACAGATATTAAAAAGGTGTTAGCCTATTCAACGGTATCCCAATTGGGGTATATGTTTTTAGGCTTGGGTGTGGGAGCTTATACCGGGGCATTTTTCCATGTGCTTACCCATGCATTCTTCAAAGCATTATTGTTCCTCGGTGCAGGCTCTGTCATTCACGCGGTAAGCGACGAACAGGATATGCGTAAGATGGGCGGACTTAAAGGCAAGCTTCCAATAACATTCATCACCATGCTGATCGGTACGCTGGCAATTTCAGGGATACCGCCATTTGCGGGTTTTTTCTCAAAAGACGAGATACTGGCTCAAACATTTACCCATAGTACGACCATGTATGTCATTGGTGTGATCACGGCCATGTTCACTTCATTTTATATGTTCCGGATGCTATACCTTACTTTTTATGGAAAGTTTCGCGGTACGGCCGAGCAGGAACATCATTTACATGAATCACCGCCGAGCATGACCATACCGCTTATTGTGCTGGCCGTGCTTTCTGTTGTTGGCGGGTTTATTGGCGTACCGGAATCATTGGGTGGCCATCACTGGCTGGAGCATTTCCTGGCGCCCGTCTTTAAAGATTCAGCCGCTTTACTGCCTGCCACAAGCTCTGTCGCATCAACAGAGGTGTCCTTAATGGTTGCTTCGGTAGCAGGGGCTTTGATCGCTTTGGTTTATGCTTATCTCAGGTATGTGAAAAAAGGACATGTGCCGGTTGCCGATAGTGAAGAACGTCCCGGCTTGGTTAGCCTGTCTTATCATAAATTCTATATTGATGAGATATACGACTGGCTTATCCGTAAACCGCTGGATGCCCTGTCCATTTTCTTTTACAAAGTGATTGATCTGTTGGTTATCGATGGGTTTATAAACGGATTGGGCAAAGTTTCGGTCAAATCAAGCAAGGGGTTGCGTCTTTTGCAAACCGGTAATGTCGGCTTTTACATCTTCATGATGGTGGCTGGTATTATCGCCATATTGATATTTAGTTTAGTTAAGATATAACAATAAGCGTTTACAATATTAGAAATGACAGTTAGTATTTTACTTTTTTTGCCGATTGTTGCAGCACTTGTTGTTTTATTATTTAAAAACGAGGTAGCTAAGTATGCCGCTTTAACATTTGCTGTTGCCGAACTGGTTATTGCCGGTATTTTTTTAAGCCGCTTTACCCCCGATGCCACTACACAGTTTAGTGTAATTGTTCCCTGGATACCTAAGGCGGGTATCTATTTTATTGCAGGCATCGACGGGATCAGCATGATCATGGTGCTGCTTACTGCCTTACTGGTCCCATTGATCATTTTAACAACCTTTAAACATCAGTATAAAAATGCTTCGGCATTTTATGCTTTGATCCTGTTTATGCAGGCCGGTTTATTAGTCGTATTTACAGCGCTGGACGGCTTCCTGTTTTACGTAGGCTGGGAGGCAGCGTTGATACCCATCTATTTTATCTGTGCGATGTGGGGCGGCCAGGACCGGATACGGGTGAATATCAAATTCTTCATTTATACGTTTGCAGGCTCATTGTGCATGCTGGTAGGCATTATTTACCTGTATATGCAAACTCCGTCGAAAACGTACGACCTGCATGCATTTTATGATCTTGCCCTGACCGCCCATCAGCAAAGCTGGGTGTTTTGGGCCTTCTTCCTGGCATTTGCCATTAAGATGCCGATATTCCCATTTCATACCTGGCAACCCGATACCTATACCGAAGCGCCATCAGCAGGTACTATGATGTTATCCGGCATTATGCTTAAAATGGGTATATACGGGGTTATCCGCTGGTTGATACCTATTGCGCCTGTTGGCGTTCAGCAATGGGGGTTCATGGCGCTTATATTGTCTATTACTGGCATTGTGTATGCATCGGTCATCGCTTTTAAGCAGAAGGATGGTAAACGGCTGGTGGCTTATTCGTCCATTGCTCACGTTGGACTGATAGCCGCCGCTCTATTTACATTTATCCGTTATGACGGGGCATTTGTTTGGACATCACAAGGATTGCAGGGAGCTATGATTCAAATGCTGAATCATGGCATTAATGTAGTAGGCCTGTTCTTTATATGGGACATCATCGGCAGGCGCATGAATACGCGCGATATCAGCGAATTGGGCGGCATTGCCAAAGTAGCGCCAAAATTTGCCATCGCTTTTTTAATTATTGTATTGGGCACAGTGGCATTACCGCTAACCAATGGGTTTATAGGTGAGTTTTTATTGCTGAATAGCATATTTCAGTACAGCATCTGGTTGGCAGCGATCGCCGGTTTAACCATGATATTCGGCGCTGTGTATATGCTGCGTATGTATAAGACGACCATGCAGGGTCAAACCAATGCATTGACAATTACTTTTACCGATGTCAGCGGCTCAGAACAAATAGTGCTTGCAATTATTTGTATTTTAATTATTGTTATCGGCATTTATCCGCAGCCAATTCTTCATTTATCCGCAGCGGCCGTAGAAAATCTGATCCATATGGTTTATAATAAAGTGGCACCGGAAGATTTGTTGCCTAAGGGCAAATATTAGAGTTTAGAAATTAGCATTTAGAATTTAAAGGGAATGAATACCTTAATTATATTATCCGTTTTACCTATTCTGGTTTTGTATTTAGGTTTGTTTAAAGCCAAAAATGCTTTATTGCCGGTTACGGTAATTGGTTTGCTCGCCGCTTTGGGGCTGGCCGTTATGCATTGGAATGACGGTGCACAACCTATTTATCACGGTATGATGCTGTTTGATAATTTTGCGGTAGCATTTTCAGCGATAAGTATTGTTTCTACTATATTGATACTGCTGTTATCAAAGGAATACTTTGAAAAGATCAGCTCGCATGTTGCCGAATACTATGCTATTATCCTGTTCTCACTGGCGGGTATTATCGTGATGCTTTCATACAATAATTTAACGATGCTGTTTATTGGTATCGAAATTATGTCGGTGAGTCTTTATATCCTGGCAGGCATTAAAAAGAGTGATTTTGCTTCAAATGAAGCTTCGTTGAAGTACTTTCTTATGGGCGCATTTTCGACCGGCTTTTTGCTTTTCGGGATCGCTTTCATCTATGGCGCCACAGGTTCATTTGATCTTCAGGCTATACGCGACTGGGCCCTGGCTCATCCGAAAGGTATCGATCCGATGTTCGGCACAGGTATTATGCTGATCATCGTAGGATTATGCTTTAAAGTAGGAGCCGCGCCTTTTCATTTCTGGACACCGGATGTTTACGAAGGTTCGCCTACGCTGATCACCGCTTTTATGTCGACAGTGGTTAAAACAGCCGGTTTCGCTGCTTTTTTGCGCCTGTTTTCAGAATGTTTCGCACCTATGTCGGATTTCTGGGTGCCGGTCCTGCTGATCATTACGATCATTACTTTGTTTATAGGAAATATTACCGCATTGTACCAGCAAAGCTTTAAGCGGATGCTTGCCTTTTCAAGCATTTCACACGCCGGGTATTTACTTTTCGCTATCGTAGCGTTAGGCGCAAGTTCAGCTAATTCGGTATTTATATATTCTACCGCTTATTCCATCGCTTCGATCATCGCATTTGGCGCTTTGATACTCGTTCAGCAGCAATCGGGCAGCGATAATTTTGATACCTTCAACGGCCTGGCCAAAAAGAATCCTTTCCTTGCCTTTACCTTAACGGTTTCCATGCTTTCATTGGCAGGTATTCCTCTTACGGCCGGCTTTATAGGTAAGTTCTTTGTGTTCTCGGGGGCCTTGGCACAATATCATACCACCCTGGTTATCCTGGCGGTGGTGAATGCGATTATCAGTATTTTCTATTATTTCAGAGTGATCATAGCGATGTATTTCCGCAGCAATGAACGCGATGAAGTGACCGTTCCGGCCTACTTTAACTTTGTATTGGGTTTGGCAGCTGTAGTAACTATCATCATTGGCGTTTGCCCCGGTTTTATAGCAAACCTTATTTAATCCGTAAGGACAGTACTATTAATTAATTTTATATTAGTAGTTTTACGGATATAGTGAATGGAACAATTCTGGGAACATCTTCAAAATTTAACAGACGCTCAATCCATTATAAGGAAAGGTGGCTTTTACCTTTTACTTGTTGTCGTTTTTGCAGAGACTGGCCTATTTTTCGGTTTCTTTTTACCGGGAGATTATTTGCTGGTTTTAGCCGGGCTTCTGTGCGCTGCCGGTATGATGGATGTGCCTATTTATACGCTGGTAATTTCACTCGTCATCGCAGGTGTTTTGGGTAATTTTACGGGTTATTGGTTTGGCTATCGTACCGGGCCTGTATTGTTTAAGCGTAACGAATCATTCTTCTTTAAAAAACGTTACGTAACCATGGCCGAAGCGTTTTATGCCAAATATGGTGGAATGGCATTGGTTTTAGGCAGATTTTTCCCGATAATTAGAACTTTTGCTCCTATCTTTGCGGGTGTGGTTAAGGTGGATTTTAAAAAGTTCACCTTATATAATTTTATAGGTAGCATTACCTGGGTATGCACTTTAACTTTAACAGGTTTCTTTTTAGGAAGAAAATATCCTGATGAAATTAAATTTTACCTTAAATATGTCGTATTGGGATTGATTTTAATTACAACGGTTCCGTTTATTGTCGCTTATCTGAAAAGATTGTTTAAAAAAACAGAAACGACCGAATAGCATTTATAACTATAATTTAATAATGAGTACACAACACCCCTGGCACCAGGTTTCACCGGGCGATGATATACCCGAAACAGTACATGCAATAATTGAGATACCAAAAGGATCAAAAGCTAAATATGAGATTGATAAAGAGTCGGGATTGTTGAAATTAGACCGTGTTCTTTTCTCCTCGGTCATGTATCCCGCCAATTATGGGTTTATCCCGCAGACGTATTGCGATGATCATGACCCTTTGGATATATTGGTATTATGTTCTGTAGATGTGTTCCCGATGTCGATCATTGAGGCTAAAGTAATTGGGGTAATGCATATGGTGGATAACGGCGAGCAAGACGATAAGATAATAGCGGTAGCCAAAAATGATATGTCTGTAAATTACATCGATGATTTGAATGAATTGCCGCCGCATGCGATGAAGGAGATCGTTCGTTTCTTCCAGGATTATAAAAAACTGGAAGGTAAAAATGTAACTATCGAACACCTTTTAGGTAAGCGTTACGCGCATAAAGTGATCACCGAAAGCCAGGAATTATATAAGTCCACTTTCCCGTCGCATCAATAAATTATTAAATGGGCCCTGATTTAGAAATTAACGGTTATTATATTGTTCTCACCGGGTGCCTGGTATTATTGAATGGCTTTTTTGTAGCTGCCGAGTTTGCCATGGTAAGGGTAAGGGGCTCCCAGATAGAAATTAAAGCTAAGGCCGGCAGCAGTACAGCAAAAATTGCTAAAGGCATTATGGCCAACCTGGACGGGTATCTTGCTGCCACTCAGCTGGGTATTACCATAGCTTCACTTGGCCTGGGCTGGGCAGGGCAGGAGGTAGTCACTAAGTTAATGCTGAATCTCTTTTCGGCGTCCGGACTTGTCATTACCTCCCCTTTGATTATCAACAGCAGCCACGTGGTCGCCTTTGTGTTTATTACCGTTCTTCACATTGTATTTGGTGAACTTGCACCAAAATCAATAGCCATACAACGCTCCGTACGCACTGTAATGAATATTGCCGTACCGCTGCGTTTCTTTTTTCTCATTTTCAGACCGTTTATCTGGTTTTTAAATGGATTTGCTAACCTGATGCTGAAGGCGTTTGGTATCAGTACAATTCCGGGAAGCGAGGCCCACCACAGTTCTGAAGAATTACAGTACCTGCTTGAACAGGGTAAGGAAACCGGTGCAATTGACTCAACCGAACATGAGCTTATTCAGAATGTATTTGATTTTAATGAGCGCGTGGTTAAAAATATCATGGTGCCGCGAACTAAAATATCAGCGGTAGATATCAATACCGAACAGGACGAATTGTTAGAGATCCTGATCACCGAAGGTTATTCGCGTATTCCGGTTTATGAGGATACGATCGATAAAATTGTGGGCATCGTTCATGCAAAGGATATTCTCCCGCTACTGGCCCGTAAATCGTCTTTCCAGTTAAAGGATATTATACGCAAACCCTACTTTATCCCGGAAACCAAGAAAATAAACGACCTGATGGCTGAATTGCAGCAGAAGCGCATACAAATAGCCATTGTATTGGATGAGTTTGGCGGAACTGCCGGGATGGTGACACTTGAAGACATTGTTGAAGAGTTGGTGGGGGAAATACAGGATGAGTATGACGAGGAAAAGCCAATAGTTGAAAAAGTTAACGATACAGAATTTATTGTAAACGCCCTTGCTCCGATCTATGATGTCAACAGTCATCTGCCGCATGACTTGCCCGAGGATGGCGATTATGATACGGTTTCCGGCTGGCTGGGTGACATATTTGGTAAGATACCCGATGTGGGCGAACAAAAGGAATCGAGCGGATATAATATTACCGTATTAAAAAAATCAGATCAGAATATTGAATCGGTAAAGCTCGAACTATTGCTTAACGCGGAAGACACGGTCGATCTGCATTAAACCCTGCCCGGAAAATGCAACTCTTTTATACACCCGATATTGATGCAGCATCTTCTACTTATTATTTGAACGAAGAGGAAAGTAAGCATTGTGTAAGAGTATTACGTCTACAGGCCGGCGATAAAGTTCAGTTGATAGACGGGAGAGGCAGTTTTTACACTGCAGCCGTTACCGATGCGCATCCTAAAAGAACACAACTGCAAATTATTTCGGTACAAAATGATTTCCATAAAAGGAATCACCGTCTCCATATCGCCATAGCGCCAACAAAAAATATGGAAAGGCTGGAATGGTTTTTGGAAAAAGCTACCGAGATCGGTATTGATGAAATATCGTTGATCATCTGCCAGCGTTCGGAGCGCAGGGAAGCCAAAGCAGAGCGTCTGAACAAGATTATCACCTCTGCTATCAAACAATCCATTAAAGCATGGCATCCTGTTTTAAATGCACCTCTGGCTTTTAATAACCTGATATCAGCACCATTTGCAGGACAGAAATTTATCGCACATTGTCAACCCGGCGAGCGGTTTACTTTAAAAGATAAGCTTAAGCCATTTGGTAAATATTTAATATTAATAGGACCCGAGGGTGATTTTACGCCGAAAGAGATCGATGATGCATTAAATAATGATTTTAAAGCCATAACTTTAGGGGAAAGCCGTTTAAGAACTGAGACGGCGGCTTTAGAAGCCTGTTTCGAAGTGAATTTTTTAAACCGGGTATGAAAGTCTTTTCATTTATAGCAGTATTACTGGTCTTATTGTCTTTGAGCAGTTTTAATGTGCCAACCTATAAAATGGCGAAGCTGAAATATAATGGCGGAGGCGATTGGTATGGCGACAGGACGGCATTGCCGAATCTGATCAAATTTTGCAACGAGAATTTGAAGACCAATTTCCAGGCCGAGGATGAAGTGGTTGAGGCCGGGAGCGCTGAAATATTTAATTATCCTTTTATTTTTATGACCGGGCATGGGAATGTGATCTTTTCGGATCAGGAGGCCGGCAACTTGCGTAAATATTTAGCAGGCGGTGGCTTTTTGCATATTGATGACAACTATGGTCTTGATAAATTTATCAGGCCGCAGATGAAAAAGGTATTCCCGGAACTTGATTTTGTGGAGTTGCCCCTTAACTATCCTATCTATCATCAAAAATATGATTTTCCGAATGGGCTGCCGAAAGTACATGAGCATGAGGGCAAGCGGGCACAGGGCTTTGGATTGATCTATAAAGGGCGGCTGGTATGTTTCTATGATTATGAGTGCGATCTGGGAAATGGGTGGGAAGATTACGGAACCTATGCCGGCGACACGCAGGAAACACGTATAAAGGCTTTAAAAATGGGAGCCAACATGATACAGTATGTATTGACGCAGTGATAGTGACTGGGGGATCATTGATTGGTTAATATGGCTTTGTTAGGTTACTTTTGGCTGTAAAAACAGTAAACCCTGGTTAATTTCTGACTTTTGAACTAATCGCTAATCACTAATCCACAAATCACCAACCACACATGTACCAACTAAAAGTAAACGGCAGCCTTAGCTATAAAGTTGAAAAGAATGCAGATCAATTATTGATCAATGATAAGGGAATAGATGCAGATATTCAGCAATTGAACTCCTGCGCTTATCACATCATTCATAAGCATAAATCCTACAACGCCGAAGTGGTTGACTTTGACCGGGAAACTAAAACAGCCGAAATAAAGGTAAATGGTACCATTTACACCATTGCAGCAAAGGATCAATTTGATATTTTGCTCGATCAGTTGGGTCTTAATGCGCTAAACACAGCAAAAGTGAGTGAGATTAAAGCCCCCATGCCAGGTCTGGTACTTAAATTATTGGTGAGCGAAGGCACTGAAGTAAAAAAAGGGGATAACCTGTTTATACTCGAAGCGATGAAAATGGAAAACATCATTAAATCGCCTGCCGATGTTACGGTCAAAAAAGTTCAAATAAAACCGGGTGATAAAGTGGAGAAAGGACAGGTGCTGTTAATATTCCAGTAGAGGCAAAGCGCGGGGTCTCTGCAAAGAAAAAAGGTGTCCTGATTTTCAGGACACCTTTTTTCTTTGCAGGCGAAAGCGTTCTTACTTTGCTTTAAAATCTTTAGCTTTTTTCACGCCGTAATGTGGCTTGCCTGATGGATTTATTTCCGGGGCACCAACCATAGTCATTGCGCAGCGGAAACCAACTTCGGCGCTGGCTTCGTCCTCGTTCATAAAGCGACGGGTTGCAGGATTTAACCAATAGGCCATATCGTTCCAAGAGCCACCTTTGTAAACTTTCGAATGGTCATTAACTAAGGTAGTTGTGCCATACAGCGTTGTGTTTACAGAATCCTGTGCGCCCCTGAAATCAGGATTATAAGGCTTACCTGCCAGCGGGCTTTTCTGAGCGGCAGTAACCGGAGCGGCGGGATTCGCTGCATTAGGGTTCGCTGCTGCGCCATTTGCCGCATTTCCGCTGGCTTGAGATTGTTGTAATGCGATCAGGTCGCTATATTTCATTTTCTTGCCTGATTTAGCAGGGTCCTTTATCGGCTTGCCGTATTTATCTTTTGCATATAAACCTTTTTCAGGATCAGCCAGCCGTTTGTTGGTATACTCATTACCACGGAAAGGGTTAAAATCTTCAAACTCCTCGAATGAAGTTTGGCGATAAGTATCCTGAACCCATTCATTAACGTTACCGGCCATGTTGTACAAACCGAAATCATTAGGCTGATAAGAGCGTACGTTGGCAGTTATATCAGCTTTGTCATTCAAATAACCGGCAACACCCATATTATCACCCAGACCGCGCTTAAAGTTCGCCAATATCAATCCGCGTGTTTTCTTTTTAGCTGAGCGTACACCTAATCCGTTCCATGGGTATATTTTGTTTTGATTGATATTTTCAAATTCGGTGTTTCCGACCAAAGATAAGGCAGCATATTCCCATTCTGCTTCTGATGGGAGGCGATAGCCTTGTTTTAATATACCATCTTCTATACGTACAGGTCTCACAGGTTTACCGCCTGCTTTACCTTTAGGGCCAGTTGCTGCTTTGGCATTGGGGCTGATATCGGGCATCATCTTTTTACCGTCAATACCCTGGCCTTTGTACTGGCCGTTTAAGTAAATATCGGTATTGAAAGGATCTTTGTTAGCCGAAGCTGTCGGAGCCTTTTTGCCCTTACCTTTACCCGTTCCCTGGGCGGACAGGTCTTTCCAGGTCTCCAATCTTCCGGTTTCACGCAAAATATTTTCGTTCATGCGATCTGTTCTCCATGAACAGTAGTCCTGTGCCTGATCCCAGGTTACTCCTACTACAGGATAATCCTGGAACGCGGGATGACGCAGATAATTATCTACATAAGGCTCATTATAAGAAAGCGGCCTGCGCCATACTAAAGTATCGGGCAGCGCATTATAGTAAAGTTCGTGATCGGCTGGGAAAGTTACGCTTATCCAATGTAAGTAGTCAAGCCAGTCCTGGTTGGACACTTCGGTCTCATCCATATAAAATGAAGGGACGGTTACCCTGCGGCGAACATTGTTATAATCAAAAGTAACATCCTGATCGGCACTTCCGCCCATTACAAATGTACCTCCCTCGATTGGAATAACACCTGGTCCCGGAGAGGGATGTGCTTGTCTGAACCGCTCATATCCGCCGTTGGATTTGTCATTATAACCTATCCCGGTTTTTTGCGATTGTTGACGTTTACTGCAGCTGCTTAACAAAGCTCCTAAACCAAACAGCACTAAAGCAGTTCTCGTAAAAAGTATTTTCATATTTTTACTATTATTTATGGGTAAATCTAAAAAAAATGAATTAATAACTAAACTCAATTGGTACATTATTTTAAAACTGATGAACCTTTATGTGCTGTTAAACGTAAAATTCCGCTTTGAGTTACACAAATCTATTTTTTTTGATTTATGCCCGAAATATTTAACTTTTTGAGTCATTTATTTCAGCTAAATTAAGTCTTTAAAGAGATAGGTGTTTTTTTTAAATAATAAACTAAATTGCACCAATGAAGATTTTTAACTTACAAGCCCGGAGTATTTTCTTCTATATATTTTTTTTACTTCCGTCGGCAGCCTTTTCACAGCTAATAAACGGCAGTACAAATACCAACGGCAGCAGTTCGAATGCCATACCCACAGCGGTACCATTTTTGCTGATCTCACCTGATTCCCGTTCAGGTTCGATGGGTGATGCAGGCGTTGCTATTTCTCCTGATGTGAATGCCAATTATTGGAATCCCTCAAAGCTTGCTTTTATTGAAGGCTCTGATGATGTTTCTGCATCGTACAGTCCATGGTTGCGTTCTTTGGTTCCCGATGTGAGCCTTTCCTATTTAGCTTACGCGCATAAGCTCGACGGGCGGAATACCATTGGCGCTTCGATACGTTATTTTAACCTGGGTTCGATTAATTTAACAGATAACAGCCAGAACAATCAGGGTACCTACACGCCTAATGAGTTTTCAATTGATGGTTCTTTTGCCCGTACATTCGGTAATGACTTTTCACTGGGTTTAACGCTCAGATATATTCATTCTAACTTATATACCGGGTATGCATCATCATCCAGCCAGCAATCCAAACCGGGTAATGCAGTTGCAGCCGATATTTCATTGTACTATAAAAACCAGATAGAGGAATTTGGCAATAATGCCTTATTTGCTTTTGGCACCAATATCTCTAATATTGGTTCAAAGATCAGTTATGCTGATAATGGCACCAAGTATTTTTTACCTACCAATTTAAAGATCGGCGCAGCTAACACTTTTAATCTGGATGAATATAACCAGTTTACCGTTACACTTGATTTGAATAAGTTGCTGGTGCCAACTCCTCCTATACGGGATTCAAATGGCAATATCATCAAAGGTAAAGATGACAATGTTTCGGTGCCTGCAGGTATCTTCGGTTCTTTTTCGGATGCACCGGGCGGCTTTAGCGAAGAGTTAAAGGAAGTAAGCATTTCTTCGGGAGTGGAATATTGGTACAATAAACAATTTGCATTAAGGGCCGGGTATTATTATCAGAACCCCAGCAAAGGCGGCCTGCACTATTTTACGGTAGGTACCGGATTTAAATACGATATCTTCGCATTTGATTTTTCTTACATTGCTGCCAGCCAGCAAAACAGCCCTTTGGCTAATACCTTGCGGTTTACATTAATGGCTAATTTCGGGTCAGTTAAATAATAATGGGTAAAATAAAAGTAGGCTTTGGTTTTGATGTCCATCAGTTAAGGAGCGGGCATCCTTTTGTTTTGGGTGGTGTAGATCTTGAGCATCATTCAGGGGCTTATGGCCATTCCGATGCAGATGTATTATTACACGCTATATGCGATGCTTTATTAGGTGCGGCAAACCTGCGCGATATCGGCTATCATTTTTCAAATACAGATGAACGCTGGAAAGGTATCAGCAGTTTAATATTATTGCAGGAAGTCGCCCGTTTATTGGATCAGAAAGGCTGGTCGATAGGTAATATCGACGCCATGGTTTGCCTGGAAGCACCTAAGATCAATCCCCACGTTCCGGCTATGAAGATCTATATAGCCAAAGCGGCCGGCATCAGCGAGGATGATATTTCAATTAAAGCCACCACCAATGAGCAATTGGGCTTTATCGGCCGTGAAGAAGGCGTGGTGGCCTATGCCGTTTGTTTGATCGAGAAACTTTGAGCCTTAAGTCCCCGCTATATCACAGGCGGCTCAATTCCTCTGCAACACTACTCTGTTTTCAATGCTTTCTCTTTTACACGCACATTTCCTGTCCGTTTCAATACACCCCATGCGCTAAGTTCGCCCTTCAATGCCTTGCGTATCGATTTAAATAAAACATAATACATCAATTGCCGCCATATAAACCGTTGGGGTATAATGTATACGAGCTTTTTATAATCCTCTTTTTCCATCCTGAATGCGATAATAGCAACCAGGAAATCGATCAGCACAAAAGCTACATAATAGGCTAATATCTTTCCGGGTTTGTCTCCGAATAAACCGATGATCATCATCAGGTCGGCTAATGGCGAGAACAGGG
Organism: Mucilaginibacter sp.; assembly: GCA_028287895.1. Lineage (GTDB taxonomy): Bacteria > Bacteroidota > Bacteroidia > Sphingobacteriales > Sphingobacteriaceae > Mucilaginibacter. The sequence goes on along the minus strand of JAQBOV010000085.1, from coordinate 2,691 downwards.
GTAATATGATCTGGAAAATCAGGATATTAGGCATGCCTACCATCCCGAAAAATTTATATTTCTTATTAAATAAAGCACTCCGGTTTTTCCAAAAGCTCTGTATCACACCAAAGCTCCAGCGAAAACGCTGTTTCAATAGGGCGCTTAATGTTTCAGGGGCTTCGGTATAGGCTATGGCCTCCGCACAATTTTTGATGATGAAGCCCTGCTTTAATATACGCATGGTCAGGTCGCAGTCCTCGGCCAATGTATCAGAAGTAAATCCGCCAGCCTTGAAGATAGCCGTTTTACGGAAGGCACCGATTGCGCCCGGTACTACGGTAATGCTGTTGATCAGGTCAAAAGCCCTGCGGTCCATATTCTGAGCCGTAATATATTCGATGGATTGCCAGCGGGTGATCATGTTGTTTTCATTGCCCACTTTAACCGTACCTGCAACAGCGCCAATCTCATCATCGGTAAAATAAGTCATTAGATGATATACAGCATCATTTTTTAATTGCGTATCAGCATCAATACAAACGGCAAACTCATATTGAGCGTGTGAAATGCCAAAGTTTAATGCCGAGGCCTTGCCACCGTTTGGTTTGGTAAGCACCTTAACCAGCGGATGATGGCCATACGCTGCATTAACCAGCTGGTAGGTCTTATCCGTTGATCCGTCATCGATAAATATGATCTCGAAATGCGGATAATCGATCTTTAAAAGACTTTGTATGGTTTTTATAGCGGTTACTTCCTCGTTGTACGCCGGAACGACGATACTCACCGGTGCAAGCTGCTTATCGCTGAGTCTTTCGGCCTTTTCTTTTTTATCCTCATAATATTGCCTTACCGCCAATATCCCGATCAGCACAATGCGGCCTATTGCCAGGAAAATAGCAGAAAGGAACAGGTACAGCAAAAACCAGTTGCCGTAGAAGAATCCTTGTATAAAAATATCATACAAAGTACCCATTATACCGCTGTTGGCATCGTCCCTGATTGCCGGCATCAGATCAGCCTTGCTTTTGTGTAAAACATCGGCAATGGTGGTAAATTTATAACCGTGGCTTTTAAAAAAGTGTATGATCCCTGGCAGGGCCTTGACCGTTTCCTCACGGGTATCACCACCTGCATCGTGCAGTAATAGCATCGATCCTGCATCCTTTTGCCTGATGGTGCGGGCAATGATACTGTCGGCGGTAACACCGGGCTGCCAGTCCCAGGGGTCAATAGATTCGCCGATGGTAATATAACTTTGCCTGCGGCTTTCGGCCACCGGGATAACCTCTGCCAGTGTTTGCGGCTCGGCATCAGCGTTGAACGGAGGCCTGAATAAAATGGTGCTTCTGCCGGTAACAGATTCGATCAGTTTACGGGTGGCATTCAGCTCAAGATTTACCCGTTGAATGCCTATAGTGGATATATCGGGATGGAAAAAGGTGTGGTTGCCAATTTCATAGCCTTCTTCATACTCGCGCCGCAAGATCGAAATATTCTTTTCGGCCATTGAGCCTACGACAAAAAATGCTGCCGGTACATTCTCACGCTTCAGGATATCCAGTATGCGGGGCGTATAGTCGGGGTCAGGTCCGTCATCAAAGGTCAATACGATCTTCCCGGGAGCATAGCCATAGCGCCTGATCACGTATTTGGTTGGCAGCTTGATATAATGTTGATTGGTAATGGTAAAATTGACCGTATCGGTAGTAATAGCGATCTGGCCCGTGGTAGGGGTGGTTACCAGGTCGAGTACCTCACCATCACCCGCATAATCGATCTTATTATTCAGACCAACGGTTTGCAGTCTTTTTATATCGATACCTGTTTTCCTCAATGAGTCGATGGAAAGATTTTTCTGAAAGAATGACCATAGCCGCGGATCTTCAGCACCAAGCCGCCATAGCGCTACCCCCCCGGTATCCCAGTCATCGGCCATGCGGATAATGTTAAAATTCGTCGCTGCATCCGTAAAATAAACGGCGTGTTCCAGGCTATCCAGGTCATAATAGGTGTAATGCAGGTTAGCCGAAACCGGATCAAAAGTGATCTTACTCTGATTCTCCTGCGCAATACTTATGGCTTCCTGATAGCTTCTTGATTTCCCTGTGCTGCTTTCGGGCCAGTCATATCCACCGCCTGCCACGGTCAGTATGATCTTTTCACTCGGTATTTTTGAACATACATTATCCAGTATCTCTTCTACCCAATGCTGGTTTGAAATGTCACCCGCATTGCTTCCGTCATTATGCTGATCAATTGCCATAATGAACAGAAAATCATTGTAATGCTGCAGTTTTACAATGTCATACTGCTCATCTTCCGGCACCACATTTTGGGTGACCAGGAAGCCTTTTGGATGAAGGTTTTCATAAAGTTCCTTTTGAAAGCTTACATAGTTTTCACTGGTTCGGTCCTTCACCTCGTCAAAGTCAAGATTGATGCCCTGAAACTTGTATTTATTCAACTGATCAGCTATGCTGTTTATAAAAACCGCCCTTAGCTTTTTGCTTTTAAAGATCCGCTCTATATCCCTGGTATCATAGCCCCCGCTTACATTGTTGGAATTAACATAATTGGAGAGCGAAACCAATACCGGTTTCTTGTATTTTTTATTCAGATTGATTAGTCCTGTGTCAATTTTAGCGGTGATGGTATCTTTATTTAGCGTAAGAAAAAAGCCCTCACTTACTATCATATCCAGCCTGG
>JAQBOV010000081.1 GCA_028287895.1 Mucilaginibacter sp. | reverse complement strand
CTTTTCATAAAAAGGTGATATCTTACCGATAATTTGCACATATCTATAAAAAGGATGATTTATGCCCAGTATCAGCAATTTCGACTCTTTATCTTCCGGCAGGCAAGAACTTTTCATCGGCCTTTATAAAAAGGCTTTCCCTGCAGTAGCAAGATATATAAGCCGCATGGGTGGCTCGTTTGATGAAGCGAAGGACGTTTTCCAGGATGCCCTTATTGTATATTACGAAAAGGTGGTGGTAGCTACCCTTAGCCTTAATGCCGGTGATACGGCCTACCTGGTTGGTATAGCCAAATATTTATGGGTAAAGCGATATAAGGAAAATTGTCAGCATATTCCCCTTGATGGGATTGACATTGTATTAGACCAGACGGAGGAAAGCCCATCCGGCAGACGTTTAATGCACTTGCTGGAAATGGCCGGCAGAAAATGCATGGATCTGCTGAAAAGCTTTTACTACGACCAGGTGCCGCTTGCGGATGCAGCTGCACTGTTCGGCTTTTCGGGTGTCAGATCGGCTACCGTGCAGAAATATAAATGCCTGGAAAAAGTAAGGGAAACCATTAAAGAAAAATCATTGACCTATGCGTACTTCCTGGATTGAGACCGAACAGATAGAAGCGCATTTGCTGCATCTTTCGGCGCCTGGTGAAATGCTGGTATTTGAGGCCAGGCTGTTGCTGGAACCCGGGCTGCACGAAAAGTTACAGTGGCAAAAACAAACTTATCATATCGTTAAGCGATATGGCCGCAGTCAGCTTAAAAAAGAAATTGAGGCTGTGCATCAAGAACTGTTTACACAACCGGCGCATCAAAGTTTCAGCCAAAAAATAAGACAACTCTTTTCCAAACGATAAGCCAATAGATTATGAACATCGATAAAAATGAATTCCGCAAGTATGCGGTGGGGCACTGCCATGTCCAAAGTTTGCACGTTGACAATTACCTGGCAAGGGTAGAAAACAGCCTGCCGATGGCGATGACACCTTATATCACCGAAGAACGTGAACTGCGCGTGGCACAGATGGATGTATTTTCGCGCCTGATGATGGACCGCATCATCTTTTTAGGTGCGGCAGTAGATGATAACGTGGCTAACATTATCCAAGCGCAGTTATTATTCCTTCAATCAGCGGACCCTAAAAAGGATATCCAGATGTATATTAATTCGCCCGGTGGTTCTGTATATGCCGGCTTCGGTATTTATGACACCATGCACCTGATCAGCCCGGATGTGGCTACCATATGCACCGGCATGGCGGCCTCCATGGCAGCAGTGTTATTGTGTTCAGGAGCGGCGGGCAAGCGCGCAGCTTTAAATCACTCGCGGGTAATGCTGCACCAGCCATTGGGCGGCGTTCAGGGCCCCGCCTCTGATATCGAAATAACCGCCAGGGAAGTGCTGAAGGTAAAAAAAGAACTGTACACCATTTTGTCAAAACACAGCGGACAGGAATACCAGAAAATACATGATGTATCCGACAGGGATTTCTGGATGATAGCCGCCGAGGCAAAGGAGTTTGGAATAATTGATGAGGTATTGGGCAGCTCATAGCTCATGGGGTCATAGTTCATGGTTAAAACTCAGTGGATAATGTTCAGCCGATCAAAACACGATGAACCATTAACCATGAACTACTAGAGTCTAATGTCCCCCGGCCCTCACTGAGGGATTTGCTTCGACCCGCTGCACAATATTCCTTCGTCCGGTGAGCAAAACACATAAGGCGATCGCAGACGAAACGGCCATGATAGCCGCCATGGGCATAGCAGAACGACTGCTGAAAATGCTTATGCCAAAAGAGGCTGCTGCTCCTAAGCCTAACTGCATCGTACCTAACAGTGCAGAGGCTACCCCGGCATTTTTAGCAAAGGGCGCCATACTGAGAGCGGCTGTATTGGGATTGATTAACCCTACACAGCACAAAACCATAAAGATCATAACCAGGGTACCGGCCAGGCCATACCAGCCATTTATTGCACCGGTCAAAAAAAGAATACCGATAATCACCTGCGCTGTTAAAGCTACCTTTACTATTTGCTCGCTTTTAAAATATTTGATAAGCAGGCTATTGATCTGGCTCGAGCCTATAAATCCTACAGATAACCCAGCGAATACCCAGCCGTATTCTTTTTTGCTCAGATCAAAAATATCCATGAACACCAGCGGAGATCCCGCAACATAAGCAAACAATCCGCAGAAGGCAACGGAGCCTGCAATAGCATACGTATAAAACTGGGGATTGCGTATCACCTGCAGAAAGTTATTGAGAATAGGGCCTGGTTTTAACGAATAATCAGGATCGGGTTTATAGCTTTCCGGAAGCGTGAAAATAACGGCCAAAAAGATCAATACGCCAATGCCAAGCAGCACCACAAATACCGATTGCCAACCAAGCGCGTCGGCAAGATAACTACCTGCCGTGGGCGCTAAAAGCGGAGAGGCACCCAACACCAGGAATAAAAGAGCAAACACTTTGGCATTATCCTTTACCGGAAAAAGATCGCGCACCATCGCTATTGAAGCAACGCCGGCTGCACAGCTGCCTATGGCCTGCAGCACACGGATGGCAATCAGCATTTCGACCGAAGAAGATAAGAAACAGCCTGCCGAAGCCATGATGTAAACACTCAGCCCGAAATACAACGGGCGCTTGCGGCCGAACCGGTCCATAAGCGGACCGTAAATCAACTGCCCGACGGCAAGACCGATAAAAAAACTGGCTAACGACTGATCCACTCTCGATGTAGTAGTATGCAGCGACTTTGCTATATCCTGGAAAGCCGGCAGGTACATATCGATAGAAAAAGGGCTTAAAGCGGTAAGTGTGCCTAAAATAAGCACCAGGAAAAGGTAGCGTCGTTTGGTCATGAATAGTTTATTATCGTCTATAGCTGATACCTAGACCGCAGCGAAGATAATAAGGCTTTCCTTGATGCAATGTAAATTTAATGAAAAAAATATGGACCAGGGTCTGCCGGCCATCCACTGGGATATTATTTTGTACGTGCCCCTGCTATTTTATCGTATTGCTCATCGTCGGGTTCCCAAAGCTCAATACCGTTGCCTTCGGGGTCCAGAATATGCACAAATTTGCCATATTCATACGGCCGTATCTCGTCAATCAAGGTAACACCATCTTTTTTCAGCTGATCGACCAGTTTTTCGATATTTGCGACGCGGTAATTGATCATGAAATCTCTTTTGGATGGTTCAAAATATTGGGTATCGCCAGGAAAAAGGCTCCATACGGTAAATCCTTTTTTAGCTTTATCATCTGCCTGTCGCCACTCGAAGCTGGTGCCATGATCGCCATTATTCAAACCCAGGTTTTTGGCATACCAATCCCTCATCTTTTGAGGATCGTTACACTTAAAGAAGATGCCACCCAGGCCTGTTACTTTTTTCATAAGCCCCCTGCCCTCCTAAGGGGAAATTAAATTAACGTCAGTATAAAAGTAACACTAATGAATTTCAAACCCAAATATTGTTATTACTTTAGCCATATGGCATAATCAACCTGACATCAACGCATTCAATGGTCTTACTCACTATTCTTTTCTGTATCATCCTGCTCGTTGTATTGGTGAGCTGGGCTAAGATAAACCCCTTCCTGGCTTTTTTGATCGTTTCCATTACAGCTGGACTTTTATTGGGCATCCCGTTGGATAAAATAACCGCATCGGTACAAAAGGGATTAGGGGATACATTAGGCACCATAACCATTATTATCTGCCTGGGAGCCATGACCGGCAAACTGGTGGCCACCAGCGGTGCAGCACAAAAAATTGCTGAAGTATTAGTGAGGCTTTTTGGGGTTAAATACATTCAATGGGCACTGGTAGTTGTAGGATTTATCGTTGGTATTCCATTGTTTTATAATACCGGTTTTGTGCTGATGGTGCCGCTTATATTTTCGGTGGTGTATAAATATAAGTTGCCTGCGGTGTATATTGGTTTGCCTATGCTGGCTGCTCTGTCGGTTACGCATGGTTTTTTGCCGCCTCACCCCTCACCTACGGCACTGGTGGGTATGTTTCATGCCAATATGGGTACCACCTTGGTATATGGGTTGATAGTGGCTGTCCCGGCAATTATACTGGCGGGGCCCGTGTTTGCCGCTACGCTCAGGAAAATACCCTCAACGCCCCTGGAAACTTTCAGGGCCGAGGAATTGCCTGCTGATAAATTACCGGGAGCATTCAATAGCTTTTTAACCGCCCTGCTTCCCGTTATCCTGCTGATGGCAAGTGCATTCTACCTTAATACCGGCGCCCGTACAGGACCGTTACACAACTTTATTGCATTCGCCGGCGATGCGCCTATTGTAATGCTGATATCCATCCTGTTTGCCACTTATTCATTGGGTATTAAACAAGGTATCGGCATGCAACGGCTGGCTGTTTTATATGGCGATGCCATTAAAGACATCGCGGGTATCCTGCTCATCATCGGTGGCTCAGGAGTGTTTAAAGAAGTATTGGTAGCCAGCGGAGCTAACCAGGATATCACCGCCATGATGCAAAGCCTTCATCTGCAACCCCTTGTTTTGGGTTGGCTGCTGGCTGCTATTATCCGCATCAGTTTAGGCTCGGCTACCGTGGCAGGGCTAACGGCAGCAGGTATTGTTTCAACCATGGTACTGCACGATCATAGCATCAATCCCAATTTGATGGTACTGGCCATAGGTGCGGGCAGCCTGGCTTTTTCGCACGTTAATGACGGCGGCTTCTGGATGTTCAAGGAATATTTCAACCTGTCAATAAAAGACACGATCAGATCCTGGTCGGTGATGGAGTCCATCGTTTCCGTTGTCGGGATATTGGGTGTATTGGTGATCAATTTAGTCATTAGCTGATTTTGGTGCGCCCCCCGGGGTGTTCAAAACGTCGGGCTTACCGGAATGAACGCTGCCTGGCACGAAGTAAGGCTTGATTACAAGCTACTTAGTGCTTTAAAGACCCTTAAAGCTGCGATGGCTGAACATGGGCGCGCATCCGCTAGCGAGCGTTGTCAGCGGCGCAGATAAAAACTTCGTTATCATCATGTATTGTTTAATTTTATTTCAGGTAAATTACTATAATTGGCGATAATTCATTAGCAGGGTATTTAAAATCGAACAGAAACTATTCCTTCAATTATTAGTTATAATTTATAAGAATTTCTCCAAAAAACCGTTACATATGCGTAAATTTTACCCAAATGGGAAAATCGAATAACAACGTCCCATCTGATTTACAATTTCCTGTCGTTGGCATTGGCGCCTCAGCGGGCGGGGTAGATGCTGTCAAATCATTTTTAAAGGCCTTGCCTGCCAAATCAGGAATGGCTTATGTTTTTATTCAGCATTTAAGCCCTCAGTATGAAAGTACCTTACCAGAAATACTTCAAAAAGTAGCGCCTTTCCCTGTTCAGCAGATAACGGACAACATGCCTCTTGAAAAGGATCATCTGTACATTATACCGGAAAACAAAATTGTTACCGCAGTAGATAATGTCCTCAGACTTGCCCCATTAGACAACAAAAATGAAAAAGGACATACTATTGACCTTTTCTTTTCTTCCCTCGGCGTGATCTATCAAAGTTATGCGATCGGCGTCGTTTTATCAGGCGCCTTAAGCGATGGTACCCTGGGCCTTCAGGTGATTAAATCACATGGCGGGCTAACCTTTGCCCAGGATGAGCGTTCGGCTGAATTTGACAGTATGCCTAAAAGCGCTGCCAAAGCCGGCGTTGTTGATTTTATTTTACCGCCCGAAAAAATTGCTGAGCGCCTGATCGCTATCAACCACCCCTTTCATAGTGATTATTCACCTGCTGAAATATCAGGTACACTTCCCCAGCAGGATAATGATATTTTCAAACAGATTCTTACGGTACTGCGCGTACGCCGTGGTGTGGATTTTACTTATTACAAGCAAAGCACTTTAAAACGCAGGATCATCCGCCGGATGGCGCTTAATAAAATTGAAAAAACTGCCAATTACCTGAATTATCTTCGCGAAAATAAGAGTGAGCATGATGCCTTATATAATGATATGCTGATCTCCGTGACCAGCTTCTTCCGCGATCCGCCGAGTTTTGAAATTTTATCCGATACCATTTTCCCCTCGTTGCTCAGCAAAAAAACAAGCAGCGAAGCCCTCAGGATATGGGTGGCAGGATGCGCAACCGGCGAGGAAGCCTATTCCATCGCCATATGCCTGCAGGAACATTTGGGCGACAAAGCCACAGCGATCAAGATACAAATATTTGCAACTGATATCTCCGAAATAGCTATCGACAAAGCCCGTACCGGCAGCTATAACAAGGCTGAGCTGGAAGGAATTTCGCCCACAAGACTGCAGCAGTTTTTTATCAAACAGGATGGCAGCTACCAGGTAAACAAGACCATTCGTGACATGTGTGTATTCGCCCATCACAATTTGCTGAAAGATCCGCCCTTTTCAAAGATCGACCTGGTGAGTTGCCGCAATGTGCTGATCTACCTGGAACCTGTTTTGCAGAAAAGAGCGCTAACCACTTTTCATTATTCTTTAAACCAGGACGGATACCTGATACTGGGTAAATCTGAAAGCATAGGGAACAATACGGATATTTTTAAACCTTACAAGAACTCCGAAAAGATATACCTCAGAAAAGGGCCGCTGGGACGGTTTGTCAGTGTAACCTCCCGCGATACAGAACAAAGCTTTCGGGAAATCGATAAAAACGTTCAGAGAGAAAGCGCTAACAAGGATATTTTTAAAGTCGCGGATGACGCCATGCTGGTCCATTTTTTGCCTTCATCCGTATTGGTTAATGAAAAATTTGACATTGTCCAGTTCCGCGGCTCAACAGAGATGTGGCTTGTGCCCCCGCCGGGGAAACCAAGTTTTAACGTAATAAAAATGGCCCGTGAAGGACTGGCATTCGAGCTGCGTAATATCCTGCACCTTGCAAAAAAAACAAACCTGCCGGTTCGTAAGTTTGGTGTTTTTTTCAAAGTGAATGAGGTGCAGCACTTTGTAAATCTACAGGCCCTGCAGCTCATACAAAATTCCGAACCGTATTATCTCATTGTTTTCCAGCCCGGCTCTTTCGCCGGCAACCAAGCAAACATGCCGACTGGGGAGCCGTCTGCTGAAAACAAGAAAGGTGGCGCCTCGGAACTGCGCATTGAACATCTTGAGCGTGAACTTATCCAGACACGGACCGATATGCGCGCCATTACCGATGCACAGGAAACCGCCAATGAAGAACTGCAAAGCGCTAATGAGGAGCTGCTATCCGGCAGTGAGGAATTACAAAGCCTGAATGAGGAACTGGAAACCTCCAAAGAAGAACTGCAAAGCACCAATGAGGAGATCATGATCGTAAATAAGGAGTTGCTCAACAGGAACGAACAACTCAACGATGCACGATTATATACAGAAAGTATTGTAAATACAATTCGCGACCCCTTGCTTATTCTGGACAGCGACCTTAGGGTCAAGCGTGCAACAAATGGCTTTTACGATAAGTTTAAAACCAGCGAAAAGGAAACCGAAGGCCAGTATTTATATGAGCTTAGCAATGGTAAATGGGATATCCCGCAGCTTAGGAAACTGTTAGACGAAGTCCTTCCTGCAAAGAGAGAATTAGCGGATATTGAGGTTACACAAGTGTTCCCCTTGCTGGGAAAAAGAAGCATGTGTCTTAATGCCAGGCAAATTGATAATATAAATGGCGAACAACTCATATTATTGGCCATAGAGGATATCACCTATAAACGCAGGGTAGAAGAAGGATTGGCCGAAGCCGAACGCCTGTTAACTGAAAGCAGGGAACGGCTGAAGTTGGCCGTTGACTCCGCCGGATTGGGTACCTGGGATTATGATCCGCAAACCAGGGAGCTGATATGGGATAAACGTTGCAAGGAGATATTTGGCCTTTCGCCTGCAAAACATGTTGATATGTCTGCATTTTTTTCCATGGTTCATCCTGATGACTGTTTACATGTTGAGAATAAGATCAATGAAACTTTGCTTGGCGGAGGGCCGGGGGAGTTTGACCTGGAATACAGAGGTTTACCGAAAGACGGGGGAATTAAATGGCTGAAAGCTAAAGGACGGGCTTATTTTGATGAAAAAGGGATAGCGATTCGCTTTGTCGGGACCTTATTGGATATTACCGTTCAAAAATTAATTGATCAGGCTACCCACGAGTTACTGAGAAAAAAAGATGAGTTTATCAGCGTGGCAAGCCATGAACTAAGAACACCTATTACCAGCCTGAAAGCATCGTTGCAAATGGCACAACGCACAACCTCACAAAATCAAGAGATGAGACCTGTTCGGGCTTTTGTGGAAAGATCGCTTAAACAGGTAGATAAATTGATTGAGCTGATCAAAGACCTGCTGGATGTCACAACGATCCAGTCGGGTAAATTAGAATTAAAAAAAACAACATTTATGCTCGGCGAATTGATAGCAGAATGCTGCGACGAATCGCAGGCCCATACAAACAAGCATAAACTCGTTGTTAAAAACGATGCCAATATTTCTATTTATGCCGACAGGAATCGCCTGGAACAGGTTTTGATCAACCTGGTCTCAAATGCCATTAAATATTCCCCTGAGAGTGATAAGGTAATCATTGAGGCCGAAAAAGTAAGTGAAGGCGTAAAAATTGCAATAACTGATTTTGGAATTGGCATAGCCGGTAAAAAAATACCATTCATCTTTGACCGGTTCTACCGGGTGGATGAAAAATCACAAAAATATGCCGGTTTAGGCCTGGGCTTATACATCTCATCGGAAATTATCAGGCGCCACGGAGGGCAGATCAATATTGAAAGCCAGGAAGGGAAAGGATCAACTTTTTGGTTTGTGATACCCCTGACAGATCCCAATCCTCAACCCCTAGTTTAGTTATTGGCAACGGATGCCTTTACCGCCCGGGGGCGGATTTTCACGCTGCCTGTCAGATTGCGCATCTTCCTCCAAAAACTTCCTGCGTACAGTACTGGCCATTTTATGATCACCGGTATGACTCCATCCGGGCGGCATGATGAGGTAAAAAAATTTATTTCTGATGCCGGGAGCTCCTGCCACGTCTTTTGCCAGCGCCGCTATTTCGCCAAAATAAGCATCCAGAAAGCTATGCGGCTTCATGGGCCGGGTAATGCCGTATTGAACAGGCTGCCGGTGATCTTCGGGCTGATAGGTGCCGAATACTTTGTCCCATATATTTAACAGGTTACAAAAATTGGTATCCAGGTAAGCCGGATTTTTAGCATGGTGCACCCGGTGATGAGCGGGCGTAAGGATCATGCGGCCTAAAAGTCCGAAGCGGGCGTCCTGGACCAAATTTTCGCCGATATGTATAAAAGCGCCCCAGGTGCCGTCAATAAACATAATGACAAACAGCATAGCGGGGTTAACACCCAGCAAAATACAAATGGTGGTACGAATAACATCGGCATAAGGTGCTTCTAAAAAGAAATGCGCATAGGTGACCGATAAATTCATGGCTTCCGGGGCATGATGAGTGGCGTGCAGGCACCACAGCAGCCGCACTTTATGCGCCAGGTAATGGTAAATAAAGTGCGCAAACTCCCAAATGATATAGCCGTAAATGAACCAGTACCAGGTAAATGTGGTTTTAAAGATTGAATGCTTGTGGAACAACCCGATGCATAAGCCCACCATGGCAAACGAGACAAGCCGTCCCGTAAAGGCGTTTAAAACGTAGGTAAAAAAGGATATTTTATAGTCGACCACTTTGAACCGTTTGTAAAACGCGGCCCTGATAATTTCGATCACCAATAAAAACGGAATAAGAGGCCCTAAAACAGAAGTAATGCCATGCCAGGTGAGCAGTTCATTATACTTGCCTGATTTTAAAACGTCAATGAGACTGCCAAATCCAAAGAAGCCGGTAAACTCGCCAAGTATCGCTTTTAAAAAGTGCATTATACCGAAAAACAACTGGTTATACCTGATAATTTACAAGAATCCAACAAAGCTTAGTACCGATTAAGATTTACGATTGTATATAACTCTTCAACTGCTCAATAGTCTCTTCGTGCGAGAGTATGGTTTCGGTAACCACATCGCTGATGGAGATAATACCGCACAACTGGTCGGCCTGAAAAACCGGCAGGTAACGAATATTGCTCTCGCTCATAATATGCATACAGGTTTCAATTGAATTATCAGGAAGTATCCGCGGCAGCCCGGTAGTCATGATTTCCCTCACCTGGGTTTCAAGGGATGATTTCCCATGCAATATCACCTTACGTGCATAATCCCGTTCAGTCAGCAAGCCAACATATTCGCCATCTTCGGTGATGATTACCGAACCGATATTTTTCTCAGACATTAGCTTCAATGCGTCTAAAACAGTGGTGCCGCCATCAATAGCTACAACATTGTTCCCTTTTCGGGCAAGTATATTGGAAACCTTTTTCATGATATTAAGAGATTATTACTGGCAAAAATGGCTGATAATCAAATATACAAAATCAATTATGACAAAAGGAAGAATAAGTAAAAGAATTAATGTAAAATGTAATGCTTAATTTTATCGGTCAGTATCATTTTTCGATATGAAAAATACTATTATTTCCATTGTCCTGTTATTATTTTTTACCAGCCGGATGGCATCTGCCCGACAGGAAAGTGCCGGCCCGTATTACCCTTCATTTGATGGTACAAAAATTTACTACGAAATAAGCGGCAATGGTTATCCCATCGTACTGATCCATGGATTTTCAGGCAGCAGCCAGGGCTGGAAAGACGGTGTGCTTTATGGCAACCTGCTCAAAGCAGGCTATAAGGTGATCCTGTTGGATCTGCGTGGCAACGGACGATCGGACAAGCCGCATACCGATGCCGCTTATGCCAATGATGCCGAGGCAAAGGATATTATGGGACTGATAAGCTTCTTAAATATTAAAAAGTATGATATGGTGGGTTATTCAAGAGGATCAATCATTGCATCGAGGTTGCTGGTGCTGGACGGCAGGGTAAACAAAACGGTGATGGGGGGCATGGGTGACGCCTATACTAACCCCGACTGGCCCCGAAGAATACATGCTTATCGCGCACTGATGGGCGACAAAAACCTGCACGATGTGGACGATATGGTCAGCTATATCCGTAGCCAGCATCTTGACGAAGCTGCGCTGGCGCTGCAACAAAAGCATCAGCCATCGACCAGCAGCCAGGAATTATCAAAAGTAAAAAAACCGGTAATGATCATACGCGGTACGGAAGATAAGGAGAACGGATCGGAAACCCGGTTACAGCAACTGATCCCCGGCTCAAAACTTACCTATGTACCCGGCGATCATAACACCGCCTCTAAAAACAACCAATTTTCCGCAGCTGTGTTTTTTTTCTTCCAGTAGTTTATCTGATTATACCGACTTTTGCGTTAATACTAATTACAAATGATAAACAAAGTGTAAGCGCGGATTGTGCTCGAATGGACTAATGTATAAATTTCTGTTAATCATATGCTATTGTTTAATGCCAGGGATATTACTGGCGCAAAAAGCGATCGATCCGGATAAACAGATTGATACAACCGGTAAAAAGGATATCCTTGATATTGCCAAATCGGTATTTGATGTCATGCCCAAACCGGATTCAGCCCAAAAGGGTAAAGCCTATTACTTTTCCATCCTGCCGCTTTCCACTGCCGTTCCGGGTGGTGGCAGGGCCCTGTTTACTTCAACCACGGTCGGCTTTTACATGGGCGGGCGTAATACGACCTACCTTTCTAATGTCACTTTTGCACCTTATTTTAATTTTCACGGGCGATATGGATTTCCGTTCCGCTCAAACGTATGGTTAAAGGATAACAGCTGGGTTATACAGGGCGATACCCGGCTTTTAGTTTATCCGCAAAATACCTGGGGACTTGGCGGGCACCAACCCGAGTTTAACAAGTTCGTTGTCGACTATAAATACCTCCGTTTTTACCAAAGCGCCCTTAAGCGCATCTCTTCCTGCTTTTATGCAGGCATAGGCTACAACCTGGATTACTACATGGATATTGAAACCAATGCCCCGGATGCACTTCGAAAATTTACCGGATATCCATACGGCACTTCGTCCGGCAATTCCTTTTCATCAGGAGCCACTATAAATTTGCTTTACGATAGCCGTAATAACGAACTCAACCCACTGCCCGGCGCTTATACCAACGTCGTGTACAGGGTAAATGCATATGCCTTCGGCAGCGATGCCAACTGGCAATCGTTATATATAGATATGCGAAAATATATATCCCTGACATCAAAAAAAGAGCAAAATGTATTGGCCTTCTGGGCATATTACTGGAAAACGTTCGGCAGCGGCATTCCTTATCTTAGCCTGCCGAGCATCGGGTGGGATCCATACCAACGGTCCGGAAGGGGAATTGAGCAAAACCGGTACCGAGGCAAAGGCCTGCTTTATTTCGAAACTGAATACCGCAGGGATATTACGGCCAATGGCCTTTTTGGCTTTGTATTGTTCGCCAACGTTAATTCCGTCGCCGAGCCGGCAACCAACCGTTTTAGCTACTGGTACCCGGCAGGCGGAACCGGATTACGGGTAAAATTCAATAAAAGGTCAGGAACCAACATTGCAATAGACTATGGCCTGAGCAAGGGTTATTCAACACTTACATTGGGCCTCGGCGAAGCATTTTAATTCCGCTCTATTTTCCATTACCCAGGTTATGTTTTGTGTAAAATTATTGTTACATTTATAGGTATATTAGCAGGATATTTGAGACAGAATAAATGAAAACATATTTTATTTGTTTATATTTATAGTTCGATAACGATTTTTAGCCCAAGCTTTTACTCATTTAGATGAGTATTTTATAATTAACCCTGTAAGCTTTTTTAGGTATTCCGTTTATATTATTGATTAATTGTAATTTATGTTGAAGCGCGTTTTAGTTTTGGATGACAATCAGGACATACTTGAAGTTGTTGATGAAGCATTGTCATATGAACAGTTTGAGGTAAAAAGTATCTCGGAGAGCGATAAAGTGATGCCATCGCTGGAGACTTTCAACCCCGACCTGGTGATACTGGATTATCGTGTAGCAGGCAAAAACGGCGGCGAAATATGCCGTCAGATCAAATCACATCCGGAATTTAGCGACATACCTGTCATTATTTTTTCTGCTTATATTAATCACGATGATGAAATATTAGCCTACGGCTGTGATGCGGTAATTAACAAGCCGTTTGACCTGATTGAATTAATTAAGAAAGTAAACGATCTGATTTACTAAAGTCCGCACTCCGGCTGGTCAGTGTCCGGCACTTTCGGGGAGGGAAATTTTCTCAAAATATGGGCGGTCTTCCTTAAGTACATGATAATGGCAACTGTTTGCCCGAAAGCCGTTATTAGTTATATATTTGATGCAAGCTAAATCTTTCATCATAAAGATACAATAGCCTCAATTGTATCAGCTATGACAGAACAAACCAGCAAACAGGATCCGGAATTCCAGGCACCTAAAAGAGCCCCCCTTTGCCCGAAATGTAAAGTAGAACTTGGCCACCGGGTTCGGCGCGGGTTTTTGCTTAAAACAGTATTGAACCGGCTCCCGGTAAAAAGATATTATTGCTATAAGTGCAAACGAAAAAAATATGTATGGATTAATTAATAGTCTGTAATCTATATTTTATTATTTTCGTATCTTATTCATTAAACTGATTGATCTTTAATTAATGCTTAAAGAAGATACCAACGAATTTCTTAAACCCGCGACCATCCGTTATTGTCATAAGTGCGGGTCATCCTATCATTTCCAGTTGCATAGAAACTGGCTGGTTAAGAGTTTTCTATTTTTTCTGCCGCTAAGAGTCTATTTCTGTGCAAAGTGCCAAAAGGCGCGGTATGTTATGATCCAACAAGGAAAAGAAAAAAAATCCTGAAAGGTAATGATGTACTGAAAACAGGAAACAGGGTGTCCTAAATATTAATTGCTATACACTCCGCTCCTGTTAACTATACATTTACAGCCTGTTAATTTTTCAGATCAGCCTGTGGTACAATTGTTGGGTAGACAATTACACAATGATAATCAATTCCAATAAAATGGATTAAATACTTCGGTAAAGGTATGCGGCGGATATTAGTGGTGGATGACAATCAAGACATTTTAGAAATTTTAAAGCTGATACTGGAAGGCTATGATTACCAGGTCATTACTCTGGCGGATGGAAATTTGCTTTTTGATGTAATAAAAGTATTTAAGCCAGACCTCATATTGCTTGATATCATGCTGGGAAACATAGACGGGCGTGATTTGTGTAAAATTGCAAGAGCCAACAAAGAGACGCAGCATATTCCAATCATATTGGTTTCAGCAAGTCATAACCTATCCGGACTCCTTATGCCCGGTTCACATACGGATTTTTTAGCTAAACCATTCGATATAACCGAACTGATAGATAAAGTTGAAAACAACCTGTCGGCGGCCTGACGAGTTTTAAATTTAAAAAGCTAATCATTTTTCAGCCCATAAGCCTTTAGTTCCTTATCTATCTTTTCATTCCATCGCTCTTGCGCCTGCCTGTCCTGTCCGTGCCGTGTTTCGGCATCATATTGCCTTTGCACGGCAGTCGCTTCACGCAATGTTTCCAGGTATTCCACATTTATAGGGCCGTCAAAGTTATCCGTAGGCAGATCCATCGCCAGTATTTTTTTCTTAAAATGTTCGCTCACCAGTTTTTCAATGTCAAAATGACGCTGTTCATGGTTTAATATATAGTCATCATGGCTGCCCGCTTTTACCCAGCAATCACTCTTGGCCAAATCCACTTTTATCGCCATATCGAGATGAATAACACCCTTTATCACCTCGGTTCGCTCCGTGTAGCCGATGCTGGTAAACACCTGGGCTTCAAAGCGGCTTTCCCTTGGCCTGTCTTTAAAATCAGCCCAGGTTAACGGCCGGTTAACCGAGTAATAGATCGTATCGCCCTCCGGCTTTTCAGAATAGTCAGTAAAGCTCACCTTTACCGCTGTCGCCAGCAATGGGTTGTGACCGGCCTGGCTATTGATCCAGGTATTAAAATAGGAAAGTGCATCTTCAATCCCATGCCTCAATATGGCTTCAGCATCGGCGGCCTGGCTGTCGGGCCGGTTATAGCGGATCCCACCCCTGTAATCTACCAGGTGTACACTCCGGTAGCTTAACTGAAGCGCAAAGGAAAAAACAACAGCTAAATGCCCGCCTACGCGCCCCCCGGGTAGATTAGTTTCTGTCAGTTTAAATTCTTTTATGCTGACCATTACCGGGCGCATGGCCGTATCGCGGCGCAGATTACGATAAACAAAATTCTTTACCGCACTGGCAACGCCTCCCTTCAGGTCAACCTTGACAGGCGAATGTGGAACATCCTTATGATCGATCAGCAATGCTACTGAATTGCGGTCACTGCGCTCATCGGCCACCTCAGCGATATAAAACTCGCGCGGTGTAAAGTTGAGCTTCTCATCGCCCAGGGTGATCGGCCCTGGTACTTTTTGGACATTACCCGACCCGCTGCACAATAAAAAAATGCAAATCCAAACAAACAATAAAATTAATAGCCGGATTATTGACATACCGAATGCAACGAATTGATAATAATACTATTGTACAGCATCCTTTTTATTGCCGGGTCCCGATAAAGTTTTCCACACTAATAACATGCCTAAATTGCGGCCGTTCATTTAAAATAAAAGTGTTATTCACATTTGTGAATTACTTATGTGGATTGCATTTTTGCGTTATAACTACTTTCGTATATTGATATCCCGCGCTTATGATCAAAATGAAATACACCACTATACTTATTCCTGTATTTTTCGCTCTTACCGCCAGCGCCCAGCAAGACCCGTCTTTCCAGGTCTACCGAACTTACCATGCGGCAACCGACCTGCTTAACAAAGGTAAATATGTTGCAGCAGCCGAGCAATTCCGGATGGTTGAAAGGTCGCGTCTTAAAACCAGCACCCAGCCGCAGTTCGAGTCGGAATTGTCACTGGTAAAGGAAAATGCCCAGTATTACGAGGCAGTTTGCTCCCTGGAACTGGGAAATGACGATGCAGAGAGCCTTTTCCTGAAATTCATTAAAGAGCATCCGGAAAATCCCTTGGCCAAATTAGCTTATTTCCAGATCGGTAAATACTATTTTAAACAGGAAAAATACGCCGAGGCCCTGACCTGGCTTAACAAGGTGACGGCCGGGGAATTGATCGCCGGCCAGGAGACCGAATATAAATTCCGTAAGGGGTACGCCTATTTTGCCACCAACGACTACAAGAACGCGCAATCACTGTTCAGCGAGATTAAAAACAAGAAATCACCTTATACTGAAGACGCTACCTATTACTTCGCCTATATTGCTTACCTGAACAAGGACTATCATTTGGCGCTGGTGAATTTCGAGAAACTTAAAAACTCAAAGAAATACGAGAATAGCTACCCTTATTATATCACTGCCGTGTATTTTTTGGATAAGCGCTACAATGATGTGATCAGCTACGCGGTACCTATTTTAAAAACCACCCACCAGCAACACCAGACCGAGATGCTGCGCATAGTAGGTGCATCTTATTTTGCCAAGGCCGACTACGCGAATTCAGTAAGTTATTACAGCCGTTTTGAAGACCAGGACAAAGGTAGAACGCAAAATACGCAGGACAGCTATCAGATGGGTTATGCCTATTACAAAGTAGGTAACTACGCCAAAGCCGCCAGCGAACTGGAAAAACTGGTTGACCAGAATGACATTTATGCCCAAAACGGTAACTATACCCTGGGGAATGTTTTCTTGAAAATGAAGAACAAGCAGAGCGCACGTAACGCTTTTTTTGTCGCTTCCAAATTAACTTTCGATCCGCAGTTGCAGGAGGATGGCTTGTATGAGTACGCAAAGTTATCCTATGAGCTCGATTTTAATACGCAGGCATTGGAAGCTACCCGTTTATATTTAAAAAACTATCCGCAGTCAGGCAGAAGTGACGAAGTAAAAACGCTGCTTGGCGAGGAACTTTTAAACTCGCGTAATTACAAAGAGGCTGTCGAGATACTGGAGCCGATCCCTAATAAATCAGCAAGTGCCAGGGCAGCTTATCAAAAAGTAACGTATTACCGCGGCCTTGAGTTTTATAACGAACGGGCATTTGAGAATGCGATCGGTATTTTTCTGCGTTCGTTAAAAATGCCGGTCGACCGTAAAACCGAGGCCCTAACCGTTTACTGGATGGCCGAGGCGATGTATGAAGTACGCAAATACGGCGAGTCGGTGCAAAATTTTGAGCGTTTCCTGGATATGAACGAAGCCCGTGAGACTCCTGTTTACAACTATGCCAACTATGCATTAGCCTACGCCGCTTTTGGCGATGAACAGTATAAAAAAGCGGCACGTTACTTCGAAAAGTTTTTGGAGGGTGGGGAGAAAGACCGGAACACCATAAATGATGCCGTTACCCGACTGGGCGACAGCTATTTTGTGTTAAAGAATTACGGCCAGGCACGCAATTATTACGACCGTATTATTGCCCAGCATAACAAAGGTGAAGATTATGCTTTATTTCAGCGTGGAATGATACAAGGCTTGCAGGGCTCGCCGGATGCCAAGATCAGCACGCTGACCGATGTGCTGAACAAATTCCCCAGTTCGGATTATGCAGATGATGCTTCATTTGAAATAGCTTATACCTACTTTCTGAAAAATGACGGCGCTACCGCTAAAACTGGTCTGCAGGCGATGATAGAAAAGTATCCCCGCAGCAGTTATGTTCCGCGTGCGCTGGTTACGATTGGACTAATTGATTATAACAATGGCAATGATGACCTGGCTGTTGAATCCTTTAAAAAGGTCATACAGGATTACTCATCAACCGATGAAGCTAAACAGGCGCTTAAACAGATTGAGAAAATATATACCGACAAGGGCGATGCACAAACCTTTATCACTTACGCCGCTACCACCCCGATCGGCAATTATTCCGCCTCTGAACAGGAAAGCATCATGTACACCGCTGCCAATAACCTTTATTTAAAAGGCGACTGGACCGGCACGGTGCAGGCAGTAAATGCTTATTTTGACAAGTTCCCGGCCAAACCTATTTACGATAAGCAATCAAGGTTTATCAGGGGACAAAGTTTGATCAATTTAAACCGCGGTGACGAAGCGATTGCCGATTTCAATGTCATTTTGAACGACTGGACCAGCGCTTATACCGAAAAGTCATTGATCAGCATGGCCAAGTGGGAGATATCGCAAAAGAAATATAACGAGGCCGTTGTATATCTGAAAAAACTTGAAATCAATTCGGAATACAAGGCCGATTATTCTTTTGCCATCAACAATCTGCTTTTGTGCTACGCCCAAATGAAGATGCCGGATGATGCGCTTAAATACGCCAAACTGGTGCGCGATTATGAAAAATCCTCGCAGGAAGATAAGTTTAAAACAGGCTTATACTCCGGTATCGCTTACCTGCAAAAAGGTGATACCACATCGGCAGTAAAAGAATTTGACTACACCGTAGCTAACACTAAAACCGTAGCCGCAGCAGAAGCCAAATACAATATCGCCTATATTGAGTATCGCAAAGGGCGGTATAAAGCATCGCAAAAAACCTGCTTCGACCTGGTTAAGGAACTGCCGAATTATGATTACTGGGTAGCAAAAACCTATATATTACTGGCTGACGATTATCTGGCCATGAAGGATAACTTCCAGGCCAAGGCGACGCTGCAAAGTATCATCGACAACTACAAAGGCAACGATGATATTTTACCGGCCGCTAATCAGAAACTGGATAAATTAAGCCCGGGCAGAGCAGTTAAGAAAACAGGCGGACAGGAACAAAAGCCGGATACCAGTAAATCCGATACGAGCAAATCCGATACGACTAAATCGGATACTACTGAAGCCGACACTACCAAACATAATTAACAGGATAACAAAGAACAATTAGGAAAAGACTAGCAATGATCAGATCAAGACATATATACGCGCTGCTTACCTTAGTAATAGTATTTTACTTTGCTCCTGCTAACGCACAAAATAAAACGACTGCTAAGAAAAAGGCACCGGCTAAAACCGCTGCAAAGAAAACACCCGCTAAAACAAAGCCCGCCGCTAAAAAGCAGGGAACTGCAGCGACGGATACTACAAAAAAAGGTGGACAAGTTAATAATGCCGGCAAAAATGCCAATAGCTTATCCGAAGAAATAGTGGTAACGACGGCTTACAAGCCGGTACTGGCCGATGCCGTAAAAATTCGCCGTAACCCCAATCTGGAGGATAAAACGCCGTTTAAGGCGCCATTAACCTATATCACTTTAGATAAACGGCTCGAACGTAATACGGAGATCCACCAGCTTGACGCAATGAAAATGCCAAAAGAACAGGATTCGGTGCCCTCAAATAACTATGCACGGATTGGTTTGGGCAATTTAAAAACCACTTTTGGCGAAGCCTATATTGATAACGGCAAAGACAATGCCCTGCAGGTGGGCGGATATGCCAAACATATCGCGCAATCAGGATCAAGCATTTATAAGCAAAACGAAAGCCGTGACGAAGTGGGTGTATTTGGTAAAGCCATCACTGAGGACAATAACTTCAGCGGCCGCATCAATTATAACCGCAGGGGAACTAATTTTTATGGTTTCGATCCGGCAAACCCGCCGGTTTCGTTCAATCCGGCTAAACAGCACTTTAGCACTTTGAGCGGTGAGGGAGAGGTGGCCAAAAACTTCAAGGATGTAGAAAATGAATTTACCTATGCGGTAAAGGTAAACGGGTACCTGTGGAATAATGCCTTCCAGGCAAAAGAGAACAATCTGGTTGTCAGCGGCTTTTTGAACGAAACCGTGAAACAGTTTTATGCCGGTTTGGGTGCCTCACTGGATCTGAGCACCCAAAAGGATAGCGCTTATTCCTACAATAACAGCATTTTGAGGCTTAATCCTTATTTAAAGTTCCAGGGCACTAATTATAAAATTGATGCCGGGTTGAACCTGGTGCGGGAATTTGGCTTTTCCACGCGCGTTTTTATTTTCCCGGCGGCCAAACTCGAATTGCAGGTAATACCTAAATATGTACGCCTGTTTGCCGAAATAAAGGGTGATGTAAATAAATCTTCTCTGCGCGATTTTTCCGAAACCAATCCTTTTATAGAGGATAATATCGCCATAAAAAATTCCGTCGATAAGCTGGACATCGCTTTGGGCTTAAAGGGAACATTAGCGCCCGGAGTAGGCTTTAAGGCCACCATATTCCGTAACAGCATAAAAGACATGCCCTTATTTGTAAACGATTTCAATGCAACGAACAACAAGTTCGCGGTGATATATGACAATGGCAACTCGCGCGTCAGCGGCTTTACCGGAGAATTGGATGTTAAGATTTCTGATGACCTGGATATTTTTGGCCGGGTTGAGTTCAGGGATTACAAAATGGCCAGTGAGGCCGAGCCGTGGAATCTTCCCAAATTTAAGCTGACCGCGGGGACAGCAATACATATTACCAAACAGTTGAGTATCAATGGCACCCTGCTATTCCGCGGCAGTGCTTATGACAGGCTGCCTGGAGCTGCAGGCGCGGCCCCTGTCAAAGTGCCTATAGATTCATTTGCTGATCTGAGTGGCGGGGTGGAATACAGGATAAATAACAGGATATCGATATTCGGGCGTGTAAACAATATTTTAAATACGACCAACCAGGTATGGCTTTATTATCCTAATTACGGATTTAATATATTTGGCGGTGTCGGGTTTCATTTTTAAGTTGTATGGTGTCTGATTTACTTTTACTTTTAGCGGGATGGATTTAGCCGTTTACATAGGTGAATTACTGGGATTACAGGGCGAAGTGAGTTTGCCCGGCATTGGATACTTTTGGCAAATACGCATCAATGGTTATTATAACGAAGCGGAAAACAAATTTTATCCGCCCGCCCACGAGGTAAGTTTCCGGCCGCAATCAAAAGATAATGAGGGTCTGGCAAAATACATTGCTGGTAAAAAGAATATTTCGCTTGCCTCCTCAAAATACTTTATTGAAAAGTATGTCACCGGTATAATGCAAGAGGTCGCTTCAAAAAAGGTAGAGATCGCCGGCTTGGGATATTTATACACCAATGATACCGAATTGGCTTTTACCGCTGATTACAGGGCAAATGACCCATCCTTTTATGGTTTGCCAGCGGTTAACATTCCTCAGCCTGAGGAAAATCCTGTAATAAACTATAGCTCTGCCGGCGAGGAAGAAATACCCGTAAAGGAACAAGCAAAAGAAATTGCTGAAAAACCTCTTCCTACGATAATTCACCGTGAAGCTGTTCCTGCAGAGGAAACACAGGCGGAGCAAGAGCAGGAATATCAATATGATGAACCGGAAGAATCCGGGCGGAGAAATCTGTGGGTAGCTTTATTGCTCGTTATCATTATTGTATTGCTTGCCGTGCTGGGCCTCTATAAATATAAACCATCCTGGTTTGATCGTTCTGAAAGCCTGCAGACCTATGTAGCGGTAAACCCCGATACAGCTAGTAAGGATTCCAATACCGATACCACCATATCGGCATTAAAGCAGGATTCTGCTGTAAAGACGGCCGGTAAAACACCGGCTACGCTCCGGCAAACAATTAATTCCCCTGCCGATACGTTTGCTACTTTACATTATGAATTATTAGGAGGCGCTTTTAAAACATTGCCACAGACAAATGCGGCTGTTGCGAATTATCAAAAATTAGGTCTGCAGCCCAGGATACTTAAACATACACCCGGCAATAGTTATAAAATTACCTTAGGTACCTATTTTAATAAAGATAAAGCCCAAAAAGCTCAAGACAGCATTTTAAGCGCTACCAAAATCAACAAAGCGAATATTTACTTACAACAATACACACCCAAGAAATGATGCTATTAGCACAAATAACAGATACGGCGCATAAACTGGCCGATACCGCAAAAAATTTACCACAGGTAGCAGCCCAGGGAGATGAACTACGATTTGGCGACCTGCTTGTAAAAGGTGGCTGGGTAATGGTCCCTATCGGATTTTTAGCCGTACTGGGCCTGGTAATTTTCTTTGAACGCTACTTTACCATACGCAAAGCTGCTAAAGATGAATCGAGCCTGATGGGCCAGGTGCGTACCAGCATTTTAACCGGCAAACTGGAATCTGCCGTCGCTATTTGCCGCAACAGTAACTCACCCCTGGGCCGTATGCTGCAAAAAGGTCTTTTGCGCATCGGCCGCCCAATAAAAGATATTGAAGGCGCTATCGAGAATGTGGGCAAACTGGAAGTTTCCAAACTCGAAAAAAATATCAGTATATTAGGTATTGTTGCCGGTATAGCCCCCATGTTCGGGTTCCTGGGAACCATTGCAGGGGTTATAAAAATATTTTATGACATATCTAAAACAGATAATATCAGTATGGGCGTTATATCAGGAGGGTTGTACGTAAAGATGGTAACCTCGGCCGCCGGACTAATGGTGGGTATTGTGGCCTATGTTTGTTATCATATATTGATGATGATGGTAGATAAGGTAATATTGAAACTGGAAACCGATGCAATTGAGTTTATCGACCTGTTAGAAGAGCCCAGCAAATGAATTTAAGAAAAAGACACCAGCGCGTATCCGCTGAGGTGCATACTTCGGCGATGAACGATATTATGTTCTTCCTGCTGCTTTTTTTCCTGATCGCATCAACTGTAACAAACCCGAATGTGATCAAGCTGCTGCTGCCAAAATCTTCATCTGGTCAGGCAGTTTCAAAAAAGACGATCTCGGTAACGATCAGCCAGGACCTGAAATATACGGTTAACAACAAGGAAGTTAAGATAGCGGATATGCAAAATACGCTGATGGGTTTTAAAAAATTGGCATCTGAACTAACGATCGTTTTATCGGTTGACCGCACCGTGGCCATTCAAAACGTGGTTCAGATAATGGATATAGCGCAAAAACTGAATATAAAACTCGTCCTGGCAACAGAACCGAAGGCATAGAGACGCAATGATGGTACACAGGCAATGCATTGCCCGTGTACGCAGATTATTAAAAAATGGAATATTACCGGCAAGAAAATAATTATCCCAAAGCATTTGCAGCTACCGGCGTGATCATGGCCGTGCTTATCGCTTTGTGTTACTTTATTGTATTTAAAAATCCGCCGAAAGCCGAAGATGGCACAGGTGGGATATTGGTAAACTACGGTACTACGGACGAGGGCATGGGCGCCGACCTTACCAGTGTTGAAGAACCATCGAAAGCCGAAAGGCCAAACCATACCAAACCCACTAAGGTAACTCCTGCCCCACCAACACCACAGAAAACACAGGTCGAGCAAAGCGACAAAAAAGTAGTGACCCAAAATATCGAAGATGCACCCGTGGTAGATGCTAATTCAAAGAAAGCAAGTAAAACCGCAGCTACTCAACCGGTAACCAAGCCTGCAAAGCAGGCCGTCAATCAGAATGCGCTATATAAAGGCAAAACCAACGGCGGCACCGGTGAAGGCGACGGAACGACCAGTACGCCGGGTAACCAGGGTAAGCCTGATGGATCAACTCTGGCTGATAACTATAATGGCACAGGCTCGGGCAATGGTGGTTTGCGGATGCCCAATCGCAGCTTCGTAAATAAACCATCGGTTACTGATGAAAACAGGCATACCGGTAAAGTAGTGGTCGATATACGTGTGGATAAAAACGGCAATGTGGTTTATGCCAGTGCAGGCGCCGCTGGCACGACCATAACTGATCCCAGCCTGCTGCAAAGATGTGAGGATGCTGTGAAAAATTCCAAACTCAATTCCTCGGAAAACGCCCCCGATAACCAGGTGGGGAAAGTGGTGTTTGTGTTTAAGGTAAATTGATTTTTTAGTCAATAGCCGATGGTCAATAGACCATGGTTTTATCCTAAATTTACACCCGTAAATTATTCATCCTTTTTACTGCCATAGACTATGGACTATGGATTATGGATTATGGACTACAAAACCACCCTCAACTACCTCTACAGCCAGTTACCGATGTTCACCCGTGACGGGCCTTCGGCATTTAAGAAGGACCTGACCAATACACTGGAACTTTGTAAACGCCTGGGTGATCCGCAGCATCAGTTTAAAAGCGTGCATGTTGCAGGTACAAATGGAAAAGGGTCGACTTCGCACATGCTGGCAGCCATATTGCAAACCGCAGGTTATAAGACCGGCCTTTACACCTCGCCCCATTTACGGGATTTCAGGGAACGTATACGCATCAATGGCGAAATGATCACCCAGCAGCATGTGATCGATTTTGTGGAACTGCACCGGTCGGATTTTGAAGATATCAAACCATCTTTTTTTGAAATGACTGTAGGCATGGCCTTCGACGCATTTGCACGTAAAAAAGTGGATATTGCCATTGTTGAAGTTGGTTTAGGCGGAAGGCTCGACTCGACCAATATCATTAGCCCGCTAATTTCAGTGATCACTAATATTGGCTGGGACCATATCAATATGCTGGGCAATACCCTGCAGCTTATTGCAGCTGAAAAAGCCGGCATTATTAAACCTGGCATCCCGGTTATTATAGGTGAATACCAAGCTGAAGTGGTCGGTATATTTAAGGATAAGGCAAAATCGGAAAATGCACCGATCAGCTTTGCGTCCGGGGAATGGGATATTTTGGCCCTGGAAGCCGGAAGTCCGAAGTCAGAACAAACACATGAATACTTAGATTTTAAAATATTCAGGAAAGACCCCGGACTTAAGGCTTTAGACTTAAGACTCGATCTTGCCGGTACTTATCAGCTTAAAAATGTAAAGACCGTTTTGTCGGCTGTTGAGGGACTGCGACAACAGGGATTTACAATTACCGATAATCACATTCGCAGGGCATTGAGCCAGGTTAAAAAACTGACCGGATTGCATGGGCGATGGGAAATTTTGAGCCATCATCCGCTTACCATTTGCGATACGGGTCACAATCCCGAAGGTATTACCGAGGTACTAAAAAATATTGAGGCCATACCCCACGATCACCTTCACTGCGTCATGGGCGTGGTCAATGACAAGGATATCAGCAAGATACTGGCTATGCTGCCCAAAAATGCGACCTATTATTTTTGCCGGCCGGATATTCCGCGAGGCTTGAATGCAGAAAGCTTAAACCAGGAAGCAAAAAGCTTTGGCTTGCACGGTGATACCTATCCTTCAGTAAAAGCCGCATTACAGGCCGCTCAAAACAATGCAGGCAAAGATGACCTGGTATTTGTTGGCGGGAGCACTTTTGTCGTTGCAGAGATCGTATAGCACTCGCCCCGGCCGCTCGGATTCCGGATGTCCGGTTTTTCACCATTGTTTGTTTTAAATGGTTCTTGCGAGGGCTTGGCCGTCCGGAATTATTTATTAACTGGACTTGCCGGGCCCAACATTGTTTTTATTAATAGCAATTATTTTACACCCGGATTTTATTTAAAAATATTACTTTTAACGCTCAACATTTAAAGCTTTTGCCAATGACCTACCTACCCTCTGCCGACAGATACAAAAACATGATATACCGTCGTTGCGGACGCAGTGGCATTAAACTGCCTGCCGTATCGCTCGGCTTATGGCACAATTTCGGCCATGTCGATGTGATGGATAATTTCCGTAAAATTCTGCACCTGGCTTTTGACAGCGGTATCACCCATTTTGACCTGGCTAACAATTATGGGCCGCCGCCGGGATCAGCGGAAGAAAATTTCGGCAAGATTCTCAAAGAGGATTTCCGTGGCTACCGTGATGAGATGATCATCTCGAGTAAAGCAGGTTATACGATGTGGGACGGCCCTTACGGCGACTGGGGTTCAAAGAAGTACCTCACGTCGAGCCTTGACCAAAGTTTGCAGCGAATGGGTCTGGAGTATGTAGATATTTTTTACCACCATCGCCCCGATCCTGAAACACCATTGGAAGAAACTATGGGCGCCCTCGACCTGATCGTAAGGCAGGGCAAGGCATTGTATGCCGGTATCTCCAATTATTCTGCCCAGGAGGCCGACGAAGCCATCAGCATATTGAAAAAACTGGGCACACCTTGTTTGATCCATCAGCCTAAATACTCCATGTTCGAACGCTGGGTTGAAGGCGGTTTGCTGGAGGTACTGGAAAAAGACGGCGTAGGATGTATACCCTTTTCACCGCTAGCACAGGGATTGCTGACAGATAAATATCTGCACGGCATTCCGGAAGATTCGAGAGCGGCAAAATCAACCGGTTTTTTACAAAAAAGCCAGGTAACAGATCAGCGGATAAGCCAGATAAAAAGACTGAACGACATTGCATTGCAACGCGGGCAAACACTGGCGCAAATGGCGCTTTCGTGGTTGCTGAAGGATGAGCGGGTTACTTCGGTATTGATCGGTGCAAGCAAGCCTGCTCAATTGGCAGATTCATTGAAATGTTTGGACAATATCAACTTTTCAGCAGAAGAATTAGTGAACATTGAAACTATATTGAAGTAATAACGCGCCATTGGTGCCAAATGCCGGTAAATAAATAAGAAACGTTTGGCGTGCCTGAGGCAGGCAGCCTAATAAGCATGTCTTTTGAGGGAGACCTAAATTAATTATGAACAAGATCAACTGGGGTATTATTGGTTGCGGCAATGTGACCGAAAAAAAGAGCGGGCAAGCCTACAATAAAGTTCCCGATAGTAAGCTGGTAGCGGTGATGCGCCGCGATGCAGCAAAAGCGGCTGATTACGCCGCACGTCACCATGTGGGCAAGTGGTATGACGATGCCGATAAGCTATTAAATGATCCTGAAGTTAATGCGGTATCTATTGCCACCCCTCCTGCCTTTCATTTGGAATATGCCATAGCCGCTTTAAAAAAAGGGCTGAATGTTTATGTAGAAAAGCCCGTTACCCGCAACGCGCCCGAAGCGCAGGCCATGGCTGATGCCGTCAAGGAATATAATGGCAAGTTAACGGTGGCGCATTATCGTCGCGCATTACCTATGTTTTTGTATGTAAAGGACCTTTTGGCTAAAAACACCATTGGGGACATTCGCACCGTACAGATCAGGATGTGGAAGAGTTTAAGACCAGACCTGATCGCCAACTCAGAGACTAACTGGAGGGTACTGCCCGAACTCTCCGGCGGCGGATACTTCCATGACCTTGCACCGCACCAGCTCGATTTGATGCTGTACTATTTTGGCCAACCCGAATTATATCATGGCTTTTCGATCAACCAGTCGGGTATAAATCCAGCTGATGACCATGTTTGCGGACAGCTGTTATTCAAAAACAAAGTTGTGGTAAATGGCTCCTGGTGCTTTAATGTAGCCGAAAGCGAAACGGTGGATAGCTGCGAGATTATCGGCACAAAAGGAAAGATCACCTTCCCGTTTTTTGGAACTTTCGTGAGCTGGAAAAACCAGGACAATGAACAAACCGTAAACTTTACCCATCCTGAACATATACAACAGCCAATGATCGAAAAAATAGTAAACTATTTCAGGGGCGAAGGGCCTAACCCCTGCCCTATTGAGGATGCTGTAACATTGATGAAGATAATGGATGCGTTTAGCGGAAAGTAAAGAACCATAGCTGACGCTCGCCAGGTTTATAAACTAAGTTTATCCGTCCGGTAATTAACTTTTCTTCTTAGGCACCTTAGCGCCCTCTTTACGGGCTTCGGATAAACCGATGGCTACCGCCTGTTTCTTACTGGTTACTTTTTTACCGCTTGTTCCGCTCTTCAGTTTGCCCTCTTTCATTTCGTGCATGGTTTTCTCCACCTTTTCTCCGGCTTTTTCTGAATATTTTGCCATGATCTTAATTTTTAAATAGATGATAAACCAATAACAAACACTCCCGGAAACAGTTTTTTTGAAACTTTATTTACTTTTACCGCGATGAAGCCGATTCCAGCAACTGAACTGATATTAAACGCCGACGGCAGCCTGTACCATTTAAATTTATTACCGGCAGATGTGGCCGGAACGGTGATCACGGTAGGCGATCCGGAACGCGTATCTCAGGTGAGCCGGTATTTCGATCACATCGAACTAAAAAAATCCAAACGCGAGTATCATACAGCAATTCAACAGCAAGGATGGGCTGCGCATCACCAACCTTGAAATGGAGACAGCCGGCATATATGGCATGGCTGCCGCATTAGGGCACAGGGCCATATTCTTTAATGTGATATTGGCCAACCGGGTGACGCATACCTTTAGTGAGCAGCCGGAGCAGATAATGGACCGTTATATCAAACAGATACTGAACAGGCTGGTGGATATTTTATAAGTAAAAAATAATTATGCTTATATTTCAAAACCATTACCCGCAAAGCAATATAATGGCTTAATATTAACAAACAACCCCGATAATGTCGTTAAAAAAAATAGCAGCCCCATTTTATGAAAAGCTTTCTTTAGTGCTGGTTGGCCTTATTGCATTGGGCTACCTGGTTATTTTAGGCAAGGAAGTACTTGACCCACTGATATTTGGGCTATTGTTTGCTATACTACTGCTTCCGGTATCAAATTTTTTTGAAAAGAAGCTGCGATTACCGCGCAGTGCTTCAGCTTTTGCAGCCATCGTTATGCTGATCCTTTTTATTACCGGCATAATTTACCTGGTAGGTTCACAAATATCAAAACTGGTTGACGATTGGCCAATGCTTAAAAAACAAGTAAGCCAGTCCATAGATGAGTTGAGTAAATACATTACATCTGCTTTTCATATCAATCTGGATAAACAAATGGATTATGTACATAATGCTACAAGCAAGCTTATGTCATCAGGCACGAATGTGATCGGCACGACATTTGGCGCGCTTTCATCGTTGCTGCTGTTTTATGCCTTTATCATTATTTTCACATTTCTGATCCTGTTATACAGACGTATCCTGTTACGTTTTTTAATATGGGTTTTCAACGAAGAAAATTCAGGCATCGTTCTTGACGTTGTTGAGAACATACAAAGCATTTTAAGAAAATACATCCTGGGTCTTTTGCTCGAAATGTTTATAGTTGCCAGCGTAGCCTGCACCGCTTTCTGGATGATAGGCATTAAATATGCAGTATTGCTTGGCGTGATCGTCGGCTTGTTCAATATTATACCCTATATAGGTATTTTTTCGGCTTTAGTGCTTAGTACACTCATCACATTTGCAACCGGGAATATCGGCGATGTCCTGAAAGTTGGCTTAAGTATAGTGGGTATTCATGCTGTCGATTCTAACTTTCTGCTGCCCGTCGTTGTGGGTAAAAAAGTACAACTAAATGCTTTGATATCTTTTTTGGGCATTGTAACTGGCGAAATGATATGGGGTTTATCAGGCATGTTCCTGTCTATCCCGGTGATTGCTATTCTAAAGATCGTCTTCGACAGGATAGAAACCCTAAAGCCATGGGGCTTTCTTTTCGGCGGCGAATATGAGTATAAGAAATCTGCGGAAAAAGCGATGAAAACGGAATAGCTGGTCAGCGCCTGACGGTGAGCTCATATATTCGTATAAAAAGAGTAGCACAATAAGCCATCAATACCAATGTATTAATGATCAGCAGCCAGTTGGAGTCCGCTTCTTTATATTTTTTTAGCGTGCAACGGATAAAAAAGAATATAAACCCGCCAATCAATATAACAGGAAAAACAAACAACCACCTGCTTTTTGTTACGATATACAAATGCTGGAGGTTGCTGCTATCACCCTGAAACAAAAAAATAACGGCCAAAAGTATAAATAACAGAAACAAACGGCTAACTGCCCTGGCAATAATACTGCTGGTTTTCATCAAAGGCAAAATTAAATAAAATCATACAAAAATGCCGCTTATTAGCATTGTTCTATGATCTCATCAACGGATTATTTGCCCTTAAAGTCAAAAATAAGCTTTGACTAAAACCTTTCTAAAGGGAAGGCGTATTATAGCAGGTACTTCATATGAACACGTCGAGAAATAACAATCGCTCTTATTATCAATGCTGGAGATGTCATCAAATATTAGATATCCGTGTAAGACGAGGCTTATTGGTTAAAATTTTTCTCTTCTGGCTACCTTTAAGAGCCTATTATTGCCCCAACTGCGTTACTAAACGATACGTTTCAAAGCTTAAACATGACCAATAATAAGGCGATCAGCAATTAATTTCTCAATTACATGGCTTGTTTTTATTAACAGGATGCTTATTTTTAGAACCCATCCTGTATACTGATATAAGTGTTTTTAAAAATTCAATCCCAAAATGCCCTTTATTAATAAAACCCTGTTTTTTTTATTCTTCTTACTGACCTCCATATCAGCTTTCGGACAGCGCTCTGAAAGCAGTTTCAGGATCGTTCCGCTGGGCGTTAAAGGCGGCGTAGATGAAAGCAACCTATCGGCCTATATGCTGGCGCCTGCTCATAGCAACAGTTATGTATGTCTTGACGCAGGTACACTTCATTTTGGTATCGAAAAAGCGGTCGCCAATAAAGTTTTTGATGTTCCCGCTGAAGCGGTGTTAAGAAGATATGTCAAAGATTACCTGATCTCGCATTCCCACCTGGATCATTTGGCGGGACTGATCATTAATTCGCCCGATGACAGCACCAAAAATATTTATGCTTTTGCTGATTGTATTGAGACTTTTAAAACCCATTATTTTGCCTGGAAAAGCTGGGCCAATTTTGCCGATGAAGGCCAAACACCTAGGTTAAAGAAATATCACTATAAAGTACTCAGCCCGGGTGAAGAAACCCTTATAGCAAATACGGAAATGTCGGTAAAAGCCTTCCCGCTGAGCCACTCTAATTTGATAAGCACCGCTTTTTTAGTGCAAAACAATGGCAACTATTTACTTTACCTGGGTGATACCGGAGCTGATGAGATAGAAAAAAGCCATAA
>JAQBOV010000070.1 GCA_028287895.1 Mucilaginibacter sp. | reverse complement strand
TGTTTGGCACGGATCAGCTCGGCTATGCGCCTGGCTACCGAAAGCGAGGCTTCTTTTTGATCTGCAAAAACACTGACCGGCAGCTTTTCGTACCGGGTCTCTTCCAATAAATTTAATCGGGCCATGTTTGTAGTACTATATTTCGTTTTATAATTTATATCAAAATGTTTTTATAAAAAAAAATCCCCGCAAATGCGGGGACTTTCGTTCAAACCAATTTAACTATCGAACTATTCCACTTGAGAGGTGAAACAATTAAATGACTTTGTATTCTATCTGTAAGCATGTTTTTTTTAAGCCTTCTTAATATCGGCATTGCGCCTGTTTTATTAAGACAGCACAAACATAAATTAAAATATTTATAAGTGCAAGTTCTTTTTAAATTTTTTTAATAAGTATTTATTTTACCACCGGAAAAGCCACGATCCTTACCTTGGTAAATCCATAAGGTATCAGGGTAATGGAATGTACGGTATCGCTTACCGCGCCGCGGTACTGTCCTTCCCGGTCGGTTACGGGTTGATAGGCCACGCCATCAGTCAATTTCCAGCCGGGTATCTGCCTGCCCCTGGCTGTGATTTCAATAGGTGCATGCTGCTGATTCCATACAAATTTACTGCCCCGTGGCTCCACCCTGACCTTCAGGTTTCCCGCAGGATCGGCTATAGTCTCTGCAGTTAAACCATAGTTCCAGTTGGCCGCAGGGTATACACTGAAATAATCACCTTCATCTTTATCGGTTCCCTTTTGCCATCTTTCACCCAATTTTAAAGCATATACCAGGGGCCCGCGTTCAATAGCCCTTGAGTTACGCCCCCAGTTAGAGGTATTCACCTGCATAGGAAGTTTTAAAACCAGCCTGTCTTTATCTTTCCAGGTCCTGTCAAGGATAACAAGCTGCCCGCCCTTTGCTTTTTGTAATTCTTTTCCATTGAGCCAAACCGTTCCTTGGGCACACCAGGAAGGTATCCTCAGTTTCCATTCAAATTGTGCCGTATTTTTTGTGGTGATCTCAAAAGCGATCTCATCGCCAAAGGGATAATCTGTTGCTTCATTAACAGATACCTCGGTATTGGTTTTACCCACCTTTGTGCTTAAACGGTTAGGGCCGTAAACCAGCGAGGCTAAACCATTGTCCTTCGGGGTTTTATACCAAAGATGCTGGGCATATTTTGTCCACCCCTGGTGCATGTTGGCAAGGCAGCAGGTATAACCGCTGCGCATGCCGAGGACATTATTCATCCGGCGGCCAAACGGCAGGGAAAAATCAAATACTCCCCTTGCTATTTCCACCTGGTTGGCCACCTGGAAATATTGCTTGTTATTATAATCATCCGTGGTTTGCGCAGGCAGGGCATTAAAAGCGATACGTTCCAGCGCGTCCATGTAATGCACATCGCCCGTGACGGCTATGATCTGTTCGAGCGAGAACATAGACTCCACTACCGCGCACATTTCGGTTCCCTGGGTAGGCAGATTACCATGCAGATCCTCATCCGCCGAAAAAACACCCATGGGCAGTCCGTGCAAAGTCATCAAATCATTAAAACCGGTTTTAAGTGAGCTGAGATAGGTGCTGTCATGTGTGCGCTGAAATTCCAGGGCAGGAGCTTTTAATGCCATTGCCACATTTACGCCGTGGCGGTGCATCCAGTCCTGCTCGTTCTGTTGGGCAGCGGCATTAATTACCCAATCGCGCCCACCAAACCAGGTGCTCCAGGGATAGCATTGCTGCGCAAGCAGACTGGCCAGTTCCAATAATTTTTTATCCCCGGTTTTCTCATACAGCCATTGCGCTGCCATAATATTTTCCGTTCCGCGCGACTCGGCCCAACCGCTCCATTTATTAATGCGGCATACTTTAAGCGCCTCCGACTGGTAATGAAAATAACGGGTCAGAAATTTGATCACCCGCTTATCACCGGTAGCCGTATAATATTGCTGCAGCACTTTCAGCATCACCATTTTTGGCCACCAGTCTTCTCCTTTTTCAGGATTTGGAAGGCCGATTACTGCGCCGCTGTCGCGTTCAGCTTTGGTTATCGGACCGAAATACCCGGAAGGCCGCTGATGATCGATTGTCCAGCTGATGTATTTTAAGACTTTTGTTTTTAAAGTGGCATCATCCAGCAGGTAAGCCAGTGGTACGGCCCCATCCAGCCAGTAGGGTGTTTCTTCCCATCCATCGCCTTTGCCGCCAAGCCAGCCGTTGTCATTTTTTAATTTGCCATACACTTCATCCAGATGCCCTGTGGTGCCATCGCGCATAATTTCAAGCTGATCATGGAGCCAGCCTGTTGGCCGGACGGCACCTAATGGCAGCTCGGCGTACAGGGGCGTTACAAAGTTATCAGGCTTAATGGCGTGGTTATCAACTGTTTTATAGGATACCAAAGCGGTTAGAGCGATGAAGGCTAAAAATATTTTTCCAGACATATGCTAAGGGGTTATAGCGGTTAATGCCTGCTCCAAATCCTTAATCAAATAGTCAGCCTCTTCCAGGCCCACATACATGCGGATCAATTGATGGCGTTCGCTATTGACGTCATATTCATCTTTTGCGATGGTGGCAATATTAGGAATAATGAGGCTCTCATGTCCTCCCCATGATACCGCCATCAAAATATGCTGCAGGCTATTGCAGAAGGTTTCTGTTTTTTGCAGAGATGGATCTTTCAGCGTAAAGCTGAACATACCGCCGCTGCCCTGCATTTGCTGATGCGCTAACTTTGACTGTTTAAAATCACCGGTAAACGGCCATATTACTTTATCGATCGCCGGGTGCCGGCCGAGCCAGGAGGTAATCGTTTTGGCACTTTCAAAACTTCGCTGCAAGCGCAAAGGCATAGTGCGCAGTCCCCGAATGAGCAGCCATGCCGAATGAGGTGAGAGCGATGCGCCGATATTCATAAATTCCTGGTTAAATATCCGGGTAATGAGTGCCTTGCTCCCCGTCAATACGCCTGCTACTACATCTGAATGCCCGCCGACATATTTGGTGGCCGATTGCGCTACCAGGTCAATGCCAAGACTTATCGGTTTCTGGTAATATGGACTGCAATAGCTATTATCACACATGGTGATAATGCCCTTGGATTTAGCTAATTTGGCCACCGCCCCGAGGTCCTGCAATTCATAGCTAAAAGTATTCGGGCTTTCCAGGTAGATCAGTTTAGTTTCCGGCAGGATAGCTTTGTTAAAATTCTCTACATGCCGGCCATCTACAAAGGTGGTAGTGATGCCAAATTTGGGTAAAAAGCTTTCGAATAACCTCAGTGTCCAGCTATAAGGATTCTCCACTGAAACGATATGGCCGCCTTGCTGTAACAAGGCAAGTATGGGCACACTAATGGCCGCTATCCCGCTGGCGAAAACCAGCGCATCTTCGGCACCATCCAGGGCGGCCAGTTTTTTACGTAATATGTTTAACGTCGGATTTTGCCCCCGCGAATACACGAGCGCTTCGAACTCATCATTCAGGGCGAGACGGAAATCATCAATAGTTTTAAAGGTGAAATTGCTGCTTTGTATAATTGGGGGCGATACAGCATTAAAGTAATTTTCGCGTTCTTCGCCCAGTTCGTTCAATATGTATGACAGGTCCATTTTATTGCTCGGTTGAATTTTTCTTTTTATAAGTGGAGGCGTAATAGATCACAAGGCCAACGGCATAGGTAGCCAGACAGATCAGCGCCGCATAAGGGTTTTCCCCAAAGGTGATAAAGATATTAATCGTTACAAACCAATAAGCGATAATAAAGATCAACGGCA
The DNA here is from genome assembly GCA_028287895.1 of Mucilaginibacter sp. Classification (GTDB taxonomy): domain Bacteria; phylum Bacteroidota; class Bacteroidia; order Sphingobacteriales; family Sphingobacteriaceae; genus Mucilaginibacter. Next base: position 8,199 of record JAQBOV010000070.1, on the reverse strand, counting down.
CCAGCGGGAACCATTTAATGGTAAAAATTTCTTTCGTATCGAGGTGCTTTGTTTTTTTACGCAGGATAAAAATAGCCAGCGCCGCCAGCGAAAGCCCTATCGTATCAAAAAACATCACATAATTAAGCATCGCACTAAAGGAGTTGACAAAAAACAGGATAACCAGTGTGGCTGCTACAAAAAAACTCATGCCAAATTCCTGAACCTGTGTTTTGGGGTTTACTTTTTTGAATATGGGAGGCAATATGCCATCCTCGGCCATAGCATAGTAAACACGCGGGTTGGCCAGTACATTGACGTTTACATAAGCCAATACTCCGCCGAACATCAAGATTGATGTGATTTTATAGGCAGTGGCGCCAAATAATACCCCCATCATTTTAGCTGCCAGCGCGGGTGTATGTTGTAATCCGCCGATGCCTAAAACTTTAAAGTAGGCAAAGTTGACAGAAAGATACAGGAAGATCACGATAGCGATGCCCAGGGTGATGGCTTTAGGGATATTGGTCTTGGCATTGATAATATCGCCGCCGAAATTAATGGTTTGCTGGTAACCGCCATAAGTGAAAAACACAGCAACAAGGCTTAAGCCAAATGCAGTGACCAGGCTGCCGGTATGCGGAGTGGCTACCTGCGCCACCCGGGCAGCGTCATTTTTAAACACCGCAAAACAAACCAGTAATATGAGCCCTATTTTAAAGCTGATCAGCAGATTTTGTGCACGTGCGCTCATTTTTATCCCTAAAAAATTAATGAAATATAATATCAGCACCGAAACGATGGTAATGATCCGCGTTCCGCTGTCATTTTGCAAGCCGGCAGGTAAGATGAACGGTTTAATATAATCAGAGCCGATCAGGGCCACAGCTGCTACCGATGCGGCATTACTGATCACCAGTACCCAATTGATCATAAAAGCAAAGGCCGGATGATAACAATAAGAATATACCTTATAAAAACCGCCTGTATTTGGATAGCGGGAGCCTATTTCAGCAAACGTGAGCGCACCGCACAGGGTGACCAGGCCACCGAATATCCAGGCGCAAAAAAATATCCAGGAATTCCCCGCTTCGGTAGCCACAACTGCCGGTGATGCAAATATCCCCATACCGATCACCAGGCTGATCACAATCATAGTAAGGTCAAAGCGATTTAATCGCGGTTTTATACTCATTTAATTCAAATGCTAATTTTTTAAATTTATATTTTAATTTTGTATTGATTGAACCCTTTTTTGTTGTTAATGAACGCGGCTTGGTGTGTATCTATGAAACCTATTTCAAGGCAATTTAAGCAAATATTGCTTACAACAATGTTTGTGCTTTACACAGTAACGTCTATCTCGCAACAGGCAAAGCAGAAAGCTTTGTTTGTCAAGCAAGCAATTGCAAAGCGGGCAAGCCAGCAGTTAATTGATTTTTATCGTTTGACAACTGATGCCGGTGTTGTTTTTATCTTTCCGGAGGGATTTAAAGAAACCCGTGTTTTGAATAATGAAAATTTCCCGTTGGACTATGCGATAGAGATCCCGGGCCATGAGTTCGAGCTATGGTTCCAGGTTAAATCACAAAAAGAGAATTGGGCCAATTACGAACGTTTTAAGAATGACCCGACCAAAGCGGTTGCCTGCCCCGACTCTTTATACATTCAATTGGGACAGGCTGAAGCCAAAGCCCTTACGGGTGATGAGCCTTATTTTACAAGAAATATTTCCGGGGATGTTTTGGCCCGGTATAATGCTGATGCAGGAAAGTCATATCTTTTAAACCTGGCCGACAGGCGTGAAACAAAACATTATAAATACGCCTTAGTGCTCAGCTTGCAGAAAAACCGCAGCGGGACAGTTTTAATGGTTTGCTTTACCAATGAAAAAAGCCCGGAGTTTTTCAAGAATGTTAACCGGATGTGCCGGTACATTAAATTTAAATCATGATTGTTGGAATGTTTAAAAGTTGAAAGGCCCCGAATGTTTTTAAAATAGCATATTTGGTCTTCAACTTTACAATATTAAAACGTTACAACCTTACAACAAATTTTCAGAATGGCAGAACCAATAGCTTATAGTGAAGATAGTATACGGTCGCTCGATTGGAAAGAACATATACGCCTGCGACCGGGAATGTATATTGGTAAGCTGGGTGATGGCTCGGCTTATGATGATGGTATTTATGTGTTGATGAAAGAGATCGTCGATAACTCAATAGACGAGTTTGTGATGGGGGCGGGTAAAACCATCGAAATAAATATGAGCGATCATAAAGTCACCGTGCGCGATTATGGCCGTGGAATACCATTGGGTAAAGTGATCGACTGCGTATCAAAAATAAATACAGGCGGTAAATATGATAGTAAGGCTTTCCAAAAATCGGTAGGATTAAACGGGGTGGGCACCAAGGCGGTTAATGCGCTCTCGAATGCGTTTACAGTCCAGTCCTATCGCGATGGAAAAACTAAGATAGCGGAATTTGCAAAGGGCGAACTGATACGTGATGAAGCTGAAAAGGAAACCTCACAACGCAACGGCACCTCGATCAACTTTACACCGGATGATACCATTTTCAGGCATTATCATTTTATACCTGAGTTTGTAGAGAATATGATCTGGAATTACGTATTCCTTAACTCAGGCCTTACGATCAATTTTAACGGGCAAAAATACCTGTCGGAAAGAGGATTGTATGATCTGCTGGTACGCAACGCCGATGCGGAGAATTTGCGTTACCCGATTATCCATTTAAAGGGCGAGGATATAGAAATAGCCATGACCCATGGCCAGCAATACGGCGAGGAATATTATTCCTTTGTGAACGGGCAGCATACCACCCAGGGTGGTACCCACCAGGCGGCTTTTCGCGAAGCCGTTGTAAAGACTATCCGTGAGTTTTATAAAAAGGAGTTTGATGCCTCAGACGTACGTGCCTCCATCGTATCAGCCATAGCCATCAAAGTACAGGAACCGGTTTTCGAATCACAAACTAAAACTAAGCTTGGTTCGCAAAATATGGCCGGCGATGGCCCGTCTGTACGCGGTTTTATCAATGACTTTGTAAAAAAAGAACTTGATAATTATCTGCATAAAAATCCTTCAACTGCGGATGCTTTGCTCAAACGTATCCTGCAATCGGAACGTGAACGCAAAGATATTGCCGGTATCAAAAAGCTGGCCAATGAGCGCGCCAAAAAGGCATCCTTGCACAACCGAAAACTGCGTGATTGCAAGCTGCATTTTGAGGATAATCACGAACGCAAGCAGGATACTACCCTGTTTATTACCGAGGGGGACTCGGCCAGCGGCTCGATCACCAAATCGCGGGATGTGCAAACGCAGGCTGTTTTCAGTCTGAAAGGAAAACCCTTAAACTGCTATGGGCTAACCAAAAAAGTGGTTTATGAGAACGAAGAATTTAACCTGTTGCAGCATGCTTTGAATATCGAAGACGGGCTGGACGGCTTGCGCTACAATAACATTGTGATTGCTACGGATGCCGATGTGGATGGTATGCACATCCGCCTGCTGATGATGACCTTCTTTTTGCAGTTCTTCCCTGATTTGGTAAAGGCGGGTCACGTTTCCATACTGCAAACACCACTGTTTAGAGTACGTAATAAAAAGGAAACCATTTATTGCTACAGTGATGAAGAAAGACGCAATGCCATTTCCAAACTGGGTATAAAACCCGAGATCACCCGCTTTAAAGGATTAGGTGAAATATCGCCTGAAGAATTTGGCTTATTTATCGGCAAGGACATCAGGCTTGATCCTGTGATCCTGAAAGATGCCAACATCAAGGGTCTGCTCGAATATTATATGGGTAAAAACACCCCCGACCGCCAAAAACATATCGTTGGTAAACTGCGGGTGGAGAAGGATGATCAAACGATCAATCCAGCCATTGATGACGAGGAATTACCGGTAGCCGTGTAATCATAGTCGGGACCGTTGATTTACAAATGTCGTTGATTACCAAATCAGCGGCCTTCCTTAATAAAATCAATCAGCGGTTCTGACTTTCTTATAAAATACTTATCTTGTATCCCCTTTTTATGCAAGGGATATAAAGATGACCAGCCACGAAATAAAAATTCATTTTCAACAGTACGCCTCGGTAGAGGAATTAAACGAGCCAGACAAGGCGCTTTGCCTGGAATCGGTAAAAGCACTCCAAAACTCCCATTCTCCCTATTCCAAATTCAAGGTCGGAGCAGCTATGCGTTTGCAGAGCGGTAGAATAATTTATGCCAGTAACCAGGAAAACGTAGCCTATCCGTCAGGTTTGTGTGCCGAACGTGTGGCCCTTTTTTACTGGGGCGCAAACCATCCGGGCGACCCGATTGAAAGCATGGCCGTAACCGCTCATTCTGATGAGTTTAAGATCATCAAGCCGGTCACTTCATGCGGCGCTTGTTTGCAGGTTTTAGCCGAATATGAGAGAAAGCAGGGTCGTGCAATAAAAATGTTACTGTATTGCCAGGGAGGACCGGTATGGGCAGCCACCGGCATTGAAAGTTTTTTGCCATTTTTGTTTTTTGAGGATCGGTTAACCCAGCCAAACCAAACTCCAGCCATCCGCCACTTAAATTTAGTGGGAGAGGGGGGGAATAAAAACTTATGACCTATGAAATTAAAATTAGCCCTGCTGATTATTGCATTTACATTCGGTGCAAAAGTATTTGCACAAAGTGGCTTCCCTTTTGATAACGAGATCAGGGACTTTAAGCACCGGGATAGTTTGAATTTTCCAAAGCGCAATGGGATCTTATTTATAGGCAGCTCTTCTATTCGTAAATGGACAGACCTGGAGCAGCGTTTCCCCGGTAAGCCGATCATCAGGCGAGGTGTTGGCGGCTGCGAACTTTCGCAGCTGGTCAAGTATTACACACCTTATATCCTGTTCCCTTATCATCCGCGTAAAATATTTATTTATGCCGGCGAGAATGATATAGCTGCGAACGAGACAGCCGACTCCGTGTTTGCCAATTTTAAAGTATTATGGTCGATGATCCGCAAGAATTTGCCCGGTGCCAAAATTTACTTTATATCGATCAAAGCGAGCCCAAGCAGGATGCAGTTTCATACTGAATTTGATAAAGCCAACGAGCTGATAAAGAATTACCTGGCAGGCAAGCCGAAAAGCTTATACATTGATGTCAATACGGTGATCTATAAAAGGGAAACAGCGATGCCCGATTCATCACTGTTTGAACACGATTATCTGCACCTGAACACCAGTGGATATGATCGCTGGCAAAAGGTACTGGAACCTTATGTAAATTAATAATTTTTTGAATGCCAAATGGTTAGGCGTTTTTTGTTAAAAGTGACAATTCATCAGTCCTTTTACTGACAATTTGTGCCTGGAATACCAAAGGTTTGCTTTTTGTGGACTGGTATGCTATGGATACTTACTCACAAATCATTATTAGTGCCACCAGTAAATTACGCACTTCAGTTGTAAAGATAGAGCAGTTTGAGATGAGCAAGGGGCGTGAAACAGTTACCGGTACAGGCACCGGGTTTTTATTCTCATCAGACGGATATTTATTTACCAATAGCCATGTTGTAAAAAAAGCAAAACAACTCAGGGCCGTATTGTATGATGGCAGTGTGTATAAGGCGATCTTAATAGGTGAAGACCAATATACGGACCTTGCTATTTTGAAAATCGATGCCGCCGATTATACTCCGGCTATTTTGGGCGATTCAGACAATTTAAATATTGGCCAGCTAGTTATAGCTATCGGCAACCCGCTTGGCTTTCAGCATACGGTAACAGCGGGTGTTATCAGCGCCCTTGGCAGGACTTTGTCAGGCCAGTCCGGGGTTTCCATGGATAGCATGATACAAACTGACGCCTCCCTTAATCCCGGTAATTCGGGCGGCCCGCTTATCAACGCAGAAGGGGAGGTGATAGGGGTTAATACCGCTACCATCCGAGGTGCCCAGGGCTTATGCTTTGCCATCAGCATCAACACAGCCAAATCGGTGGCCAACCAGCTGATACGTTATGGTAAGGTAAAACGTGCCTATATCGGTGCGAGCCTGCAACAGATTGGCCTGGTTCCTAAATTACGCACGATACACCACCTTAAAAACCAGCAGGCGCTTTTTATTACACAAGTTGAAAATAATAGCCCGGCAGAAAAGGGCGGCCTGCTAAGCGGAGACATTATTTATGCCTTTAACGACAAGATCATCGAGACGTCCGATCAGTTGTTTAAAATGCTGACGGGCGAAAAGGTAGGGCAGTTTCAGTATGTGAGCATTTTACGTAACAATCAAAAAAAAGAATTACGGGTTACCCCTGCAGAGCGTTAAAGGAATTATTAAAATAATTAAAAAATAAAAGGCCCGATAAGGACCTTTTATACAAAAAAACTATAAACCACACTTATTTAAAAACGCTGTATACGCTGGTAATCTTCCATCCCTCTGTTGTATTGGTAAGCGTGATATAATTGCTGCGCACAAAGCCTTCAAATTTCATATCTACTTTTACCAAGGTAATATCCGCGTTGCTTTCAATCAATGAAGTACTGGTGGTGCAAGCCAGTTCTACGTTTTTATTGGATTGCATATACTCAAGCATTTGGGCTTTATTAAAACTTAATAGCTGCTTACCGCGCATCATGCTGAATCCGGCGTTAGGAGCCAATATATTATTCAGCCCATTCAATCTGCCACGAATCATCGCATCTACATAGCTATTGATCACATAGTGCTTTGATAATTTTTCAGCAGGATTCCCGTTTGCCTTTGCACTGCCGCAAACCACCAGCAATAACAATCCCATCAGAATTGATTTTAAAGTTTTCATAACATTGAGTATTAGGTTAATAATTTGATTTCTGTCTATAAGACATCATGTGATATGGCTTCGTTACAGTAAAATGCTTCAATTTGAATGATTTAACGAACATTTAACATTTGTTGCTTAACATTGACATATTTGCATTTATTGACTAATTTGAACCTGCTATGATTGAGTTTACTACCATTATTTTGCAATTTGCCGAACAGGGAGAAAAAACCGGTTGGACTTATATTGAAATACCTGCGGGTATTGCACAGCAGATGAAACCGGGCAATAAAAAATCCTTTAGGGTGAAGGGTATGCTGGATGCTTTCCCGGTAAAAGGAATGGCCTTGATGCCGATGGGCGAAGGAAACTTTATTATGGCGCTCAAAGCCGAAGTAAGAAAGGCAATACACAAACGCGCCGGAGCCATGCTCGAGGTAAGGCTGGAGGCAGACAATGATTTTAAAGTGGGAATGCCGGATGACCTGCAGGAGTGTTTCGATTTTGAGCCCGAGGCCTTTGAATTTTTTAACAGTCTTGCCAAATCGCACCGGGAATATTTTATAAAATGGATTGATAGCGCCAAAACAAATGAGACCCGGGCTAAACGGATTGTAAATACAGTAAACGCAATGTTAAGAAAGTGGGATTATGGGCAAATGATCAGGGCTATGAAGAAGGATTAGACTTTATCTGTGGGTCCTGAGTTCGAGCCTCAGCGGGTTCACTAAAAAAAGCACAGTAGTACTCAAGCGGGGGAATATACCTAGACGGAGAATGGTACCCCCTGCTGGCTAAAAACCCTACCTGTTTGTTTATACAAAAACTTTTCTGATAAGGCTTTTATAATATTTTTTATAGTTTTACGGCATGATTGCTAAAACGATTTATAAGGCCTGTATCACTAAGGTATTACTGCCCGGTTTATTTCTTTTTATTGTTAATATAACCTGTGCCCAGGTTGTACTGCCTGCCTGTTTTACCGATAACATGGTTTTACAACAACAAACAAAAGTAAACCTTTGGGGAACTGAAACCCCGGGTATAAACTTTACCATCATCACCTCATGGAACAATAAAATCTATAAAGTAAAGACGGATGCACAAGGTAACTGGAAAATAAAAGTAAGCACTCCAATTTATGGTGGACCTTATACCATTACTTTTAATGACGGCAAAATAACAACCCTGAAAAATATTTTAATAGGGGAGGTTTGGGTATGTTCAGGGCAATCAAACATGGAGATGCAGTTAACTGGTTTTTACGGCGATGTGCTGAACCTGAACGATGAATTGGCTGACGCGGCTCATTACTCCGAAATACGGATGCTGAAAATTGACAATAAAACCAGCTTTACACCAATATCCAAGGTGCAAACTAAAGGCGGCTGGGCAATATGCA
>JAQBOV010000066.1 GCA_028287895.1 Mucilaginibacter sp. | reverse complement strand
TGAGCCTGTTGCTGCCTTTGCTGCTGCTGGGCTTGCTGAGCCTGCTGCTGCCTTTGCTGCTGCTGACCTTGCTGAGCCTGTTGCTGCCTTTGCTGCTGTTGAGCCTGCTGGGACTGCTGCCTTTGCTGCTGGTCAATTTGCTGCTGGCGTGGCTGTTGGGCCTGCTGACGCTGCTGCTGGGCTTGTTGAGCCTGCTGCCTTTGCTGCTGGTCAACTGGTTGCTGCCTTTGCTGCTGAGCCTGTTGTCTTTGCTGCTGGGCTTGCTGGGACTGCTGTTGCCCCTGCCGGTCAACCTGCTGCTGACGTTGTTGTCTTTGCTGCTGCTGGGCTTGCTGGGCCTGTTGCTGCCCCTGCCGGTCAACTGGTTGCTGACGTTGCTGCTGAGCCTGTTGTCTTTGCTGCCCCTGTTGTTGGGCCTGTGGTATATTATTAGGACGATTCGGCTGGGTAGCTGCAGGACGATTATTGGGTTGTGTGGCATTCGGCCTGTTATTATTGGGCTGATTTACACGTACCACCTTATTATCAGGCGCGCTGCTGCGTGCAACTGTAGCCAGTCTTGCAGCGGCGGCATGATTAAACCCAGCCCCGGCACTTCTATTGGCAATACGCTCGTTAGGGTGCTGATTTTTATAAGCGGAGGCATCAACTACCCGTGCAGGGCGGGCATCCGGTGCTCTTTGCACCGCCGGCCGGTAAATATTAACCGTGTTGCGGCTGATATTTGCCACACCCGGCCTGCTGGCATTATTAATATTGTATACCCTTATATTGTTATTACGGGTTACCTGCCTGATCTCCTGAACACGCGGACCACTAACATAAGTTACATTGTTTCTAACATAGGTATTATTAATAATAGTGGTATTATTGATAATAGTTACTGCCCGTCTATGCGGTACATAGTAATTATAGATATCAGGGCTTGCGATATAAGCCTGGGGGGCGCATACCCAATAATAATCGGGTACACGGTATCCGCCGCCTATGGATATATTTATACTTATACCTGGCATTAACGGAGCCCATCCATAATAACCGCCGCCATGGCGCCAGCTCACCCAGGCCGGAGCCCACTCATGTCCCGGTATCCATTCCCAACCATAATAATCATCATAGCGCCAGCGTCCGTAGTGGAAAGTCGCCCATCCCCATGGATAGTCAGACACCCAGGTATTGCCGTAATCGGTTATCACCCAGTGACCCCGGGTAGCGTATGGCCTGAAATTTTCATCTGCATCAGGTATCCAGACATTGCCATATTCCTGGTCACTTACCCATGTACCATAAGGCTGCAGCTCATCATAAAATTCCTGGTCAGAAATATAGCCTTCCTGGGCTATACTTTTTCGGGGTGCAGCCAGCAATAGAAAAATTGCCAGCAATCCAATACCCCATATTTTATTTAGTGTTTTCATTGGTTGTTTTTTTATGAATCTAAAATGCGCTGCCGTCAATTTGTTTTTTTTTGTCCCGCCATAGTTTCATATTCTTCTCAATATTAAAAAATCAATCATATATTTTGATACAATAAACTATAAAACGTTTAATCTGTCAATTGTTTTATTTAAAACGATAAGTACGCCGATCAATTTACAGGTATGATATTTTTACACAATCAATTTATATCACCCGATAATTGATAATTTTACTCGTTATTACAAATGAATACATGAGCACAGTAAATATTCCACGACTTGATTTAAACACCTATATTAATGGCAACGCGGAAGAAAAGAAGCGTTTTTCGGAAGATATCGGTAAGGCCTTTAATGAAACGGGTTTTGTTACCATTACCAATCATGGATTAAGTAAAGAGCTGATTAATAAACTTTATGAACAGGTGACAAACTTGTTTAAACTGCCGGAAGCAACAAAATTAAAATACGAAAAGGCCGAATTAGCCGGTCAGCGTGGTTATACGAGTAAAGGAAAAGAAACCGCAAAAGGGTTTAAAACACCGGATCTGAAAGAATTTTGGCAGATAGGACAAACAGTTACGGATAACGACCCGGTAAAAAATGAATATCCTGAAAATTTAGCAGTGGAGGAATTGCAGGAGTTTAACCCCATTACACGTGAAGTTTACCAAAAACTGGAGAATGCGGGCCAATACTTATTACGTGCCATCGCAATATATTTAAACCTGCCCGAGAATTATTTTGACGATAAAGTGCATAATGGCAATTCGATCCTGCGCACCTTGCATTATTTTCCTATTGAAGACCCTGATGCACTTCCGCAGGATGCAGTAAGGGCAGGGGCGCATGAAGATATTAATTTAATAACACTTTTGATCGGAGCCAGCGCCGATGGGCTCCAACTGCTTACCCGCGAGAACGAATGGTTCCCGGTAAAGGCTCAGGGCGAGGATGTGGTGGTCAACGTGGGTGACATGCTGCAGCGCTTAACCAATAACAAATTGAAATCAACCACGCACAGGGTGGTTAATCCTGCGCGTGAGCAAATGAAGAATTCGCGTTATTCGGTACCGTTCTTTTTACATCCTAAATCACAGATGGACCTTACCTGCCTTGAATCGTGCATTGATGCGCAACACCCTAAAAAGTACAGCGATATAACAGCAGGTGAATACCTGGATGAACGTTTGCGCGAGATAGGGTTAAAAAAGTAGCTTGCGGTTTTGAGTTGGCAGTCTTGTTTTTCTGTCAGTATGCAGATAAATCCTGATTGCATTCACGTTCATATTTCATAAAACAAAAACATTAAATATCTTAGCGATATAATACAGGCTGATTAATGCAATTTAAACGCGCGGGTAAATTTATTTTAAACAAACTAAAGCTTGAATTACCTGCTCATTTATCCTATCACGGTATTGATCATGCGCTGGATGTTTATGCTTCGGCCGAAAAGATAGCCAATGCGGAAGGTATCTCAAACTATGAACAAAAACTATTGCTGACGGCAGCCTTATTTCATGATGCCGGTTTTATTAAGACGCGCTATGGACACGAGGAAGAATCATGCAGAATTGTCCGCCAGTATTTGCCACTTTATAGCTATCAGCCCGCCGAAACTGATAGCATATGCGGTATGATCATGGCTACGCGCGTACCACAGTCGCCGCACACCCCTCTGGAAGAAATATTGTGCGATGCCGACCTGGACTATCTTGGCCGGGATGACTTTGTTATGCTGAGCAACAGGTTGTTTTCAGAGCTCTGTTATGAGGGGCTCGTGAGAGATGAAAGTGAGTGGAACCGTGAGCAGGTTGATTTTATTGAAGGACATCGTTATCATACGGCGGTCTCTCTAAAATTAAGACAGGCAAAAAAGGAAGAATATATTAAATTAGTAAAATCAAAAATTTAAATAACCATACCTTAAATGGGAACCAATAAGCATTCGGTTTTAGCCAGTATAAAAGATACCGCTTATATAGTTGCAGGTATCCTGATCTGTGGCTTTGCCTTAAAGAGTTTCCTGGTTCCCAATGAGTTTTTTGACGGCGGCGTTACCGGTATATCCTTGCTTATCCATGAGTTGTATCACATTAATATCGCCTATGTCATTGTAACTGCCAACATACCTTTTATCATTATGGGGATATTTCAAGTTAACGGAAGATTTGCCTGGAAGACATTGGCCGCCATAATTGGCGTTGGTATATGTTTGCAATTTGTTCCCTACCCGGTTATTACATCTGATAAATTGCTGGTGTGCATTTTTGGCGGCGTTTTTATGGGAACCGGTGTAGGCCTGGCCATACGTGGTGGATGCGCGCTCGACGGGATTGAAGTGTTGGCTCTGTTTACCCTTAAAAGAAGCAGCTTTACAATAAGCGAAATTATATTAGGAATAAATATAATTATATTTTCTATTGCAGCTTTTAAACTGGGTCTTCCTACTGCATTGTATTCTATAATGACTTATTACGCTGCTTCACATACCATTAATTTTGTTATAGAGGGACTTGAAGAATACACAGGATTTACCATCATATCAGGTCAAAGCGAATTAATAAAGGAAAAATTAGTGATGGATCTGGGGAGAGGAATTACCATTTACAAAGGCGAGCGCGGTTTTTTAAAAGGTAGCTTTGAGGTAAGCCAGCCGGTCGATATTATTTTTACCGTAGTCACCCGGCTGGAAATAAGGCGCTTAAAAAATATCGTGCACGGGATTGATCCTAAGGCTTTTATGTTTACCGGAACTATAAAAGAGGCCGCCGGTGGTGTATTAAAGAAAAGGGCAAGGCATTAAAACAGAGTTAGATTGCCTGATAGTAAGTTGATGGGCTGATTATCGGATATCAACTTAATCAACCATCGCCTTTATTCTACCACTTCGTAAAGCACCACGGGCCGGGCTTTGTTTTTTAAACTCACCTCACCTATCCGCTGACATTTGAATGATTCTTTTGCCATTTCGTAAACTTCTTCTGTAATGATGATCTGGCTTGCCTTAGCGGCCGACTGTAACCTTTGTGCTAAGTTTACCGCATCGCCGATAACCGTATAGTCCAGCCGTTTGAGCGAGGCTGATCCGATGTTACCTGATATCATCTCGCCCGAATTGATCCCTATGGACACCTCGGGTTGAAAAACCTTATCGTTTGCTGCCAATCCATCCACTTTTTTTATTTGCTCCCTTACAGCCAGTCCGGCATCAATTGCCCGGTCTAAATGATATTTGCCCCTGAAAACAGCCATCACCGCATCACCCATAAATTTATCCACATGGCCATTTTGGGCGATCACTTCTTTTACTATCCGGTCAAAAAGTTTATTAATGATCGTAACAACCTGGTCAGCAGGCGCATTTTCTGTAATTGCCGTAAAACCGCAGATATCAACGAACATGACAGTGGCTTGTACCGTTTCGTTCTCGAGCAGGCTTTTTTCATATTCCTTGCTCGTCATAAAGTTCAGTACATTTTCATCCACATACATTTTCAGGATATTGTTTTCCTTTATTGCAGCAACGGTGGCCCGAATCTGCAGCACATGTTGTATTGTCTTCTCAATAGTTACATCAAGGTCTTCAAAATCAACAGGTTTACAGACAAAGTCAAAGGCGCCCCTGTTCATTGCAGTACGGATATTTTGCATATCACCATAAGCCGAAACCATCACCGCTTTTAAAATGGAATTTGACTCGGCAAGACGTGTTAGTAAAGTCAGACCGTCCATAACCGGCATATTAATGTCGCTGAGCATTACATCAACATCCGGGTTTTCCAGTAACTTCTGCAGGGCATCTTCCCCATTTTTTGCAAAAATAAACTCGTAAATATTTTCCCTGATCTTGCGCCTGAATTTTTGCTTTACAAGCAGCTCCAGGTCGGCCTCATCATCTACTACAAGTATTTTGGCCATTATACAACAAATGTTTTAAGTTTCTCTTTTAATAAATTAAAGTCCAGCGGCTTGGTTAAAAAATCGTTTGCGCCGTTTTGTATTGCCTGGCTGCGATTTTCCTCGTCACCATAGGCGGTGATCATCATCACCACTGGTGGTGGTGTTTCATATTCATGCCTGATACGTGATAGCAGTTCAATGCCGGTCATGCCCGGCATATTAATATCTGACAGTATCAGTACGATTTCAGAATGTGCAGTATGTAAATAGTTCAGCGCCTCTTCGCCTGACAGGGCAAATGAAAAGTCAAATTCGCCATTTCTAATTTCTTTTCGGAAACGCTGAATAAATAAAGGCTGTACATCGGCCTCGTCATCAACTACTAATATTTTCATGTTAATCAGATCAGCTAAATATAATAATAAGTTAGTCTAAATTGGAATTGTAATGGTAAATTGGGTGTATTCCCCCTCTTTGGTATCAATGTCTATATCCCCCCCGTGCGCCTTTACAATGATATCATAGCTCATAGACAAACCCAGGCCTGTGCCCTCACCGGTTGGTTTGGTAGTAAAAAATGGCTGCATGATCTTACCCTTTATATTTTCTGGTATCCCCATGCCATTATCCTTAACTGTAATCGTGATAGATTTCTTGCCGCAGGATGTGGTCACTTCAACCGTTGGCTTATATTCCTGCCCATTGGTTTTCTGCTTTTGTTGTACCGCATAAAACGCATTGGTTAACAGGTTAAGGATTACCCGTCCCACGTCCTGCGGTACCATGTTGGCTTTGGGTAAAGCACTATCAAAATGAGTCACCAAATCAGCGTTAAAGGATTTATCTTTTGCACGCAAACCATGATAGGCCAGTCTTAAATACTCATCGGCCAGCACGTTCAAATCGGTCGGCTCCTTTTGCCCGCTGCTAGCCCTTGAATGTTGCAGCATGCCCTTTACTATGCCATCAGCCCGCTGGCCATGGTGATGTATTTTTTCAAGGTTCTGTTTTATATCAGCTGCAATGGTTATCGCTTCGGCTGTGTCTCCTTTGTTTAATTCTTCTTCCATTTCATCGAGCAGTTCCATACTTACCTCTGAGAAGTTATTGACAAAATTGAGCGGGTTTTGTATCTCATGGGCGATACCTGCTGTCAGCTCGCCGAGCGAGGCCATCTTTTCGGATTGGATCAGTTGATTTTGGGTCGATTTGAGTTCTTTAACTGTTTGCTGAAGCTCATTCTTTTGCTTCAGCAGTTCAGTTGTGCGCTCTTGCACCAATATTTCAAGTTCTGCCCGGCGCTCTGCACTGATCCTTAATTCCTCTGCCTGCTTTTTAGAGGTTGCCCATCTGCCAAAGATCCAGGCGAATGCAGCAATAGTAACCCATTGAAAATAGTTATGGTACTTGTCATAAAAATCGGGGACCACAAGCTGAGTGATACCATTGATCAACCCCATCGTTATCAGGGGAATATTGGCCATAAGGTATGACCTTTGGGATTGAAAATCGGGTTGCTTATTTAGATAAAATATCAGGCCAAATAATATAGCACTACCCAAAAAATCCTTTAATGAGTCATCCGTCAGCGCGAAAGATGCAATGTAAAGGATGATCGTACCCCAGCTGGCGATGGTAAGCAAGCTTCGCCACTTTGGATATAAAACCGAAAATTTAAGCGTTTTTATTAAATGTCTTATCAATAAAAATGCGGCCAGGAAGTAAAAAAAGTCCATGCTTTAATTTGAGTTCATATCTGAAGCCTAAAAGTAATTATTAAACCTAAGAAAGCGGTAATACCACTTTAAATTCTGTGTATTCACCCTCTTTCGTATTAATGTCTATTTTACCCCCATGCCCCTTGACCACCATATCATAAGTCAAGGAAAGTCCTAGACCTGTGCCTTCTCCGGTTGGTTTGGTGGTGAAAAATGGCTGCATGATCTTGTCTTTAATAGAATCGGGAATACCATTGCCGTTATCTTTTACTTTAATGATCACCTGCCCGTTTTCTGCCGATGTGATTACGGTCACCTCTGGTTTATAATCCGCTCCCGCAGTTTTCTGCTTTTGGTTTACCGCATAAAAGGCGTTATTGAACAGATTGAGCATCACCCTGCCGATATCCTGCGGAATCGCATTGATCTTTGGCAGGTCCGGGTCAAAATGAGTTGCCAGTTCAGCATTAAATGATTTATTTTTTGCCCGGAGCCCATGGTAGGAAAGTTTGAAAAACTCATCGGCTAATACATTGATATTGGTCAGCTGGCGTTCGCCTGTACCCGTGCGCGAGTGTTGCAGCATTCCTTTAACAATGAAATCAGCACGCTTCCCATGGTGGTTTATTTTCTCCAGGTTCCGGCTCAGGTCGCCGGCGATGGCTGTTACTTCTTTATGGTTACCGGATTTTGCTTCTTCTGTAAGTTCATGCAGTAATTCAATACACACTTCCGAAAAATTGTTGACAAAATTAAGCGGGTTTTGTATCTCGTGGGCTATTCCGGCAGTCAGTTCACCCAAAGAAGCCATTTTTTCGGACTGGACCAGTTGCTTTTGGGTAAGCTGCAGATCAGCCAGTGCTTTATTGGTTTTGTCACGCTCCTGTTCTATCATTTGTTTTTGCTTACTCAGCAGGTTATTTGCTTTTTGCTTTTGACGGTTATTCCTCAGCAGGATAATGGCGGTAATAATGATCAATCCGAGCACAATTGAGGCGCCCCGTAAAAGGTAACGCTGTGCCTGTTTATCCTGGTTAAGTGCGGTGATCTGTGCCTGTTTTCTTGCAAGCGAATAATTATACTGCAACAAGCTGGTTTGGCTGGTCACCTGTGCACTTGACATACTGTCGCGATAGCTAATGAAAAGGATATGGTATTTATAAGCATTAGCGAAATCCCTTTTTAGGGCATAAGCGTTGGTCAGCGCTTCGCTATTATCACGCTTAAATTCTATTGTTCCGCTATGATTAGCTTTCTGGTACCCGATATGCGCATAGTAAATCGCGCTGTCGGGCTTATTCGATTTTAAATAGGCACGCGCCAGTATGCCATCTATCCATTCCTCGCCTTCGGTATCGTTAATTTGCTTTGCACTGCTAAGCGATTTAAAAGCATATTTAAATGCCATAGGAAGGTTCCCGAGCCTTACATAAACATCGGCCATGTTACTTTCTGTAAGTTCGGTATTATAAGCTGTTTGGGGCCTGGAGAGCCCTTCCTGGTAGGCTTTAATTGCCTCGGGGTAGTTGCCGCTCAACCGGTACATTTCGCCTATGTGGTTGAGCAGGTTAAATTCTAAATTCCGGTTGCCGAGCTTTTTATTTGCCGCTAACGCTTTTTTGTAATAGATCAGGGCGTTTGCCTGGTCACCTATTGGGGTATAAATTGAGCCCATGGCCGACCACGCCAGTGCAAGAAATTCCAGGTCATTTGCTTCTTCGGCACTCTGTTCACCTTTTAGCGCCCATTCCATCGCTTTGGTATAATCCCCTACTGAGTTTGCATATACGCCGGAAAGACTAATTTGGCGCCTGGCGATCAGCCGCTTGTCCGGGGTCGTTTGCGCAACGGCCACGGCCTTCAAAGCATAGGCCAATGCCTGCTTGCCTTCACCGGTAATAATATTTAATCCGCTTAGAGCAGCATAGGCATCTGACAGGTGGGTTTTATCTTTAATTTTTTCTGCCAGGGTAATGGCTTGCTGCATTAATGCAAGTGCCCGGGGCAAATTATTTTTCCGGTAGGTCACCCTGGCCAGGGTAATTAAAGCCGCAACTTCTCCCTGGTCATAATGAACTTTACGCGAAATGGACAGCGCCTCGTTGGCCATAGTATCCAGTTTGCCGACAGGTAAGGTTACTAAATTGGGTAATTCGTTGAGCCGGTTTACTCTCAGTGTGTCTGCCTGTGTATGCTCTTTTAGGTCTTGCTGTACTTTTTTTATTCTAAGCTCCTGACCGTAAAGGCCAGCAAAACAAGTAATCAGTGCAAGCAATACGAGTGCTTTTTTCATGTGAAGTAAGTTATAGGATTGGTAATTTAATAATAAATTCTGGCCTTTTCCCGCTGTGCTTTCTATGTGGATAGACCCATTGGCATGGAAATCGCTTCTTCTGGATTGCCGTAACGATCTGATTTTAAATTTAGAAGCCGGGCATAAGTGTTTCTTACAGCAGTTAAGGGCAACACCGGCAGTGATATTCTTCATCAAAAGTGACAAGCTTAAATTTAAGGGTTTAAGATAATCACTTTATCTGTTAATCGGAAAATTTTGAAGGCGGTAAATACCTGATTAACAAAAACTAGCAAGAGTTACTTAATGGCGGGTTGAAGGGCGTAAATTTTAGTGCAGATATAATCCTGCGGGTATTTTAAGCGTAAGGCCTACTATTTCATTTCTTCCTGTATTGCTCTCAAAAACTCATCGGCATGTAATGAACCGATAATGTATACTAAACCATCGCGGTCGGTTAGAAAGATGGCGTCTTTGCCCGAGGTATAAAAACGTATGGTCCCTTTTTTATGCAGGTTATAAACCGGATTATTAAATAAATAGCGACTGTATTGCCCTTTTTCAACTTTAACAATGCTGTTCAGATCTATTTTAACCAGGCGGGTTGTCCATAGCCCGTCTATCAATACACTTTTATTATACACACGGGTACGGAAATGCAGCAGAAAACCCATGACGATGGATATGATGATGATGCCGAACCCTGCTACAGCCAGAATCTCTGATTTATTCTGTTCATCTGTAAAAAAGTCAAAAGTATAAGCGGCGAAACAAAATACGGCCAGAACCAAACGGATCGTGACAGGTATCCATTCCCTGCCCAGGTATTGTTTTTCAATAAAAGCGGGTTTTTCGCTCATCATAATTTATACAGTTCGAAGATAGTAACTTTTTTAGTTTTCCCGCCCACTTTATACCTTTCGTCAGGCCGGTAGCCGCCAATCCATATGATATCGCTGTTGCCATTGACCAACAAGGGAATTTGCGACTTGTCATGTAAAGGGACCTTCTGATGAATAAAAAAATCACTTAATTTTTGCCTGGTCTTCATCCCCAGTGGATGAAAATGATCGCTTTGCTGCCAGGGACGCAGCATTAACGGATAAATCAGCAGCTCAGTATCAATGGAAACCGCCATCGGGTTATCTTTGATGATCAGGGGCGAATCGTCATGCAAAATACTCAGCCGGTAATTGTTATAATGCACTTCATGCTGACCCTGGTTTATCAGTACAGCATCGCTTGATTTGACCTGCGTTTTTGTTAATATCAACTTTTCACGGTCAAGTACCAGCATAAAGCCCGGTGATTCAAATATCCTGCCGGGATGCTTGTTCAATGCTGAAATGATGTCATCAATGGTTGATTCATTGAAACCATATTCCTGGAGCAGGCCAAAAAGCAACAAGCTTTGAGGGTTGAGTTTTTTTATTTTTTCAACAGGCAGATGTATCTCCTGGCGATGAATAATAAAAATATCCTTTCTCAATTCGGCAAGCTTTTGTTCTAAAAGTATCTCCAGGTTTCTGAAGTGGTTTAAATTATGCTCAAAGGTGCTCTCCAAAGCGGGGTTAAGCTCTTTTAAGCTTGGAATTACTTCCAGCCTGATCTTATTACGGGCATATTTCACCGAGCTGTTCGAACTGTCTTCCACATAAGGCAGCTCGTTCCTATTGACAATGTCCTGGATCTCATCCCGTTTTAAAAATAACATCGGGCGTACCAGCAGGCCATTTTTAGGTAATATACCGTGCAGGCCGGCAATGCCGGTGCCGCGCGTAAGGTTGAGCAATATTGTTTCAATAGCATCGTTTTGGTGATGCGCAAGTGCAACAACATCATAGCCTGTCGATTGACTGACTTGCCTGAACCATTGATACCTTAATTCGCGCGCCGCCATTTGTATGGATATTTTTTTTTCAGCGGCATATTTTTTGGTATCAAAGTTGACCGTGTGGAACGGGGCAGCGAGTTGAGCAGCTAAATTGTCTGCAAATTGCTGGTCGGCGATAGCTTCGCGGCCCCTAAGCTGGAAATTACAATGTGCGATACCAAAATTAAACCCGGCTGCTTTTAACAAGTGGGCCATTAAAACAGAATCCATACCACCGCTGACAGCAGCTAATATTTTGCTGTTATGCCCAAATAGTTTATTTTGTTCAATAAAATCAGTGAAATTTTTGACCGGCAGCATCACCAAAATTATTAATTTAATAACCCCATCCAAAAAACTAATTTTGCCTTTGTGAGGAAATACGTGTTAACCTTATTATTACTGATTGCTGTAACCGCTGTTATGGCCCAAAAAAAATCGGTTATTAACCTGATAAGTTCCAAAAGCATACAGGGCGTTAAAATTAATGGCGTGGATATGCTGAAGGTTTATGGGGGGACTTTTCAGCAGGATTATTCTACCTTGCGGTCAGACAGCGCCTATTTTCACCAGGCCGAAAATACATTCGATGCTTTTGGCCACGTGATGATCACCCAGGGCGATACGCTGAACATCTACTCTGATAAACTGAATTATAACGGAAATACCAAAATAGCTATCCTGACCGACCATGTGCGCATGGTAGACAAGGATGCTACGCTGAGCACGAATTACCTCACCTATAATACGGCAACCAAATTTGGCACTTATACAGGCGGCGGAAAACTGGTGAATAAGGATAACACGCTGACCAGTCAGAACGGGTATTACTTTGCCAATACGCGCGATTCCTATTTCCGGTATAATGTAGTGCTCCTTACGCCCGATGCGACGATCAAAACCGATACCTTACGCTACAATACGGGATCAAGAATAGCTTATTTTTATGGGCCCACTCACATTTATGGTAAAAAGACAGCTAAGGATAATGATACCCTTTATACCGAGAACGGCACCTATAATACGATTACCGAGCAGGCATTTTTCGGGAAGAAAAATTTATATAGCCAGGGTACCAAGACTTTAAAGGGCGACAGCATGTTTTACGACCGGAAAAAGGGATATGGCCGTGCAGTAAAACACATCACCTTTAATGACAACGAGCAAAAGATGACTTTAAAGGGTGACCTGGGAACGTATTATAAAACCGAGGAGCGTACGGTGGTTACTGAAAATGCTTATGGAATAATTGTTACCGAGGAGCGGGACTCGAGTAAAAATGATTCAGTTCATATAAAACCCGATCTGAAAACCGCTAATGGTAAGGCTAATGCAAAAAAAACCGTAGCGGATACGGCAAAAGCACACCCGGGCCGGTTAGCTGCGGTGTCAAATAAACCCGGTGACAATCCCAAAGCCCCTGCAAATACAATTCCCCTCAAAGAATTACCCACGGGAAAACACGATACGCTGGCCAATAAAAAAGCGAATAAAACCAAGACAAAAGGTAAACCCGCTGATATCCCTGGGGTCAAAAAAGATTCGGTCAAAATTAAGCATGATTCTGTTTATATGACGGCTGATACGCTGGAAACGCGGATATTAACCTACAAGGATCTGACGATCCTGCAGGAAAAGATCCGGTTAGCTCATATAAAGGATACTACGATAAGGCCGCCATCTATAGTTTATAAAAAACCGGTCAGGTTCATCGAACTTTCGGCGCCCAAATGGGTAGCTGATACCAATTTTTTGCATCGCGATATGTTTGGTAAACCCAAACCGAAAACTGAACCTGAAAAGAAACCGAAAACTGAGGCGGGAAAGAAACCGGCAAAGCCGGCAGCTCAGCTCAGGAAATTAAGCAAGCAGGACAGCCTGAAACAAGCCAAAAAGGTCGACTCCGTATACCTCACCAGGAAGGTGGTATTGAGTGATACGTCAAGAATAAGGATACTGAGTGCTTTTCATCATGTTAAATTATTTAAGTCCGATCTGCAGGGCAAGTCGGATTCTGCTTTTTACAGTACAAGTGACTCCACCATACGTTTATATGTCAGCCCGATCGTGTGGACACAGGGATCGCAGCTATCAGGCGATACGATCAACCTGCAGATGAAAAACAAGAAATTCGATAATATGGAGTCGTTCCCGAATGCATTCGTGGTGAATATAGACAAGGGAGATTCCACACATTTTAACCAGTCTGCCGGCAAAAAAATGCGGGGATTTTTTAATAACAGCAAATTGGAGCGCCTTTTTATAGATGGCAACGCCGAAACCATTTATTTTTCACGCGACAGTGGAAAGATAAGCGGCATGCAGCGGTCACTCAGCAGCAGGATAAGGATCAATTTTAAAGATGGTAAAGTAACCAACCTGGTTTTTTTATCCAAGCCCGAACACCGGTATGGCCCGCTGGAAAAATTTACGGAAGATGATAAGATATTGAAGGGCTTTATATGGAAGCCAAAGGAGCGGCCGGTTTCAAAGGAAGCGGTCATCCCGACATTTAACAAAAGCGCGTCTGCTAAGTCTAATAAGGGCAAACCACCTGTAGCGGGCAAGTCCTCATCAAACAAGCCGGCGGATATAAAAGCCGCAAAGGATACCAGCGCAGTTAAACCGGGTAATTTGGCGATGCCTGTTATTAAATCCGCAAAAGATACGAGTGCAGCTAAGCCGGGCAATTTAACGCTGCCTGTTATTAAGGCAGATAGCATTAAATCTAAAACAGATAGTATTTTTTCGCGCCCGAAAAAATTGCCCGATGTAAAAACAGGGAAGGACAGTGCAAGCACAATAAAGTCTGATATTAAACCGGTGCAATAGGATTGGATTAAAGCTTCTCAGGCTTTATTGAGAAATGCGATCACTTTTTCTATGGCTTTTGCCCGGTGACTGATCTTGTTTTTTTCTTCCATGCTCATTTCAGCAAAAGTTATATCGTATCCGTCGGGCTGAAATACAGGGTCGTAGCCAAATCCGCCGTTTCCTGCAGGTTGATGCCGGATGGTTCCTTCCACAGCACCTTCAAAAAAATGCTCATCTTTATTCCATATCAGCGATATCACCGTTACAAAACGGGCTTTCCTGTTTTCAATTCCTTTTAATTTTTCCAATACCTTTTTGATGTTGGCCGCATGATTGCCATGTTCACCGGCATACCGGGCCGAGTAAACCCCCGGCTCGCCATTTAACGCATCAATGATCAATCCGCTGTCCTCGCCAAAGCAGTTCATGTGATATTTGGTATGGATATAATGGCTTTTTATGCCGGCATTTTCTTTAAAGGTAGAACCGGTTTCCTCAATGTCCTGATCGCAGCCGATGTCTTGAAGCGTTAAAAGCTGGATTTCACCATTTATTTTAGCGGCGACTTCCTTGAGCTTATGACGGTTATTGGTCGCAAAAACTAATTGTAAAGGCATATTTATAGTGTCTTCATTTGATCCCAGAATGCCTTTTTATGATCTGTGTTGCTCATCATCGCATCAAAGCTAAAAGTGTATAATACCTGCATACCTTCATTGCTTTCACACCGGTTAAAGGCCGGGTGCTTCATACCGGCAGGTATGGATTGCTGGCCGAGTATCAACAATATCCGGGGTTTAAAATAAGCGGTCAGCAACTGGTATTCAGGGCTGATTTTTGCGATATTGAAGATCGCTACATCATCCCGGCTGCGGCCTTTGCGAATGAGTATACTTTCCAGCGCCGTCAGATGATCATCAGCAATAAATTCGTGCTCCGGGTAGTTCACCAGGATAAGAAAGTTTTTTTTATTTGCACCCAGATAATTAAAATTTACCTGTGGCGTTTCTATTTGAGGCAGCGGTGCTGAAACGTTATTATAGTTATCCTTATCTTCTTTAAGCAGGTAAATATCATCCTGGAGTATAAAACGCAGTGCATTTGGATCTTCAACTTTCACTTTTAACAAATTTTAACCAAAAATAGCTAATTGTTTGAGCGTTTATCAGCATATTCGCACAGAATATTAATATACCGATTACTTGTAAATTTGCACATTTGCATATTTTGCATTATATAAAAGATACATGAGAAAGTTTGGGACAGCCATTTTAATTACTATTTTAACGATATCTATTGCCAGCGCTCATGCCTGCACTGCAGATACGGTTATTAAAGCTAAAGTTCATACGCTGGATAAAATTGCCGGCGTAGTGGGCAATAGCATCATACTTCAATCGGATATTGAGTTACAGTATGCCAATTATCTGGCATCGGGCAATTTACCCGATGGATCTATAAAATGCATTATTTTACGGAATCAACTGACTCAAAAATTACTGGCCCAACAGGCGGTGATCGACAGCGTTACTGTAAAAGATGACGAAGTGGATAATGAGCTCGACCGCAGGATGCGCGGAATGGTGGCCAGGGCCGGCGGACAGGAAAGACTGGAACAGTTTTTAGGGCGATCCTCCATCCAGTACAAAGATGAACTGCGCCCCGATATTAAGGAGAATATGATCGCCACCAGGATGCGCAGTAAAATAACTGAAAAGATAAATGTTACTCCGCAGGATGTTGAAAAATACTACAAATCAATAGCTAAAGACAGCTTGCCAACGTATAATAAAGAAGTTGAAGTGGGCGTAATACAATTTGCCCCCAAACTGAACAGGGAAGAAAAAGAAACTTATCGGGCAAAAGCACAGGAGTTATATGAGCGGGTGAAAAAGGGCGAGGATTTCGGTACCCTGGCGCGCCTGTATTCGCAGGACACAGGTTCGGCGCCCGATGGTGGTGACCTGGGTTTTGCCGACCGTAACACGTTTGTAAAAGAATTTGCTGCCTGGGCATTTAAACTTAAGGCAGGAGAAATATCACCGGTTTTTGAAACGGACTTTGGATTTCATTTTCTGCAGGTTATTGAACGCCGCGGCGAACAGGTACACGTTCGTCACATTCTGATTACGCCGGTTACTACCCAGGCAAGTCTTGACAGGGCCAAGGCCAAGGCCGACAGCATTTATGATCTGATGATGAAAAATAAGAGCATCGATTTTTCCTCAGCAGCATCTTTTTACTCTGATGACAAGGACACCAAGTATAATGGCGGTATGATGCTGAATGCAGAAAATGTAGAAACGCGTTCAACCTATATTCCGACCGATAAGCTTGACCCGCAAATTGCTTTAACTGCTGATACCATGAAAGTTGGGCATATATCAAAACCGCAGCTTTTTACTGATCAGGCGAATAAGAAAAGCTATAAAATACTTTATCTGAAGTCTACAACAGATGCTCATAAAGCCAATCTGAAACAGGACTTTCCTAAATTAAAAGAATCGGCCTTGTCTGACAAGATCAACAGGACGGTAAGTGCCTGGTTTGAGAAAAGGAGAAAAGAAACTTTTATTAAGATAGACCCTGAATATCAGTCTTGTCCTATACTTAAAGGATGGGGCAATACGCCGCTTTCTGCACAAACTAAACCTTAACTGATATGCAACACCGCACAGATGTGGAAGCTGCTGATGCTTTGAGGGACACCTACAGGCATATTCTTTCTGAAATTGGCAAAGTGATCATCGGTCAGGATGAGGTAGTTAAGTCTGTACTTATTTCAATATTCAGCAATGGGCATTGTTTGTTAGTTGGTGTGCCTGGCTTAGCAAAAACCTTGCTGGTACAAACGGTTGCGCAGGTGCTCCACCTGGATTTTAGCCGGATACAATTTACGCCCGATCTGATGCCATCTGATATCATTGGTTCTGAAATTTTGGGCGAGGACCGGAATTTTAAATTTATTGCAGGTCCTGTGTTTTCAAATATCATCCTGGCTGATGAAATCAACCGCACACCGCCTAAAACACAGGCTGCACTGTTAGAAGCCATGCAGGAAAAAGCGGTTACCGTTGCCGGAGTTACCCACAAACTGGCGCAGCCATTTTTTGTTTTAGCCACCCAAAATCCAATTGAGCAGGAAGGAACCTATCCGCTGCCCGAGGCGCAGCTGGATCGTTTTATGTTCAACGTATCGCTTGATTACCCTACATTACAGCAAGAATTGCTGATCGTAAAAAATACGACGAGCCTGGCAAAGCCTGATGTTAATAAAGTGCTTAATGCCGAACAGATCATTTATTTTCAGCAATTGGTACGTAATATTCCGGTAACAGATCATGTATTGGAATATGCGGTTAAATTGGTATCAAAAACGCGGCCCGGCAGCGATCTGGCTTCGCCCGAGGTTAAGCGCTTACTCAACTGGGGCGCCGGTCCGCGTGCATCGCAATTTTTAATTTTGGGCGCTAAATGTCATGCCGTTATCAGTGGCAAGTATTCTCCGGATATCGAAGATGTGCAGGCGATTGCAAAACCTGTATTGCGGCACCGCATCATACGTAGTTATCACGCTGAAGCAGAGGGATTATCTGCTGATGATATTATTGAACGATTGTTGTAAAGTTGGAATGTTATAAGGCTGAAAAGTTAGACTCATCTGTTTCCGGCTTTAGACCAGCCTCAATTATAATTAACCGGTCACTGACCGCTACTGCTCCACTGCCGAGAATATTTCAAGCAATACGTTCCATTTATGGTTCTTGTCGAGCTCCCAGATGCGCACATAGTTATAATTGCTAACGATCTCTCCCTTTTTTATACGGGCACGTCCGTAACTGTAGGCCAGGTCATTGCTGGTTGAGCGGCCAACGTTGATGGTTTCAGCTGATATGCTGATGTCCTCGTTATCAATAAATTTCATGATCTTATCCGGGCCAGTGATAGGATCAAAACCTGGAAAGTAATAACGCCCTTCGGGGCTAAGAAACTCCTTGTAAGTAGCCAGCGCCGAAACCGACAATTCATGATTAAATATCTTATCGGTGCCTATAATGATACTTCTGCCGTTAAATGGATCTTTACTGGGCGCCACTTTCTTTGATGGGTCAGGATCTTTGAAATCGGTTATTTCTTCCTGTTCGTTTTCAGGATGCTGTATGCCAAGATCGATCAATAGTTTTAATTTGTTATTCGCATCAGCACGCCATACCGAAACATAATCACCAAAAACCTTATCATCTTCAGTTTTGCCGTTTTGATAAACATAAGGCCCTGCGGTAAAGCCCAGGTCTCCATTGGCCGAAATACGTGCAAATTTTGGCTTCCAGGTTAAAGTACCTGGTTGTTTATCTATGGAATTGTAAAAATCGGTTATTTTAACCGCTTCAGGTTTAAATACCACTCCCTCGGGGTCGGCTACTGATAAAAAAGCCTCTTTTATACCTTTGCGTTCAACCAGCTTGTTAAAGCTTTGTTCTGCATCCACTACCCTGCTTACTGCTGCAAGGTTTGTTTGTGCTAAACCTAATCCCCGGGAGCCAATAAGTAAAATAGCGGCTAAAATTAATCGTTTCATTCTTATAACAGGTTTTTGGCAATTTAATAATAAAAATTAAGCTACACTTTGAGTTATTAACCCCAAAGTTTTAGAGAAAGTTTTCATTACCGAAGTAATAAACGGTTTTGCAACGCTTAAAGTACAAGGGACTGGTGTTTTAAATTTATATCCAGTTTTAAATCTTGCTCCAGGTTGTACCGTCTTTTCCATCCTTTAACTGGAAACCGATTTCCTGTAAGCCCGCTCTTATTTTATCTGATGTGGCATAATCGCGATTGATTTTTGCTCCGTTGCGCAGGCCAACTATCATATCGAGTACCTTGGGCAGATCGTCATTACCCGCCTGTTCATTCTTTAGTCCTAAAACATCCAGAATGAAATGCGCCATTAGTTGCCTTAAAAGTTCCAGGTTAGGGCCGTCGATCTTCATTTTACCATCATAGACGGAATTGATCACACGGGATGCCTCAAATAGTTCGGCAATTAATACCGGACTGTTAAAATCATCGTTCATGGCATCATAACAGCGTTGTAATAAAGGCGCTGTCTCCACATCCGTCGTATTGGCAGCCACCAGACTGTCCAGCAGCGTAAAGGAATTCATCAGGCGTTTAAAGCCTTTTTCTGATGCTTCCATTGCTTCATTGCCAAAATCGAGCGTGCTGCGGTAATGTGCCTGCAAAATGAAGAAGCGAACCGTCATCGGGCTATAACCCTTATTTAATATAGAATGTTCGCCGGTAAAAAGCTCGTGCGGTAAAAAGCTGTTACCCAATGACTTTGACATTTTTTGCCCGTTTACCGTAAGCATATTGGTATGTACCCAATAGTTAGCCGGGTTTTTGCCGCAGGCGGCAACATTTTGTGCAATCTCGTTGGTATGATGTGTAGGCATCAGGTCGATGCCGCCGCCATGAATATCAAAATGCTGGCCCAGGTATTTGTTGCTCATAGCCGAGCATTCCAAATGCCATGCCGGGAAACCGATGCTCCATGGCGAAGGCCATTTCATCAGGTGTTCGGGTTTGGCCTTTATCCACAAAGCAAAATCAAGCTTGCCGCGTTTTTCATCCTGCCCGCCCAGATCGCGGGTATTGTTGATCAGATCTTCCAGGTTGCGCCTGTTCAGAATACCGTAATCCTGCGTTTGGTTATACTTCTCTACATCAAAATAAACAGAACCATTTACTTCATAGGCATAGCCTCTTTCCAATATGAGTTGTACCAGTTCCAGCTGTTCAATAATATGCCCCGTTGCAGTAGGCTCAATACTTGGCGGCAATACATTAAATATCTGCATGACCTGATGAAAGCTGGTGGTGTACTTTTGCACGATCTCCATCGGCTCCAGTTGGGCCAGTTTTGCTTTTTTGGAAATTTTATCTTCACCCTGATCGCCGGCATCACCTTCAAGATGGCCCGCGTCGGTTACGTTACGTACATAGCGCACTTTATAACCCAAATGGGTAAGATAACGGAATATCAGGTCGAATGAAATATAGGTACGGCAGTTGCCTAAATGCACATCGCTGTACACCGTAGGCCCGCAAACATACATTCCCGCATGAGGCGGGTTCAAGGCGGTAAATTTTTCTTTTTTCCTTGTTAAAGTATTGTAAACAAATAGACTTTGTTCCATGCCGGCAAACTTACGATTTTTTTACAGCCACCTGTAAATCTCAATGGCGCTGTAAAGGATTTTTTTATCATCGGTTTGCAAAATTTTAATGGATGGATAGTTTCCTGTTTTCAATTAATTTTTAACCCGTATCATATCACCGGCCTTTATGCGATATCCTCATTGAAATAAAATGGATATTTTAAAAATGCGCCCCAGGCTAGGGTAGTTCCCTGCCTGGCAGCAGGGAATTGACGGCGGCTTGTCATGCTGCCGGCCTTTGACCCCTGGGGGTCTCTGTTATTAATTTTAGCGGGATTGCTCAGTGCAAATTGCTGCTATTTCAATAGCAAATCACTGCACACCGGATAATGATCTGACAGTTTCCTTTCGGTGATATTATAGCCTGTCACCTCAAACTTTGGGCTGACCATGATATAATCTATCTGGTAATTAGGAAAGTTGCCATTGTAAGTGCGCCCCAAACCCGAGCCTTTTTCGCCGAAGGCATTCTTTAGCCCTTTAGACATCTGGTTTACAGCAAATGAGCTCGGCGTATCGTTAAAATCGCCCGAGATGATATAAGGATAAGGGCATACACCGGCATGGTTTTTTACTTTAAATATCTGCTGGCTTCTTTTTATAAAAGCCGTTTTCAACTTGCTTCCCAATCGTTTAGCAGAACTTACATCCTTTTTACCCTGTTGGGATACGCTGTTAAGATATCGGTAGTCATCGGGGTCAAAACGGATGGACTGTAAATGAACGTTATACACGCGGATCATTTTTTCACCCTTTTTGACATCGATATAAAGGCATTGGTTTTCGCTTGATCTGTCGGCCAACTGTATAAACCCATGGTCTGCTATGGGGAACTTGGAGAACAGCGCTATTCCGATGGCTTCATCCTTGTTTGCCCGCACAGCTTCAAAATAGTAACTGTTGCACTTCAATATTTTTTGGATGGAGTCCAGCATGTCATATTGCCCGCGTTTGCGTGTATAAAATTCCTGCAGACCGATAATATCAGGTTGTTCTTCAGCTATGATCTGTAATATTTCGTGCTTGGTTGAGATGTCGTTTTTTGCTCCATAACGTTTAAAGTTATGTACGTTATAGGTCATTATCCGCAGGGTCTGCGATTTCTTCATGCCAAATGCTGAGGGAAAACGAAGGCCGATGTTTTTATTGAGTATGTTCCAGCCCAGGGCGATGGTGATCAGGGATAATACCATCCACTTGCTTTTGCGAAGCAGCCAGTAAACTATAAGAATTACATTACCCAGCAGCAGAATGGGGTAAGCCAAACCAAAAAAAGCGATCACCCATAATTTTTGAGGATTGGTTACCGGGGCAAGGTAGCTGATAAGCAGGGCGGCGCACAGGAAAATATTGATCCAAAGAAATAACCTGTCAATAAAGTTAAGTTGTTTTTTAGCCTTCATTATCCTTGCTGGCGCGAAATAGTATCTCTTTTTCCTGTTTGTTCAGGCTCCCGTATCCCGTTTGTGAAATTTTATCCAGAATACGGTCAATTTCCTCTTGTCGCGGCTTGGCGTTTGAATTCCTTTCCGAATTTTTAGATGCCACTTTCAATTTAGATCCCGGCCTGAAAATGCCGTTGATAGCGCCGATCCAATCATGTCCGCGCTGCAGTTGTTTGATATAAATAAAACCAAATAAGGCACCTCCAAGGTGGGCAAATTCGCCTCCGGCATTTGGGCCGGCAATGCTTAAAAAATCAATGAGAATATAAAATATGGCTATCCATTTTAATTTTACCGGGCCAATGAACATCAATCCTATGCTATAATCCGGAAGCAGCGTGGCCGTAGCAACAATAACCGCCATTACGCTCGCCGATGCGCCCACAACCGTGCTTCCAACCACAGCGCCGGCAAAAAACGGGAAAATATTATAAGCAGCAACAAAAAATAGCGCACCTGTTAATCCGCCTAAGATGTATAAACCAATAGTGCGTTTATTACCCAGGTATTCTTCAAATATTTGCCCCATCCAGTATAACCAAAGCATATTGAACAGGATATGAAAAATGCCCGCATGCATAAACATGTAGCTTACCGGTGTCCAGAAACGGATAAGTAATTTCGGGAGATATGAAGGCAGTAAAAGATATTCGTTTGAATAATAACCGATCAGGTCGCTGCGGAAGGCCAATCGCTCAATGACCGATGTGAGATTAATTAATAAAAAAATAAACACATTGATGCCGATCAGCAGGTTTATCCTGCTGCCGGACCTTAGCATTTTGTACTGAATATTTTGCCAGAGGGTACTCATAAATTAACGTTTATTAACTATAACTAATATAGTTAAAAATAGTTGTTCGGCCTTTGTAAATGCCATAATTTTACCATAATAAAACCAAACAGCGCCCCGCCCAGATGTGCAAAATGCGCCACATTGTCTCCGCCGAACTGCTCAAATCCCAAATAGATCTCAACTAATATATACACCGGGATAATGTATTTAGCTTTAACAGGAACAGGAATAAAAAGTATCATCATTTCCATGTTGGGATACAGCATTCCAAAAGCTACGAGCAGGCCGAAAATTGCCCCTGATGCACCAACGACCGGGGTGTTATAAATATCATATAACTTTTGAGCGTTTGCGCCATATTGAAGGAAAGAAGAATCCAGTTCAGGATGTGCGATCATAAATCCGCCGGTTATGCCGTGCACCTGGAAGGCCTGTACCAGCATTTGAATGGCTACTGCGCCGATTCCACAAATAAAATAAAGTTGGAAAAATCGCTTTGACCCGATGCTATACTCAAGTATAGGCCCGAACATAAACAGCGCGAACATGTTAAAAAATATGTGCCCGAGACTGCCGTGCATGAACATGTAGGTAATAACCTGCCATACCCGGATCAATGATTAGTTAAAATAATGCCCCCCCAGCAGTGTTACCATATCAACGCGGCTTCCCAGTACCCAGGTAGCCAGATAGAATATAATATTAATAATGAGCAGGTTTTTTACAACTGGTGTTAAATTGGCGAAAGGTGATTGCCTGTATGCGTTCATAGGTAGTGTAATACTATAATTTATTTTTCAAATCGTTCGGCTAATTCATTTAAGGTAAAAGTACTGATCACCGGTTTACCATTAAGTGCAAGATTAGGCATTTGGCAGGCAAAAAGCTGGTCAATTAATAAATTCATTTCTTCAAGTGACAATCTCGTGCCTGCTTTGATGGCCCCGTTACGGGCCAGCGAGCGGGCCAGGTTGTCGCGCTTATCTAACTTTAAAATGGCCAGATTATTTTTAAAGCCTTCCAGTAAATGCTCCAGCAGGGCATGTTCTGCCACATTGCTAAGGTCAGCCGGGATGCCCTCAACCACCACGGTGTTTTTACCGAATTCGCGCAGGTCAAACCCTAATGCCCTTATATCCGGCAAAAGTTCTTTCAGTAACTCAAAATCGCTGCCTTGCAGGGTAACCGATTGCGGGAACAGGCTCTGCTGGCTGGTGCCCGAATGATTTTCCAGCTGATGCAAAAAGCGCTCATATAAAATACGCTCATGCGCCGATTGCTGACTGATCAGCATAAAACCCGACTTGATCTGTGAAAGAATATACCGGTTATGTATCTGGAACAATTGCCGCTCGCTTGATTTGCTTACTTCCTGTTCCTGCACAGGGATGGTTCTTTCCCCGTGCATTTCCTGCTGTGCCAGGGTTTCTTTTTTGCTGATCTGGTACAAAGTATCCCAGTTTTGCGCAATAGTGGCAGGCCGATGTTCTCCCGCACTGCCGGGGAAAGGGATCTTGCGGTCTGCTTTTTTTATTTCGGCAGCGAAAGGATTAAAATCGGGGTTAAAGGCAATCGTAGGTTGTACGATCTGTTCAAGCGGCTTGGATGTGATCAGGTGTTCAATACTGTTTTCCTGGTCAAAATCCAAACTTGGGGTTATATTATAACGGCCTAAGGAGCGCTTTACGGCCGAGCGGATGATGGCGTATATCGATTTTTCGTCCTGGTATTTTATTTCCGTTTTAGTAGGGTGCACATTGATATCGATCTTCGATGGGTCGATGCCGATAAACAATACATATAGCGGATAGCTTTCATCCGGCAGCAATTCCTCGAAAGCGGTCAATACGGCATGGTTCAGGTAGGCATCGCGTATAAAACGGTTATTGACAAAAAAGAATTGCTCACCCCGCGTTTTACGGGCAAACTCAGGCTTGCCTACATAGCCGTGCAGCTTAATAATAGAGGTATCCTCTTCAACCGGCACCAAACGCTGGTTATAATTATTACCAAACAGGTGAACGATACGTTGCTTAAGCAGCGTTGCGGGTAAATGGTAAACTTCCTGTCCGTCATGGTGCAGCGTGAAAAATACAGACGGATTGGCAAGGGCTATGCGTTGAAATTCATCAACAATGTGCCGGAATTCCACCGGATTGCTTTTCAAAAAGTTGCGGCGTGCAGGCGTATTATAAAATAAATTTTTAACGGATATGGATGTACCGGTATGAGCTGAACAAGCCTGCTGAGTCAAAACCTCCGAACCCTCTATCAGGATACAGGTGCCCAGTTCATCTTCATGGCGGCGTGTTTTTAGCTCCACTTGGGCTATTGCGGCAATAGAAGCCATTGCTTCGCCGCGAAAACCCATCGTGTGTATGGCAAACAGGTCTTCGGCCTTGCGTATTTTTGAGGTGGCGTGGCGTTCAAAACACATGCGGGCATCCGTAAGGCTCATCCCGCAGCCGTTGTCGATCACCTGTATCAGTGATTTTCCCGCGTCTTTCAATATCAACTGTATCTTATCGGCACCGGCATCTATTGCGTTTTCAACCAGCTCCTTAACAGCCGACGCAGGTCGTTGCACTACTTCTCCTGCTGCAATCTGGTTAGCAACAGAATCGGGTAAAAGCTGGATTATATCTGGCATTTAAAAAATTTCCCTTCTCCTGTCCGCCCAATGGCGGATCGTTTTCGATGCTAAATTAATTATTTGATGGCATAACTTTATCGTTTTGATTTTGTATATGTATTATGTTAAGATAAGTCGTTCATTATTATAAATATGTGACACTTGTTTTTTTAGTCGTGTGTGGACAAGGCAATGACTTGAGACCTATGACCAGGGCTTTTGACTGATAAAAACAACTTAACTTAAAAATTTGTCGCTGCAAGTTAATATTTAGATAATTGTATATAGTTTAGCTATCTATACCCTATGAGAAAATTTTGGCCCTTGCTGCTGTTACTGGCAGTTGCCTGTAAGCAACAGGACTTTAATGCCGATCTGCTGGTTAAAAACGCAGTGGTTTATACGGTAAATGCCAATTTTTCTAAAGCTGATGCATTTGTTGTCAATGGAGGTAAAATAGTTGCTGTAGGGAATAACGACTCATTAGAAAAAATATACCAGGCCCGCCAGGTGGTTGATGCCGGCGGCAAATTTGTCTATCCGGGCTTTATTGATGCCCATTCTCATTTTTATGCCTATGGACTAGGTTTACAGGAAGTAGACCTGGTAGGCATGAAAAGCTGGGATGAGATGGTTGATTCGGTGAGTGCCTTCTCAAAGCGCAATACCGAAGGCTGGATAATAGGGCGAGGCTGGGACCAGAACAAATGGAAAGTAAAGCAGTTCCCCAACAAAGGCAAGCTGGATGCTTTATTCCCGGTAAGGCCGGTGGTATTAACCCGTATCGACGGGCATGCGGCCATTGCCAACCAGGCTGCATTAAATTTAGCCGGCATAAAACCAGGCCAAACTATCCCGGGCGGAGAAATTGAAACTATAAAAGGAAAACTTACCGGCATTTTGGTTGACAATGCCGTAGGTATTGTGGAACGAAAAATACCCGAACCCACTGACCAGGTAACACAATCGGCACTTTTAGATGCACAGCGCAATTGCTTTGCTGGCGGCCTGACTACGGTTTCAGACTGTGGATTGCCCTATACCATGATTAATACGATTGCGCAACTGCAACATAAAGGGGCTCTTAAAATGCGTATGTATGTCATGCTGTCGGACCGGCCCGAAAATTATGATTACCTGTTTAAACGCGGTGTTTTTAAAACCCCCGGTTTGGATGTACGCTCCTTTAAGGTATATGCAGATGGAGCGCTGGGTTCAAGAGGGGCCTGTTTATTAAAGCCTTACAGCGATCAGAAAAACTGGAAAGGCTTTTTATTAAGCAGTCAGAAACATTTTCAGGAAGTGGCTGAAAAGATTGCAGCCAAAGGGTTCCAGATGTGTACGCATGCTATTGGCGATTCAGCTAACAGGGTAATGTTAAAAATTTACGCGGCTGTGTTAAAAGGGAAAAACGATCGCCGCTGGCGTATTGAACATGCTCAGGTTCTCTCGCCGGAGGATATATCTTATTTTGGCCATTACAGCATTATACCTTCTGTTCAACCAATGCATGCTACCTCTGACATGCGCTGGGCCGGTACGCGCCTGGGCCGGAAACGTTTAAAAACCGCTTACGCCTACAAGCAACTGCTTGACCAAAACGGCTGGCTGCCTTTGGGTACTGATTTTCCGGTAGAGAATATTAGCCCGATCTACACGTTTTATGCTGCTGTGGAGCGCAAAGACCTCAAAGGCTATCCCGAAGGAGGATTTCAGCCCGAAAATGCGATAAGCAGGATTGAAGCGTTAAAGGGGATGACCGTATGGGCTGCAAAGGCAAATTTTGAAGAGAACGAAAAGGGGAGTATAGAGCCCGGAAAATATGCCGACTTTGTCATCCTGGACAAGGACATCATGAAAATAAAAGGATCAGAACTGCCGGATGTGGCCGTGTTAAAGACCTATGTTAACGGAGAAAAAGTATATGAGAAAAAATAAGTGGAGATTTTGTGTTCTGATCTTATCAGGATTTGTTTTAGTTCATTCAGCCTGTGCGCAAAATCCCCCGTTTACCGGTCAAGCCTACGTTAACGAAGAAAAACTCGTCGGGCAGTCAACAGTGCTGTTAAATAATGCCCAAGGGGTAATTCCGCTAAAAGCACTTAGCCAGCTGAGCATCGCCAGTATTCATTTTTCATACCCTTATGCCACGGCATTTGACAGCCTTTTAAATAAATACAGCAAGATTCAGTCGTTTAATGGCATGGACTATGTGGGTATAAAAACGCCCGATGTGCTGGACTTTGATACCAAATTATACAATACGCTTATTGTGCAGCTTACTGACGCTGATTTAGCCAATCCGCAGATCGTGGCCTTTATTAACACTAACCGGAGATCTAAAAACGTGGTGATTGCTTATTTTGGCGATGGCAGTTCACTGCCTAAAATGGATAATGTAACTGCACCGGTCATCCTGGCTCAGCGTTCTTCCCCGGTTTCAGCCTTGTTCAGTGCGCAGGTCATTTTTGGAGGTGTTGCCGCGACTCAAAGTCTAAATAAAAGCTTTTCTGCAAGGTATCGTCAGAATACAGGTTTCATTACCACCAAGACCCGTTTACAATATACGGTTGCTGAAGCGGCAGGCATCAACTCAAATAACCTCAATGAGATCGACAAAATCGCTTATGAGGCTATTGGCAACCAGGCTACACCAGGTTGCGTGGTATTGGTAGCCAGGGATGGCAAGGTGATATTTAATAAGGCTTATGGTTATCATACTTATGATAAAACCATTCCGGATAAGGTCACCGATATTTTCGACCTGGCTTCAGTTACCAAAGTATCGGCCACCACCATTGAAACCATGCGGCTTACCGAAGAGGGCAGCATGAATTTGGATTCCACGATTGGCAGCTATATCCCCATGGCACGCAAAACCAATAAGAATGATATCCGTATTCGCGAACTGATGCTGCACCAGGCAGGTTTGATACCTGATATTCAAACCTATGAAAAGTTGAAGCCAACCGATATCAGCACTGATTCATCTGCCCTATATCCCACCAAGGTATCTGAACACTTTTATCTGCGCAGGAACTATTTCAGAGATGTAATGTGGGCCGATATGCTTAATTCACCCTTAAAAACACGGGGGCAATATGTTTACAGCGATGTGAGTATGTGCTTTATGAAGGAAATAGATGAAACAATAACCTTTACCCCGTTGAATAAATACGTGCAGGAAAATTTTTATGATCCGCTTGGAATGCAGACCGCAGGATTTTTACCCTATAAACGGTTCCCGCAAAGCCAGATAGTTCCTACTGAAAATGACCAGGTATTCAGGCATAGTTTACTGGATGGCTATGTGCACGACCCGACTGCCGCCTTACTGGGCGATGTTTCGGGCAATGCCGGCTTATTTTCAAGCGCTAATGACCTGGCCATATTATGCCAGATGCTGCTTAACAAGGGCACCTATGGCGGTGACCAATATTTTAAACCTCAAACTGTCGATCAGTTCACCGCAAAGCAATCGGATGCAAGCCGGCGTGGTTTAGGCTTTGACCGCTGGGACCCTATTGCCGACCGTCATTATCCTTCGAAACTGGCCTCCCCTCAAACCTACGGACATACAGGTTATACAGGAATTGCCGTTTGGGTTGATCCTGCCTATAACCTGGTGTATGTATTTTTATCAAACAGGGTAAACCCAAAGGTCACCGATAAGCTCTCCAGCCTGAATATCAGGCCGAGAATACAGGACGTGGTTTACCAGGCGATACAAAAGGGACTGTAAGGGATTTCCGGATGCGGAACCTAGATTGCCGAATCATCAGGTAAATGAAATAATTAAAAGGTAATCGATATGGAAAATTTGAAGGCCCCGGGGCGATCAGCGGATAATACCTTATTTGATCCCGGAAGATGCAGTGCGGACAGGAGAGCGATTTGACCGTATGGTTCAAATACCCGGGTTCGAACCGGACATCCGAAATTCGATATCCCCCACAATCATTTTACACAGCTTTAACATTATTGCGATAAATTGCGGTTAAACTTGCACCCGTGAAACTACCGCGCGCATATCTGGTTATGATTGGTGCCGGCGGCGCGCTGTAAGTTCATTACCAAAAGAGAGAAACCACATCAATGAAGATCGGAATAGTATGTTACCCTACCTTTGGCGGTAGCGGAGTTGTTGCAACCGAACTGGGCAAAGCCCTTGCAGACCATGGCCACCAAGTGCATTTTGTAACCTACAATCAGCCTGCCCGCCTTGATTTTTTTTCGGAAAACCTTTTTTATCATGAGGTCTCTGTATCAAAATATCCTTTGTTTGACTACCCGCCTTATGAACTGGCGCTGGCCAGCCGTTTGGTAGATGTGGTGCGTTTTGAAAAACTGGATATACTGCATGTGCATTATGCTATCCCCCATGCTTCAGCTGCTTTTATGGCCAAACAGATACTGATGACCTATGGTATTTATATTCCGGTGGTTACCACATTGCATGGCACCGATATTACATTGGTTGGAAGAGACCGGACTTATCAGCCGGTAGTTACCTTTTCCATCAATAAGTCTGATGGCGTTACTGCCGTATCAGAGCATTTGCGCAAAGATACTTTCGAGTTTTTCGAGATTGAGAATGATATCAGGGTGATCCCCAATTTTATTGACCTTACACGTTTCAGCCTGAAGGCAAAAGATCATTTTAAAAAGGCGATTGCCCCCTCGGGCGAAAAAATACTGATCCATACTTCCAATTTCCGGAAGGTAAAACGTACACAGGATGTGGTCAGGATATTTGCTAAAGTGATCCAGAAAATACCATCAAAGCTATTAATGGTGGGTGATGGTGAGGAGCGTTCTGATTGTGAACAATTATGCCGTGACCTGGGTGTAGGTGATAATGTGCGTTTTTTGGGCAAGCAGGATGCCATTGAAGAAATATTATCGGTATCCGACCTGTTTTTGATGCCTTCGCAATCAGAAAGTTTTGGCCTGGCAGCTTTGGAAGCGATGGCCTGCAAGGTGCCTGTGATATCCTCGGATGCCGGCGGGCTACCTGAATTGAACATAGAAGGCGAAACAGGCTTTTTAAAAGCAGTTGGCGATGTTCAGGGAATGGCCGAAAAAGCGATTTATGTTCTTGAGAATGAGGCCCGGTTAAAAACATTTAAAGAAAATGCCCTGGCACGGGCCAAAGCGTTCGATCTTTCCATTATCCTTCCAATATATGAGAACTACTATACCGAAGTGATAGAGAAAAGTAAAACGCACGTTTTATAAGCCAGATAAAGCTGAAAGCTCTTGGGATCTCGCCTTTGTCCTTTCACCTTTATTCCGCAGGTGTAAACTTTAAACACACCGGGTTGCCCGCCTGTATCCGCAAATTTGTTGGGGTCAACTTGCCGGTGGCTGCGTCTATTTTAAATACAATAATGTTGTCGCTGTCCTGGTTGGCTGCTATCAGGAACTTACCGGTGGGGTCGATCGCAAAATCCCGCGGGTTTTTACCAAATGTTGATTGGCGCTGAATAAAAGTCAGTTCACCTGTTTCCTGGTTGATGGAATAGGCTACCAGTCCGCTGGCGTCAAGGCGGTCAGATGCATACAGAAACTTTCCGTCCGGCGTTATGTGAATAGCTGCCGCGCCGTTCGTTCCTTTAAAGTCATCAGGGAGCATCTTAACCGTTTGCACCCTTTCAGGTTTCCCCCCGTTGAAATGGTAAACATTAATGTTGCTTCCCATTTCATGCAGCAGGTATACGTATTTTTTATTATTTGAAAAAACTACATGGCGCGGACCGGTACCCGGCGCTGTAGTTACAAAGGCAGGCGCTGAGGGGCTTAGCGGCAGCGGTTTTGAGGGGCGGTACCGGTAAAGGTTTAGCTTGTCGGTTCCCAGGTCGGTGAATAACAGGTACTTCTCATTCGGCGAAAGAAAAGCGGTATGAATATGCGGCCCTTCCTGGCGGCCTGCATTCGGCCCCTTCCCCTGATCCTGGATCACCTGTGACGGCGGCCGCAATGAGCCGTCTTCGTTTATCGGTAATACGGAAAGGCTTCCGCTGGAGTAATTGGCTACAAAGACATTTTTTTGGTCCCCGTCTACCGAAATATAACATGGATCCGAACCGGCAGATGTTTGCCTGTTTAAAAACGTCAATTTCCCATCAGTGGGTTGAAATGAAAAGGAACTTACCCCGCCATTTTTTCCGTCTTCATTCACCGCGTATACATACCGGTTATTTTTTGAAACACATAAATAAGATGGATTGCTTACCCCTTCTATCTGGCTTAAATAGGCCAGTCTGCCGGTCTCCGTATAAAAACGATAAACCAGTATGCCTTTGCTTGTGCCCTTGGTATAAGTGCCTATTAAAAGATCGTATGTTGACGGCGCCTGTTTCTGCGCATAGGTAAGCACAGGAAACAATAAGGAAATAATGAGCAGGAGTCTTTTCATCTTTAGAATTGATTAATAGCGCAAGTTATATAATTCGGAACTGAAAGCAAAAAGACCAAAGCAAAAAGCTGAAAGCGTTTGCCTGATCATTGGCAAATCAACTTTCAGCTTTTTTTACTGAGGGTGACCTTCGGCTGCTTTCGCTTTGGGCTTAAATCAGGTGCTTTAACTGTATCACTTCTTTTTCCTCCAGGAAGCGCCAGCGCCCGCGGGGCAGGTCTTTTTTAGTCAGGTTGGCGTATACCGCCCGGTCGAGTTTTACCACATCGTATCCTAAATGCTCAAATATGCGGCGTACAATGCGATTTTTGCCGCTATGTATTTGTATTCCCACCTCTCTTTTTGTTGCACCCTGTACATAGGAGATCGAATCGGGTTTAATAAGGCCGTCCTCCAGTTCTAAACCGAATGATATTTTATTGAGGTCGCCCTGGGTTAAGCTTTTATTCAGCTCGACATGGTAAAGCTTTACGATATTGTTTTTAGGGTGAGACAGCTTGTCAGCCAGGTCACCATCATTGGTCATTAAAAGTAATCCGGTTGTGTTGCGGTCGAGCCTGCCGATAGGATAGATACGCTCTTTGCTGGCTTTGTCAACCAGCTGCATCACGGTACGGCGCTCCTGCGGGTCGTCGGTAGTGGTGATATAATCTTTAGGTTTATTCAATAATACATAAACCATCTTCTCCCTTTTAAGCAATTCGCCATTATAGCGTACGGCGTCTTTGGTGGGATCTATTTTATAACCTAATTCTGATATGACTTCGCCATTGACCGACACCACACCCGCGCTGATTAATTCGTCGGCCTTGCGGCGTGAGCAAATACCTGCATTGGAAATGTAACGATTGAGCCTGATCAAACCTGAATCTTCTGCCGGCTTTTTTCTGCTTCGCAAAGCTTTATCTTCCGGGTTGCGCTCCGTTTTTAAGGATGGTTTATTATAGGATGAGTTTTCTGATTTACGGAACGGCTTATAGTTCGGGTCATCGCCGCGTTTTTTAAATCCGGTATGTTCAGGTGGCCTGCCGGAGAAGTTTTTATCGGTTGATCTTTCCCCGCTTTTGAAACCCGGCTTTGCGGAAAATTTCTTTTCGCCTGGTGATTCACTGCCAAAACTTCTTTTTGGCCTGTCATCAGAAGCCGGTCTGCCGGAGTAGGGGCTGCTTCTTGGAGAATAACTTTTCTTTTCGCCCGGTGATTCACTGCCAAAACTTCTTTTTGGCCTCTCATCAGAAGCCGGTCTGCCGGAGTAGGGCGTGCTTCTTGGAGAATAACTTTTCTTTTCGCCTGTTGATTCACCGCCAAAACTTCTTTTTGGCCTTTCATCGGAAGCCGGTCTGCCGGAGTAGGGGGTGCTTCTTGGAGAATAACTTTTCTTTTCGCCCGGTGATGCACCGCCAAAACTTCTTTTTGGCCTTTCATCTGTGGTTGATTTGCCACGATAAGGGGCACTTGCGCCAGAAGAACGTTCTGAAGGGCGGCTATCGCCTGAATCGGGTCTTCCGGAATAAGGTTTGCGCCTGGCTGATGGGGAATTTTTTCCCCCGCTGCCTGCTTCACTGCCATAACTCTTCCTTTTAGGCTTATCACCTGGTTTATCCGGGCCGGAAGATGAAGGTTTGCTGTACCGGGAAAAACCCGCTTTTTTGGATTGGTCATCACCTTTTGTCGCCCTGTTCGGTGATCGGTTGGATTTGTCGTCGCGACTGTTCCCTGGTCTTTTAAATACCATAATTTTTGCTTTGCGCTATCTTTAGCAGAGGGTCAAAGTTAGTGGTTTTTAGGGGATTTTACAACTTTTTTCAACACTTGCAAAACGGTGTTTAAACCACTTTAAAGCGCTGTTTTTTAGGTTTTTTCGGCATTTACAAACAGGTGTGGAAACTTAAGTAATTGATAGTCTGATTTGTAGGCACTATCTTTGCAGGGCATTTACCAAGATACATTCTACCTGATGTTTAATTTAACTATTAAAAAGAAATGATTAAAAAACGCTTAATTACGTGCTCCGTAATGTTAGTGATGGTTGTCATTTCCGGGCTTTTTATTTTTAGTAAAAGTGATACCAGAATGGTGTCAAAAAGTACGGTAAAGTATAAGTTTATTTATGCGAAGAATGACGTTTCAAATGACTTTAGATTCGCTGACGAAGCGATACCTTTAAACAATGCCAGGATAGACCGCAAGTTGAGGAATTCATTGGCGAATAACAGTTATGGCAACATACAATCTAATATATTACAGATTAAGGCAGCCAGGTTATTCCCTATTATTGAACCAATTCTGAAGGCCTACGGTATACCTGATGACTTTAAATACATACCACTTGTCGAGTCGGGATTACACTCGGGTACTTCAATACGCGGGGCGGCAGGCTCATGGCAATTTATGGCGGGCACAGCCCGTACCTATGGATTGAGAGTAGGGAACGGAAGAGATGAGCGGATGAATATTCGTAAATCTACGGTCGCTGCCTGCATATACCTCAGGGAATTGTATGGTCAGTTTAAAAGCTGGACTTTAACCGCTGCTGCCTATAATATCGGAGAGATAAAAATGGCCAGGGCAATCCGCGCGCAAGGTGAGAATAATTATTTCCGTATGCATTTCAATCCCGAGACGGGCACTTATGTATACAAACTTATTGCCATGAAGGCTATTATTGAGAAACCATGGCTGTATGGGTATAAAACCCCATTCAATTATAGGTTACTGCCTTCAGAGCTAATGGCTTTTAATTAAAGCCATTATATTTACGGAGCACTTTAAGGCTGCTCTGCCCGATGGCAGGGCGGCCTTTTTTTTTGTATCTTTGCAGTCAAAATGCGTGGCTGTTGACATGCCTGTGTAATGATTAAAAACTTTACTCATTAGTTTAAATAATACTAACTAAATTAGCAAATAATTAATTTAGCAGTCCGCCCAAATAGTTATCTTGATTTAGATATGATTACAAAACCTGTCGACCTGGGTGAGCAAAGTGAAGTTGAAGTGTACGGAGCCCGGGTGCATAATTTAAAAAATATTGATGTTTCTTTTCCGCGCAACCGGTTGGTAGTGGTTACCGGATTAAGTGGCAGCGGTAAATCCTCGCTGGCATTTGATACGATCTATGCCGAGGGTCAGCGCCGGTATATGGAAACGTTTTCGGCCTACTCACGACAGTTTATGGGTGGCATGGAACGCCCCGACGTAGATAAAGTCTCCGGTCTTAGTCCGGTCATTGCCATCGAACAAAAAACCACCAGCAAAAACCCGCGATCTACCGTAGGCACCATTACCGAGATATATGATTTTATGCGCCTGCTGTTTGCCCGTGCCGGTGAAGCATATTCCTATGTAACGGGACAGAAAATGGAACGGATGTCTGAAGAGCAGATACTGAAAACCATTTTTGAAAAATTCGACGGACAGCCGGTAAATATCCTGGCGCCTGTAGTAAAGGGACGTAAGGGGCACTACCGCGAACTGTTTGAGCAGATACGCAAGCAGGGCTATGTTAAAGTTTGGATAGACGGAACCATAGCCGACGTAGCGTCGAAAATGCAGGTGGACCGGTATAAGATACATGATATCGATATTGTAGTTGACAGGCTCGTGGTAAGCGAGAAAGACAGTAAGCGCCTGCACGGTTCAATACAGGCAGCATTAAAAATCGCCAAAGGCATTATCAGAATAGCAGATAAGGACAACAAGGTGTTCTATTACAGCAAATATCTGATGGACCCTGTTTCGGGTATATCTTATGATGAGCCGCAGCCTAATACATTTTCCTTTAATTCACCATATGGGGCCTGCGAAAAATGCGATGGCCTGGGTTATATCTTTGAGATCGATGAAAATTCGGTTATCCCCAATCCCAAACTAAGCATCGTCAATGGCGGCCTTGCACCTTTGGGCGAATACCGCGAAACCTGGATATTTCAGGTATTAAAAGCGTTGGCAAAAAAGTATGAGTTTTCCCTGTCGACCCCTATCGAGAAGCTCCCGAAGGAAACACTGGATATTATACTGAACGGCTCGCACGAGATGGTCACTGTAGCTGTTGAATATAATAAGTGGAATGTGCAGAGTTACCAGATCAGTTTTGACGGAATCATCAGGATGCTGGAAGAGCAACAGCAACGCAGGAGTGAAGAGGACCTGGACGACATGGAAAATTACCGTGTTTTAAAAACATGCCCGGTTTGCCAGGGCGCCCGCCTCAAAAAAGAATCGCTCCATTTTAAAGTTGATCAGAAAAATATTTTTGAACTAGCCTGTATGGATATCCGTACCTTACAGGAGTGGTTTACCAACCTGGAGGAAAGGTTGACCGAACGCCAGAATACCATAGCCCGCGAGATATTAAAGGAGATACGCGCACGTATTGTGTTTTTGCTGGACGTAGGGTTAAGTTATTTAACACTCGACCGCACAGCAAGAACACTTTCTGGTGGTGAAGCACAACGTATCCGGCTGGCTACTCAGATCGGTTCGCAACTGATGAATGTGATGTATATCCTGGATGAGCCCAGTATTGGTCTCCATCAGCGTGATAATGACCGG
Source organism: Mucilaginibacter sp. (assembly GCA_028287895.1). GTDB lineage: Bacteria > Bacteroidota > Bacteroidia > Sphingobacteriales > Sphingobacteriaceae > Mucilaginibacter. Next base: position 12,505 of record JAQBOV010000066.1, on the reverse strand, counting down.
CTGATAAAGGCATTGAAAAACCTGCGCGACCTGGGTAACACCGTCCTGGTGGTGGAACATGACAGGGATATGATACTCCAGGCCGATCACGTGATCGATATGGGGCCGGCTGCTGGTGTACATGGCGGCGAAATAGTGGCACAGGGAACACCACAAGAGCTGATGACGGCACACACGCTCACCACATCTTATCTTAACGGAGAAAGAAGTATTGCCATCCCCGAAAAACGAAGGGAAGGCAATGGCAAAACCTTAACCTTAAAAAAAGCTACGGGACATAATCTTAAAAAAGTATCGGTCGATTTTCCTTTGGGCAAATTGATCGGCATTACCGGCGTATCCGGCAGCGGTAAATCAAGCCTGATCACCGAAACCTTGTACCCTGTTTTAAACCATCATTTTTTCAGAGCAAAAAAACATCCGCTTCCTTATGAAAAAATTGAAGGACTGGAAAGTATCGATAAAGTGATCGAGATAGACCAGGCACCTATTGGCCGTACCCCACGCTCAAATCCGGCTACTTATACCGGCGTATTTTCTGATATCCGCAACCTGTATGTGCAATTGCCTGAATCAAGGATCAGAGGATATAAACCTGGACGGTTTTCCTTCAACGTAAAGGGCGGGCGCTGCGAAACGTGCCAGGGTGCCGGCATGAAAGTGATCGAGATGAACTTTTTGCCTGATGTACAAGTTCCATGCGAGGAATGCGGAGGCAGGCGTTATAACCGCGAAACGCTGGAAGTGCGTTACCGGGGTAAATCTATCAGCGATGTGCTGGATATGAGCATAGAAGATGCCACGCCGTTTTTTGAGCATATACCGGCTATCTATCGGAAAATTAAAACTTTGTTCGATGTAGGCTTGGGTTACATCAGGTTAGGCCAGGCATCAACAACTTTATCCGGCGGCGAAGCCCAAAGGGTAAAACTGGCAACTGAGCTTTCTAAAAAAGATACCGGCAATACTTTTTATATCCTGGATGAACCAACAACAGGCTTGCATTTTGAGGATATCAACGTTCTGTTAGGGGTATTGAACCAGCTGGTTGACAAGGGTAATACGGTGCTGGTCATAGAGCATAACCTGGATGTGATAAAAGTAGTGGACCATGTCATCGACCTTGGACCGGAAGGCGGAAGCGGAGGGGGAAAAATATTGTTTAGTGGTACTCCCGAGGGCCTGTGTAAAGTTAAGGATAGCTTTACCGGACAGTTTTTGAAGAAAGAGATGGGGATATAACCGAACCGGCCTGTGGTCCGCAGGCATCAAGACGGAACATCGGATACGTTAAAAATAGACTCCCCCCGGGGGACTGTTATTTTCATTTATTGACCGCTGCGAACATCAAAACAAAACGCATAATTTTTAACTTTATAGATTATGCTTCCACTCCTAATTTCTTCCCAGATCCGCGAAGCTGATGCTTATACCATAGCGCATGAACCCATTGCTTCCATCGATTTGATGGAGCGTGCGTCCAGGGCCTTTGTAGGCTGGTTTATCAATCATTTCCAGGATAAAAGACAGTCTATAGCCGTTTACTGCGGAACAGGTAATAATGGCGGCGACGGGCTGGCCATTGCCAGGATGCTCAAAGATCATCATTACCAGCAGGTGGAAGTTAAAATAGCCAGCTTTTCTTCTAAATCATCCGATGATTTTAATACCAACCTGCACCGGCTGATCCCTTCCGGTATTGCCATCCAGGAAATTAAGCCCCGGCAGGACCTGCCTTTAGAAAATAGCAGCATTATTATTGACGCTTTATTGGGCACCGGGCTGAACAAACCGCTCAGCGGTGACTATGAACGGTTGGTTAGTTATTTGAACAGCCTGCATAAAACAGTCGTTGCCGTTGATGTGCCTACCGGTTTTTTTAGTGAAGGCGAAACCGGGCCCGATGCCCCTGTTTTAAAAGCAGACCTGGTGATTACTTTTCAGCAGCCGAAGATTAATTTTCTGCTGCCGGAATCTGCGCCGTATATTCATTGCTGGGACGCTGTTAATATTGGCATCAACGAAAGTTTTATCCAATCATTAAACTCACCGTACCAGTTAGTGGAAGAAAAAGATATCAGCAGCAGGCTTAAACCGCGCCATCGTTTCACGAATAAGGGCACTTACGGGCATGCGCTCATTATTGCCGGGCAGCCTCAAACCATGGGTGCAGCTTTATTATGCTCATCAGCATGTGCACATGCCGGCGCCGGCCTGACAACTGCCTGTATTCCGCAAAGCGGCCTTAATGCGCTGAACAGCTATCAGCCCGAAATTATGGCTATCGTTCGAAAGGAGAATGAGCAACCTGAAATTGAATGGGAAAAGTTCAACGCAATAGCCGTCGGTCCCGGATTAGGCAAGGATAAAGAGGCTTTGACTTTATTTACCGATCTTTTAAAGAACTACGGTAAACCGGTAATAATTGATGCAGATGCACTCAATTTACTGGCTGTTCACTATGGATTATGGAAGTATGTGCCGGCAGATAGTATAATAACCCCGCATGTAAAAGAATTCGACCGTCTGTTTGGGGAGCATAAAAACTGGTGGCAACGCCTGCAAACGGCGACACAGATGGCACGGGAACATAAAGTATACATTGTCCTTAAAAATGATTATACTATTTCGGTCACGCCCGATGGAAAGCTCTATTTTAATTCTACCGGTAATGCAGCAATGGCAAGCGGCGGTATGGGCGATGTATTGACCGGTGTACTGACGGCTTTGCTTGCTCAAAGATATTCTTCCGAGGATGCCTGCATCATCGGTACTTATATACATGGTAAAGCAGGGGACGAATTGACCTTACCTGACCGCCTGCACGTGCTGCTTGCCGGCAGGCTTGTGACTCAGCTGCCTGTTACCATTGCAGGGTTAATGACATAAAAAAAGCGGTTGTAGTATTATTCAACCGCATTTTGATTAATATATTAACTGATCTTATAAAGAACGAAATACTCTTGTTGTGTTTTGTTAAAAGACGCCTCAACACGCCTTTTGTTACAACATCGGGCTTCACAATTTTGTTTTTTAACATTAATTAACACTTCTGTGGCATAACGCTTACCAGCAAGCCGGTCTAAATAAGATTGTACTTTATCATATAAGAATTTATGAATCAGTCCGGTCATACCATGACTTGCCGGCAATTCTTTCACGGTTCACCAGCATACAGGTACCAATTCCTGCTCGTCAGATCGTCCTGTTTTTCGCCGCTTACTCAACTTGTATGAGAAGGTATAAAATGAGGTTAGATTTCGAACAGATGTTTCTCGGCATGATAGGAGGAGCGCACTAATGGCCCGCTTTCCACATATCTGAAACCCATTTCCATACCTAATTGTTGATAACGATTAAATTGATCCGGGTGTATCCAGTCGATCACCGGGTGGTGGTTTCGGGTAGGTTGTAAATATTGGCCCAGGGTTAATATTTGTACTCCTGCTTCCAACAGGTCATTCATGGCTTCCAGTACATCCGGTTCAGTTTCGCCTAATCCAAGCATGATACCTGATTTGGTGCGAAGTCCGGCTTGTGAAATATGTTTTAAGCATTCCAGGCTACGGTCGTATTTGGCTTGTATGCGTACTTCGCGGGTGAGGCGCCTTACCGTCTCAAGATTATGGGAAACCACTTCCGGGCGCGCAGCAAGTACGCGTTCCAGATTTTCCCAGACCCCTCTAAAATCAGGGATAAGCGTTTCAAGTGTAGTTTCGGGGCTTTCCCTGCGTATGGCATTGATGGTTTCGGCCCAGATAACAGAACCGCCATCTTTGAGGTCATCACGGTCTACCGAGGTAATTACGCAATGCTTTACCTGCATCAATTTTACTGAGCTGGCCACGCGGTTGGGTTCGTCCAGGTCTACGGCAAGCGGTCTGCCGGTTGCCACCGCGCAAAACGAACACGAACGCGTACAAATATTACCCAAAATCATAAAGGTAGCAGTGCCGGCTCCCCAGCATTCACCCATATTGGGGCAATTGCCGCTTTCGCAAATGGTATGCAGTTTATGGGTGTCTACTAATCCCCGGACATGTGCGTATTCTTTCCCGACCGGAAGTTTAACTCTCAGCCAATCTGGTTTGCGTTGGGTTTGGTTTACAGGAACTACCGGCAATTCGATCATGTTACAAAAGTACTTAAAAGCTTGTAATTGTTGAAAGGGTTGTACCAGTTAAAAAGGGAGAAATGGCTTAAAGATTACGCTTAACTGATTTTTAAAGTGTTCGGGCTGAAAGTCCGGAAAGAAAATACAGCGCATCATTTTGCACTATTGTCAATCAGCATGTGGTGGATCACAGGTAAAGTGTTAATTTTTCGACCTGCATACTCTAGTGACTTAATGCATCAATTTAACTGTGCCAGCGCCTCTTCAAGCGATATGCCGCTATGCGACTGGTCAAGAATGCATTGGCCATCTTTTATCAGTAATAATTGAGGCGATTGATGATGAACCTGGAAGTCCTGTGCTATTTGATTGGATATATCACGATACTTTATAAGATCTAAAAAATAAAGCGGCAGATTTTCCGGGAGGCTATCCAACTCCATCTCAAATCTTCTTTTTGCCATTAAACTGATAGAACAGCGTGTGCTGTGTTTGAAAATAATACTGTAACCTTGCTGTTTTTTAATCCCGCTCAGCTGCTCTGCTGACTCCAACGATATCCAATTCATAAAAAATAATAATAAACTAATCCGCAAAAATAAGGTACACAACCGGATTAGTTCCTAACAGAAATAAAAAATGACTTTTAGCTGTTATCGGCTTTTCTTGGGATACGAGCCATAAGCCGGACACAATTTACTTGAGCATGAAGTGATGCTGCTGACTACCAGTGCTACTATAGCTATATATATTATTTTTTTCATCATCGAAATAAGTACCTGTTAAACGTAGATCATCCGTTTAAGGTTTCAGCTAAGTTAGCCATTTTTATGGCGGTAATGGCAGCTTCATCGCCTTTATTTCCATGTTTGCCACCCGCACGGTCAAGGGCCTGCTGTTGATTGTCAGTTGTCAGTACCCCAAAAATAACCGGTTTAGTATATTTTATAGCTACGTTGCTTATTGCGCCGGCTACCGCATTGCAAATAAAATCAAAGTGCCTGGTTTCGCCCTGAATCACACATCCCAGGCAGATCACCGCATCAAGGTGGAGATTTTTTAACAGCAGGTCGGCACCTGATGTCAGCTCAAAACTTCCCGGAACGGCGTAAGTGAAAATATTATCGGCCAGCGCACCATGATTGATGAGGCTTTGATAGGCTCCCTCATATAACGCATTGGTGATCTCGGCATTCCACTCGGCTACAACTATCCCAAAGCGATAAGCAACCGCAGAAGGAACTACGGTATGAGAAAAATCAGACAAGTTTTTGAGTTGAGTAGCCATGCGTTATTTCGGATTTCGAAATTTTAATCGAATTGAAAAATTGAACCAGTAAGCCTTAAATAAATTCGAAATCGAAAATTCGAATTTTAAAATGCTTTACAGCTTGGCTTCAACACGGGCAATGTAGGCATCCATGCTTTGTGCTTCGTTGCTTTCAGGATAATCTGTTTTTATTTTTTTATAAGCATCGGCAGCAGACTTATTGTCGTTCTGTGCTTCATAAGCTAATCCAAGCTTCTTTAAATAAAACGGCGATAAAAAATTATTGCCTGCCTTATCCGCGGCTTTTTTAAAGTAGGTTGACGCTTTGTCATAATCCTTCAGCTCTGTGTAGGCATCCCCTGTACTGCCCAACGCTTCAGCGGTAACCATGTTGTCGCCGCCACGATAATTGGTTAAGTTGTCAATCGCTTTACGATATTCGCCTTTGTTTAAATAAGCAATGCCCAGGTAAAAGTAAGCCAGGTTAGCTGCTTTGGTATTGCTGTAATCGCTAAGGATCTTTTCAAATCCCGGATAGCCGGCATCACCTTTTATGGCTTTATCCCATTCTTTTTTTGCCCAAAAATCCTGTGCTACATACATTTGGTTTGCAGCCTTCTCTTCGCGCGGTGCAAGGTACATTTTTTGATAACCAAAGTAAATAATTACCATCGCCACAATGGCAACGGCAATAAAAAGCAAGCTTTTTTGATTTTCACGCACAAATTTACCGGTCTGTCCAAAATCCTTATCATTCACTATGACCTTGGTATTCGCTTGGGTTTTTGACATTTCTATTCTAAAATTAAGTTCGCAAAAATACAGTTTTCAAGTTTGTTAGCAATAGGTTGTTGTAAATAATTAATTAGTAGTTGATTGACTGAGCGCTTGACCGGGTTAAGTGGTTATAAATGTTGTAAATGACCCCGGGAGAACTTGATCTTAGTCATTCAGCGCTCAATCCAACCTAATCAACTTAATTGCTACCTTTGAAAACCTTTATGTATTTACAGCAATTATCTGTTATTAACTTCAAAAACTATACCGAAGCCGAACTCACTTTCAGCGCGGGGGTTAATGCATTTACCGGCAATAACGGCGCCGGTAAAACCAATTTGCTGGATGCCATACATTACCTGTCGTTGTGTAAAAGCTATTTTAATCCCATTGATAGTCAGCAGATAAAGCATGGGACAGATTTTTTTATTATCAACGGTACATTTAATAAAAACGGCACGAAGGAAGCGATCGCATGCGGGGTAAAGCGCAATCAAAAGAAGCAGTTTAAGCGTAATAAGAAAGATTATCAACGCCTGGCTGATCATATTGGTTTGTTCCCTTTGGTGATGGTATCACCTTATGATATCAGTATCATTATCGAAGGCAGCGAAGAGCGTCGCAGGTTTATCGATAATGTGATATCACAAACAGATAACCGGTACCTTGATGAACTGATCGCCTATAATAAGGTATTGATCAACCGGAATGCCTTATTAAAACGCATTGCTGATACCGGCAGGTACGATCCCGAATTGCTGGCCGTGTTTGATGAACAACTGCTCAGTTCCGGTAAGCTGATATTTGAAAAACGTAAAGCTTTTATGGAAGGCTTTACTCCCGTATTTAACAGGCATTACCGGTTCTTAAGCGGTGACGCCGAGCAGGTCGAGCTGGTTTATGAATCGCAGTTATTGCAGGAGGATTTTGCCGGATTACTGAAGAAAAATACCGAGCGGGACCGCCTGTTAGAGCGAACCACTACCGGCATACATAAGGACGAACTTCAGTTCGCTATTCATGGCATGCCCATGAAAAAGTTCGGTTCGCAAGGCCAGCAAAAATCATTTTTGATAGCGCTTAAGCTGGCGCAGTATAGTTTTTTATATCAGCAAAAAGGGTTTAAACCGCTGCTGCTGCTGGACGATATTTTTGACAAACTTGATGATAGCCGCGTAACCAAATTAATGCAAATGGTATCCAACCAGGATTTTGGGCAGGTGTTTCTTACCGATACGAGCGCCGTTAAGGTTGAAAATATATTTAAGAAAATTAATGTGGATCTGAGATTGTTTAATGTAACAGGAGGCGAAATTGATGGGCAGAACCAATGATAAAACGCTCAAGGAAGCTATTGAGCAAATGTTGCAGGTTTATAAAATCAAGCGGCGTTATGACGAGACCGGTATTATAACCGCATGGCCTCAAATGGTTGGTAAATCAGTTGCAAACAGGACCAAGGAAATATATATTCACGATAAAAAACTGTTTTTACGTATTGAATCATCAGTGATAAAAAACGAACTGACAATGATGCGCAGGCAAATAATTGATAAGATCAATCAGGAAGCTAAAGTGATATTAGTCGAAGAGATTATCTTCCTCTAGACCATCTGGCTCTTACTAGAGACTTTTTCCTGAAATCATCACTGATAATTGAATAACCAAGTATGATCACTCCGGGGGTTATAAATACCAATTGGACTTCGGGCGGGTGATGAAGGAAAAAAAGTGAGTTAACAACAATTACAGCCGTTATAATTAAGGCATACACCAAACATTTTATCAGCAATTTCATAATTGTAGGTTTTAACTAACGCTATGCCAATAATCATGCCATGCCAAAACCCGGTGGCATAACTATATCATTTACAATACAGTAAAGCTATTATTTTAAGTTTGAAAAAACAAGTAACGGGGGAATAAATTCCGGATATGGATATCTTACTACCCATATCCGGAATAAAATTCAGAATTTCTCGAAAGCCGAGAAAAAGAAATTGCCTTCAATCCCGGCGTTCTCATCAGAATCTGATCCGTGAACGGCATTTGCATCAATCGATTTGGCAAACAGGTTGCGGATAGTGCCGGGTTCAGCTTTAGCCGGGTCGGTAGCACCGATCAGCTTGCGGAAATCTTCAACCGCACCGTCCTTTTCAAGGATAGCAGCAACAATAGGTCCTGAAGACATAAATGATACCAAATCATGGTAAAAAGGACGCGCCTTGTGCACCGCGTAGAACTGACCAGCTTTTTCAGGGCTCAGCCAAAGGTATTTCATAGCGGTGATCTTAAAACCGCCTTTTATTATATGATCTATAATCGCACCGGTGTGGCCATTGGCAACAGCATCGGGCTTAATCATGGTGAATGTTTTATTAGTTTCCATATTATCTGTCAATTGCCGCAAAAGTAGCGTTTTATCCTTTATAAAATAATTAAATAAACCCTTTTCGCTTTATAATTAGATAGTTCGTATTTAATATATTTATTTAGCTTTGCAGCTATTTTTGAAATGGATGCTGGAATTAGCTGCACTTAAAGAACTTTTATTACAACCCCGTAAAATAGTGATCACCACCCATCATAAGCCTGATGGTGATGCGATGGGCTCTTCTTTGGGCTTGTATAACTATTTGATTCAGCAGGGACACCATGCAAAAGTGATTACACCGACGGATTATCCCGACTTTTTGGCCTGGCTGCCCTGCAACGGGGAAGTGATGATCTATACGGAACATACGGAACAGGCCGCTGCTTTGGTAGCTGCTGCCGAACTTATTTTTTGTCTTGATTTTAACGCACTGAGCCGGATTAATGAACTGGGTGAACTGGTTCGTCAGAGTGCGGCGGTTAAGATCATGATCGATCATCACCTTGATCCGGAGGATTTCGATGATTATCGTCACTGGGATATTAATGCCTGCGCAAGTGCCCAACTGGTATATGATTTTATTGTCAATCAATTGAATAATAAAGCATTGGTCAACAAAGACGTGGCAACCTGCCTTTATACCGGCATTATGACCGATTCTGCATCATTCCGGCTGCCAAATACAACATCCGAAGTACATCGGATAGCAGCAGATCTGATCGATGCAGGTGCAGTCAACTGGCGTATACACGAGCTGGTCTACAGTAACTCATCCGAAAGCAGACTGCGCTTTTTGGGCCACTGTTTAAGCGAAAGACTGGAGGTATTGCATGAGTTTAATACAGCTATCATATCGGTTAATAAACAGGAACTGGAAAAATATGATGTAATTACCGGGGATACCGAAGGAATAGTCAACTATGCTTTATCAATAACAGGTATCCGCCTGGCAGCTTTTATTGTTGAACGTACTGATAAGGTAAAACTTTCGTTAAGGTCAAGAGGGGAGTTCCCTGCTAATGATATTTGCAAACGATATTTCAATGGCGGCGGTCACCGCAATGCGGCCGGGGGCACTTCAACAGGTAGCCTTGAAGAGGTTATTAAACAATTTAAACTAATTTTACCCGAATATAAAAAACTATTAATACAATAAATGATGAAGAAAAACTTAATGTTTTTAGCTTTTGCAGCACTAGGATTAGCGAGCTGCAATGGCGGATTTAAAAAAGGCACTGGCGGATTGTTATACGATATCCATGTCGATAAAGGCGGAGCCAAAATAAAAGAGGGCGACTTTATAAGCCTTAACCTGGTTGCAAAAACCGATGGCGACTCTGTTTTGATGAGCACCTATGAGGCAGGGCATCCTATTGTGACGCTTTTGCAGAAGGCACAGGCCGGCGGCGATATTTTTGCCGGGGTTAGATTATTAGCTGAAGGTGACAGCGCTACCATAAAAACGAATATTGATTCTATATATAAAAAAGGAACGCGCAGGCCGCCTTTCAAGGGCAAGTACATTGTTTACGAGGTTAAAATTGAAAAAGTGATCCCTAAAGGTACCTTGAGCGATACTGCATTTAATAGCCGCATTACCCGTTACATGAAGGCGCAGGCCGATGTGCTCAGGAAAGCAGAGCCTGCCAAGATCAAAAAATACATAGATGATAATAAACTTGCTGTTACTACTACTCCGTCAGGGTTAAATTATGTAATGACCAAACAGGGTACCGGTGATAAACCAGCAGTTGGCGATACCGCCGAAGTGCTTTATACCGCCAAATACCTTAATGGTAAGGTTTTTGAAACCAACATCAAGGAAGTTGCACAGCAAAATAAAACATATAACCCTGGAATGCAATACAAAGCTATCCGTATTCCGGTTGGTGTTAAAGGAGTGATCCCGGGCTGGGACGAAGGTTTGCTGCTGTTGAATAAAGGCGCTAAAGCTACTTTTGTTATCCCTTCAAAACTGGCTTATGGCGAACAGGGGTACCAGATCATTCAACCGTTTACACCGCTTGTGTTTGATGTGGAACTGGTAAGCATTACTCATCCGGACCCGAATGCTAAGAAAGCTGTGCCACAGGCTCCCATGACATTGCAACAGCTGCAGCAACAGGCAAAGCAGCAGCAGACAAAAAAATAATTGATTTTATATAATCCCCCGGTTTAACCGGGGGACTTTTTATTTTTTAAATAGATGACGAACAAGCTTGTTTTGATTATTTCATTATATCTGGTTTTTAGTTTGCAGGTAAATGCACAGGATAATTTGGTGCATACGCCAAAAGGCGCCCTTGTAAAAGTATTTACAAGTAATCCCGGCGATAAGATTAAACTGAATGATGTAATCACCTTCGATGTAATACAAAAAACTGAAAAAGACTCTGTTCTTTTTAGCAGTTATACGTTAGGCCATCCCTTAAAAATCCAGGTGCAGCCTTCACAGAATGCAGGTGATTTGATGGATGTATTCCCTTTGCTAACTGCAAAAGATAGTGCTTACGTCAAAGTCCCGTCAGATTCGGTTTTTAAAGGGCATGAGGATCAGCGGCCGCCATTCCTGGCAAAGGGGAGTTCGCTGATATTTATTTTAAAGATCAGTAAAGTACAATCTTTGGATGATGCGATGACCGAGGTTAAGACGGCTGAAATGACTGCTGCCAATAAATATATTGCCGATCATAAATTGACCGTTACCACTACGGCGTCGGGATTGAAATATGTAATTACTCAACCCTCACTGAAACGCAAGCCGTTGCCGGGCGACACGTTGCTGGTTAACTATACCGGGCGTACTATTGATGGAAAAGTTTTTGATTCGAGCCTGCAGGCAGAGGCCCAAAAAGCAAATTTGCAGCAAGGCGACCGCAAGTACGAGCCAATAAAAGTGGTAGTAGGCCAGGGACAAGTGATAAAGGGCTGGGACGAAGGCCTGCTTTTGCTGAATGAAGGTTCAAGGGCTGAGTTTATTATTCCATCCGGTTTAGGTTACGGTGCCGAAGGCGCCGGCTCTGATATCGCGCCGTACAGTACTTTGGTATTCGATGTGGAACTGGTAAAGATCAAACCGACGAAGCCTGCGGTAAGTAAACCGGCTGCAAAGAAAGCGCCGGCCAAAAAGCATACCACGGCAAAAAAGAAAAGTTAAATAACAGCCCCCGATAATCCGGGGGCTGTTTAATTTTGTACCATGATACTTACGGATACCCATACCCACCAGTATTACGAGACCGACCCCGTAAAAAGAGAAACCTTGATGCAGCGCTGCCTTGCCAGCGGCATAGAACGTTTATTTCTGCCTAATGTGGATTCGTCTTCGATTGAGCTGGTAATGAGCCAGGCAAAGACCTTCCCGGATAACTGCTTTGCTATGCTTGGGCTGCATCCCTGCGATGTAAAAGCAAGCTGGCAGGATGAGCTCAGTGCCATCGGCAGGGCAATACCTCAGCATAAAATATATGCCATAGGCGAAATAGGGATCGATCTGTATTGGGATAAGACCTTTCTGAAAGAGCAGATGGAAGCTTTTAAAATGCAGATCGCTTGGGCAAAAAAACTAAAATTGCCTATAGTGATCCACTGCCGCGACGCGTTTGACGAAGTTTACGCCGTATTACAGCAAGAACAGGATGAAGATTTGCGCGGTATTTTCCATTGCTTTACCGGTACATTGGAGCAGGCGCAAAAAGTGATCGCACTGGGCTTTTACCTCGGCATTGGCGGCGTGGTGACCTATAAAAACGCAGGGCTCGATAAAATTGTACAGCAAATTGACATCAAGCACCTAGTTTTAGAAACAGATTCTCCTTATCTTACGCCCGTTCCGCACCGGGGCAAGCCCAATGAAAGTTCTTATTTGATCTATGTGGCTCAAAAAGTAGCCGATTTGCATCAAATAAGTCTGGAAACTGTGGCGGCTACTACTACAGAAAATTCAAAAATAGTTTTTGGTGTGTGAACC
>JAQBOV010000063.1 GCA_028287895.1 Mucilaginibacter sp. | reverse complement strand
TTTTTCCGGCGCCGATGTTTCCTACAATAGCTATGTGCATTCGCTAAAGATAAAATTCAAAAGTTAAATGTCAAAATAGGTTTCGTCTTATTATCCATAGGTCATGGCCCGAACAGTCCATAGTAAGGCAACCATGGACTATGGTCTGCCGCCCATGGACTCAAAAATTTAAAAACTCCTGAATCCTATAATTTCTCTAACTTCCCGGATGGTTTTCGAGGCGCTTTCGCGTGCTTTTATTGCTCCGTGGCGGGCAACCTGGCGCAGATAAGATGAATCCTGGTCAATTTCTTTTATCCTTTCGCGGATAGGCGCGGCGGCAACGATCATATCCTCGGCCAGTTGTTTTTTAAGATCGCCATAACGTATCTGGCAGGTATTGTAAAGCAGGTCAAAATGGGCATAAGTACCGGCCGGTGAAACTACTTTCATCAGCTCGAACAGGTTTTGGATTTCTACCGGTTTTTCCTGGTTCTCGGCAGTCGGGCCGCTGTCGGTTACCGCTCTCATTACTTTTTTACGGATCACCTCAGGGGGATCAGATAAATAAACCGCATTGGCTTCGCCTTCTGATTTTCCCATTTTCCCTTTTCCGTCAAGGCCGGGTATTTTCACCAGGTTAGCGCTGAAATTAAAGGCATAGGGCTCCGGGAAATAGTCCTTATTGTATAGACGATTAAAACGGTTGGCAAAAGTACGGGCCATTTCCAGGTGTTGTTCCTGATCTTTCCCAACAGGTACTTTGGTTGCTTTATGAATCATGATATCAGCAGCCATTAAAACCGGGTAAGTAAGCAAACCTGCATTCACATTATCCGGATGTGCGCGTACTTTATCTTTAAATGAAGTGCTGCGCTCCAACTCGCCCAGATAGGCGTTCATATTAAGATATAAATACAACTCCGCTATTTCGGGCACATCTGATTGTACATAAATGGTTGCTTTTTCAGGGTCGATGCCTGCTGCCAGGTACTCCACCAACACCTGCTTTACATTGCCATGCAAGTCGGCAGAAGTAGGATGTGTGGTGAGCGAATGCAGATCGGCAATAAAAAAATAACAATTATATTCATGCTGCATCTTGACGAAGTTCTGAATAGCTCCGTAATAATTTCCTAAATGCAGCTTCCCGGTGGAACGTATACCGCTAACAACAGTTTCCATGGGGCGAAAGTAAGGAATTTTTATATTTTTGATACCGATGAAATTGATTTTGAAGAAAGCGCACTTATATCTTTATGTGATCAGTGTGAGTTTTTTCTATTTTATGTTTTACCCGGCACTTTACTGCTTTTCCCATAAGCATACCAATTACAAACACATGAATAAACTGCGGCGTGCCTGGGCATTTTTAAGCTCGGCTTTTGCAGGTATTTTTTACAGGTTTACCTTTGAGGAACCTTTCGATCGCACAAAAACCTATATCATTTGCTCCAATCATACCTCAAACCTTGATATTTCGGCTATGTGTTTGCTGGTAAAAGGTAATTACAGTTTTATGGGAAAGGAGGAACTTACCGAAGGTGCTGTAACGAGATTGTTTTTCAGAACGGTAGATATACCGGTAAACCGCGATAGTAAAATGTCATCATTCAGGGCATTTAAGAAAGCAATGGAAAAACTCAAAAGCGGGATCACTATGATCGTATTTCCGGAAGGGGGAATAGCAGACGATTATCCCCCCAAACTACATCCATTTAAGAACGGACCATTCAGGTTAGCTATTGAAGCCAAAATACCTATTGTCCCGGTTACTTCATTAAACACCTGGCAAATATTGTGGGATAACGGGACAAAATATGGCAGCAGACCCGGCATTTGCAACATATTTGTACATCAACCAATCGAAACAGCTCATTTAACCGTGGATGATACTGCTGATTTACGGGACAAGGTATATCATATTATTCAACAAAAATTTAAAGAGCAATAGGTTTCCTATGTATTATCCGTATTATGCATAAGATGACTTGTGATTTTTAATGATGGTTTTATATTTTTGGACGCGATGAAACTCTCCTTAAAAAAAGCACATCGTTCGTTTTACCGGTATAGCCTTGCCTTTATTTTTTATGTGCTGTGGCCTTTTATCCGGTTTGCTTCGCGCACACCCTCGCGTTATCCTATAATGAACGTTCTGAGAAAAATGTGCGCCTGTTTCAGTTCATCTGTTTCGGGAATATTTTACCGGGTAAAATTTGAGGCGCCTGTGGATTGGTCGCGTACCTATATCATTTGCCCTAACCATACCTCGAACCTGGACATCATGTCGGTCAGTTTGCTGCTGAAAAATAATTTCTGCTTTATGGGCAAACATGAATTGCTCGAGAACCCATTGTTAGGCATATTTTTCAAAACAATTGATATACCGGTAAACCGTTATAGCAAAATGTCATCGTATAAGGCATTTAAACAAACGGGCGAACGGCTGGAAAGCGGCATGAGCGTGGTCATATTCCCGGAGGGAACTATTTCTAAGGAATATCCGCCCCGCCTGCAGGAATTTAAAAATGGACCTTTCAGGCTCGCTATTGAATTAAAAATACCCATTTTGCCCATCAGTTCAATAGATACGTGGAAGGTAATGTGGGATAGCGGAAGTAAATATGGCAGCAGACCAGGGATTTGTAATATATTTGTACACAAACCTATTGAGACAGCAGGCATGACCGTGGAGGATGCTGATTTGCTGAAAGGTGAAGTTTATCAGGTAATTAAGCGAAAATTGGACCAACATGACCATAGATAAAGAAACGGTAGAGAAAGTAGCTCATTTGGCAAGACTGGAGCTTGCCGAGGATGAAAAGGATCAGATGATACAGGATATGAGCAAAATTCTTGGGTTTATGGATAAGTTAAACGAGATCAATACATCAGGCATCGAGCCGCTGGTATATAT
The DNA here is from genome assembly GCA_028287895.1 of Mucilaginibacter sp. Classification (GTDB taxonomy): domain Bacteria; phylum Bacteroidota; class Bacteroidia; order Sphingobacteriales; family Sphingobacteriaceae; genus Mucilaginibacter. Next base: position 26,329 of record JAQBOV010000063.1, on the reverse strand, counting down.
GACTAATGAAATGAACGTTATGCGTGAGGATGTTGTAAAGCAAGAGATCACACATGAACAAGCATTGCAAAATGCCCCAAAGCATGACGGGAATTACTTTTTGGTGGCCAAGGTGATTGAGAAATGATTTCGGATTTGGAGATATCAGCTTCGAATGTAGATTTTCAGGAATTAGAATTTTTGTTCCGGTGTAACATTTACCCCATCATTACAGTCAAATCAAGAAAAACAGATGGAGCCATTAATTACTATTAAAGATATCGGGCGTAAATATGTGATCGGCGCTGAAACTATTCATGCGCTTAAGTCGGTATCCTTAACCATTAATAAAGGTGAATTTGTGGCCTTGATGGGGCCATCTGGTTCAGGTAAATCAACCCTGATGAATATATTGGGCTGCCTGGATACACCCACAAAAGGCGAATATATATTGAACGGTATCAATGTAAGTCACATGACTGATAATGAACTGGCTGAGGTACGAAACTCTGAGATCGGCTTTGTTTTTCAAACGTTTAACCTGCTTCCCCGCAATACAGCTTTAGATAACGTGGCTTTACCGCTGATCTATGCCGGTATCAATAAAGAAACAAGGCGGGACCGGGCAAAGAGGGCCCTTGAAAATGTTGGTTTAGGCAACCGTGTTGATCATAAACCCAACGAGCTTTCGGGTGGACAACGCCAGCGGGTTGCTGTGGCCCGGGCCCTTATCAATGACCCTTCTATCATCCTTGCTGACGAGCCTACAGGCAACCTGGATACTAAAACCTCTATCGAAATAATGGGTCTGATAGAAGATATTCATGCCAAAGGCAACACCATTATTTTAGTAACCCACGAAGAGGACATTGCCAAGCACGCCCACCGTATCGTACGTATGCGTGACGGGTTGATCGAAGATGATTATGCCAATGCCAATATCCACACGGTTGAAAGGCATACCGCGGTGGTATAGACTTCAGTGCTTTACCTGAGTTCCGCTATTTTACAAGCTAACTCAGTCATATGAATTACTTCTTGAGGATCAATGGGTTGATTATCACGTATTACTAAAATGCTCCCAATAATTTCTATCACAAAATTTTTATACATCATCTCTTTTATAATGTTCCTGAAATCAGATGTCATTGCTGCTGGAGCTTTTTCTTTGTCATTGGTAACGACATAAAAATGCTCACTAAACACTTTGTCGTCTTTGAATTTAAGCTCCACAGGATGGACAATCCCTAATATTCTATCGGCAAAAGTTTCTCTTCGGATAAGAATCCGCCCGAAATCCCGGCTTAAAGTTACAAATGCCCATACCTGGTATTTGTCATATGTAAAGCTTTGACCACCCTTACCGCCACGCCCGCCATAGCTGTATGAAAACCTACTTTTAATAAAGTTCAGGTAACAATTAATGTCAGACTGGTTAATCAACAGAGTGCCACCTATTTTAGCTCCCGGATCGTTATTAAATAATTCGAATTGATTTATATGCTGACCAGCATCGCCGGGCAAACTGATATTGAATTTTGTTTTAAGCACCTTAATAGGTATCGTCAAGTGCCTGTACCTCGTCAGCATCAAGGTCTGCGGTGTCGAATGGGAAATTACGCATTTTTGGCAGTTGATTATAGCGATGTCAAATATGCTGTTTTAATCAACAATTGGCACATATCCTTACCACAAATTCAGCCAGGTGAATTGCATTTTCAGCTGATACCGGTTTACCATTACCGATGATAAGCGTATGATTGATGATCTCTATCTCAAAATCATGCTCCCTTATATCCATTACCACGTTTCTGAAATTACGGTCGATAGCCGTCACGGCTTTCTGGTGGTCATTAACCCGTACATAAAAAGTGTCGCTAAATGCTCTGTCTTCTGCAAAATCCAGTTCAAGGGGATGTATCAGTTCCCGTATTTTGTCGGCGAGTGTTTCGGGTCTTATCATTACGCGGCCAAAGTCTTTCTTTAAATAGGCCAGGGCCCATGTCTGGTATTCATAATGGCCGTAAATACTTCCCTTGGTACCTGTTGTTTTGAAATGATTTTCTACAAACAGCATATAACAATCATTATTTGCCTGCCTGATTACAAACGAATCTCTGATATTGATATCAGGATATTGCCTGAACACTTCAAAATCCTCTAAATGAAAATCAATGTGGCCGGCAAGTTCAATCCTGAATTTGGCCTTCAGTGCTTTGTAGGTTTCGTGAAAACTATCTATAGTTTCTCCATTCAGGCCGATGGTATCGAAAGGTAGGTCCATCCACAAGTATAAAGATTCTGCCTGACTTCTTCAATAAATACTTCCGGAATTGGTATTCCCCATTCAGCCCATCAATAATTCAATCAATCAGTAATTCAATAACTACTTATAAGGAGCCATATTGCCGCATGAGCAGGCGCAATTAGGATCGTAAGCACCCAGTTTCTGCAGAAAATGCTGGTAAAAACCAATACGATCATTCATGCTAAACATATTATCACCATGGCCGCATTCTACCGCCCCGTTGATGATATTGATGGTCATACCAAAGCCCGGTTTGCGGTTTTTTGCTTTGTCGTCTGCACCGGGTTGCCATTTGCCTATCATTACATCATGTGCAGATGGCTTTAAGGTTTGCGGCGTCATCCAAAAATAAATGGCAACTTTAAATGCAGTTACCGCATCTGTTTCCACCAGTTCGGGGTTATTTAGCAGCACCCTTTTATCGCCAAAAATACAATCGGAAGCATAGCCATAATTGCCGTTATAACTTAGTTGCAAAGGACCGCGTCCATAATATTTTTTGCCCGGAACCGCAGGGTAGGTATCATTATCTGCAGTATAAGGCAGCGAAGTATTGCTTTCATGGATAAACATCAGTCCGTCATCATATTTGCCGTTTTCTCCATGCCGGGTTTCATGGGCTATGTTCGCAAAAAATGCGGCTAACTCCTTTTTATCGGTTTGCAGATCTTTTTCTGTGCAGAAATTGGCATAATCGACTATATAAGAACTATCAGGTTTTTTTTTTGCCCAGTCCTCGTTCCAATCCTCGTCCTGGCGTACGACCGCAGATTTTCCTGTGCTTTTATCGGTCCGTGTGATCTGGTAAACCGATACAGCGCGCCTGACCACCTTTATGCTGATGTTGCTCATTTGATGGATCGCTTTCATAAATGCGTTATAGCTATAAAATTTATCGTGCTGCGGAAAAAAATCATTAAACTGCTTTTCGCTCAGAAAGCCGCTGACCTGTATATTATTAGCAGCAGGCGCTTTCCTGTTAGCGCCACCGCAATTAAAACTTAATAATAAAAAGGATGCCAGGGCAAGGGTAAGCATAGTTGAAACAAAAGTAGATCTCATAGGATGAAATTTAATTCCATTTGGAATTGGTGTAATCATAAATTACCAGGTCAAATTTAATAACATTCTTTACAGCTAAGAGTTTGAACCCCTATTAAACCTGCCCGTCGGCAGGCAGATCTCCCCCGGTAGGAGAATACTTATCCTGCAAGATAAAAATTCGAGAACAGATAACTAAAAATCAAAAAATAATAAATCTGGGTTTCTTCATTCGAATCTCAAATCAAAATAATAAATTCGAAATCAAACATTCGAAGTGACGAAGGCCCTACAAGCACCATTGAAAACAAGCAAAAAAAGTGAAATACCCAAAATTCAATGAAAATTTATACCAAAACCGGCGACAAAGGTTATACCTCTTTAATAGGAGGTACACGTGTACCAAAACATCACTTACGTATTGAGAGCTATGGTACAGTGGATGAACTGAACTCCTATATCGGGTTGATACGCGACCAGGATATTGCCGCACATGATAAGCAGGTACTGAAGGAGGTACAGGACAGATTATTTACTATCGGTTCCTCGCTTGCCTCTGATCCCGAGAAATCTAAAATGATCATTCCTGATCTGCATCAAGCTGATATTGAGTCATTGGAAAAGGAAATGGATGCCATGAATGAAAATTTGCCTGAATTGCGTCATTTTATTCTGCCGGGCGGTAATAATGCCATTTCATTTTGCCATATTGCAAGGTGCGTATGCCGGCGTGCAGAACGCCTGTCGGTACATCTGTCTGAACAAAGCCAGGTAGAGGGGAAAGTAAATATTTACCTCAACAGGCTGAGCGACTACCTGTTTGTCCTTGCCAGAAAGATCGGAAACGACAATAAAATAGCTGAAAATCAATGGATACCGCGCATATGAAGTTTTTAGAAAAATTATTTGAAAATCAATTTAAAAATATTATACTTTTGCCAAAATTTAAATTTACCTTATAAATAAGAATAAGAATATGTATTGGACACTTGAATTAGCATCACACCTTGAGGATGCGCCATGGCCCGCAACAAAAGATGAATTAATTGACTATGCTATTCGTTCAGGAGCGCCCGTAGAGGTTATTGAGAATCTTCAGGCCCTGGAAGATGATGGTGAACCATATGAAAATATTGAAGAGATATGGCCTGATTACCCTACAAAAGATGACTTCTTCTTTAACGAAGACGAATATTAAACTGCTGCCATATTCGATGTAAAAGCCCTGTAATGCAGGGCTTTTAATTTTAAAACCTTTTGGAATGGTTTTAGTTATGATAGATAAATATATCAATTAAAACATTCACAACATGAGAGGTTTACTTTACATTATTGCTGTTATCCTGATTATAGGATGGGCAATCGGGTTCTTTGCTTATTCAGCAGGCGGAATAATTCATATTCTTTTAGTAATCGCAATCATAGCTTTGCTTTTAGGAGTTATCAGGAGAGCGTGAGCAATGTCTTTTTTTAAAAACAATTCAATAGCCATTCTTCAAAAAGAATGGCTATTGTTTTAATAAGAATTCAGCGATGGCTATATCTTCCGGGAAGGTGATCTTAATATTCTGGTAACTGCCGCCGATCAGGTTGATATTAACCCCGGTTTGTTCAACTACACTGGCATCATCTGTAAAATTGGCCTGATAGAGTTGCTGGTAGGCTTGTTTTAATTGTGCCGATTGAAAGGTTTGGGGAGTTTGTATCAGGTATATTTCGTCCCTGACCAGGCTCATTGACCGGTTGTCTTTAATCTGCCGAACGGAATCACGGCTTTTTATAGCTACTATGGCATTGCCATATTGAGCAGCACATTGGTACGATTCATCAATGATCTCTTTGGAGATCAATGGCCTTACGGCATCATGTACTGCAACAACAGCAGCATCATCATTAATTAAACCGAGTCCCTTTTTTACAGAATGGAAACGGGTCTCCCCACCGCTTATTAATTGATGAGGGATGTCAAAATGGTGTGTTGCGCACAACATATTCCAGTAATGATGGGAATCAGCAGGAAGAACTACGATTATTTGCGGCTTTGTTTGACAATAATGGAATGCATTAATAGTATGCATCAGCACAGGCAGGCCATTGAGTAATAAGAACTGCTTGGGTACAGCCGAATGCATTCTGCTGCCCGAACCGCCTGCTACGATGATGGCGAATGTTTGAAAGTCATTAGTCATTTTCATTAGTCATTAATCAATGGTTTGACTAATAGAGATATTAAGCTGATTTTAAAAAATGACCAATGCCAGCAATCTAAATCAGATAATCAGCATAGCGTCTCCGTAACTGTAAAAGCGGTATTTTTCTTTTACGGCAACTTCATAGGCATTCATCACATGCTCATAGCCACCAAATGCGCTCACCATCATTAATAAGGTAGATTCAGGTGTATGGAAATTAGTGATCATTGAATTGGCTATACTAAAGTCATACGGCGGGAAGATGAATTTACTGGTCCAGTCGTTAGCAGCTTTTAAAGTTTTCCCAGCTGATACTGCCGATTCAATAGCCCGCATAGAGGTCGTACCCACGGCGCATATACGGCTTTTTCTTTCGATTCCCCTGTTTACAATGTCAGCCTGCTTTTGCTCAATAATAAACTGCTCTGAGTCCATTTTATGTTTGGTCAGATCTTCCACTTCAACCGGACGGAAGGTGCCCAGGCCAACGTGTAAAGTAACTTCCGCAAATTCAACGCCTTTTAACTCAAGGCGTTTCATTAACTCGCGGCTAAAGTGCAAACCAGCCGTAGGGGCGGCAACAGCACCTTCGTGTTTGGCGAAGATGGTTTGATAGCGCTCTTTGTCTTCAAGGGTAGCTTTGCGTTTAATATATTTCGGAAGCGGTGTTTCACCTAAGATTTCAACATTGCGCCTGAATTCCTCATCCGTGCCATCAAACAGGAAACGGATCGTACGCCCGCGCGATGTGGTATTATCCACCACTTCAGCTATCAGCAGATCATCATCGCCAAAGTATAGTTTGTTGCCAACGCGTATTTTACGCGCGGGATCAACCAGCACGTCCCAAAGACGGAGTTCCTTGTTTAATTCCCTCAGCAAAAAAACTTCGATAGTAGCACCGGTTTTTTCCTTATTGCCATACATACGGGCCGGGAATACTTTGGTATTGTTAAGGATCATCACGTCCTTATCATCAAAATAATCCAGTATATCCTTAAATATTTTATGCTCAATTTTGCCCGAATCTTTATGTAGAACCATTAAACGCGACTCATCACGGATATTGGCTGGTGAATGTGCAATCAGTGACTCGGGCAGATTGAATTTAAATTGAGATAATTTCATGTTAAAAGAAATGAATTTTCAGGGCGCAAAGTTACGAATCTTTTTGGTGATTGCCGATTTTATTTAGGATTGCGCCGATTGCCAAATTTATTAAACATTTTAAATAATGTAACTTAACTGCAGATTAATCGTCTAAGCAATAACACCATATTTTGAAATTCGGTTTTAAAATCAGTGAAATCAATACTATTAACCGGTAATCATATAACATGATATTTTTAAAACTTTTCCGCGAAAGCTTTTTGTTTGCATATGATGCATTAAGGCAAAATAAATTGCGCACGATGCTGTCATTGCTGGGCGTTACCATTGGTATTTTTACCATCATAGCCGTTTTCTCGGCAGTTGATACCCTGCGCAATAACTTACAGAATAGTGTAAATAAACTGGGAAGCAATAGTGTTTATATACAAAAATGGCCATGGATAGGGGGCGAGGATTTTCCCTGGTGGAAATATTTACAACGCCCCGTGCCCAGGTTAAGAGACTTTGACCAGGTACAAAGGCGCAGCCAAACGGCCGGAGCTGTCTCTTATGAGATCAGCATTGATAATCGGGTAATAAAATTTCAAAGTAATACGGTTGAAGGTGCCCAGATTGATGCAGTTTCCCATGAACACAATAAAACATGGAATTTTGATTTCAAAGACGGGCGATATTTTACGGAAATTGAATCGAGGACGGGTGCCCCGGTTACCATCATCGGATATGATATTGCCGGAAACCTCTTCCCTGCAGGCGACGCTATCGGCAGGCATATAAAGGTAATGGGCCGGTATGTTACAATAATAGGTGTATTTGCCAAAGAAGGGAAAGACATTTTAGGTATATCGGACGATAAGGAGGTACTCCTGCCATTAAACTTTGCAAAGAATATTATCGATATTCAAAATGAAAAATATAATCCCCAGATAGTGGTAAAGGGTAAAAACGGCCTTACTGATATTGATGTAGAAAGTGAACTCAAAGGGCTTATGCGTTCAATAAGGCGTTTGAGACCCAATCAGGAAGATAATTTTTCGTTGAATAAGACCACTTTATTAACAAACCAATTGGACAAGGTATTTGGCGTGCTTAACATCGCAGGATTAATAATTGGCGGTTTTTCTATTCTTGTCGGCGGGTTTGGCATAGCCAATATCATGTTTGTGTCAGTTAAGGAACGTACCAATATTATAGGTATCCAAAAATCGCTGGGTGCTAAAAACTATTTTATTATGCTGCAATTTTTAATTGAATCGATAATTTTATGCCTGATGGGTGGCATAATAGGCCTGTTTATGGTTTATTTAACGACGATTGCCGTAAAGGCGGCCGTTGATATACAGGTAGTATTGGATATTAAAAATATCATTATTGGTATCAGCACATCGGTTGCTATCGGGATAATCTCAGGTATCATCCCCGCTTACTCGGCTTCAAGGCTTGATCCTGTTGAGGCAATACGGTCAAATTGATAGCAGTTTATAACGAACGTGGAATAAATAATATTGAATAATGAAGTATTTAACTTTGATATTCAGTGTTCAAAATTCATGAGGTGATATTTTTTATAAATATTGCGCACGGATTATATTGTAATTTTTACAAATAGTAAACTTTGCCGTCATTTATAATACACGGATTTATTTACATTTGTTTCGAAAAAAAAACGTCTATGTCTGATACAGCACAATTAAAAATAGGTGACAAAACTTACGATCTGCCGGTTATTGAGGGTACTGAAGGTGAAAAAGCAATCGATATTTCAAAACTCAGAGATCAAACAGGCTATGTGACGCTGGACATTGGCTACAAAAATACAGGGGCTACCAAGAGCTCGATCACATTTTTGGACGGTGAATTGGGTATATTAAAGTATCGCGGGTACCCAATTGAGCAGCTTGCCGAAAAATCAAGCTTTATAGAAGTGGCTTATTTGCTTATCTACGGTGAATTGCCTACACCGGAACAGCTAACCGAATTTCAATATGAAATAAGCCGCCATACACTGGTGCATGAGGATATGAAGAAGTTTTTTGACGGCTTCCCGTCAAAATCCCACCCGATGGGGCAGTTATCCTCTTTGGTTTGTTCATTATCTGCTTTTTATCCGGAGTCTTTAAAACCTAACCAAACTGACGAAGAACTTAATTTAAGCATTATTAAGATGCTGGGTAAAATGGCTACTGTGGTTTCCTGGATTTACAAAAAGTCGTTGGGACACCCTTATATCTATCCGAAAAACAAGTATGATTATGTGACCAACTTTTTACATATGACCTTTGGTCAGCGTACTGAAGAAGTGGTCATAGACCCGGTGATAGTAAGTGCCATGAATACACTGCTTATCCTGCATGCCGATCACGAACAAAATTGTTCTACCTCGACGGTTAGGATTGTAGGCTCATCCGAGTCTAATATCTATGCCTCAGTATCGGCAGGTATTTCTGCTTTGTGGGGCCCGTTGCATGGTGGTGCCAACCAGGCGGTAATTGAAATGCTGGAGCGAATTAAAGAAGACGGCGGAGATACCGATAAGTGGATAGCGAAAGCAAAGGATAAAAACGACCCTTTCCGCCTGATGGGATTTGGTCACAGGGTGTATAAGAATTTTGACCCGCGTGCAAAGATCATCAAAAAGGCTTGTGACGATATACTTGAGAAATTAGGTATGGACGATGAAGTACTGGATATAGCCAAGAAGCTGGAAGAGGTTGCTTTGAAAGATCCTTATTTTGTTGAGCGCAAGCTATATCCTAATGTTGATTTCTATTCAGGTATAATTTACCGCGCACTGGGCTTCCCAACGGACATGTTCACCGTATTATTTGCCCTTGGCCGTTTGCCGGGCTGGATAGCGCAATGGAAAGAAATGAAGGAAAACAAAGAACCTATCGGCCGCCCGCGCCAGATCTATGTAGGTGAAGTGAACAGGGAGTATAGCGATATTAAGCGCAGGTAGATTTTTAGTTCGTGGTGATGGTTCATCGTTCATCGCCTATCCGGGATTTGTATTTGTACAAGTAATTAATCTTATTTGTAAAAAGACTTGCGGGGATTTAAAACTTCGGAAGTCTTTTTTTTATATCAGCAAAACCCACCGATCATTCAAATCAACGGTTCAGACATAAAAAAAACCCGCCCCGGTTTATCCCGGACGGGCTCCTATTAATTAATCAATCTCAACTCTCTGCTGTTATTTAATTGTATAAAAAGCCGTAACAGATGGGGTAGTACCAATTGCCGTTAACGGGATACTAAATGATACTGAGTAAGTAGCATTTGAAGCAACCGGTATGTTAGTATTACTTGTATTATTTAATTCGCCAGCTACGCCATCCCCGGCTGAGCCAGGTTTGGGAATACCCCAGCTATATGTCCAGTCATCGTTTTGTCGGATTTTAATCGACCCAGTAGAAACTAATGGTGTTGTAACAGTCCACGTTGAGGTACCGTCATTGATATATTTCATAGCAACATCATTCCCAGCATTCCATCCTTGTGCTCCATCTCCAATTATACTATAAGTATTTGCAAGCGCAAACGAAATAGTATTTGTGTTTATGTTAAACGTTACAATATATTGGCCGGCAGCGGTTGGAGCATAAAAGTTATTGGGCCCATCATAGCTCACCGTACTGCTGGTAGTACCCTGAGCGTCAATGGTTGCATATTTATGGTTCCAATTTTTTGCGGGTAATACTAAAAACTGGTTATTACCTGCGGTGAAATTAATAACACCCACGTAAATGCCATTACCGGTAACAGATACCAAACTATCTTCTTGTGGTCCTGGGTTAGCCCATCCTTCGTATGCTCCGGCCACGTATACAAATGATGTTAAATTAAATGGAGTAACAGTAAGGCTAAGTACATTTGAATAGACAGGGGCCGCGCCGGCTCCAAGACTGTGCTCCACCCGCACCTGAACCTGTGCTGGTTTACCAGCAGTTAAATTTAGTTTTAACAGCAGCGCATTAAAATCAACTGTAGAATAACTTTGTGAAAGTGTTTTTGTTCCTAATGTAACCGACATTGGTTTCTTCCAGTTATCACCTGCCGAATCAATTTGCAAAGTATTGGTTACTGCGGCACTGTATCCATAAGCCGGCTTTGTGAAAGTGAAGGTGACAATTTTGGTTGTATCGGCAAGTTTGGTCTTATCTAACACCGGGGTCGTGGTATTAGCCGTAAGTGCACCAGCTGTTCCTCCGTTAGTTTTTACTATTGGATCGTTTTTCTTACACGATGCCAGCATTAGCAGCGCTATACTGCCAAATGCTAAAAATTTTGTTAATGCTGTTTTCATTTCATTTTTTTTAATCGACTTACTTATTTTATAAAGGGTCATTTATGTTTTGATCGGGTTATTGTTTAATAACCGGGGTTTTGTTTTAAGTTAGGGTTAACTGTTCTATCCTGATCGGGTATTGGATAAATGTTATGGTAATCAGCAACACCGGTACCATTTTTAGCACCACCCTTAAATGGCCACAGATAAGAAGTACTTGTAAATAATCCGTAACGTATCAAATCGGTACGTCTGAAGCCTTCCCAATATAGTTCACGAGCCCTTTCATCTAAAATGAAGCTGGTAGTAAGCTGCCCGGCAGTAATATTACCGGCGGTACTTTGTCCATAAGCACGTGTACGTATATTATTGATGTATGTTAAAGCAGTTGCTGCATCACCGCCTGTACCGCCTCGTAAAACAGATTCGGCATAGATCAGATATTGTTCAGGCAGGCGAAATAGTGGTTCATCAATATCTGAAAAATTTAAATTTGACCCATTTGCACCGCTGCTGGTTACATTTCTCCATTTGTTAACCGCATAGCCGTCTGTGAAACTGGTAATATCGTTAATAGCGAGGTTTTGTCCCGCTGTCCAGAATTCCGCTCGGGTATCGGGGTTGCCATTGTTGGGAAAAGATGTATTAGTATTGGCCGGGAAAAGACCGACCAGGCTACTGGTTACTCTTACTCCTCCCCAGCCTCCGGTTATTCCGAAATCAGATGCGGGCATTGAACCGCCGACAGGCGCGTGGGTCATAAAAGTAGTGCCTCCATAACCCTGAATATTATTCCCGTCAAATTCAATGGAAAAAATGTTTTCGGAAGTATTTAAGTTATTATCGGCAAGGAACAGATTGTCATAATTATTAATCAGTTTGTAACCGGCACTAATAACCTTTTGTGAATAAGTAATAGCATTAGTGTATCTGGCTGTGCCGCTATAAACCTGTGCATTTAAATAAATACGTGCTAATAATGCCCAAACCGCTCCTTCGTCCGCGCGACCGTATTGATTTGCCATTGGTTTAACCATCAACGGATCAATTGCCTTAAGTTCGCCTTCAATATAATTAAATAGCGTTTTGCGATCAGTTTGCGGAGGGATAATGGAGCCTATTGCATCGGCATCAGTAGAAAAAGGCGGATTTGCAAAAAGATCCATTAGAATTGAATACTGGTAAGCTCTTAAAAAGCGTGCTTCGGCCCGGTAATAGCGAATATTGGTAGCATCGGCCCCTGTAATGTTCCTGCTTGTTAATTCAGCATCACTCGACTGTCGGATGAATTCGTTAGCCAATGTGATCTGATAAATGCTGCGTTCGTATAAGCCTAAAAGTATAACGTTTGAAGAAGACCAACTCATCTGATGCAGATCAGGCACACCTGGGTCACCCCATCCAATTACTGCTTCGTCGGTAGGTAACTCCTGTGCATACCAAAGCAAACGGAAAAAGTCAGATGTGCCCTCATCGATACCCTGCACATCTCCCTGTCCTGCCGGACCCTGATTACCTGTTAGGGCAAAAGCTCCGTATACTTTTGCCATTGCTTGTGTATAACCTAATGGCGTGCTGTACACCTGTTGCGATGTAACCTCATAATTCGGTGTAAGAATTTTATTCTTATTACACGATATTAATCCGCAGGTTAATATCCCGGCGACTAATAAAATTTTAATTGAATTCCTTTTCATATTAATTTCTTTCTGTAATAATCAGTTTCTAATTATTTTAAGTTCAGGTTTAAGCCTAAAACAAAGGTTCTTGGCCGTGGATAATTGTTATTATCTACACCGGCGCTAGGAGAAAATCCAGTACCGGTACCGGTATAGGTGAACTCCGGGTCTACGCCTTTATAATCCGTGATTGTAAAGACATTCTGTACGTTAGCAGTTATTTTCAAGGTTCCTATTCCTCCAAATACTTGACCGAAGTCATATCCGATATGAATATTATCCATCCTGAGGAATGACGCATTTTGTATATAATAATCAGAGAGCAGGTCATTGCTTCCATTTCCGGTAAGGCCGCTTGCCAATACATCAGTTGATCCATTGTTAAGGATACCAAGAGGATTTAGGATATTACGCTGTATGCCTGTACTTGCTGCCACGTTGTTATAAGCATAGTTACCCAAATTGGCTCGCGCCACAAAACCAACCAGCCATTTTTGATATCTGAAATCAGAACTGAAACCGAAAACTTGTTTGGGATCAGGGCTGTGGTCTTCATACAAGTCTTTGTTATTTATGATACCATCACCGTTCCGGTCAACAAAAACACCATCAAGCGGTTTCCCGTTGGCGCCATAAACCTGCTGATAAACATAAAATGAATTTCGGGCATATCCGGGTTGATCTATTCCTATATAATTGCCGGTACCCCCAGAAATCCCACCTACAGGTATGCCAGGGAAATTGGGATTGGGTATAGTCGTTAAATTGGTTATTTTATTATGATTGAAAGAAACATTAAAATTGGCTGTCCAGCCTATGTTTTTAGTGTCAATTAATCTTCCGGTGATGTTAAATTCCAGCCCATCGTTTTCCATATTGCCAACATTACCGACAATTTGATTGCTAAAATTGGTTCCGGCAGGTTGCTGAATCGTTACCAGCGGGTTTTTAGTTTTATTGTAATAATAATCTATTGAACCAGTAATGCGATCATTCAGGAAACCATAATCTAAGCCAAGATTAGCTGCATCTGTTGTTTCCCAGGTTCTGCCGGGATAATATGCACCCGGACGGTATAATTGGTAATAGGTATTGCCAAATGCGTATTGCGCAGTACTGTTGCTTAAACTATATCCCGATAAATAGTCATAATCATTAATTCCTTCCTGGTTACCGGTAACCCCATATTCTAAACGCAATTTAAGTGTTGATATAGTGTTGCTGCTTTTCAGAAAATCTTCATTGTTTATTTTCCATGCTAAAGCCACAGAAGGGAATGTGCCGGTACGGGTACCCGGAGCAAACTTCGTTGAGTTATCACTACGTATCGAAGCAGTTAAATAATATTTTCCATCATAATTATAATTGACCCTTCCGTAAAATGAGGTCAGAATAAATTCATTGATTAAATATTGATAATTATTATAATTTTTCGCTGAGTTCGTGTTCACCACACCGTTAGAAAATGCTGAATTATAATATAGGCCATTAAGCAGATAAGTGCCGTTCGATGCTTTATTTATGAAATCCTGGATTGAATAACCCGCAACAGCGTCAACATGGCTTTTAATGCTTTTTATCTCTTTACTATAACTTAAATATCCTTCAAAAAGCTTGTTTTGTAATGTATTATTGTATGGGCTGCTGCTGCCGCTGTACAAATTCCCGCCTTGTGATACCTCATAATCGGAAGCCGCATCCGTTGGGATTATTGTGTTGCCTGAACCTTTTGATCCATCGTAAGCCACATTTACATTAGCATGCAGGTCCGGAAAAAAATGGAACTTGTAATCTAATCCCAAACTGGTAATTGCCCTGTAAACAGTGCTTCTGTCATTGGTTTGATTTAATAAACCCACAGGGTTTAACGGTGAAAGTGATTTAAGGCCATTTACCGCGCTGGCATCGGTCCACTGCCAGTATCCTCCAAAAGGCGCGTATAAAGCATTAGACGAGGTGACAGGTGCAGTAGGGTTAAAACTAACGGCATCACTTATAATTCCGTTTTGATTGTTGGCAAATCTTTGTTTTACCTGCGATCCGATAAAATTAAAATTGATCTTTAAATGATCGGTAAATAAACTTGGGCTTAAGTTTACGTTAGCAGTATAACGTTCTAAAGAAGTTGTTTTTACGATACCATTTTGATCAGTATAACCTGTAGATACACGGTAAGGCAATTTGCCTGCAGTACCTGAAATACTAAGATTATTGTCAGTACTCAAAGCTGTTTGATAAATCTGTTTTTGCCAGTCGGTATTGGCTGTTCCCAAAAGAGCTTTTTGTGTGCTGTCTCCGTATGTATTCACATAAGAACGAAACTGGTCTGCAGAAAGAACAGGAGCTTCTTTTGGTAACTTAGATACAGAAAACTGTGTGCTGAAATTAATAACAGGTTTGCCTGCCTGACCTTTTTTAGTGGTAATTAGGATTACACCATTTGATGCCCTGTTGCCATAGATAGCTGATGCCGAAGCGTCCTTTAATATGCTAAAAGATGCTATATCATTTGGATTAATGAGATCCAAGGGGTTAGCTGCACCTCCAATTGCATCAGGACTTAAAGGAACACCATCAATTACTATGAGTGGATCATTGCCTCCATTGATAGAAGCGCCACCACGGATGGTTATTGTACTTCCGGCTCCTGGAGCACCGCCATTTGATGTAATGGAAACACCGGCGACTTTACCCTGTATCA
This sequence comes from Mucilaginibacter sp., assembly GCA_028287895.1. Classification (GTDB taxonomy): domain Bacteria; phylum Bacteroidota; class Bacteroidia; order Sphingobacteriales; family Sphingobacteriaceae; genus Mucilaginibacter. The sequence continues at coordinate 11,028 of JAQBOV010000063.1, read as the reverse complement.
ATTGTTCCGGTGTGGTAATGGCACCCTGATTAAAGTCTTTTGCTGTAACAGTAGCAATCGAGCCTGTCAGGTCCTTGCTTTTTTGAGTACCGTAACCTATCACAACTATCTCATTTAAGCTTTTACTATCGGGTTTTAACCCGAAATTTACAGTAACTACTGTAGTGCCGACTGTTATGCTTTGCTTGGTCGCAACATAACCCACAAATTTTGCGGACAAAGTGTAATTTCCGGATTTTAAAGCCGGAATACTATAGTTGCCATTCGCATCGGTAACTGAGCCGATGGTGGTGCCGTCAATACTAACGGATGCGCCTGGCAGGGGTTGATTGCTCTCGTCAACCACCTTGCCTTTAATACTTCCTGTTTGTGCAAATGCCATGACAGACATCATCAGAAATGCACAAAGAAGCACGTACTTTTTTGAGTAATTTTTTCTCATACTTTTTAGTGTGTTTGAATAAAAATGGCGTTTTGCGCCAGGTATAAATTGGTTTGTTAACTTTGCTTAAACAGCGTGTGACTAATTTACACTTAGAAGTAATAAATCCAAATTTTATATAAAGGATAATTTTCAGTCATTTAATCAATACTAATTTAACTTTAAGGAAATATAGTGATAGGATGTTTATAATGATAGAAATTCAGTTTTTAGGCTTTATTTTATGAATAACGCTGTTTTATGTTCAAACAAAGTGTAAAAATTACACAATTAGTAATTTTACTTTAATGTAAATGCTTCCGGGAACGTTCCCGGAAAAATAACTGTCTAATGTACAATTTAAAATGAGAAAAAAATCATTTTTCTGCTCGTTTTTGCTTTTCAGCCAAATTTTTTTGTCATTCGGACAGCTAAAAGTGACCTTTAAAACGGGTAAAGTCCCGGCTGTAAAAGGACATAATGTGGTGCTGTTTTTGGCAGGGGATTTTAATAGCTGGAACCCGGGAGATAAAACCGCTGAATTGCTGCAAAACAGTGACGGATCCTATCAGCTTATAAAAACCCTGCCGAAGGGAATTTATAATTTTAAAATAACCCGTGGCAGCTGGCTGGCGGTTGAGTGTAATGTTTTTGGAAAGCCGATAGATAACCGCAGTATTGCTGTTGTACATGACACTACCGTAGTGATGGATGTGGCCGAATGGCAGGACAATTGCAAACCTGAAGAAAGAAAACACACGGCAAGTGCGAACGTCAATATTATCGGCGATAAATTTGAGATCCCGCAGTTGGGCAGGCAACGGCGGGTGTGGATTTATCTGCCTTTAGATTATCGAGCCTCCCGCAAGAGGTACCCGGTTATTTATATGCATGATGGTCAGAATCTGTTTGATGAATCTACATCAGGCTATGGCGAATGGGGAATAGACGAAATAATGGATAAGCTACCGGCTAAGGATCAGTGCATTGTTGTAGGTATCGATCATGGGGGAGCGTATCGCATAACAGAATACGATCCCTACGATTCAAAATATGGCAAGGGACAGGGTAAGGAGTATGTTGATTTTTTAGTAAAGACACTCAAACCTTATATCGATCAGCACTATCGTACTAAAAGCGCTGCAAGCCATACCACTATTGCAGGCAGTTCAATGGGTGGGTTGATTTCGATTTATGCTGCAGTAAAATATCCTGATATATTTGGAAGGGCAGGTATTTTCTCGCCGGCGTTGTGGATCGCCCCAGACCTTTATGGATATGTGCAGCAAATAAGTTTGAACCGAAAGCTGAGATTTTACTTTGTTTGTGGTGACTCTGAAAGCGAAACCATGGTAAAAGATATGCACAAGATGGCAAACCTGATCCGGTCAAAAGGTTTTAATGAGAAAAATGCATCCGAAGTGATCATAAAAGGTGCCAAACACAATGAAAAACAATGGAACGGCGATTTTTTCGAATTTTATAATTGGCTTTTGAAATAGTCGGAAGTCGGAAAAAAATGAGGAAATGAAATTAGGGAAATGGAAATAATTCCGTAATCCACCTTTTGCATTCCGCATTAAATAAATCCGACATCCGCCTTCCCAAATCGATCAATCCCCATCCTGGCTGGAATATAACCACGTTTCATGGTTTCCAACGGGAAGGTTTACCATTTCACCACGGTTCAATTGCCACCAGAAACGTAGGCGTGGCTTTTCGCGATTGCCAATCTCATTCATAGAATCTGCATCATACAGGCGGCCATTTGCCATGACATATTTGATCTTTTCGCTGTTGCGTATATCGACAAGCGGATTGTCATTTAAAACCACCAAATCTGCTAATTTTCCGTTTTCAAGCGAACCTATTTCTTTGTCCATGCCAAGGTAAGAGGCTCCGTTGATTGTTGCACAGCGTATAGCTTGTAATGGCGACATGCCTCCTTGTGTCAGCATCCACAGTTCCCAATGTGCGCCAAGGCCCTGCAACTGGCCATGTGATCCCAGGTTCACCTTTGTGCCGCCGTCTGCGATTTGTTTTACATACCTAGAAACATCAATATGCCCATAATCGCCATATTCCGCTGTTACCCTGCGGCGTGACCGTGCATCTATGATGGATTGTGGTGTAAAATTCAGCAAGTGGTCGTTTTTCCAAACTTCATTGCGATCATACCAATAGTTTTCTCCAAACATTCCTCCGTAGGCTACGATAAGGGTAGGGGTATAGCCTGATTTACTTGCATTCCAAAGGTTTTTTACATCCTTATAAACCGGTACAACGGGTATGTTATGTTCAATACCGGTGTGTCCGTCCAATATCATATTCATGTTGGTGAAATAAGTTGATCCACCTTCAGGCACCACCTCCATTTGCAATTCGCGGGCGGCCTCAATAATTTGCTGGCGCTGCTCGCGGCGTGGCTGGTTATAACTTTTAACCGAGAATGCGCCTACCGCCTTCATCCTGCGGATGTTTGACCGGGCATCGTCCAAGCTATTGATCACTACTTTGAAATCCCCGTCGGCTCCGTATAAAATAGAGCCGGTGGAATATATCCTTGGCCCCACCATATTCCCTGCTTTCACCATTTCCGACTGGCTAAATACCATCTCCGTATTGGTTGACGGATCATGCGAAGTGGTTACTCCAAAAGCAAGGTTAGCATAATAATTCCAATCCTGCTGCGGGGAAATCCCATCCGGACTGGGATGCAAATGCGCGTGTACATCCACAATGCCGGGCATAACGGTTTTACCGGTAAGGTCATATACTTTAGCATCGGCCGGAATGGGTATGTCTGCGGCTTTGCCAATGAAAGCGATCTTGTTTTTGTCGATGATGATCGTGCCGTTTTCAATCACTTCGTCGCCCTTCATGGTGATAATTCGCGCATTTTTAAAGGCAATTTTCCCGTCAGGGACATCGGTTTTTAATTTGAGTCCTATATCCGTACCGGCCGTATCTATAGCAGGCGTTTTATCATCGGCGCCATCGGCAAACGGGAATGCACTGCGTACATCGCGTGTGAAATATTTGGAGCCCAGTGTCCACATCAGTTTTTGACTGTCTTTACTCCAATGGACATAAGTGCCGGCATCTCTGGTCAATTTACTTAAGGGGATTGATTTGTTGACAGCAGATAGATTCTGCTCATTGCCTGTATACACCATAGGGGTAATATAGCAGTTAAACAATTCGGTAAATGCCATCCACTTTCCATCCGGACTTGGGGCAAACTGGGTCGCATAAGTTGAGGTATACAGCGTTTTTTGATTTGCGCCGGTGGTATCCATGACCACAAATGTTTTTTTATCACCATCGCTGCTTTGATAATATATTTTTGAATCATCGGTCGAAAATTGCGGCCAGATGCCATTATTAATAACCATTTTAGCCTTGCCGCCTGTTGCCGGCATAATATATATACCCGGGTTTTTGCCAAAGGAATAGCCTAATACGTCGTTTCCTTCGCCTTTGCGGAAAATGATCTTATCGCCCTTGTTTGAAAATTTTGGTGCATAATAAAGCCCTTTTTCAGCGGTCAGACGTGTTACAAAATGTGTGGTCAGATCAATCTTATTAATTGATCCTTTTAGCTCATCGTTCCAGTCAACATAGATCAATGATTTACCATCGGGGCTGAATTGTGGTTCATATTCAACATCGGCTGTGCTGTCAATACGTGCAGGCACACCATCGGGCAGGGTTTTTATATAGATGTAACCGGCAGCATTAAATGCGACTTGTTTTCCGTCGGCAGAGGTGGTCAGATGACGGATCATTTTAACCGGGAATTCATCCTGGAAAACCCGCTGTGGAAAATGAAGCGCCTCGGTAATGGTTTGCTGTGAAGTTACCTCAAACGGAATTTGCAAAGCGTTCAATGTAGTAAGATCAAGATTCCAGATCTTGCCTTTTGCATAAAATATGATATTCTTGCTATCGGGCGTCCAGTTGAAATTTGGATAAACTCCAAAAATTGCCCAGGTTTCCTGCTGATCCTTCGATAGATCATCATATACCGGCCATTCCTCACCTGTAGCCAGGTTTTGTAAATACAATACAGATTTTAATCTTACCCGTTTCACAAAAGCCAGTAATTTTCCGTCTGGTGATATCTGCGGACGGCATGCCCCACCCGCGCCGCCTGTAACCGTTTCTATCTGGCCGGTTTCACGGCTCAATCTTTTAATGGCATATATCCCCTGGTTAGGGTCTTTATTATATTGAAAAAGCGGACCGGGAGTTATATCTTCACTCCAGTAAATGTATTTGCCATCAGGTGAAACAATAGGCTCACCGGCATCCTGCTGGTCATTTTTACGTTTAGTCAATTGAATTCCTTCCCCGCCTGCTTTATGATATAACCACATTTCGCCTGCACCTAATGAACGTATACCCGTGAAATGTTTACGCGCTACCAGGTATTGGCCGTCGGGTGTCCAATAAGCGTTGTTTAACAGCCTGAAGCTTTCCTTAGTGACAGGGTGCTTGTTGGTGCCATCGCTGTTCATTACCCATATATTGTCGCCGCCGTCCTTATCACTGGTATAGGAGATCTGTTTACCATCCGGGCTGTATCGGGGCTGCACTTCCCATGCTTTGCCTATCGCTAATTGGGTAGCTTTGCCTCCTTTTATGGGGATCGTATAGATATCGCCCAGCAAATCAAATACAATGTTCTGACCATCCGGACTAACGTCCAGGTCCATCCATGTGCCTTCATCGGTTGTGATAGTAACTTTTTTAGCGGGCCCCGGGGGATTTTCTACGTTCCATTTTTGTGCAAATAGTGTGTTGGTTAACAAAAAAAATATCAGAATGATAAAAAGCTGTTTCATAGTTACGTAGTTAACGCTGCGAATTTAGAAATATTAAAGCATTTCGAATTTTTCGCTTTTGTTATTTTTTTAAAGGCGCTTAATCGGCTCTCGCTATTTCGAATTTAACTTCATTGCCGATTACTAGATCCGAAATTGTAAATTCGACACCCGAAAACAAAATGAGCATCCAGGAGATATTAAAACATTATTGGAAACACGATAACTTCCGGCCATTGCAGGAGGAAATCGTCCAATCTGTTTTGTTAGGGCATGACACTTTGGCTTTGCTGCCTACCGGTGGCGGTAAATCGGTATGCTTCCAGGTGCCGGCTTTAGCCAGGGAGGGGATATGTATTGTGGTCTCCCCTCTGATCGCCCTGATGAAAGATCAGGTGGAGAATTTAAAGGCCAAAGGCATTGAAGCGGTCGCGATCGTATCAGGAATGGGCAAACGTGAGGTAGATATCGCCCTGGACAATTGCATTTATGGCCCTGTTAAGTTTTTATACCTGTCGCCCGAGCGTTTACTTTCTGAACTAGTCCGCGAGCGCATCAAATACATGAATGTCAGCCTGATCGCTGTTGACGAGGCTCATTGCATATCACAATGGGGCTATGATTTCAGACCACCTTATCTGCATATTGCCGATCTGCGCGAATTACATCCAAATGTTCCCGTTCTTGCCCTTACCGCTACAGCCACCGCCGAGGTGCGTGACGATATTCAGCAAAGACTATTGTTCAAGCAGCCAAATGTTTATCAGCAGAGCTTCGAGCGGAAAAATATCAGTTATGTAGTGCAGAACGAGGAAAACAAGCTGCGCAAATTGCTTGATATTGCCAGGGGGGTAAAAGGAAGCGGTATAGTATATGTGCGCAGCCGTAAGGAAACCGCTGAAATAGCAAAATTTTATAATGAGAACGGTTTCAAGGCTGATTATTATCATGCCGGGCTAACGATGGAACAGCGCTCATTAAAACAGGAAGACTGGAAAATAAACCGTACACGCATTATCGTAGCTACCAATGCCTTTGGCATGGGCATAGACAAGCCTGATGTACGCTTTGTGATCCATAAAGATATGCCCGAAAGCCTGGAAGCCTATTACCAGGAAGCAGGCAGAGCAGGGCGTGATGAGCATAAAGCCTATGCCGTGCTGTTATATAATTATGCTGACCGTATTAAGAACGAGAAAAAGCTGCTGACCAATTTTCCTTCAGTTGATGAGGTGAAACTGGTTTACCACCATTTGGGCAGTTACTTTCAATTGGCCTACGGGACCGGAGCGGGTGTAAGCTTTGACCTTGACCTGGGCGATTTTTGCACGCGGTATAAACTAGACGCCACAAAAACCATCAACGCCTTAAAGTTTCTGGAACAGGACGAATACCTGGCATTCAACGAAAGAGTGTTTTTGCCATCCCGGTTTAGGTTTGAGATATTTAATGAACAACTATATAACTTTCAAATTCAAAATTCCTCATGGGATCCTTTTATCAAAACATTGCTTCGCTCGTACGGCGGGTCATTTGAAAATTATGTTCGTTTAAGAGAAAATGATCTTGCCCGGCGCAGTAACCTGAGCGTACAACAAGTGATACAGGGTCTTGAACAATTACAGGAATTAGGCATATTGAATTATCTGCGGCAAACTGATCAACCGCAAGTGACTTACCTCAGGCCACGAATGCAGAATAGCGAATTGATTATCAATAAGCGTTATATAGAAGATCGTAAAGCCACCTACCGAAAAAAAATAGAAGCGGTATTTGCTTATGCCGAACATAAAAAATGCCGAAGCCAAATGTTGCTGGCTTATTTTGATGAGATCAACGCCGATAAATGCGGCGTATGTGATATATGCCTGGAAGAGAAACGGCAACGGAATATCTCCGAAACGTCAGACCATATCACACACGAGATAGCCCACTTACTAACTGCCGATAATTTAACCATTGATGAGTTAATCAGTTCCCTTAAAATTGGTACCGAAAAGGACCGTATCGAAACCATTCGTTTACTGCTTGATGCGGGCAAGATCAAAACCGACGGAGAAAAGTATTATTTATGACACAGTTAAACCGCATCAATTACTACAACATTGTAGCTATGCTGGCGTCTGCGTGCCTGGCTGTGATCATACCTTTTGAACTGGTGCTCTTGTCGTACGCTATACTTGGCCCGGCGCATTACCTTACTGAAATATCATGGCTCAAAGGCAAACAGTTTTTTACCCTAAAGAAATATGATTACTTAATTATAGTGGCTATCTTAATTGTGGCGTTGGTATTTAGGTTCTCTTATGCCAACATTCTGTTTTATACCTTTGGTTTATCATTATTGTTGCTGCTGATAAAGGGCAATATTAAAAGGATGCTGGCGGCTATTATATTGATCATTGCAGGCTACTTTTTACTCTCACATAATATACCGCGCACCATTTTTGGGTTGTATATGCCAACGCTGATCCATGTGTATGTGTTTACAGGTGCATTCCTGTTATTGGGTGCTTTAAAAAACAAAAATGTTTCGGGCTATATCTCATTTTTTACCTTTTTAATTTGTCCCCTGTTATTGTGTACATTATTTACTGCATGGCATCGTACTCCAATAGATTGGGGAGTAATTAATTACGGGTCTTTTACCCGGCTCAATACCACTACTTTGCGCATTCAGGCTGTAAATATTTATACCAATGGTGCCAGCATTTTGTTAACCCGGGTTATCGCTTTTGCCTATACCTATCATTATCTAAACTGGTTCAGTAAAACCCCGATTATTAACTGGCATAGGATATCGTTAACCCGTGCGGTCATTATAGGGCTCATGTGGGCTGCATCAGTTACCTTGTACTTTTATAATTACAGGATCGGTTATAAATGGCTTTTCCTGCTGAGCCTGCTGCATGTGGTATTGGAGTTCCCGCTCAACCACCGCAGTTTTATGGGGATAGGTAAGGAGTTAAAAAACAGGTTATCCCTTATAACTGCCAAATAGCTGAGATGATCAGGTTCGTTGACTTAAGAGATTCCACTGATTAATCTGTTTAACCTGGCCGAACTCAACCAACTAATCTCTGCTCAGGGATTAATCAATCACTAAATTTTTCACCGACTAAATTCCCCGCCTTACCGGGAAAATCACGTCATACAACTAATAGAGGCCATTTTACTGTAACGCTTTTTAAATGAGATCGTCTTATTGGTGTATTTGAAAACAAAACAACTGGACAATCAAAATATAAATATCATGAAACCATCAAGAGTGACATTTAAAAAACAAACAATTGCTCGTGACAGCTTCATTACCATTAAAAAAACAACTTAAAACAATGAAAACTAAAATTTTTTCCTTCGCCGCTATTGCAGCAATAGTCTTAGGAATAGGCAACACCACTTTCGCAGCTACAAAAAATGATTCAGCCGCAAAGAACAATGAAGTTAGCACCGTGTTAACCGATGTAAGCAAGATCAACAAGATCGAAGTTCGCGGGAACGTAGAGCTTTTTGTAACAGATGACACAAGCGATCAGGTCAAAGTATACAACCGCTACTACGCCGAAAGTGCATTGGTTCAAAATCAAAATGGCGTATTACGGATCTCATCTTACGCTGTACAAAAATTGCAGGTTTGGGTTAAAGCAAGCCAATTGAGTTCGATTGTAGCTTATGACAATGCCGAAGTAAAATCATTCGGTAAACTTTCACCCATCGAAATGGAGATTACTTTGCACGATAACGCTTATGCCAAATTAGATATAGACGGTTACAGCGTGAACATTACAGTAAACAACCGCGCCAAAGCCGACCTTGCCGGTAACGCAAGCCAATGTAACTTAAAATATAACTATGCTGCAAGTGTAAACAGCACCAACTTTGCTGCCGAACACATTGTAAGGACAGTTAACGGCTTCAGCAAAAACAGCACCCAGGAATTTGTAGGATTATAATCATCACTTGCAAAAGTTCAACATATCGGTTCAGAAGCCATTCATAAACGGATGGCTTTTTTGTGGTTAGTTCGCCCGCGAAATGCCGGCAAATAAAATTAACCAAAGCGCCCCAATAATAAAGGATAAGAAGACAATCAAACCACACGCTCTGCTGACTAAAAACGACTTTGTGTTTACAGAACTAAGCAAAAAAGAAAAAGGATTGCCCGTGAAGTCATTATCAGGCGATTGAATGAAGACTTTAAACGGGGACTGCTTGAATTTGAAGCTATATTGCAGAAATGGCGAAGCGAGTCAGGGATGACAAGGGATATTATTCTCAACTTTGTGGATCGGTAACACAGGTTAATAAGTATATCGTCTCAGGGAATGTTTTAGCCTGGCGATCAATTGATCGACCCATCAGAACGCTGTTCACTGAATACCGAGGTAAAGGATGAGCCTTTACATTTGGTGAGCAGGGAATGAACTGGAGCCTGTCCGGAATTTTGTGTAAGTAGCCACCTCCGCTATATTTAAAGGTCACATCTATCCTCAAAGATAATATTAAATTGATTGAGTATTGTGCCCCAGTTATGAATAGCATTTGTCCATTTTTTTTGGATATTCATAATAGCTAGATAAACGGCTTTGATGGCAGCCTGGTCATCGGGGAATAGCTTTTTAGGCGAGGTATATTTTCGGATACCGCTGTTAAGGCTTTCGATGGCATTGGTGGTATAGATGATCTTGCGGATCTCCAAAGGAAAGTCGAAGTATTGGGTCAGCGCATCCCAGTTGTTGTGCCAGCTGGTAATGGCATACCCATATTTGGATCCCCATTTTTGTTCAAAGCTGGCCAGGGCATGTCTGGCCTGTTCGCGGTTAATGGCACCATATACCTCCTTGAGGTCGGTAACAAAGGCCTTTCGGTCTTTCCAGGAAACATACTTGCAGCTATTACGGATCTGATGAACGACGCAAAGCTGGGTAACCGTTTTTGGGTATACTTCAGCAATGGCCCTATTAAACCCATTCAGGTTATCGGTACAGGCGATCAGAATATCCTGCAGCCCCCGGGCTTTCAGATCGGTCAGCACACTGAGCCAGAACGATGCACTTTCCGTTTCGTTGATCCACATGCCCAGTACCTCTTTTTTGCCATCGCTTTTGAGTCCGATAATCAGGTAAATACATTTACTGATCACCTTGCCGTTATGACGGATCTTGAACTGGATACCATCCATCCAGCAGACATAATAAACGCTTTCGAGTGGCCGAGCCTGCCATTCCTTGATATGATCAACAATCCGGTTAGTCACCGAAGAAACGGTGCTTTCTGACACCTCTACGCCATAAAGCTCGCGGATCTGTTCCTCAATATCCCTTGTGCTCATCCCTCTGGAGTACATGCCGATAATCGTTTCCTCGATCTTGGAACTCATCCGAGAATGTTTGGGAATCAGCTGCGGTTCAAAACTGGAATTTCGGTCACGGGGAATCGATAGTGCCAGATCGCCCAGCGATTCGCTCTTTACTTTTTTAGTACTCGAACCATTTCGTGAGTTGCCGCTGTTACGGCCTTCGGGGCTATGCTTTTCATAACCCAGGTGTTCGTCCAGTTCGCCCTGAAGCATCTGCTGTACGCCTTCTTTGAACATCTCCTGGAAGAATTCCTGGAACTGTTCCTTGGACTTAAACTGTTTAAAAAAGTCCGCTGGTAAGCCTAATTTGTTTTCCTTCATTTTTACTGCATTTAAAGTTCTTAATTTTATCCGAAAGTTTCTCTTTCGGAGCCTTTAAATACAGCGAACGCGTTACTTACACAAAATTCATCACACTACCA
>JAQBOV010000050.1 GCA_028287895.1 Mucilaginibacter sp. | reverse complement strand
TGCATCACTGTGGCAAGCTATTGCCCCTTTGATCAGAGCGAAAAAATTAAAGGCGATCATGATCGAGGTATCTTTCCCTGATGAGCAGCCGGATAAAGCTCTTTTTGGTCACCTTACCCCGCATTGGTTAATGAAAGAGATGGATGAACTGCAGATGCTGACCGGCCCCGGTACGCTGAAAGGATTTAACCTGGTTGTTACGCATGTAAAACCACCACAAAGCAGCCTTGAAAGAATTAAAAAACAGTTAGCCAACGAGAATAAATTGGCGTTAACCCTGGTATATCCCGAGCAGGGAAAAGCGCTGGATTTTTAAATGCGGAGCGTGTAAAATGCAGATTTGGGAATGGCGGTTGGGGAATGAAAAAAATAAAAAATTCCGACTTGCTGCTTTTTAACGGTCGCCCAACAGATCAATGCAATTCTTACCCAAAGCAGCCAAATGGCTGTTCAGTGAATTTAGCACCTGTTCATTATGAATATTGTGGTATAAAGTTTTGATCAGCTCAAGGGTATCATCATTGGGGTCGCAGGCCTGGGCTTTTTCCAGGTGCGGAAGAGCCTTTAGCACTCCTTTTTTATAGCTGTCAAATAAGGTTTTGTAAGCCGGGTCATCGGGTTTAGTCTGATAAAGTTTTAAATGTATCTCTTCGGCATCGTTGTCATATAAATAACCCAGGGCGCGTTGGGCCACATAATAATCAGGGGCTGCAGCGGCCACTTTTTCGTAATAAAACACGGCTTTTGCATCCTGCCGATCATCCTCGTACAACTTGGCCATACGATCAAAAAAACTGATACGGGTTTTCGGAGCAAGTTTTGCGGTATCCTGTAAAATAGCTTCGCCGATTGTTATGGCCGCCGGTCCGTCATTATTAAAACGTGCCAGGTCAAAATCACCCAGCCGGTTAAAAAGGCTATCGGCAGTTTGGGCTTTGGATGATAGCGCTATCGATCCCGATAATAATAAGAAAAGAAGGTTTTTAAACATACTGCCCAAATATAAATATCCTGCATTAAACGTAGCGAGTGGTTAGAATAGTGTATAAACAATGGGCTATCCATATTGTCAGTTGAGAGCTACCAGGTGTCCCTTGTGCATGATGCTCAAACCGCCCCTCCCGCTACACCTACGCCCCCTGTCATCGAGGGGGACTTGTTAAAAACTACTGATTACAATAATCCCTTCCATCGCAAATAAGCCTCCCGCATACAATGCCCGCACGGGCGGTAACCCAATCCCTTTGCCGCTGCCTCCGATACAAAGAAAACCCGGTTACCTGTTTTCATTCTTTTTCCCGAAGAACAAACCAAAGTTCCGTAAATTTTAAGTTTTCCGTTTCCGGCTATTTGCACCTGGCCCTTATCGATCAGTATTTTTAAGCGGCGCATTCTTTTAAAAGCTGTATCACCCAACTCCAAATGTGTTATCATAATGCATCATGAAAAATCACACCCAGCGTGTACCGTTTGCCGGCCGTTACCTCGCTTACACCATGCTTCATATTTACCCGGTAGTAGCCCTTTGCGCCCTTTACCGGCCTGAAGTTGGTGGTAAATATCAGCATATCGCCCTTTGCGGGTTTTAATACAATGGCCTTCGACTGCGCCCTCGGTCTTTGCTCTATCAGCACAAATTCACCGCCTTGATAATCCTTACCGGGCTCATCCAGAAACAGCACCATCTGCATTGGGAAAAACATCTGGCCATAAAGGTCCTGGTGCAGGGTATTGTAACCCCCTTTCTCATATCTCAATATTAAAGGCGTAGGCAGGGTTTGATCATGCGCATGACATTCTTCAATCAGTCCGGTCAGGCTACCGGGGAATTGCTTATTGATATTCAAAACCTTCATCCAATTATTGGCAACAGGCGCCAGATAGGGATATACGCTTTGCCTCATCTGCTGAATAATTCCGGGCAGCGGATAATTAAAATACTTATACTGGCCCGATCCAAAGCCATAACGTTCCATATTGATAATCTTTCGATACAGTTGCTCGTTATCATATTGCTGTACAAGGGTGTCACATTCCGCGCCGGTCAATACCTTGTTAATCAAAGCATAGCCGCTCGCATTCAACCGGCCGGATATATCCCTCCAGTCCATCTGTTCAATCTGATCTTGGATATTCATCTTTACCTTAAACAGCAACTGAATTTACCTGTGCTGCTTCCCAACCTATAATAGCCGATTTGCGCGTAGTGCCCCAATGGTACTGCCCAAACTCGCCCGTCGACCTGATCACCCGATGGCATGGAATCAGGAAAGCTACCGGGTTATCGCCTATGGCACTGCCTACCGCCCTGCTGGCATTTGGTAACTGGATATCTTGTGCCAGCAAACCGTAAGAATATAAACCTCCCAAAGGGATCCGGAGTAATGCTTCCCATACCTTTAGCTGAAAAGCAGTACCCTTTAAATGCAGCTTGATGGTCGATAATTCTGACCAGTCTTTTTTGAAAATGAACAAGGCATTTTGTTGCGTCATATCCACCACCTGATGATAGCCGGCATTCGGGAATTGTGCCTGTAACTGGCCAAAAGCTTCCTCCTGGTCGTCGGCAAAAGCCAGGTAGCAAATGCCCTTGGAGGTAGATGCCACTATGATCTTGCCGAAAGGGCTTTCCGCAAAACTGTAATTAATGCTGAGCGCCCTGCCTCCGTTCTTATACTCTGCCGGTGTCATCCCTTCAATATTGATAAACAGATCGTGCAGGCGGCCGGTGCCGGATAATCCTGTAGCAAAAGCGGCATCAAACAAAGTGGCCTGCTTTTCTTTCAAAATACTTTTGGCATACTCCAGGCTGAGGTATTGCAGAAATTTCTTTGGACTGATGCCTGCCCATTCAGTAAACATGCGCTGAAAGTGAAAGGGGCTTAAGTTTACCTTTTGTGCAACATCATCCAAATTGGGTTGCTCCTTAAAATTAATGCTGATATAGTTGATTGCCTCAGCAATGCGCTGATAGTTGATTGCTTCTTGTGTTTCCATTTTTATTTTCCTTTTAACACAACAAATTTACCTGATATCACACGCTATAAAACCCGGAACTTGCTAAGAATTAATGATTCAAAAATAAGTTATTATCTTCACACCAAATCTTAATCACGCTATGAAAAAAATCATTACGACACTACTTATTTTATCTGGTATTTATTCTGTTGCACTTGCACAAACAAAAAACACTGCCGAATTCGGTGCTAATATTGGCTACAACTCAGCAAGTGTATCTTTATCTGGTTCCGGTCAAAACAGCGATTATACAAGCGGTTTTAATTTAGGAGTTTCTGCTGAGTATTACTTTTCTAACCGATGGGGCATTAAAGGGAAATTGATCTATGACCAAAAAGGCTGGGGCAATGGTTACCTGAATTTTGCTGATGGCTCATCAGTGGATGCTGTTAATTTTCATTTGAATTATTTAACCATTCCAATAATGGCAAACTGGCATTTCGGTAGAATGAGAAATTGGTATTTAGATTTTGGCCCGTATGTAGGGGTTTTATTAAATACCACTGAATCTTCAAACAGCGGCGTAGATGTAAAAAGTGCTTTTAATACTACCGATGTTGGTTTGGCATTTGGAATAGGTGTAAAATTCCCGATATCAAACAGGGTAAAATTATTTATTGAAGCAGAGGGACAGGGCGGGTTTACCAATATATTTAAAGATAGCGGAGGCGAGACGATTCAAAATGTCAGGTCAAGTATTAATATAGGTTTCCTTCTCCCTATAAAATAATCGCATCTGAAATTACTGAATGGGAAAACAGGCTTCAGTTGAAAGCAGCAGGCCTGTTTCCCTTAAAAAAATTCCATATCTCCCGGCAGGCGTTTAGATTGCGGGTGACAGAGCCAACCATAAATTCAGGCATATATCGCGATCCTCCGGGCCAGGTATGACCACCACCGTTGACAATAGTAAAACCGATCACCTTTAAGCCATTACTACCGCTATATTCTTCCTTAATCACACTTGTGCCCTCATTCACGCTTAAGGCCGTTGGCGGTAATGTTTTCATTTTTTTGCTGCCTTTACAGCAGTCAGTAACAGCCGGGATAAATGAGAAAGTAATTAACACTTTCATTTGATAAGTTATGACGTTAAAATTCACAGGACTTTAACTATTCAAACAGGTTTAAATCTTTTTTCATGTTCATCACCACAAATACCTGCCCGTCGGGCAATGGCACGCGGATCTTTTTAACCTTGTGATAACCCATGGCCTGGTAAAGCGGAACGCCGGGCAGTGTTGCGCCGATCTCCATCTTGGTAAAACCGTATCGGTGAGCGGCTTTTTCGCACACACTGATCAGCATTTTCCCTATTCCCTGCCGTGCCCAATCCGGGTGCACAAAAAAAGCCCGGATACGCGCCGCATCTGTAGCCGGGTTGAGCAATGGATCAATGATATCCTTATGCTGGTCACCGCCAAACAAGGTATTCCTGCGGCTCCAGCCGCCGCAGGCCACTATCGTATCTTTTGATTCAACCACATAATAGGTACCATCTTCGATCAGCCGGCTATCTACTCCGAAAACATATTTTATAGCGCTTTCCGTTGCTGCGGGTGTATAATAACCTGCGCTTAACCCCCGGGCCGATACGGCTATCAACTGCTGCAGGGCGGGCACATCTTCAAAAGTAGCAACACGGGTAGTAACTGGCATTTATTCTGAAGGATAAATTTTCCGGGGCAGGCCCTGGCCTTCCCTATCGGAAAGATCGCCTTTAACAACAAATTTCCCCAATTGAGTTAATGCCTTCTGATAATTTGAAAACCTTTGCAGCCAATGTATATCATTCATGAGGTCAAAAAAACGATTTAAAAATATTCAATACAAAGAAACTAACGCTATTTACATTATTTAATAATAGTACACGAATTTGTTAACCTATTCTTTTACGCATCATTTTTAAAAAGCTGCTGCTGGCTTTTTTGCTGTTTTTGTTAAAACATAATGCCGCAATTTATTGTATTTCTAAACAGCGCAGTAATGTAAAATTAACAATTCCGATACTTATGGTCTTTAAAAATGCAGTCAGTTGGTTTGAAATACCGGTTAACAACCTCAAACGTGCCCAAAAATTTTATGAGACCATTTTTGATATCGAGATGATCCCAATGGATATGCCGCAAATAAAAATGTGCATGTTCCCCCTGGCAGATCCCATGAACGTCGGCGGGGCTATTTGCCAAAGGGGTAAT
Source organism: Mucilaginibacter sp. (assembly GCA_028287895.1). GTDB lineage: Bacteria > Bacteroidota > Bacteroidia > Sphingobacteriales > Sphingobacteriaceae > Mucilaginibacter. The sequence goes on along the minus strand of JAQBOV010000050.1, from coordinate 96,243 downwards.
TTTTATAAACCATCCGCCAAAAGCGGTCCGCTCGTTTATCTTAACGGGAATCCTGACGTACAAAATGTGCTTGATAAAATAGAAGCGGCAGGCGGCAAGATTGTTATTCCCAAAACCCAGATCTCGCCTGACCAGGGTTATATGGCGGTTTTCCTGGATAACGAAGGCAACCGGCTTGCTTTGCATTCGGCGGCCCAGGCAGTATAATAAACGCCCCGTAACGACCATTATTTAAAGAAAATGACAAGCAATAGGTTTGAAAGCCATCGCCGCTGAACTGATCTGCAACCAACATTCCAACTTTACAACGGGACAACTTTTCAATCCTCCCCTGCCAACCTTTCAACAAAAAAGCCTATCTTTGCCCATGCAAGAAAAAATCCTCATTCTAGACTTCGGCTCGCAGTTTACCCAATTGATAGCGCGCCGTGTCAGGGAGCTTAATATCTATTGTGAGATACACCCCTTCAACCACTTTCCCGAGATCGACAACACTGTAAAAGGCATTATCCTTTCAGGCAGTCCTTATTCCGTACGTCAGCAAGACGCACCGCATTTTGATTTTGCCAAATTTCATGGAAATCTGCCCATTCTTGGGGTTTGTTACGGCGCACAGCATATTGCACACTTTAATGGCGGCGAAGTATTACCGTCAAGCACCCGCGAATACGGCAGGGCTAATCTGCAATATATTGATGGTAAAAGCCCGCTGTTTAAGCTCGTTCCCGAAGGTTCACAAGTGTGGATGTCCCATGCGGATACTATTGCCAGCATTGGCGATAACTTCGAGATCATAGCCAGTACCGATACTGTAAAGGTGGCCGCATACCATGTAAAGGGTACGCAAACCTACGGCATACAGTTCCACCCCGAAGTAACCCATAGTATTGACGGCAGACAATTGCTGCAAAACTTTTTGGTAGATATTTGCCGCTGTGCCCAGGACTGGACACCTGATTCATTCGTTGAAACAACAGTAGCTGCTCTGAAAGAAAAAATAGGTAACGACAAGGTTGTACTGGGCCTTTCGGGCGGTGTGGACTCATCGGTAGCGGCAGTATTGCTGCACCATGCTATCGGCAAAAACCTGCATTGTATATTTGTAGATAATGGCCTGTTGCGCAAAGACGAGTTCGAATCCGTTCTGGACTCTTATAAGCATATGGGCCTGAACATAAAAGGCGTCGACGCTAAACAACGTTTTTATGACGCGCTTGCCGGATTGACAGATCCTGAGAAAAAGCGCAAGGCTATTGGCCGGGTTTTCATTGAAGTATTTGACGATGCCGCGCATGAAGTAAAGGACGTGAGCTGGCTTGGGCAGGGCACGATCTATCCCGATGTAATCGAATCGGTATCAGTGAAAGGCCCGTCGGCAACCATCAAATCACACCATAATGTGGGGGGGCTACCCGACTTTATGAAACTGAAAATTGTGGAGCCTTTAAATACCTTATTTAAAGACGAAGTGCGCAAAGTTGGTAAAGCTTTGGGCATCGATCAGCAAATTTTAGGCCGGCACCCTTTTCCGGGACCTGGACTGGCTATCAGGATATTGGGCGAAGTAACCCCGCAAAAAGTACAAATATTACAGGAAGCCGATGCAATTTATATCAACAATTTGCGGTCGGCCGGTGTTTATGATAAAGTTTGGCAGGCCGGCTCCATCTTTCTGCCGGTACAATCCGTAGGTGTAATGGGCGATGAGCGTACTTATGAGAACGTGATCTGCCTGCGCGCAGTGGAATCATTAGACGGTATGACCGCTGACTGGTGCCACCTCCCCTATGACCTGCTGGCTAAAATCTCAAACGAGATCATTAACAACGTAAAAGGAATTAACCGGGTAGTATATGACATCAGTTCGAAACCGCCTGCCACCATTGAGTGGGAATAGGTGGCTGTTTTTTGTTGGTATAGCAATACTGGCGGCGGCCTGTTCGCCAAAGGTGCGCCCAGCTTCGACAAGTGTAAAAACTGAAAACCCTATTGCTGAAAAGGAGGCTGAAAAAACGGCTGAAAAGTCCGTAGCAGCAAGGGCTTCGGCCATATCCATGCTGCTACCCTTCAACCTGGATAATTTGAATGCGGGTATGCAATATACCCCGGCAACTTTGGCTAATGCCAACATGTCGCTTGACTATTACCACGGTTTTAAGCTCGCACTTGATTCACTTACCAGCCATGGATATAATTATAAGTTGCAGGTATATGATACCAAAGGTCAGCCTTCAGAAGCACGCAACCTTGCCTATACCCCGGCTATAAGGACCAGCAACCTAATCGTAGGCCCGGTGTTTCCGGATGATCTGCAGGCCTTTACAAGCGTATTAGCCGGTACGGGTAAAGTAATCCCTACCGTGTCACCGCTTTCGCCTGCTTCGCCTTCAACTGTTAAAGACGCCGACCTGGTAACCGTGGCTACTCCGCTTGAGTACCATGCGTGGGCGATCGCGCAATTTATCGCTGATCATTACAAACCCCAAAAGGTATTTATCCTGAAGTCTGGTTTCAGCGAGGAAAATAATTTTATAGTCCCTTTAAAAAAAGGCATCGATAGTTTGAGCAAACACAAAATCAGGGTAATCACCCCAACCATTATTCGCGGGCAATTAAATGGATTGATCCCGCAGCTTTCTTTTACCGATGAGAATATAATAGTAATCCCTGCAACCAATCAGCCTTTTTTGATGGTTACCTTACACTCGCTGGACACGCTGGCAAAAAAGTATCCAATTACCCTGTTCGGGCATCCCAGCTGGGCAAAATTTACCTATCTTAAACCCGATATTTTACAAAGGCTGAAAACGCATATTACGGCCACTGACAGGGTTGATTATAAGTCGCCGGCAGTAATTGCTTTTATCCGTAACTATCGCAAAATCTATCATGCAGAGCCTTCCCACTATGCCCTGATGGGTTTTGATGAGGGTATGTATTTCGGGAGTCTGCTTGGAGAAAATACAGATGGCCTGAAAAAGCTGGACAAAAACAATTTCAGTGGCCTGCTTAATCAGTACCGCTTTGTAAAAAAACCGGGACTGGGCTGGGTCAATACGCATGTAAACATACTGCAATACAATAATTTTGAGTTAAGAAAGATAGAATGAAGGCATTAAACCAGCTTAAAACGTTTCAGCGAATTTTGGGTAATTACCCTGCCGAAACACCGTTAAGTAAGTTTTTGCCTGGCTTTTACCGCCAGAATAAGCAGATGGGCTCAACCGACAGAAAGGTTGCCAACCGGCTTATTTATAATTACTTCCGCCTGGGCAAGGCGCTGTTTAATACACCCACAGAAGAACGACTTATGGTCGCCGAGTTTTTATGCAACTCACAAATCAATTCGTTTTTACAGCACTTTAAACCCGAATGGGCATTGTGTATAGGTTTTGATATTGACGAAAAGTTAAAACTGGTTAAAACCGCTTATCCGGCTTTTAAACTAGCCGATGTATTCCCCTGGTCGGCTGACCTTTCGGAGGGCATTGATAAAGAAGCTTTTTTGAAGTCGATCTTTATTCAGCCTGATCTTTTTATACGGGTAAGGAAAAGTTTCGATCAGCATGTAAAAACGCTGTTGACCAAAGAAAGCGTCGTATTTAAGGATGAAGGCAACGGCTGCCTGGCCCTGCCCAATGGCACACGACTGGAAACTATTTTCGCGCAGCAAAACTGGTTCGAAGTGCAGGACCTGTCCTCACAACAAACCGCCCAGTACTTCAAACCGCAGCGCTGGGAAGCCTGGTGGGATGCCTGTGCAGCTTCGGGAGGCAAGAGTTTATTACTGCACGAGCAGCAACCGGATCTAAAACTGGTGGTATCGGATATCCGCGAATCCATCCTGGCCAATCTCGATGAACGTTTCCAACAAGCCGGGCTGATCAAATACCAAAAAAAGCTGCTCGATCTGACTAAAAATGTCGACCCGGAATTGCATAATTATGAATTTGATGGTATTATCCTGGATGCGCCGTGCAGCGGCTCGGGCACCTGGGGGCGAACACCGGAGATGATCAGCCAGTTTCAGCCTCAAAAAATAGAGTTCTTTCAGCGCCTTCAGCAAAGCATAGCCAGCAACGTGGTCAAATATCTTAAGCCCGGCAAACCGCTTATCTATATCACCTGCTCGGCATTTAAAGCGGAGAATGAAGAGGCTATTGATTTTATGGTAAAAGAGTTGGGGATGAAGGTTGACAAGCAAACTGTATTGAAGGGTTATAAGAATAAAGCGGATACGATGTTTGTCTGCCGACTTGTAAAGATTTGAAAATTTGGTGCAAGCCTGCGCATATTTATTAAAAAAGGTCAATTGTCCGTTCCCTGGAAAACCATTCCATTCTTTACATTCATCATCCTGACATCTACAAGTGGGTATTACTCCTGAACAACTTTATTGCTATCGCCAATAATATTATCCCAAAAGCTTTTCTTAGAATACTGAGACCTGTTACTCCAAAAAGTTTCTCCAGCCATTTCACATTTTTAAGAACCAGGTACACAAAAAGGGTATTCAATACAATTCCTACAAGAATATTCTGGGTCTGATATTGTGATTTGAGCGAGAGCAGGGTGGTCATGGTTCCGGCGCCCGCTATCAGTGGGAAAGCCAGTGGGACGATGGATACCGTTTCGGGCATTTCTTCTTTAAAGACTTTTATTCCAAGTATCATCTCCATAGCGATAAAGAATATTACCAATGAGCCTGCTATTGCGAATGATTGTATATCCAGCCCGATAATATCCAGTAGTTCATTCCCTGCAAATAAAAATCCGACCATTAGGATCAACACTGCTACAGATGCTTTTTCTGACTGGATATGCCCGGCACGCTGCCGCATTTCAATAATTACCGGTATGGCTCCCAATATATCAATAATAGCAAACAGGATCATGGTTACCGATATGATCTCTTTTAAAATAAACGGATGCATAGGTCTGGTTTTATGTGAACGGACGCTTAAGGCAAAGCTATTAAAATATATTATGCGATAAAACAGATCATTATCCGCAACAGGGAATTATGTGTCCGCAAACACGTTTTTTTCACGCTTATGATATATGATAATAATGTATCCGAATCGAAACCTTAAACCTCGTCCAACGTAAAAGCTACTGAGACTAAACCCCTTGCAAACCATGAATGAAGTAAATACGTCCGTACTGGTGATTGACGACGAAGAAATGGTAAGAGATAATATTGAAGACATCCTGATACCCCGGGGGCAATCTGAGGAGCAGGAAAACATTGATAGTGCCTTTGATATATTATTTGGAAGCCCGAAACCTACGTTGCTTACCAGTACAAAATGTATTCCTGTTTTCACAGTTGATAAAGCCTCCAACGGAATGGAGGGAGTTAAAAAAGTTCAAAAAGCAGTTGAGCATGGTCGCCCGTATGCCGTAATTTTTCTGGACATGCGTATGCCCGGCTGGAACGGGCTCGAAACGGCTGTAGAGATAAGAAAATATGACGCTAAAGCCGAAATTATCTTTGTAACAGCCTATAGCGACCGCTCTATTGATGAAATAATAGAGCAGGCCGGGCAAAACGTTGGCTATCATTGTAAACCATATGCCCCCGAGGAGATCATTCAATTAGCAACAAAAGCGGTTACCGATTATAATAAGCTTCGCAATCTCGAAAAACTGATTGAGTCCATTTCCTCTATTGGTTTAAGTAAAAATCAGCTGAATTCATTGCTCAAAAATATATTGGAACAACTTGCCGGTTCGTTGGATACCGATATGGCCCTTATCGGCAAACTGGACAAGGACCTCAATTATGAGAAAATATTGTCAATAGGTGCAGTTGAAGAAAAAGTGGATTTGGATGAACTGACGGCGCGGGTTAGAAATACAAAAATGGGAAAAGATGAGGTCAAACAGTTGGATGAACTTGTACTGGCCCGTTTAGAAAATTACTACGTTTTTGCTGTACTTCAGAAACAAGAAAAGTTAAAGACGGAAAAAATGTACCTTTTAACCCTGTTTGTACAAAATGCCGCCCAAGCCATACGTAATGCCGAATTACAGGAAAAGCTGATTCAAAAAGAAAAACTATCCGCAGTGGGCCAGGTAATTGGTATGGTAATGCATGACCTGCGTACCCCTATAAAAAATATCAAGGTAATGACCGATATGATGCGTGAAGAAGGTGAAAAAAATGAGTTGATCGATATGATTGACCAATCGGCTGAACAGGCGTCCGGAATATTTGAAGACTTTTTAGACTTCCTTAAAGAAATACCGGTACAAAAAAGGCCGGTCAATTTAAATAAGGTGATCGATGAGGCAATAAAACAGGCACAAAGCCGCGATGGCTGGGCAAATATCAGGGTCAATACCCATATTTCCGGAACTATAATTGTTTCCGGCGATGAAAGTAAACTCAGAAGGGTGATCAGTAATCTGATAAATAATTCAGTGGACGTGCTTGCTGACCGTAAAACAGCAAATGCCGAGATCAACATCATAACTGCCATACAGGATAAAAACCTGATGTTGACTATCCGCGACAACGGGTCCGGAATTCCGCAGGCGATATTGAGTTCCCTTTTTGAGCCCTTTGTGACTAAAGATAAGTATAACGGTACCGGCCTGGGATTAGCCATCGTAAAACAATATGTTAATGCACATGGTGGTAACATAACTGCCACCAACAATAAAGGCGCCGTATTTACCATCACACTACCATTATAATATCAGATATTGTACTTAACCTAATGCATTCTTCATGGCAGATGCTGTTTTAAAAAACAAAGCGACAGATTATTCAACTCAACAGCAGTTTGATGATTTAGAAGCAACCACAAAAAAATACAGGGAATTGCTCGCCACCTCCAATACCGGGGCCTGGGAATATTTTCCGGCCAGCGGCTTTCTTGACTGTAACAGCATTTATTTTTCTATGCTGGGCAGAAATATAAATGATTACGATTTTTCGGACAAAAATTTAAATGAAGCCTGGACAGACCTGCTGCATCCCGATGACAAGGCAGCCGCCATGCGCCATTTTATGGATTATGTTGAAAACCCAAACGGCATGTATGAAAGTGTGTTCCGGATGAAGCATGCCAGTGGAAATTGGGTATGGATATGTTCGAGGGGGGGATTCCTGAAAGCCGGCGATACCTCAAATGCAGGAAGCTTAATCGGAACGCATATTGACATTACCGAACAAAAACAGGCACAGGAAGAAATCCAGCGCGAAAGAGTATTGCTCCGTACGCTGATTGATAATTTACCCGGCACGATCTATATCAAAGATGAGAAGGCCCGTAAAATTATTGCCAATAAAGCCGATGTGACGACAATCGGTGCTAATTCGGAAGCAGAAGTTATCGGAAAGACTGATCTTGAACTCTTTCCCAATGGAATCGGATTAAGAGGATATCAAAATGACATGGAGGTTTTACAGTCAGGTGAAGCCATTTTGAATAAAGAAGAAGTTTTTTACGACAACAATGGTCAGCAGTGTTGGTTATCAACCTCCAAAGTGCCTGTTTATGACGAGAATGGCAAAGTTAACCGCATACTGGGCATAGGGCATAACATCACGGAAAGAAAACGTTCAGAAGAAGCACTGAATAACTTAAACAAAGAGTTAAACCATCAGTCAGCGGAACTAAGCAAGCAAGCAAAAGAATTAAAGACTTTAAATAAACAGCTGATTCAGCAGAAAGAACAGGAACTGGAAAAGGCCATCGCACAAGGCAAATTCGAGATCGCATCAGAAGTACTGCACGATATTGGCAATGCACTGGTAGGTTTCGGCTCCTATTTAACAAGAATAAACCGGACAATTGAAAATAACAACCTCGAGGGTATCAGAAATTTAGCCACATTTTTAAAAGGGCAGCAAACGTTAATAGGCAATGCCATAGGCGCTGATAAAGCAAATGCATTGGTTACTATAACCGATGGCATTGCCAAAACGCAGGGTGATAATCAAAAGGAAGTAAGCGCTTCCATTGCTGAGTTATTAAACATTGTTTCGCACATACAGGAGATATTAAACATACAGCGCCAGTTGGTCAGGAGCCATAATGGCCTGCACGAAAGAAAACCAGTAAACCTGGCAAATATTATTGATGATTGCCGGTCGATGCTTTTTGCCGCATTCGATAAAAAAGGGGTGAAACTCAGTGTGAATATAAAGCCTGGCAGCCACATTATTAAGGGCGATCACACTAAACTGATGCAGGTGATATTAAATGTCCTGAAAAATAGTTTGGAAGCCATTGATTTTGAAAGCCCCGACAAGTACATAACCGTTTCCCTCGGATCTGCGGATGAATTTATTCAGTTACAAATAATAGATAACGGCCAGGGTTTTGACAAAGAAACAAGCAGACGCTTTTTTGAAAGAGGATATACCACTAAAAAGAAAGGCACCGGCCTGGGACTATATAATTGCAGGTCGATTGTTGAAAGCCATGCCGGTTCATTTGATATCAGCAGTGATGGCGCAGGTCGCGGCGCTGTAACTACTATAAAATTTGCTTTACAGAATTCTTAAACTTTAAAGGTTGATTATTCAGCCGATTTCTAAAATGCAAAAGGCCCCCGTAGCTCATAGCTCGGGGGCCTCTTGCATTCACTTCACCATATTTTACTCAACAAATTTTGGATTTATCGGTTCACCTGCCCGCTCAACTACGCCTTTTCTAACATGTGAGCGTTTGATGCTATATCCGAAATAAATGCAAAAACCAATTAAAAGCCAAACAATCAACCTGGCCCAGTTTTCCCAGCCTTCGCTGGCTATCATACAAAGGCATATAGCAGCACCGAGCGGACAAACTACCATATACCACGGGGTTTTAAATGGTCTTACCAAACCCGGATCTGTACGGCGCAGGATAAATATACCCAGGCATACCAGCACGAATGCGAACAAAGTACCGATACTTACCATATCACCTACTATCCTGTCCGGAATAAATCCTGCAAACAGCGACACAAACACAAAGAACAACCATTGTGATTTATAGGGCGTACGGAATTTCGGATGCAATTTTGAGAATATCGGAGGGATCAGTCCGTCAGTGCTCATGGTATAGAACACACGCGTTTGCCCCAAAAGCATCACCAGGATCACTGAAGAGAAACCCGCAAGGATAGCGACCGTAACAAAATTTGCCAGCCAATTATATCCAGGCATAGCATGTTGAATGGCATAGGTAACTGATGCTTCTTTACCCTGGATCAGGAAGTCCTTATAAGATACCAACCCGGTTAATACATGTGAGAAAAGCACATATAATAAAGTACAAAAAACCAACGATATCAATATCCCCTTAGGCATATCCTTTTGCGGATTTTTAGCCTCCTGGGCGGCTGTTGAAACAGCATCAAAGCCGATAAAAGCAAAGAAAACTACACTCGCCCCGCGTAATACACCGAGCCAGCCATGATTGAAAGTACTGGCGTAATCAACAACGCCGGTGCTGACGGCAACTTTGCCCGCATCGGCAGGAATCAAATAAGGAGTATGAAAAACCGGATTGATGAAATGCCAGCCTAATCCGATGATCATTAACACAATGGCTACCTTAACAACGACAATAACGTTGTTTACTGCCGCTGATTCAGCGGTACCGCGTATGAGCAACAAGGTTAACAGGAAAAGGATCAGGATAGCCGGTAAATTGATTATACCGCGGGTACCAAGCTCTGCAGCATACATACCTGCGGTTGTATTTGAAGTCTCAAAAAACGAATGCGAGAGCGCATAGGGTATGTGTACATTAAAAAAGGTATTTAAAAATTCATTGAAATACTGCGACCAGCCGATAGAAACGGTAGCTGCCCCCAAAGCATATTCCAGTACCAAATCCCATCCTATTATCCAGGCAATAAATTCGCCCATGGTGGCATAGGAATAGGTATAAGCCGATCCCGCGATAGGGATCATACTGGCAAATTCCGAGTAGCATAAACCCGCCAGCGCGCAACCGGCAGCGGCAATGATAAACGAAATGGTTACTGCCGGTCCGGCATGCTCACCTGCAGCTGCGGCTGTACGAACAAAAATACCCGCGCCGATAATTGCACCTATACCCAGGGCAATAAGTGATCCCACACCTAATGTTCGTTTTAGTGATTTTTCGGTTTCTGCCGTTGCAGCCATCAATTGCTTGATCGGTTTCTTAATAAATAATTTCATTATAAGATCAGTTATATTGAGATAATACCAGTTTTTTTCAAACGTACTTAAATTTATTGAAAACTTAAAAAAACGGGATGTAACAAAGGAACATCCTGATATGTTTCAAAATTCTACTTAAAAAAACACCTAAATCCTGATTAAAAATTCATTGGGATTGCCGCTGGTGAAATATGGAAATGACATAAACCAACTCTCATTATTCTTCTATCCTGGATACCATAAAACAAGGGAATATCTTAAGCACAGCAAAACGATATTGTCCGGGAACCTTTATCGCAAATTGAACTGGGTTTTCAGCAATCAGATCAGGATAATGATCTACTTTAAATTTACAACAACTGTCGTATATCAAATCTACGATAGTTATTTTACTCTTGCAAATCCCATCCTTCATATACTATTATACCGACTAAAACAAAAAAAAGGGGTCTCAGTTGCCCCCTTTAGATATGCTTTAAGATATTATCCTTTCTTGTTCACCTTTATCACATGCACATTGACGGATTGCATGCTGATCTGTTTGCTGACCTGGTGATCAATGCTTGCCGTTTTGGGCGCATTGGCGTTCAAATGCGGTGCAATAACCAATGAAACGATTGACATCAGTTTGATCAGTATATTCATTGAAGGGCCGGAAGTATCCTTGAACGGATCACCCACAGTATCACCTGTTACTGACGCTTTGTGCGGCTCTGATTTCTTGTAAAACATCTCGCCATTGATATCACATCCTTTTTCGAATGATTTTTTGGCATTATCCCAGGCGCCGCCGGCATTGCTCTGAAATAAGCCCATCAGTACGCCTGATACGGTTACACCAGCCAGCATTCCGCCTAAAACTTCAGGACCGAAAGTGAAGCCCACGATGATGGGGGTAATTAATGCGATCATGCCGGGCGCAACCATCTCGCGCAGGGATGCCTTGGTGGATATCGCCACGCATTTCTCATACTCAGGCTTGGCTTTATATTCCATTATACCCGGTATCTCACGAAACTGACGGCGAACCTCTTCCACCATTGCCATTGCCGCACGGCCTACAGCTGATATTGCCAAAGAGGAGAATATAAAGGGGATCATACCGCCTACAAATAAGCCGGCCAGTACATTTGCCTTATAAATATCAATATGTTCAATACCCGCCACACCTACAAAAGCTGCAAATAAAGCCAGTGAGGTCAACGCTGCTGATGCAATTGCAAAACCCTTGCCTGTAGCAGCAGTAGTATTACCCACCGCATCCAGATTATCTGTGCGGTGACGAACTTCTTCAGGCAGGCGGCTCATCTCGGCAATTCCGCCGGCGTTATCCGCAATAGGGCCGAATGCATCAATGGACAACTGCATGGCCGTTGTAGCCATCATACCGGCAGCGGCAATAGATACACCATATAATCCTGCAAAGTGGTATGAACCGTAAATACCTGCTGCCAGCACCAGGATAGGCAATACTGTTGATTCCATACCTACAGCCAAACCGCCGATGATATTGGTGGCATGCCCTGTTGATGATTGCCTGATGATGCCTAATACCGGGCGTTTGCCCATAGCGGTATAATATTCGGTGATCATAGACATCAAAGTACCTACTATAAGGCCAACAACAATAGCGTAGTAAACACCACTGCTGGTAAAATGCGATGCGCCATCTTTTAATATGCCGCTTGTGCTCTCATCGCGTATCATGTGCAGATCATCAGCCGGCAACATCCAATGCACTAAAAAATAGGTGGCAATAGCGGTTAAAATAATGGATGCCCAGTTACCGATGTTCAATGCTTTTTGAACACTGTCAGTCTCATTTTTGATTTTTACAAATGAAGCGCCTACTATAGAAAATATTAAACCTAAGCCTGCAATTACCATTGGCAATAATACCGGAGCTATACCGCCGAAATTATCGTGTGATACGATCTCGCGGCCAAGCACCATGGTAGCCAGCATCGTAGCAACATAGGAGCCAAAAAGGTCGGCGCCCATGCCGGCAACGTCACCTACGTTATCGCCTACGTTATCAGCTATCGTAGCCGGGTTGCGCACATCATCCTCGGGGATACCTGCTTCTACCTTACCTACAAGGTCAGCGCCCACATCGGCAGCTTTGGTATAAATACCGCCGCCCACACGTGCAAATAACGCAATGGACTCTGCTCCTAATGAAAATCCGGCCAAAACATCCAGCGCTTTTGCCATTTCCTGGCCGTTTACACTACTGCCGGCAACATTTTTAACATATACCGTATAAAAAATAATAAATAACGATCCTAAACCGATTATCGCTAAGCCGGCCACGCCTAAACCCATAACTGTACCACCTGTAAAGGATACGTTCAGCGCTTTGGCCAGGCTTGTACGCGCGGCCTGCGTAGTACGCACATTGGCTTTGGTAGCAATACGCATACCTATAAAACCGGCAAAAGCTGACAAAAACGCCCCTGTTATAAAGGAAATTGCAATTACCGGGCTTGAGGTGTGCACCGTGGTGCCTGAGTAAGCCAGCAATATGGCGGCAACTACCACGAAGTAGCTGAGTATCTTCCACTCGGCCTTTAAAAACGCCATCGCGCCATCAGCAATATAACCGGAAAGTTCGGTCATGGCGGCATCACCCGTCTCTTGCCTGGTAACCCAGGCTGATTTACCGATCATGAAGATGATACCGATAAAGCCTAAAACGGGAATAAAATAAATTAAGTTATTGTACAAAAAATCCATGTTAAAAATTTTGGTTTATAAACGATTGTATTTTAGCCAGATTGACTGCAAAAATAATTGGACGGCGCAAAATAGCAAATTTAATTTCTTTGTGTTGTACGTCGCAATTATAATATTTTTAAATAGCTTAGGACTTTAAATATATTTTACTGATAATTAATGAAAGAAGATTTGAAGCAACCGCAGATGAAGCATGAGCTTGGCCTGCTTGACGGCACCATGCTGGTAGCAGGTTCAATGATTGGTTCGGGGATATTTATAGTAAGCGCAGACATTACCCGCAACGTAGGCTCGGCCGGATGGCTCATTGCGGTATGGCTCATCACCGGATTCATGACCCTTACGGCCGCTCTGAGTTACGGCGAATTGAGCGGGATGTTCCCCAAAGCGGGGGGCCAGTATGTTTATCTAAAAGAAGCCTACAACAAGTTGATAGGCTTTTTATATGGATGGAGCTTTTTTGCGGTGATTCAAACCGGCACCATAGCGGCTGTGGGTGTGGCTTTTTCAAAATTCGCCGCATACCTTATTCATCCCCTAAGCGAGGATAATATCCTGCTCAATTTTGGCTTTTTCAAGGTCAGCGCGGCCCAGGTGGTATCTATAGTGGTGATCTTACTATTAACCTTTATCAATACACGAGGTGTAAAAAGCGGCAAGATCATTCAAACTACTTTTACCCTGACCAAATTGCTCAGTTTATTCGGGCTGATCGTCTTCGGTTTCATTGCGTTGGATAGCGATGTATGGCATCTGAACTGGAGCAACGCCTGGACATTACATCAACTCAATACCGATGGCAGCTTTACTGAATATACTACCGCGGCGGCCCTGGGAGCCATTGCTGCCTCAATGGTCGGATCTATCTTTAGCAGTGACGCATGGAACAGCGTAACTTTTATCGCCGGTGAAATGAAAAACCCCAAGCGCAACGTGGGATTGAGCTTGTTTTTCGGTACCATGATCGTTACTCTTATTTATGTTTCTGCTAATATTGTGTACACTGCTGTTTTGCCTTTGCATGATATAGCCACGGCTGATAGAGATCGTGTGGCCGTTGCTGCATCACACGTGATCTTCGGCCAAGCCGGTACCGTTGTCATCGCCCTGATGATCATGATCTCAACCTTTGGCTGTAACAATGGGTTAATATTTGCAGGGGCAAGGGTTTATTATACCATGGCAAAAGATGGCTTATTCTTCAAAAAAACAGGTACGCTGAACAAATATGCCGTACCTGAATTCGGCTTATGGATACAGGCTTTGGTTGCCTCCATCCTTTGCCTTAGCGGGAAGTATGGCGACTTGCTGGATATGATCTCGTTTGTGGTAGTGCTGTTTTATGTGCTCACGATTTTCGGTATTTTCAGGCTGCGCAAATTACGTCCGGATGCTGAAAGGCCCTATAGGGCCTTTGGCTATCCCGTGTTGCCTGCGGTCTATATCTTAATGGGAATCGCATTCTGCATATTGCTCATCATTTATAAACCTAACTTCACCTGGCCGGGATTGATCATTGTATTGATCGGCATCCCTATTTATTATTTTTCACAACGCAATGTAAAGCATGAGGATCAAAGCCTTACTGTTAATTAATTTCGTACTGCTTGCAGGTATTGCAGGCGCGCAATCGCTACAGCAAAAACTGCAAACTGCTTTTAACCGTCTGCAACAGGATAGTCAGTGCAAATATGCATCGCTGTCCCTTGCCGTGCTGGATGCCAAAACCGGGGAAACGGTATTTGCCGCAAATCCTAATATGGGCATGGCCACTGCCTCCACGCTTAAAGTCATTACCTCCGTCACCGCATTTAATATCCTGGGCAAGGATTTCCAATATCAGACCCAGTTCGGTTATAGCGGTTCGATCATGGCTGATGGTACATTGAACGGCGATCTTATTATCAAAGGTGCAGGTGATCCAACCCTGGGAAGCTGGCGATATGCAGGGCATAAGGAAAATGAGGTCTTAACTCAAATAGTTGCCTCGCTACAAAAGGCCGGCATCAAAAGAATAAACGGCCGGGTGATCGGCGACGATTCCATTTTTGACACTCAGTCGATTCCCGACGGATGGATATGGATGGATGTGGGCAACTACTATGGAGCAGGCACCTCAGGCCTTTGCTGGCGCGAAAACCAGTTTGATATCAAATTAAAAACAGGTCCTGCCGATACCCCGATTGGCATCGTCAGGACTGTGCCTAATACGCCCTACCTTACTTTTAAAAGTGAGTTGCTAAACGCAGCAGCCGGTACTGGCGACGATGCTTATGGCTACCTTCCGGTTGGGAACAAGCTAATCTATCTTCGGGGAACCTATGCTGCCGATCAAAGCAAAAAAAGTATTTCGGTTGCCATTCCTGACCCGGCCTTTGATGCGGCTTTTCGACTGACTGATACCTTAAGGCGCTTGGGTATTACGGTCAGCGTTGAGCCGGAATCTGTCTTAACCTTAAACTCAAAAGGACAGCCGCTACCTGCAATTAGCAATCGCCTGGCTACTATTTTGTCCCCTACCTTAAGTAAAATTATTTACTGGCTCAATCAAAAAAGCATTAACCTGTATGCCGAACAACTGCTCAAAACGATTGCCTGGAAATCGGGTAAACAGGCTTCAACAGAAAATGGCGTGGAAGTGGAGCAGGATTTCTGGAAAGCACGCGGCATCGATCCGAACTCTTTGAATGTCGCTGACGGCAGCGGCCTTTCCCCCGGCGACCGGGTAACCACCCTTACTATGGCGACCGTATTGAAATCAGCTAAAACTGCCGGTTGGTTCCACGATTTTTATGAGAGCCTGCCGGTTTACAATAACATGAAAATGAAAAGCGGCAGCATCCTGAATGTATTGACCTATGCCGGTTACCAAACCCACAACGGCCGCGAGCTTTGCTTTTCAATCATGGTGAATAATTTTAATGGTTCATCAAAAGGAATAAAAGAGAAGATGTTTAGGGTTTTGGATGAGTTGAAGTAGGCAGCTCCGCTCCAATTTCGGATTCTTCAAGCCTGAAATTGCCGGCTCAGGTTAAATGACCCCATGCAACGCTCCATTTTTCTGCCCCATCTTATCCACTAACCTGTCAACAGCAGGATCTTTTTCAAGTATGGGTGCGTGGTGGGGTTTAATACGTGCATCAATGATCAGCGGCCCGTTGCAGCCCCAGTGCTTGTGCTCGGTAAAGCTGCCGACGCCATAAATATCATGCGAAGGATTGCTCCGCGTAAAAGTTACCCATACAAAATTATTGAGGCTTTTGGCCGTAAAGCCGGCATCATCACATAATACCATCAGTGGCAAACTGTCAAGATCAGCACCCCGCAAATGCTCGTCCAATAGCTCAAGCACTATTGGCAAATCACTGTTCTTTATGTTTTTCGGCACTTCAACAGCTAACACGCCTGGCATTACCATTTTGCACACATCAAACGGACGTGGCAAACTAAACCCGTCAGGCAATTCACTCCATAGTTCTCTTTTTATCTCTCCTGCCACTGCCACTGCTACTTTACTGCCTGAGTTAAGGCCGCTGCCGCTGTAATCCAGCGTATCAATGGTGGTTTTGGTATAAAAATGCAGGTCGCGGGTAAGGTCTATACGTTGCAGAATATGTTTCAGGAAACCACCGATATCGTTTACATTCAAACCCGGATCATCCTCCTGTGCAGCAATGAACAGGTACTTGGCCAGGCTTAACTGACTTTTACCCAAAATATGATTGGCTATGGTGAGTATCTCCTGCGGCCTGCGTTCTTTTAAGTAAGGCGTATAACGTTCGCTGCCGATGGCAAATAACAAAGGGTGTACCCCCGCCGCATCAACCGCATTTACCGCGTGCAAACCGGGTATTTCTTTGGGAATGGCTGAGCCTGTGATCTCATGAATGAGCGCGCCAAAGCTGGTATCTTCCTGCGGAGGCCGGCCAACTACGGTGAACGACCAGATAGCGTCCTTGCGGTGATACACATTATGCACTTTCATTAATGGAAACGGATGCTTAAGGCTGTAATAACCCAAATGGTCGCCAAAAGGGCCTTCAGATTTATTTTCATGCGGCATTACCGTCCCCGTGATCACAAAATCTGCATCGGCTGATAGGCAAAAACCCTCATCATCATAAAAATAACGGAAACGGCGTTCGCCTAATGCGCCTGCAAAGGTCATTTCAGACAGGCCTTCGGGCAATGGCATTACTGCTGCAACCGGGTGCGACGGCGGACCACCGACAAAAATACTCACCTTTAGTGCTTGCCCTTTGGCATTGGCTTTGGTTTGATGTACCCCAATACCACGATGTATCTGGTAGTGCAGACCTATCTCCTTATCAGTTATATAATCATTGCCAGCCATTTGTATACGGTACATACCCAAATTGGCTTGCATGATACCGGGCTTGTCAGCATCCTCGGTATAAACCTGCGGCATAGTCACAAACGGGCCGCCATCCAAAGGCCAGTTGACTATTTGCGGCAAATCGCTGATCTTTGTTTTGCCAAAGCTTATAGGCGCATTGGCACCCACCCTCATCGGTAAAGCCGATAAGGCTGTCAGCGCAACATGCGCATATTTAAAAGGGTGCTTAATGGCTTTGATCGGGTCGTTTTTTAATTCGACAAGCGTTTTTACTTGCTCAAGCGTATCCCTGAAAATAAACCGGGAACGATCCAGCGTGCCAAACAAATTGGAAACCGCCGGAAACTTACTGCCTTTCACATTTTCGAACAGGATAGCAGGACCCTGGTGCTCAAAAACGCGCAGATGGATAGCTGCCATTTGAAGATATGGGTCAACCTCATCCTTAATTCGTATTAAATGACCATTTTTTTCAAGATCGGTAATGCAGGCTTGTAAAGTTGGGTAACCCATTGGCAGGTGAATAAAGGTCAAAAATAAGCAAATTACCTCGTCATTGCGTTCACATATGATTGTCGTATCTTACATAGATGGATTGTGTAGTATCAAAGCATTTCAGTCCATGGGTATGACGTCATTGATGATGGTGTTGTTTGGTCAATCCTCAAAACTATCTGAATCCGCTAAAGAAACAAATCCTGGAAAAGCTGGAAATTGAAGAGCTATTTATGCTACACTAATCCCCTTATCCAGATAAACGTCCTGTATGGTATGCAGAAAATCAACGCCTTCCTTAAACGGACGCTGAAAAGCCCTGCGGCCAAGTATTAGCCCCGTTCCGCCTGCGCGTTTATTGATGACGGCATTTTTTACAGAATCTGCCAGATCCGATGCCCCTTTTGATTCGCCACCTGAATTGATCAGCCCTGCCCTGCCCATATAGCAATTGGCCAGTTGATAACGGCAAAGATCTATCGGGTGTTCTGTAGTTAGTTTACTGTACATCAGCGGGTCGCTTTTTGAAAAATTGATCGTGGTAAAGCCGCCGTTCACATCAGGCATTTTTTGCTTAATAATATCGGCCTGTATGGTAACGCCAATGTGATTGGCCTGCCCGGTAATATCTGCCGCAGTTTCATAGTTTACGCCGTCTTTCTTAAAAGCATTATTGCGGGTATAGCACCACAAAATTGTCGCCATCCCCATCGTATGTGCCTCCTCAAAAGCCCGGGCAACTTCAATGATCTGCCGGTCTGAATCTTCCGAACCAAAGTAAACGGTGGCACCTACTGCCGCCGCACCGAGATTCCAGGCATCTTTTACCGTTCCGAACATGATCTGGCTGTATTTAGTGGGATAGGTCAGCAGTTCATTATGATTCAGTTTTACAATAAAAGGGATTTTATATGCATACTTTCTTGACATGAGGGCCAAGTTGCCAAATGTGGTAGCTACCGCGTTCGATCCGCCTTCAATAGCCAGCTTGATGATGTTCTCCGGATCAAAGTACAATGGGTTTTTAGCAAATGATGCACCAGCTGTGTGTTCTATCCCCTGGTCTACCGGAAAAATGGAGAGATAACCCGTACCTGCCAGCCGGCCGTGACTATACATGGCATCCAAATTACGTAAAACCTGGGCATTGCGATTACTCTGCGCAAATATTTTATCTACAAAATCCGGGGAAGGCAAGTGAAGCTGCTCTTTTGGAAATGTCTTACACTGGTGGGCTAAAAGGTCATCTGCCTGTTGGCCCAGCAGATCGGTGATGTATTTTGATGCCATGACTTATTTATTAAATGAATCAAGAATCAGGAAAATATTGGCGGCATGTATTGCGGCTTTCACCCTTTTTATCTTGATTTTGATATGCTGACTCTGTGGTTGTTTATTTGTTAATACAAATAACGGTATGATCTGCTTATTGTTGATATAATTTTGTCATAACTGATCAATTTTATTACTAACAGGCAGCCGGTAAAAGATATTGCTACATTTGTGGATCTCAATAATGCTGTTTGCCATGTCGGTAATTGTGTTTACTGTTATTTTATTGCTCGGATCTTATTTTGCCGGCTTGTTAGGCTCACTAACAGGTTTGGGTGGCGGTTTTGTAATTATCCCGCTATTAACACTTTTGCTGCACGTTGATATACACTATGCTATAGGCGCCTCGCTGGTATCGGTTATTGCTACCTCATCAGGTTCGGCAGCCGCTTATGTAAAAGAAGGGATAACCAATATAAGGCTGGGTATGTTTTTAGAGATCGCCACAACCGCAGGCGCCTTTACAGGGGCAATAATAGCCATATACATTCCTACCCAGTTCATCGCCATTTTATTTGGCCTCATCCTCATTTTTTCGGCTATTATCTCCCTGCGGCCTAAGGCCGAACAAATAGCTCATCGCCAAACGTGGTTATCAAAAAAATTAAAGCTAAACGGTAGTTATCCTGTAAATGATCATATGGTTGAATATGGCGTAAGCAACATTGCTGGGGGATTTTTTATGATGATTTTTGCCGGTATTATTTCCGGTTTATTAGGCATAGGTTCGGGCGCATTAAAAGTGATAGCAATGGATGGTATTATGCGCATTCCCTTCAAGGTATCCACCACTACCAGCAATTTCATGATCGGTGCTACGGCTGCAGCAAGTGCTGTGGTGTACCTGCAACGGGGATATATTCATCCGGGCCTGGCCATGCCGGTGGTTATTGGCGTATTATTGGGTGCTATCAGTGGCTCAAAAATATTAGTAAACGCTACTTCTTCTACCTCGTTACGCTGGATATTTGCTGTAGTAATTACTTTTGTGGCTGTACAAATGATATACAATGGGATTGCAGGGAAAATATAACCCTCCTAACCCTCTAAAGGGGGAACATAAGGCTAAAAACTCCCCTTTTAGGGGGTTGAGGGGCTTTAAAGACAAGGACATGCAGGTGATCATTGGCTGGATACTTCGGGCCGGGGTTACTATCTCTATGCTGATTGTGTTTATCGGAGGGATATTTTTCATATATCGGCACGGAGGCAGTATCCCGGACTATCATGTTTTTAAAGGTGTGCCCTGGTTTATTCATAATACAAATGGCATTATCAATGCTACGCTCAATTTTAAGGGACAGGCCATCATCCAATTGGGTATTATTTTATTGATCGCTACCCCGGTTATACGGGTAGCTTTTTCGGCAATTGGTTTTATTATCGAAAAAGATTACTTATACACTGCTATAACACTAATTGTGTTGCTGATTATTGTTGGCAGTATGCTCAGCGGCCACGCAGGCTGATATTTTCCAAAACCATTTCCCGGCTTTTTAATTTAATATGATGAAGGGTATGTAAGCTTTGGCCCCATCCATATGGAAAGACATCAGGTACAATCATCGGCTTTACAAAGCGTTGGATACGACCCCGAAAATAAGATATTGGAACTTGAATTCAGGGATAGCGGTGGCGTGTGGCAGTATTTTAAGTTACCGGCAACCGTTTATAATAAGTTCAGCCATGCCCCGTCTTTAGGCAATTACTTTGTAACCAAAATAAAAGGTAAATACCGCGAAATGAAGGTGGCTTAACTATTAATTCTCATTGCTGCTTCCGCCAAGCCTCTTTTGTTCATCAGTAGTATTGTTCCGGCTTCGTGCTGCTGAAGTACCGAAATGATAGGTAAAAGTAGCAGATATAAACCTCGAACCCAGTTTGTCCTTAGAAGCGATGTTGAGATTGGCGTAATTAGTTTGATATTTATTGTAAAAGGTATTAAATATATCAATGACAGCTAATTTTATAGTCCCTTTATTCCCCAAAACAGAGTAACTTAAGGCTGCATTCATGTAATACTGCGCCTGGTATTGGCTGATAATATAATAGCTTGACGAATAATAAAGATTATATAACTGAGCGCTTAATTTAGAGGTCAGCTTAAAGTTCTGGTTAAGGATAGCCGAAAAGTTGTCTGTCGTTTTACTGGCAACTCTATCGCCGTAGTAGCTATATTTTTCATGGTAACCTACCAAATCAGCATTAATATTCCACCAGTTGGTGATGTCAACCGGAATGTTAAAATGCAGCAGATACTGGTACCTTGTGCCCAGGTTAGCCTTTATATTAGTATACTTTTTTGTTGAATCGACCTGTTCAAAAATTGTGTTATAATAATCGTCAGTTATCACCACGCTCAACCCTACCTTATACTTTTTCATCACGAAATCAGAAACATCGAAGGTATTGATGTATTCAGGCTTTAAGTAAGGATTACCGGTACTATAATAAAAATGGTCTACATACCCAATAAACGGGTTAAGATCCTGGTAATTGGGGCGTTGTATATCGCGAGAGTAGAAAGCAGTAAGCTGGTTATTTTTATCCATATCCTGGCTTAGCTGTACTTTCGGAAATATATTATTATAGCCCTTATAATCAGGGATTACCTGCCCGCCCGGATTAAAAGAACTTGACGAAGACGCAGTCTTCTCGTCCCTTAAACCAACCGTTAAACCGGTCTTGCCAAATTTTCCGTCAAATTGCAAGTAGGCGGCATCAATTCGTTCATGATATATAAAATGATCGGTAAAATTAGTCACAGGTATATACCCGCCCTTCACTTTTTGTTGAAAAATTATTTGATTGTCGCTGTTTACGCCGCTGCTTTTTATCCCGGCCTCAAAACTAACTGACTTTGACAATGCCTGTTTGAAATCGATATTAGCTGATTTTATAGTTATATGCGAAGGCGAATTAACATGATAAAATATAGGGTTATTATCCGTCTGTCCTGCCGCGTTTAAAAAATTATTCTGAAGAACTTCTGACGAATGCCGGTTATAATTGGAATAGTCACCATTTGCCGATAAAACACTATTGCCGGACTGATCAAGGTTGGCCCTATAATTCAGGTTATAACTCAAGTTATTGATATTCCTGTCGATAACGGATTGCGTATTGATGGTGGAATCCCGCTGACCGTTGGTAGATTCAACCGTGCTGTTAAATTTATTGATGGTTATATTATTATAAAATCCATTTACCAAAAAACCGATATTTTGTCCTTTAGTGAGCTGATAATCACCACCAATACTAAAGTTGTTATTTACATTTTTAAGTGTGGCAACATAATTAAGTTTAAAATTGTATAGCTGGCCTGAGTCAAGAACATTCCGGTCATTATAGATGCTTTTGTCAATCTTATTATCCTGAAAACCGTAGCTTGAATATAAATTCAGCTTCCCGGTGCGCAGGTTATAATTAAGGCCGGTGCCGGATTTATATTTCTGTCCGTATGCTGCCGATCCCGTTACTGTAAAATTTGAACCTGGCGCCTTTTTTTTCTTCAGTATGATATTGATCATCCCGCCCCCGGCCGATGCCCCATATTTGGCACCGGGGTTTTCTATGAGTTCAACCTGGCTGATACTGCTGCTTTGAAAATTCTTCAAAAAGTTCACCAGCTCTTCTCCCGTAAACAATACCGGCTTGCCATCAATAGCGATCATTGTTTTTTGCCCTCCCCTGTACAAAATATCATCATTAACCACCTTTACCCCGGGCGATGTGTTTAAAACATCATACAATGAGGCGCCGGCTGCCATAATATTCTGATCTACATTAAGTACTGTCCTGTCTGACCTTACCTCGGCAAAATCCTTTTTCCCCGTAATAGAAACTTCCTTAAGCATCTTTCCAGCCGGTTTTAACAGAATAAAGCCGATATCCCTGTTCTTCCCCGGGGCAACTTCGTATGGCCCCGAATAGGATTTATTATAGTTCAATTTGGTAATAAATAGGATGTATTTACCTGCATTAAGATGATCAAAATAAAACACGCCCGTTTTACTGCTGATGGTTGACTTTACAACCGATGAATCCGGGGACCTTAACAAAACCACGGGCAGGCCCTCAGCAGCACCGGCATTATCCGTAAAAACTTTGCCTTGTATTGCCGAAAATGTTGTTTGTGCAAATGTTGAGGAATATGCAAATAATACGGTGAGGAAACATCCGGCAATAATTCTCATCAAAGGGTTTAAGTAGAAGTTTCGACTTATAGTTTAAAGCGTTAAAAACGTTGACAATATAAGAACTAAAAATTATAATCAGATAAATTTAATATCCGCATTTTAACGGTAAATTAATAATACACGTTACAGGAAACTGTCGCTTAATCAAAAATATAGTTAATTAACAAAATTAACCACTGCAATAAAAATACTTTTACCCGGTTTATAAGCATCTGTATTTCAATGCAAATCAGGCCGGAACGCCATGGATGCGAATTTATATTGATTAAAAAAATCGGACGTTTGATTTTATGCAATTTGAGGTACTATATTTGTTTTCCCGATTATTGTAAAATGAAGAAAACCTTTTTCTTACTATTGACCCTAATATCCGCGATCAATGCGCGTGCACAAACTGAGCCGGTTAATTATGCTGTTGCAGTAAATAAGTTCAAGCTGTTTTTTAACAAGGAACAACCTGACAGCATTTATAAAATGTTCGGCCCTGAAATGAAGAGCGCCCTCACTCCTGATGACTTTAAAGGCACCGCCATACAGCTTAAGACCCAATTGGGCAACCTTGAGCAAACAACATTTACCAGCTATGCTGAACCTGTTGCCATATACAAGGCTACTTTTAAAAATTCAGCGCTTTCGTTAAGCATATCGCTAAATAAAGAAAATAAAATTGCAGGCCTGCTTTTACGACCTTACCAGGAGTCTGCCCTGTCAGGCACCCGCCCGGGCCCGGCCATAGATGCTTCACTATCGGAGTCGCCAATAGTTTTAAAAACTTTATCGGGATCAATTATCGGGACATTAACAATACCCAAAAATGCGTCAGGCAAAATTCCTGTAGTGATCATTATCGCCGACGCCGGGCCCACAGACCGTAATGGAAATAATCCACAACTTGATGTAAATGATGACAGCTACAAACTTTTGGCCGAAGGCTTAGGCAAAAATGGCATCGCTTCGGTACGTTACGACAAAAGGATGGTGGGCGAAAGCAAAACCACCAATAAACCTGAAGACCTGCGTTTTGATGATTATGTCGATGATGCCGTTGGCCTGATTGGTTTGCTGAATGACGACCAGCGGTTCTCAAAGATTATTATACTTGGCCATGGCGAAGGCTCGTTGGTAGGTATGCTGGCCTCGCGTGATCAGCCTGCAAAAGCTTTTATCTCTGTAAATGCCACCAGCGAACAGGGAGATAAATTTCTGACTGAACAGCTAAAATCGAAGCCTCAATTTATCCAGGATGGTTTTAAAACACTGTTGGACAGTATGAAAAAGGGCAAAACCATTGATAATATTGACCCGGCATTATATTTTCTTGCCAGTCCGTCCAAACAACGATATTTAATGTCTTATTGCAGGTATCAGCCTTTACGTGTTTTCAAAATAGTAAAAGTACCTATATTGATCATACAGGGTGCCACCGATGTGCAAATTTCTGTTGCTGACGCCGAGAAACTGAAGAAGGTCAAATCCGATGCCACGCTAACTATTATACCAGGCATGAACCACGTGATGAAAGAGGCCCCTGCTGATAAGGATCAAAATTTAGCAACCTACAGCAAACCGAATCTGCCCTTAAAGCCCGAGTTAGTGCCTGATATTGTGAACTTTGTTAATAAGGTGAATTAGCTTTGGGTTGTAAGTTTGGCGTGATGAGTTTGAACTTATGAGCGCTAAGAAGATCTTGCTTAACTCATAAGTTAATACCCGGGAACCTGGTTTGGAGTTATCAGGTTTAAAGACCTGCTTAACTGACAACTTAATACTCCAGACTCACAACTCAATACTCAGGAGAACTACCACGCTCCCAGCAGTCTCCTTATCACCACAATTTCGGCGATGTGGTAAGCATTATGATCGGCAATTTGCAGGGCCTCAAGCAGTATACTTTGCCCTTGGCCGTAAGGTATGGGCTTATAAATATCTTCGCTCTTTAAAAGCCCAATAAACTCCTGTCGGTCATCATTTATTTGCTTTAGCGAACCGGTCCATGCTGCTTGGTCGGCAGGCGCATCTTCTTTTACCCAGTAATCATCGGGCCATTTCGGCGACCGGTGTTTTTCATCTTTACTAAACCTGACCATATCCCACTGGGTTATGCGGATATGCTCAACCAGTTGCCATATGGTGTAAGGCAGCTTATCCGGCTTTACGCCCCGCAGTTTGGCCGGCAGGCCATTGAGTGCATCCTCAAGGCCGGCGTGGGCAGTACCGCCGTTTAGCAGTTTTACCAGTTCGCCTATTAATATCTCATGCTGGTTGTACATGGAGCAAATCTTTAATTACTATACAAATCAATCCAATAAATAGTTGACGTGATATAAAATAAAGCTTCACCTAAATTTTTACAACAGTGTTTGGCTTAAATTAGGCTTTTTCATGTAAAAAGTTTTATGTTTATCCAACCAAGAAAAAAATCGCCAGTGATCAAAAAAATATTAGCTTTCGCCCTTTTTGTGTTTTTCTTTACCGCATGTAAAAAGGATGCATCAGTAGGCCCGATGCAAGGCAGCATGGATGATGTTGCTTTTAATAATTATGAAACCCATTTTTTAGAGGAGTTATGGAAGCTGAACCCCGATTGGGCCACCAGCGTCGGCTATCATAAATATGATAGCCTGTTGTTTATCCCGGATAAAAAATACAGGGAAAAACTGATCAACTTTACCAAAGTGCAGCTCGATTCGCTTGGCAGATACACGCCCACCGCTTTTTTGGAGACCAACAAAATGGATTATGCCATGATGCAAAACCAGATGCAATACATGCAGTGGCAGCTGGAGCAATTAAAAGCTTACGAATGGGACCCATCCTCTTACAACATTATCGGCACCTTCGCCTATATCCTGAACGAGCACTATGCCCCGCTCGCAAAACGCCTCACCAACTTTTACCAGAAGATGGCTGGTATACCGGCTTATTATAAAGCAGCCGAATTGCAGCTTAAAAATCCGGTTACCGAACTCACCAGCCTGGCTATTGAGCAGCACCTGGGGGGAGTAAGCGTAATTGAGAACGACTTTGCCGATTCGCTTAAAAAAACAAATATACCGGAGGCTACTAAAAAACTGATGCTCGACCGGGCCAAACTCTCTGCTGATGCTATTAAGCAGTTTGCTGAATATCTGAAAAACCTGAAAAATGATCATCCCCGCAGTTTCAGGCTGGGCAAAGACCTGTATGGGGAGAAATTCAAGTACGAAACGCAGGCATCAGAGACTGCCCAGCAGATTTACAATGCAGCCATAGAACGAAAAAAATATGTTCACCATGAGATGGCTAAACTTACACTTAAACTGTGGACAAGGTATTTTGGCACTCAACCCAAGCCTGCCGATACGCTGGATATGATCGGTAAAATGATTGATACCCTGTCGGCAAAGCATGTTGCGCCGGCTGAGTTCCAGGCGGCGATTGAAAAGCAACTGCCCAAGTTATCTGCCTTCGTAAGGACAAAGGACCTGGTTACCCTGGACCCTACAAAACCTTTAGTGGTACGCAGGGAGCCGGGCTACATGGCCGGAGTCGCGGGTGCATCGATGAGTTCGCCGGGACCGTATGATATCAGGCAAAACGCCTATTTCAATGTAGGCAGCTTAAGCGGGTGGGCACCTGAAAAGGCCGAAAGCTATCTGCGGGAATATAACCAGTACATTTTGCAGATATTGTGTATTCACGAGGCAATACCGGGGCATTATGTGCAGCTGATGTATGCCAATAAAGCGCCAAGTATGATCAAATCCGTTTTTGGTAATGGCGCGATGGTAGAGGGGTGGGCCGTTTACAGCGAACAAATGATGCTGGATAATGGCTATGGCGACAACGAACCGGAAATGTGGCTGATGTGGTATAAATGGAACCTGCGCTCGGTATGCAATACCATTCTGGATTATGGCGTGCATAGCCTGAATATGCCCAGACAACAAGCGATTACCATGCTTACACACGAAGCTTTTCAGCAGCAGGCCGAAGCTGATGGCAAATGGAAACGTGTAAGTGTAACCAGCGTGCAATTAGATAGCTATTTTACCGGCTACAAAGAGATCCTCGACCTGCGTGATGACTACAAAAGCAAAATGGGCGACAAGTATAAGCTGAAAGAGTTTAACGAAAAGTTTCTAAGCTATGGCAGCGCACCTGTAAAACTGATAAAAGAAGCCATGCTGGCAAAAGAGCCTGCGCAGGGGACGGAGAAGCATTGATTCTTCGGTCAGAACGGTTGATTTGTTTGATTAAATTGTTTCGTTGATTCTGAGCAGCGAAATCAAATCATCATTCCCATCAGCAATTGAGGTCAATGTAAAGCGACCTGGATACAGTACAGATTGCTTCCTACGGATTACAACCGCAATATGCTGAAAGTATCTTGCTAAATTACCTTTCAGGCTATAAAAGACCCTCCGGATAGTAAAGCATCCCGTTTTTACAGCTTCGAACGCAGCAAGTTTGCCGTTGGCACTATTGTTGCATTTAGTAATACAGTTAAATTAATTAGTAAGGTAGCTGGACGCGAGGTTCGGCTATTTTCATTTTACAGCGTAATATAAGACTAATTAATATTAAACCCGTGGAAATTTTTCCACACTTGTGCAAATTATGTCCCACTGATTGCAAGTGCGGTTGCACGCTACAACGTGTACGTCCAGTGAAACAAAAACCACTCAATATTCACCGATCAATAATCAGCCTTCACACTAAACCCTAACCCGGTTCGCCGTTTTTGCCAGTAATATTGGCTTGCCTGCTTAAAATAAGTAGAACCAAAAAGAACAGCCGCAATCGCAAATGTGCCTGTTGTGGTCGCAGGCTGGGCTTCGATCCATTCCAATCCGACTAGTACATCGTTATCGGCAGTAATGTGATAGGAAGACAGGTCAACCGTTATTTTACCGGTTTGCTTATCCCCTATTTTCAGAATAATATTATCGTTTAAAATATTAGTACCGGGCTTTCCGTCAGTTATCTGGTAAACATTTAACCGAAAAGTTAAACGTTCAAAGGAGTTGCGGATGATAAAAAAACTGAAATTTTCGATACTGGTATTTGAGTGCTTAATGGGTATCCTTACCCCTGCCTGCCCGCCCATAACATTTGAACTGAAACCATAACCAAATAATTTTGATTCCGTTTCGTATCCAAGTATTTTCACTTTGACCCGTTTGTAATTAACATCCGCCTGCTTTAACTCCTTAACAGACTTTTCTAACGAAACACGCAGCAGGCTATCGCTAAGCATATGGTGAATATCAGCAACTAAAAAAGCCTTGCTTTTATAACCAACGCTCGAAAATTTCAAAGTATCGCTATCGTTGACCTGTACATCCAGATCGATTTTAAAATTTCCCGTTACAGTGGAGACCGTGCCATCAGTTTTATTAATAATCCCGATACTAACGTAGGGAACGGGTTTATTATCTTCGGCGTCAGTAATAACACCTTTAACGGAGCTTTGGGCAAAAGCCCTGGAACTGATTAATAAAATCAATACAAACAATAAACCGGATTTCATGAGCTTTGATTCAGGTGGAAATGGATAGGATAAAATGAGTCGGCTATGTAAAGATGCTCTTATCTTTTAAATCCCTGAGTTAAAAATTGTTAATGTTTGTTAAGTATCCTTCTCAAACAAAAACCGATCCTCCCTCACTAATCACTAGCCACTAATTTACTATCTTCGCTCTATGTCACCCCAAGAAGCTAAAAAACGCATTCAATCATTAACAGCCGAGTTAAAACAGCACAATTACGACTACTATGTGCTGGCTATGCCTACCATTTCTGATCTTGAGTTTGATAAGAAACTGGAGGAGCTGGTCGCACTTGAAACGCAGTTCCCTGATCTGATCGACCCCGATTCGCCTACACAGAATGTGGGCGGCTTTATCACTAAAGAGTTTAAAACGGTCAGGCACCGCTGGCCCATGCTTTCGTTAGGCAATACCTATAACGAGCGTGAACTGCTTGATTTTGACCAGCGTATTAAAAAAGCCATCGGCGATAATTTTGAATATGTATGTGAGCTGAAATTCGATGGCCTCTCCATGAGCCTTACCTACAAGGGTGGCAAACTACAGCAAGCCGTAACCCGCGGCGACGGCACACAGGGCGACGAGGTGACCACCAATGTAAAAACAATACGCAGCATTCCCAAACGCCTGGATGATGGGAATTATCCTGACGACTTCGAGATACGCGGCGAGGTGTTTATGCACCTGAAAGCCTTTGAACGGCTCAATGAGGAGCGTTTGGAGAATGGCGAACCGCCTTATGCCAATCCGCGCAACTTTGCTTCGGGGACAATCAAACTGCAAGATTCAGCCGAGGTGGCTAAAAGACCGCTCGATAGCTTTATGTATTTTCTGTACACCGAAAAGCAATTGTTTAAAACCCATTGGGAGAGCCTCCAGGCGGTTAAGAGCTGGGGTTTCCCGGTGAATGAAGAAAGTAAGCTCTGTACCGATATCAACCAGGTACTGAAATTTATTGATCACTGGGAAGGCAAACGCTTTAACCTGAGTTATGATATCGATGGTATTGTGATTAAGGTAAATAACTATTCGCAACAACAGGAATTGGGCTTCACCGCTAAATCTCCGCGATGGGCCATTGCCTATAAATACAAAGCCGAAAGGGTGGAGACCGAATTGCTCAGCGTAAGCTACCAGGTGGGCCGCACCGGGGCTGTCACCCCGGTGGCCAATTTAAAGCCTATTTTGCTGGCAGGCACTACCGTTAAGCGTGCAACTTTGCATAATGCTAATGAAATTATACGCCTCGATTTGCATCAGGGCGATTCGGTTTATGTGGAGAAGGGCGGCGAGATCATCCCCAAAATTATCAGCGTAAATCTGGATAAGCGTAAACCGGGCGCCAAACCTATTGTTTACAGAACCACCTGTCCGGATTGCAATACCCCGCTGGAACGTAAGGAAGGCGAAGCCGCTTTTTATTGCCCAAATGATGAGGGCTGCCCTACGCAGATCGTAGGCAAAATGCAGCACTTTACAGGCCGAAAGGTGATGGATATTGACGGACTGGGTGATGAGACCATCGAAACGCTGTATCAGAAAGGTTTCATCAGGCATATCAGTGATATTTATGATCTGCATAAGCGCAGCGATGAACTGAAAACATTGGAGCGCTTTGGCCAGAGATCTATCAATAACATGCTGGAAGGGATTGAAAAATCTAAACAAATGCCTTTTGATAAGGTGCTTTTTGGTCTGGGCATACGCTATGTGGGTGCAACCGTTGCCAAAAAGCTGACCGCCCATTTTAAAACGATCGATAACCTGATGGCAGCATCGTTTGATGAGCTGAACGCGGTAGAAGAAATAGGAGAACGCATAGCCCGCAGCATCATCGAATATTTCGCCGGTGAAAAACACCGCCAGGAAATTGAAAAGCTGAAGGAACGCGGTTTACAATTTGTGGCCGAAGAAAAAGAAGTAACGCTGCAAAGCGAGAAGCTTGCAGGCAAAAGTTTTATCATCTCGGGCGTATTCGAAAAGTACTCCAGGGATGAGCTGAAAGACATCATCGAGCAAAATGGCGGTAAGATACTGAGCAGCATATCCCCTAAACTCAACTACCTGGTAGCCGGCGATAATATGGGTCCGGCCAAACTGGAAAAAGCCACTAAGCTGAATATTCCTGTTATCAGCGACCAGGAGTTGATCGGGATGATAGGGTAAGCCCCTGCCCACCCTGCCCCGGCAAGGGAGGGCTTTTTTAAAAGTCTGGCCTGCCGGAGAAGATTTACAGGGGGCTCCTTTAAAAATATTCAACCAAACCACTCAAATAGCTTTATTAGACAACGTACCAGTTAGCATTAACCTCATTACCTATGAAACCAGCCTTACTGTTCCTTTTGATTTATAGCATTGGTTCCGGCGCGTTTGCGCAGCAGGTAAGCATAAGCGGACGGGTGACTGATCAGAGTGGCAAGCCTGTTCCCTTTGCCAGTATCTATATTAAAAGTACAACCAAGGGTGCATCGGCCAATAGCGAAGGTGATTACTCCTTGCAATTGCAGGCTGGTCTGTACGAGGTGCAATACAAGGCCGTAGGTTACAAGCAGGAAAGCCGCAAGATCGACCTTAAAAGTAATACGGTGCTCAATATCACCCTTGCTGCCGAGGTTTATGAACTAAAAGCGGTTACCATTAACGCCAGCGGCGAAGACCCCGCTTATGCCATTATCCGCAAGGCCATCAAAAAGCGTAAGGCCCATTTAAGCGAGGTAAAGGCTTATACCTGCCAGGTGTATATCAAAGGCTTGCAAAAGTTATTGTCGGCACCAAAGAAGTTTATGGGGGTGGATATTACCAAAGTGGGTAAAGAGATCGGCCTTGACTCAAACCGCAGGGGCATCGTTTATCTTTCGGAATCCGAATCAAAATTGAGCTATCAATATCCCGGCCAGTTGCATGAGGAAATGATCTCGTCCAAATTTTCAGGCAGCAACAAGATGTTCAGCTTTAACCGGGCCAGCGATGCCCGGGTAAATTTTTACGAGAACTTTCAGAACTGGGGCGGCCTTAGTAACCGTCCATTGATATCCCCTGTTTCGGATAATGCCCTGTTCTACTATAAATACAAGTTATTGGGTACCTCTGCTGAAAATGGGGTATTGATCAATAAGATACGCGTCAGCCCAAGGCGCGGGCACGACCCTTGCTTCGATGGCGTTATTTATATTACCGACGACAGCTGGCGCATTTACGCACTCGATCTGTATATTACCGCCAGGGCTAATATCAACTTTGTCGATACACTCAGGATCAACCAGCAGTTTATGCCGGCCGGTAAAACATGGCTGCAGTCATCCAATAAATTTGAGTTTAGCGGAGGCTTATTGGGTTTCAGGCTGAAAGGATATTTTGTATCGGTCTATAAAGATTACGACCTGGACCCGGTATTTAAAAAGCATGAGTTTAACGAGCTGCTGCACATCCCGCAAAAAGTAAACAGGAACGATACGGCTTACTGGAACCGGGAAAGGCCTTTACCACTGACGAAAGAAGAGAAAACCGATTACCAGAAAAAAGAAAGGCTCGCCCTCAAACGCGAGTCAAAAACTTACCTGGATTCATTAGACAGGGAGACCAATAAGATTGGTCCATCCGGTTTACTATTAACAGGTGTCAATATTATCAACAGGTACCAACGGTCATTTTACCATTTTGACCCTTTGATTACCTCCATATTATTCAACACCGTTGAAGGGCCTGCCCTTAATTATGGATTCACTTACCGCAAACGTGCAGATACCGTCAGCGCCAGGGCGATCAGCTTCGGTGGGAAAGTACGCTACGGCTTTTCGGATCATCTGTTTAGCGCCAATGCCAATACCACGCTGCCCGTTGGTGATTTTTACCTGAAGCTGTCCGGCGGCTCTGATGTGGCCGACCTGAACAATCTTGATCCTATTGCACCTTTAATCAATTCGGTTTATACCTTGTTTGAACGGCAGAATTATCAAAAATTATATCGGAAACAATTCGCTGCCGCGACATTTTCGGGCCGTATAACAGGCGGCTGGCAGGCAAGCGCATCGGCGGAATGGGCCGGCAGGAAATGGCTGCCGAATACCAATACCTACAGCTTTTTCCATCCCGGCAATCATCAGTTTACTTCCAATAATCCCTTGACGCCGGATCAGGATGTCCCGCTGTTTCCAGAAAACCAGTCGTTCAAACTGACTTTGCGCAGCACCTATGATTTCAGCAATAAATACGAGACCTATCCTTTCGGAAGGCGTTACCTGCCGTCAGATTATCCAACCATCGGGTTGACGTTCGCAAAAGGCATCAAAAATATATTTGGATCGGATGTAGATTATGATCTGCTTACTGCCGATATCAGTAAAAAAGACATCAGCCTGGGCGTTTACGGCCGGACCTCCTTTTTTATAGGGGCAGGAAAATTCCTGAATGCCAGTAAGCTCTATTTCCCGGATTATAAGCAATTCAGCGGCAACCAGGTATTGTTTTATCAGAACAGCATCAATAGCTTCCTGTTGCTTGATTATTACCGCTTCAGCACTTATACCGAATATCTCGAAGGCCACCTGGAGCATAACTTCTCGGGCTTTATCATCAACAAGATACCGCTCCTTAGGAAGCTAAAGTTACAGGAGATTGTTGATTTTAATTACCTGTCAACCCCTGAATTAAAAAACTATTACGAGCTGGGCTTTGGCTTGCAATACCTCAATTTCAGGGTGATGTATGGAACCTCATTTAATAGCGGTAGTAATATTAAACAGGGACTTAGACTGGGGCTTAGTTTTTAGCGGGTCGGTTTTGAGCCGGCGGCTCCGCCAAGGGTGGGAATTGTATAGGCGCCCCCGGCTATCGACATTATCTATCAACTGTAAAGTTCAAACAAAAAGTGATCGCAAATCACCAATCCATAATCACTAATTATTATCTTTGTTTCCTTTTTTACTATAACGATGAATAGATTTTATGGCACAGGGGTAGCTATGGTAACCCCTTTCGATGCGGATGGGCAAGTAGATTACCAGGGCTTGAAGAACCTGGTCAATTCTTTAATTGATGGCGGGGTGGAATACCTGGTCTCATTGGGTACAACCGGCGAATCAGTCACATTGAGTGAACAAGAGAAGAAAAAGGTATTTGCATATACAGCAGAAGTTGTTGCAGGCCGTGTTAACCTTGTGGCAGGTATCGGCGGCAATAATACCCGCGAGGTGGCCGCCCAGGTAAAACAGTTTGATACCACAGGATACGATGCCATACTTTCAGCAAGCCCCAATTACAACAAACCTACGCAGGAAGGTATCTATCAGCATTATAAAGCAATAGCCGAAGCTTCGGCATTACCCGTGATACTATATAATGTACCGGGCCGTACAGGCAGCAATGTTTCGGCCGAAACTACCCTTAGGCTTGCCAAGGATTTTAAAAATATTATCGGCATCAAAGAAGCATCAGGCAATTTCGACCAGCTTAACCAGATCATGCGCGATAAACCGGAGGATTTCCTGCTTATTTCAGGCGATGACCCGATATCCCTGCCAATGATCGCTTTGGGTGCCGTTGGTGTTATTTCAGTAATCGGCAATGCGCTTCCACGCCAGTTTTCGGATATGATCAGGCTTTGTCTTAAAGGTGATTTCAAAGCTGCACAAAAAGGACATTCCGCTTTAATTGACTTTACCCGGATGATGTTTGCTGAAGGCAGCCCGGCAGGTGTAAAAACCGCGCTCAAATATTTAGGCGTTTGCGGCGATGTTGTCAGGCTTCCATTGGTGCAGGTAAGCAGTAGCCTTGCAGGAAAAATAGTACAGGAAACCAAGCTGTTAGCGGCTCCTGTTGCGGTTCATTGATATTTTTATCCCTGCCCGTTAGCCAAGCGGTTACTGGTCTCCGATTTGATCAGGATCCTGAAAGATTATACCACAAGTAAAACATACCAGTAACAATGATAGTTATACTTAACGTATGCAACAAGTCGATCTGGATGATAAAACGATTGTCATTACCGGCGCCTCAAGCGGCGTCGGGAAAGCCACCGCATTAAAATTTGCCACTTTGCAGGCCTCACTGGTGCTGGCTGCAAGAAATGAAAGTGCATTAAATGATGTTGCCCAGGAATGCCGCCAGCTCGGAGCTTCCGTATTGGTTGTGCCAACCGATGTAACTGACCCTAAAGCAGTGATCGGCCTTGCAAATGCAGCCAATGACTGGAAAGGCTACATTGATGTATGGATCAACAATGCAGGCATATTGGCTGCAGGCGATTTTGACAAAACCCCCATAGAGGTACACGAACAAGTGATTAAAACCAATCTGCTGGGATATATGAATGGAGCACATGCTGTTCTCCCGTTTTTTAAGGCGCAGAAATTCGGCATCCTAATCAATAACATTTCAATAGGCGGTTATCTTCCTGTTCCTTACGGATCGGGTTATACTGCCAGCAAATTCGGATTGAGAGGTTTTACAGAAGCATTGAAAGCCGAGCTGACAGCGTGGCCGTCTATTTATGTTTGTGATCTTTTTCCTGCATTTTTGGACACCCCCGGTATCCAACATGCCGGTAATTACACCGGTAAGCAACTAAGGCCGGCATCACCGGTAGACGACCCGGACCAGGTGGCACTGGCTATAATTAAGATTGTGCAAAACCCCCGGTCCACGCGGTATATAGGCCGTTCGTCTTTACTTTTGAAGTTCTCGCATGCCTTGTTTCCTGAGCTGCTTACTAATATAACCGGCTTTGCTATCAGAAGATATTTCCAAAAGGCGGAGCAGTTACCCTCTACCAGCGGCAATGTATTCAACACAGTGGATTACGGCATGAGTGTTCATGGCGGCTGGAACAATCCGCGGCGACCGATCCCTTACGGGAAATACATTGCTGCGGGTTTTATTGCCGGTGTAGCGGCAGCCATTTATTTTAAAACCCGAACTACAAAATAATTCGATAACAGCATCAGCCGGGGCGAACAATCTGTACGGGTTCCGCGGCTGCTGAAATGAAAAACGGACTAACCAGGCCATAAGGACTGTTAATTCTTAGGTCTGAATTTGCCATTAATCGCATGCAGCAGCTTTCTGCCCGGATCGGAAAAGTAATCCCAGTACATAATGCCGGCTAATTTTCGCTGCAAGAGGTAGTCGCATTTGGCATTTACCGAAGCGGTATCCTCATAAGCGATACGAATGTGGGTGCCGGGATTGAATAAATAAGGCGCTTTTCCTTCTTTGTCCCAATAACGCTGATATCCATTTGCTTCATTTAGCCGGTAAACTTTCCCCAGGCCGCCCCTGAACTGAATTTTCCTGACGTAATTTCTATCCGAATCCGCGTTGCTTCGCATTTGCAGGATGACCGGAAAAAATCCCGCGCCGATCACCAATTTACTTTTTGGAACGCCCGCTTGAATAAAGGCCCGAATGGCCCCGTCGGCAGAGCCGGCGGCGTCCCAACCGGCGGGAGAATAGAGATAGGGTCCCCCCGCCAATTGCGGTGTATTAAAATGGTAACTCATCACGCAAACGTAATCCACCTCATTTTGCACTTCCGCCATTTGCGTGTGCGGCAGAAAACGGGCTGCCCAGCCGTCCACTGCTACGGTAAGCTGGTAACGTTTATTATCTTGATGGCCCAGCTCATCAAAGGCTATGCGCAAGGCCTTAAACATAAGCGTGTAGTTCACCTTATCCCGGGGCCTGTAAATATTACCGCCTTGGCCGGCATAACCAGGAAATTCCCAATCAATATCAATCCCGTCGAGTTTAAATTGACGCAACAGCCGCGTACAGCTTTGAGCAAACGTTCGACGCCCGTCCGCGGTCAGGGCCATACCGGAAAAATTACGGCTCCAGCCCTGGCCGCCAACAGACAATAGAATTTTCAGACCAGGATTAGTTTTGCGCAGGGCGGTAAGCCGGTTCAGGTTAATAACATCCGAGTTGGGGTAGTGCAGATACGCCCGGTTATTTTTCAAGTCGGCAAAGGCATATAGCACATGTGTAAGCCGGGCTGCCTCGATTTTGCGTGTATCAATCAGATTGCCGCGGTAGCCGCCAACGTAGGTGATGATGACCGGTTGCTGAGCGTAGCCGCATAAATTTAAAAATATAAGCAGAACTACCAGGGAGTACCTGTTCATGCTATCGCCGGTTATCGATTTGCTCTCCCAGGCTTTGAATATCGGCATGACTTAAGCCGTGCGGCTCATCACTTGTCCAGGTATAAAGCGTATCTTTATAAATACTGATCGAATAATCTTCGAACAAAATGTCATAATAAGTTTTGTCACCTTCTTCGTAAGGATGTACGCTCACCGCTAACTGGTTGTCATGCAGCGTCAGCTTAAAATCAAAATCTTCCATAACAGGTAAAATATACTCCAGCCCCCCGATCAGTTCACCCGGAATGGGATAACAGGCATTCGCTGATCAGTCGTCAAACCTATAACGGCCGGCTCATTAGAGTGTTTTTATTATTATTCAATAGCTAACTTTGTTTTGCCGGCCGCTCATTTATCAGCAATACCGCGCTTGGCCGGGGCAGAATTAGCTCCGTTTTTATGCCTTCGGCACACCGCTCTTAGCGGTCGGGGGGGCTGCCCCGAAATAAAAACAGCAGGAATAAATAAAGGTTACAGCCTCCTCCCCCGGACTGCTGCATTTTTAATCGCTGCCCTGCGTTTTCACGATTTTATTATAGATGCCTAATAATAAAAATGGTGCTGCCCATTGGCCGACGAACAAAGAGGTATGGTTACGACCCATGCATTTAAAGGCCAGCGAAACGCCCATTGATGCTAAAGCGGCCCATAAAAATAAGTCCGACGGTAATTTGGCGGTTTCGTTTTCAATTGCTTCAGCTACTTCTCCTTCGCTGTGCTGCGGGTTATCAGAGTTTGCCATAATGTAATTTATTGATTTGAACGATATTTAATTCTAATGATAGATGCACTGTTAAAGGCCTCCAAACGCGCCCGAGATATTTCACGGGAATGGGGACCGGTCTGTTTAATTAACACCGCATTCTTTCGCCGGTTTGCGCAAAAAAATACGATAAAGCTACGGCTGAACTTACTGCTCTTTAACCGGCCGCGCATCCCATTAGTAATTAACGGGTTAGCATAATGAATGCGATAAATACCTGCACGAATCGGGTGCTTTACGCGCCAAAACCCGTATTTACCGGTACTCAGCGACAAGGGAATGCCTGAAATCAGGCGGCGAGGTAAAATGTCAAAACTTGGTTTTATTCGTAGCTGCGATGTTAAGAACTTTTGCAAAGCCGTTTACCTGTATTGAACCCTGCGCAAGCGATTGATTCATGAGGTGACCTTATAAAACAGGTTATAAAAAACGAAGGTAATAAGGTTCGATAATTTCGATTGAAAGGCAGCCGGTCAGGTTGATCGGGGGCTTATTTTTTTTTAAAAAACCCACATGCTGGTGCATGCGGGCTCTTTAGTGATAAAGTAAAGAAATATACTTTATGCTTTGTTTTTTGATTCCTGAATTTCCAGACGAATTGCTTGGGCTAAATTCTTAAGGTCCTGCATGCCTTTACGAACGCGTGTGCCGGCTGCACTGTTGCCTTTGTTGTAGAATTTGTCAGCATCTGCTTCCAAAGACGCAACAAGATTTTTAACATCAGTAAATTTTTTCATTTGAGTTACTCCTTTTAAGTATTGAGGTTTATTGTTTTAATTAAAGCTAATCTAAAGTGTTTTTATTAAAAAAAAAACTTTTGAGGATAAAAAATAATGCCTTTAAAGTGGTTTTTTTCCACATTTTCAATACCGGAGGTGCCTGCAATTAATTATAATAACCGTAGATATCCACAAAACGCATATAATACATATTTTATATTTTCTGCATTTAACAATTAATTGCATTTTAATTAATTATAACATCAATTTTACACGAAACCAATCTGAAGGCGTATTAATCCGGCTTATTGAGTGATATAATACTATGAAATAATTATAAAATTCTTTTTAATATTTGAGGGTGGTATTGATGGGTTTTTATTACCAATTCGCCAAAAAGCGTATTGGCCCAGGCAAACCATTTGCGCGTAAAATCCGCCGGGTTATCTTTATTAAACGATTCATGCATAAATCCGGTGCCTGCATGTGTCTTTTTCAGCCATTTTAAACAGGTAGCTATTTCTGTGGGATTGGTTGACGTTAAGGCGCGGATAATAATACCCATAGGCCAGATATAATTAAGACCCACGTGCGGCCCGCCAATACCTTCGGCAGCCCGGCCCCTGAAAAAGTAAGGATTGGTTGTACTCAAAACCATTCGCCGGGTACTTTGATAAAGCGGATCGCTAACCGGTAATGCACCCAGGTAGGGTAGGGCGAGTAAACTGGGCACATTAGCATCATCGATAAATAATTGGTTCCCGAAGCCATCTACCTCGTAAGCCAGCACCTTTCCGTAAATGGGGTGATGACCTATGGCGTACTTTTGCAGAGCGGTCTCCACTTCAGTTGCCAGCGTTCTGCAGGCGGTTCCTGTTAGGTGATCATGCCCTATTTGCTCAAACATTTCGGCCATTTGCCTTAAGCTGAGCACGGCAAAAAAGTTTGACGGCACCAGGAAAGGATAAATGGTAGCATCGTCAGAGGGCCTGAAGATAGAACAGATCAGTCCTACCGGCTTTACAGGATTACCGTACCCACCATTGGGCGCCGTATCACTGGCCACCTCTGTTTTACGCTGAAAATGATAGGGGCCATGTCCTTTTTTCCGCTGCTGGGTTTTAAATGTATCCAGGATCAGCTTACCGGCCCTTTTCCATTGCTGGTCAAAAAAACTACTGTCGCCACTGATCTTCCAGTAATTATAGGCCAGTCTTACCGGGTAGCATAATGAATCGATCTCCCACTTGCGCTCATGCAATTCGGGCTTCATATCGGTACGGTCGCTGTCCCATTCGCTGCCCGTCGCTTTTTCATTAAACGCATTGGCATAAGGGTCTATCAGGACACATTTGGCCTGGCGGTTAATTACACCCAGCAGGAGCTTTTTTAACCGGGGATCATCATTAATCAGTGGCAAATAGGGCCAGACCTGTGCCGATGAGTCGCGAAGCCACATCGCATCAATATCGCCGGTGATCACAAATGTATCGGGCTTATCACCCTTATCATTAAATTTGACCGTGGTATCAAGCGTGTTCGGATAGCAGTTCTCAAACAGCCACGCCAGTTCCGGGTCCGCAATACCGGCTTTTACCTTTACGATCTTATCTTCAACAGCGCTGCTACTGAACCTGCGCACCTCGGGTTTTACCCGTTTACTTTCAAATTGTTTTTCGCTTATAAACCAGTCAGGCTTTAAGCCTGCTCCAATACCGGCAGTAGTAATACCATTGAGTTTAATAAAATTGCGGCGTGTAATCATAATCAGGTCGAGTTAGTGAAGATGTAAAAATAAAAAAGCCTTTCGTATAACCGAAAGGCTGGGCAAAATGTTTACAAACCGTGCCTAAGCAACAGCCATTTTATTTTCTTTATAGAAACCGGCTTTCAATTTTTCTCCCATTTCGCTGTAGGCAGCCAGCGTGCGCTCAACATCCTCTGAGCTATGTGCAGCAGTAGGTATTAAACGTAACAGGATCAGCCCTTTAGGGATAACCGGGTAGATTACGATAGAGCAGAAAATGCCATAATTCTCGCGCAGGTCCCTGGTAAGCGTAGTTGCTTCATAAAGGTCGCCCTTTAAAAATACCGGGGTGACCATGGTGTTGGTGATGCCGATATCAAAACCGCGCTCTTTTAAGCCGTTTTGCAGCTGACCGGCAATTTCCCAGAGCTTTTCACGTAATTCAGGTTTTGATTTTAAAAGTTCAAAGCGTTTTTTGAGCCCTAAAACCATTGGCATCGGTAATGCTTTGGCAAATATTTGCGAGCGCATATTATAACGCAGGTAATCTACAACTTCTTTGTCACCGGCTACAAAGGCACCTATGCCCGCCATTGACTTGGCAAAAGTGGCAAAGTATACATCTACCGCGTCAATACAATCCTGCTCTTGGTGTGTTCCTGCACCCGTTTTACCCATAGTACCAAAACCATGTGCATCATCAACCAGCAAACGGAAATTGAATTTCTTTTTCAGGCAGGCTATTTCTTTAAGTTTACCCTGTGCACCCGACATACCAAAAACGCCTTCGGTGATTAGTAATATTCCGCCCCCGGTTTGTTCTGCCAGCCTGGTTGCGCGTTCCAATTGTTTTTCGCAGCTCTCCAGATCA
The DNA here is from genome assembly GCA_028287895.1 of Mucilaginibacter sp. GTDB lineage: Bacteria > Bacteroidota > Bacteroidia > Sphingobacteriales > Sphingobacteriaceae > Mucilaginibacter. Next base: position 55,199 of record JAQBOV010000050.1, on the reverse strand, counting down.
TTATGCTGATATACAAAGCGCTTACCCATGTGCATGCGCAAACCATCGATGATACAGGCATGCGATTCAGCATCGTAAACGATCACGTCATTACGGCTGGTCAATGAATCGATGATCGATACCATACCCTGGTAACCGTAGTTTAGCAAAAAAGCATCTTCCTTACCCACAAACGCAGCAAGATTGTTCTCTAACTCTTCATGGTGAATAGAATTACCCGACATCATGCGGGCACCCATTGGGTAGGCCATTCCATAGTCGGCCGCTGCTTGTGCATCAGCCTGCCTTACTTCGGGATGATTAGCCAAACCCAGGTAATTATTCAGGCTCCAAACCAAATGTTCTTTGCCATTAAATTGCATATGGGGTCCGATTTCTCCTTCCAGTTTAGGATATGAAAAATACCCATGCGACCATTTTTGATGTTGTCCAAGAGGACCACCCATAGTTTTCGATATCTTATCAAATAGATCCAAAGCGCTGCTTTTTTATATTAATATACAAATATAGCCTTTAAACAGGTTTTTGCCAAGGCTTATAACTTTTTATAATAGCTTATAACGCTCTTAGCTGGTCATTAATTGTTTATCGTCCGTAGCATTTTATTTACAAAGCGGATTAAAGCAAAAGAGACACAAATAATGTGCCCCTTCGGTCTATATTGCTGTTAACGATATCCCCACACTAATCTACATTATCATGCAGAAAAGAATTGTTATTACGGATCTCGGTATTACCCTCGTCATCGGATAACAGCGAAAACCTTGATATCTGGCTTTCATCCGATGGCGGCGTTTGCTGCAGGGCGATCTCTTTACGTTTATAGGCGGGTACATTCTCCAGCTCCTGGATATTACCGTTGCGAAGTTTCATGCTCAGATCCTTCAGGCGCATAATACGCTCGCGTGATTTGCGCAGCTGCTCCTCAATGGTCTCATCTGTTTTATGGTCATCAGAGTCCATGGCGGGTTCCGGCTCAGGTTCCGCCTGGGGAAGTATTTCTTCTTTAACCGGCTCAAAATTCATTACTGAATCCGCTATTTTAAAGGTAAATTCCTCCTGCATCTCCGGCTCTGCTGCAGCGGGCTCTTCAGCAATTAAATGGTGCTTTACAACAGGGGATTCCTCTGAGCGTGCGAACAGATCAAATAAACCGGCCTGCTTTTGCTCCTCCTTTATTGGTTTGATATAGGGTTCGGAAGCGACTTCCGGCTTAACCTGGTTGATAAATTCATTCACAACCGGCTTTACCAGCGCATCGGCCTCAGGCATCAGCATCGATACGACTTTCTTGCTGCTTTGCTCCTTCTCACGCTCATCCTTGGTCTGGAAACCGGTAGCGATAATAGTAACAGAAAGTTTATCGCCCAAAGCTTCATCCCTGCAATTACCCCAGATCAGGTCGGCAGCCAAACCCGCTTCTTCCTGGATAAAATCAGTAATAACGGTTACCTCGTCCATCGTCACCTCTTTATCACCTGAGCTGATATTTAACAGGATATATCTTGCACCCTCAATTTCGTTATCTTTTAATAATGGCGATAATAATGCACCTTCAACAGCTTTCAAGGCACGGTTCTCACCTTCGGCAGTTGAGCTGCCCATAATAGAAACACCGCTGTCCTTCATTACCGTACGCACATCTTTAAAGTCAACGTTAATATAACCCGGCAAGGTGATGATCTCGGCGATGCCCTTGGCAGCAGTAGTCAAAATATTATCCGCCTGGGCAAACGCTGAACCTAAAGTGAGGTTGCCAAATATCTGGCGCAGCCTGTCATTGGATATCACTAAAAACGAATCGACATATTTTTTCAGTTCTTCCAAACCTTCTTCGGCCTGCATTTTACGGCGCTTCCCCTCAAATGAGAAGGGCGTGGTAATAATGCCTACGGTCAGAATATCCAGTTCGCGTGCTGCTTTTGCGATGATAGGGCTGGCGCCTGTACCTGTGCCACCACCCATACCAGCGGTGATAAACAGCATCTTGGTATTTACGCCAAGCATCTGTTTAATATCGTCTATATTTTCAATAGCCGAGTTTTTTCCTACTTCCGGTATCGAACCTGCGCCCATACCTTCAGTTAAACTGGCACCTAATTGAACCTTATTGGGGATAGGGCTTAACTCCAAAGCCTGCGCGTCGGTATTGCAAATTATGAAATCAACCCCGGTAATACCTTGCTTATACATGTGGTTTACCGCATTGCCACCGCCACCGCCAACACCAATTACTTTGATGATAGACGATTTTTCTTTTAACATCTCGAACTGCATATTCCTAATTTTCAGTTAAATGTGAATGACGATAAATTATTTTTACCTATCGTAATATTATAACTTTTTCAACAATGTTTTTCCACAATTGTCGACATTGTTGAAAAGTAGCTACTTGTGAATAATTATTTAAGGAAATCCTCATCCTTAATATCGTCCTTAATAAACTTCTTTCCTGTTTCCAGTAATTTGCCCAATAAACCAAACTTTCTATCGTCGGTATACTTGGCTTTTTCTGTTTTTACCTCCGCAGTAACGGGCACCTCATTGTATTCCATTTTTTGGATGCCTTTTATTAAAAGGCCGATACCGGTGGCAAAAGTGGGGCTTTGCAATTCTTCATAAGTGTTTTTGGGCAATACCTCATTTTTGGCCAAATGCTCATTCGGATAACCCACGCGGCAATCCAAACCGGTCACATATTCCACCAGCTGCGGCAAATGTTTTAACTGCGCGCCACCACCGGTTATGACAATGCCGGCTATCAATTTTTTCTCATAGCCGGATGATTTGATCTCGTAATAAACATGCTCAACGATCTCTTCCATGCGAGCCTGTATCACATAAGCGAGGTTCTTTACTGATATTTCCTTCGGCTCGCGGCCGCGCAGGCCGGGTACACATACAATTTCGTTCTCCTTATTCTCTTCAGCCAGCGCCGACCCGAAACGCACTTTCAACTGCTCGGCGATATTACGCATTACCGAACAGCCTTCCCGGATATCCTCGGTCACGCTGTTGCCACCGAAAGGAATAACAGCCGTATGGCGAATAATACCTTCGTGAAATATAGCCACATCGGTAGTACCGCCGCCTATATCCACCAACACCACGCCCGCTTCTTTTTCTTCATCGCTTAACACAGACTCTGAGGAAGCCAATGGTTCCAATATCAATTCCTGGCTCTCAAGGCCCGCTTTATTGACGCACTTAACAATGTTTTTGATAGCGGTAACCTGTCCCGAAATAATATGGAAATTAGCCTCAAGGCGCACACCGGCCATGCCGATCGGGTCTTTGATCCCCGGTTCATTATCCACGGTAAACTCCTGCGGCAATACATGGATGATCTCCTCGCCCGGAGGCATCACCAGGTTATACATATCCTCCACGAGCTTGTCAATATCCTTGCGGCTTATTTCATTATTCAAATCGCGCCGGGTGATCAGCCCGCGATGCTGCAGGCTTTTGATATGCTGGCCCGCAATCCCCACGTTCACTACCCGTATTTCCACATTTGACTGCGTACCGGCAATATCAACCGACAGGGTGATCCCCTGAACCGTCTTATCAATGTTAGAAATTATACCACGGGTTACTCCTGCCGATTCGGCTTTGCCAATGCCCAATACCTCTATCTTACCGTTCTTGCTGCGGCGGCCAACAATAGCACATATTTTTGTAGTCCCGATATCCAATCCTACTACAATTGGTGAACTTTTTTCGTGAGTCGAGGTCTTGTCCATAATTAATCTTTTATTTGTGATGTGTCTTTAGTCAGTTTAAGTGAATCCGCCTTGCCGGCCGCTTTTAGTGAATCTTTTTTGAAATTATCGCTCTTTACCCCTATGACCTGGCCAGTAAATTTTATATTGATCAGCTTATACCGGTCCCACCCGGTCTGGGGCAAAGCCTGTTTATAAAATACCAGCAGGTTATGAAACTTAGCTTCCAGCGAGTCGGCATTGCCTAATAATATTCTGTTGGTCCCTACCCGTGGTATGAGTTCCAGCTGGTGGTCCTGGTTTACATACACCTGTGCAATCTGCGCGCTCCAAAGCGAATCATTGCTGATAAATTCAGCGGTTTTAAATAATTGCCGGGCAATTTCAGTATGCAGGGTGTCTATCTTTTTTCCAAATACTTCATCGATATAACCGTTAGCCGCCAGTACCCGTGCGGTAAAGTTTGACGACATGGGGATCTTTATCCCATTCTGGTCGATATAAAAATCCTGGTCAAACTGGTTCATTATCCGTATAACCGGCTGCCGCTGACTTATTTCTACCTTGATTATTCCATCCATATCGGCATATACCTTAGCCGACTCGATGAATGGGTTAGCCCTTAATTTATTCTCCAGGTTATGTAAGTTGATACTTTCCATATTCCGGCCAACCAACTGGTGCCTGTGTACTTTTAAAATATTATCCACTTCCTCCCTGTCGATAAAATATTGATTACCGGGGATGTAAATCTTCACTTCCCTGCAAAAAACCCGGGCCTTTTTAAATTCAATAAAACTCATCAGCACAACCAGCCCGCCCAGGCTTATCGCCCAGATACAACCGATCAAAATATGCTTCCAGATGCGTTTTTTAAACATTTTCCAAAGCGTTTTTTAAAGGCGCTACCAAGCCGTCTATATCACCGGCGCCTACAGTTAAAAGTAATTCAGGTTTGCTGATTCTCACCAGATCAACGGTTTCTTGTTTTCCACATTTGCGTTTATCGGGCAATTTCATCCTGTTCAGTATCATATCGGCATCCACACCTTCTATAGGCAGTTCACGGGCGGGGTAAATATCCAGCATAATCAACTCATCACTCATATCCAGCACCTGGGCAAAGCCGTCGGCAAAATCCCGGGTGCGGGTATATAGGTGAGGTTGAAAAATCGTTGTGAGTTTTTTATCCGGATATAACCTTTTTACCGATGTAATAGCTGCCCTTAACTCTTCAGGGTGGTGTGCATAATCGTCTATATAAATGTGCTGGTCAGTTTTTACAATATATTCAAACCTGCGCTTAACTCCTTTAAATGAGCCCAGTGCGTTTCTGATCAGTTCAGGCGCAATATCCAGTTTCAATGCAACTTCAATGGCAGCGGTGGCATTTTCTATATTGTGCAAACCGGCAATTCCGAGCCTGATATTGTCAATGACCGTATCGCTGTTTTTGAAATCGAAATAAAAGTCACCCTGCTCAATACGGATGTTGAGCGCCTTGGCATCGGCAGGCCCATGCCCGCTGTAAGTGATTCCCCGGACGGTAAGCGGCAGGTCCTCATGAAAGATCAGCGTCCCGTTTTCCTTTACCTGGGCGGCGAACAGCCTGAATGATTCGGTTAACCCCTGGTGACTTCCATAGATATCCAGATGATCGGCATCCATGGAGGTGATAATTGCAATATCAGGGTGCAGGGTCAAAAATGAACGGTCATATTCATCGGCCTCAATTACCACAATGTCATTTTTTCCATACAGTACATTACTATCATAGTTGGATGCAATGCCACCCAAAAAGGCGGAACAGTCTTTACCCGAATCTTTAAGGATGTGAGCGACCAAACATGAGGTAGTGGTTTTGCCATGCGTACCGGCTACCGCAATGGTGAACATGCTTTTGCTGATCAGGCCCAATACCTGCGAGCGTTTAAACAGCTCGAAGCCATTTTTCCTGAAAAAATTCAGTATGACCGAATCCCTTGGAATTGCAGGTGTATAAATAATGAGCGTGCATTCATTAGGGGTTTGGAAACTAAGAGGTATCCAGTCTTCCCGGTCGTCAAAAATCACCTGTATACCCTCATTATGCAGCTGATCGGTCAAATCTGTCGAAGTGCGGTCATAACCGCACACGATACAGCCCAGATGCGCAAAATAGCGGGCCAGTCCGCTCATGCCGATGCCGCCAATGCCTATTAAGTATACCCGCTTGATGCTTTGCAGTTCCATTTTTTTAAAAATTCTAAAATCTAAACCGCCAGGTCTAAATCCTTATACCATGTTTCGGCCTGTCGCCGGTTGCCAGTCACGACCCGCCAAGAGCGATAACCTCTCCCGCGATGTCTTCATCAGCGTCAGGCAAGGCCAGTTTGCTGATGTTTTCACTTAATTTTTTTCCCTTTTCTTCGTCATTTACAAGCGCCAGTGCCGCATCTATCAATTCATTCACAGCTTTGCTGTCGGCAACATACTGGCAGGCTTCATCCTTGACCAAGGCTTTTGCGTTTTTAGTCTGGTGATCCTCGGCAACGTTGGGCGAGGGCACCAGGATAACCGGCTTACCAATGATGCACAATTCTGCAATAGTCCCTGCGCCGGCCCTTGATATGATCACGTCAGCTGCAGCGTAAGCAAGATCCATGCGGTTCAAAAACTCCAGTACACGAATGTTCGCCGGGGGATTACTTCCTATCTTGAGTTTTACTTCATCAAAATAATATTTGCCTGTTTGCCATATGAGCTGCACATCTGCATCTATAATTTTTTGCAGATCAGTGATCACGCTCGTATTTAAGGTCCGGGCACCTAAACTGCCCCCTATTACCAAAATTGTTTTTTTATCAGCTGATAAACCAAACTCCTTAAAAGCCTGCTGTCTTTTACCCCGGATATTAACCGATTCGCGGCGCACGGGGTTGCCGGTTTTAACGATCCTTTCCGCCGGGAAAAAACGCTCCATACCGTCAAAAGCCACACATATTTTTTTTGCCTTTTTTCCTAATCTTTTATTGGTGATCCCTGCATAGGAATTTTGTTCCTGGATCAAATAAGGAATACCCTTTAATGATGCCGCATACAGCAAAGGCCCGGAAGCATAACCACCTACACCAACTGCCGCATTGGGTTTAAAATTCTTTATGATGCTGATCGATTTAATGACGCTGCTAATCAATTTAAAAGGAAACATTAAATTTTTCCAGATCGATTTGCGCTGAATACCCTGCACGTCCAAGCCTATAATTTCATAACCTGCGGATGGCACCCGCTCCATTTCCATGCGCCCCTTGGCGCCGACAAATAAAATTTTTGTGGCCGGGTCAAGCTTCCGCAAAGCATTGGCAATAGCAATAGCCGGGAAGATATGTCCTCCTGTTCCGCCACCACTTATGATTATTCTTTTGCCTGATTCCACTGATTTACTATTTTGATTCTACCATTTTTTTTGTCCCATGGAGCGATAGACCATGTACTTTATTTATTCATTTGCACTGCACATCATGCTGCTGCGACTTCCCTTATTTCACCGACTACTACTTTTTTAGGCTCATCAATATCGCGGCTTACCGATAAGATGATACCAAAGGCCACACTTGTAAACAGTATTGATGTCCCTCCCATGCTGACCAATGGCAAAGGAACACCGGTAACCGGTCCCAACCCTACAGCCACAGCCATGTTTGCAAATGCCTGTATGGTCAAACTAAAGCTTAGCCCGGCAGCAAGCAAAGCGCCAAAGGCCTTTGGCGCTTTGGTTACAATTTTTATGCACCGGTATAATAAAAACAGGTAAATGCCTATTAATATAAAGCCGCCAAGCAGGCCGTATTCTTCAATAATGATCGCGTAAATTTCATCCGAGTAGGATTCAGGTAAATAATTCCGTTCTTCGCTCCTGCCCGGACCCTTGCCAAATATACCGCCGGTAGCGATGGCTATTTTAGCATGATCCGATTGGAATGATTTATCAGTGCCGGCCTTATCGGGGTGCATAAAAGTGTGCACACGTGAAATATAGGTATGGCGCCGCGGACCTAAAAATATAACACCGGCCAGCAGTACAGCTCCTGCCAGGCAGGTGATGGTTATTTGTTTTATACTGATACGACCAATAATGAGTAATAAAATACTTACACCAAATAACATCAATGCCGTTGAAAGGTTGGCCAGGGCAATCAAAATAAACACCAGGCAAACCGAACCCATTATGGGTATGAAAGATTGTTTAACATCCTTTATGTTTTCCTGCTTGCGCGACAGGGTGCGGGCCAGGTAAGTGATCAGCGCCAGCTTGGCCAGATCTGAGGTCTGGAAGCTTAAGCCTGTACCGGGAATAGCTATCCACCTGCTGGCATTATTAATATGTGCGCCAAACAACAGCGTATACAATAATAAGGGAACGGTAATGATCATCAGCAACTTGGAGATTCCGGCATAATAACGGTAATCCAGCTTATGCGAAATATACATCAGCAGGATACCGCCTATGACCATAGCCAGATGCTTCATCAGGATCGACTCGACGCCTACCCCGCGCTTAAATGCCAGCGTACCGGTTGAACTGTAAACAGCCAATAACGAAATGACGGAAAGCAATATGACGATTAGCCATATCCATCTGTCCCCTTTTGTATTGTTGAGTATCCTATTCATCTTTTCTTGATTTCATCGATTACGTACCGATTTCAGCGATTTGTTTGGTCATTGGCCATTGGTTTACAACTTTCCAACAGGGCAACTTGTTACAATTCCTTTACCGCTTGTTTAAATTGCCTGCCGCGGTCTTCATAATTTTTAAACAGGTCGAAACTGGCACAGGCTGGTGACAACAATACCGTATCGCCCTTTTTAGCCAGATGGTAAGCTATCTGCGCCGCCTCCTGCGCCGAAAAGGTGTTTACTATTATTTCCACCTCATCTTCAAATGCGTCATGTATCCGGCGGTTATCTTTGCCCAAACACACAATAGCTTTAACTTTCTGTCTTACCAGGTCCTTCAGCATACCATAATCATTGCCTTTGTCAACACCGCCAAGAATGAGCACCACATCACTGGTCATACTTTCCAAAGCGTACCAGGTAGAGTTGACGTTGGTGGCCTTCGAATCATTGATAAAACTGATGCCGGATATCTTGGCAACAAACTCAAGCCGGTGCTCAATGTTGCGGAAGCTCCCCATACTCTCCCTTAGGGTCTCGTTCCGTAATTCGAGTACTTTGGCAACAATACCCGAAGCCATTGAGTTGTAAAGGTTGTGCTTACCCTGCAGGGCCAGATCGTTGATCGACATTTGAAAATGTTCTTTTAGTGTGTTTATGACAATATTGTCCTTATCGAGATATGCTCCCGGGTCAGTTTTTTTTTTAATGCTAAATGGTAATTGTTGTGCGTTAAACTTTCGTACCTCCATCCCCTTTATCGTTTCGGGATCATCGGCACAGTAAATAAAATAGTCGCCGGCTGTTTGATTTTGTGTAATGCGGAATTTTGATGCCGCGTAATTTTCCAGCTTATAATCGTAGCGGTCCAGGTGATCAGGGGTTATATTCAACAACACGGCGATGTGTGCCTTGAACCGGTACATATCATCAAGCATAAAGCTGCTTAATTCCAATACATAATAATCAAACTTCTCGGTAGCAACCTGGTAGGCAAAGCTCTTACCGATGTTACCTGCCAAACCCACATTCAAACCCGCATCATTGAGGATATGATACGTTAGGCTGGCGGTGGTAGTTTTACCGTTCGATCCGGTGATGCCTACAATCGTTGCGTTGGTATACCTCGCGGCAAACTCTATCTCTGATATAACAGGTATATTCTTTTCCTTCAATTTCCTGACGATCGGTACCTGGTCAGCAATACCGGGGCTTTTTACTACTTCCGTTGCTTTTAATATCTCCGCCTCGGTATGCCGGTTTTCCTCAAAGCGGATATTCCAGTCCTGAAGTTGCTTTTTATAATGATCGGTGATCGTGCCGGCATCCGAAACAAAAACCTCATAGCCCTGCTGCCTGGCAAGGTACGCCGCACCCACTCCGCTTTCAGCAGCGCCGAGTACCACAAGTCTATTTAGTTTTGAATCCACTGATCTGTTATCTTTTTTTTGTATCTGTTAACCTTCTAACTTTCGAACCTTCCATTAACCTACCTCAACTTCAATGTGATTACCGCCAGGATCGCCAGCATAATACCGATGATCCAGAAACGGGTTACGATCTTTGACTCATGGAATCCTTTCTTTTGGTAATGGTGATGCAGGGGGGCCATTAAAAACACCCGCCGACCTTCGCCAAACTTCTTTTTGGTATATTTAAACCAGGATACCTGCATAATAACCGACAGGTTCTCGACAACGAACACGCCGCACAGTAATGGCAGCATCAGCTCTTTGCGGATCATGATGGCGAACACGGCAATGATGCCCCCGATAGCCAAACTTCCGGTATCGCCCATAAATACCTGCGCCGGGTATGAATTGTACCATAAAAACCCAACACATGCGCCCACAAACGCCCCGGCAAAAACCACCAGCTCTCCCGAGTTGGGTATATACATGATGTTCAGATAGTCAGCTATTACCGTGTTACCCGACACATAAGCCAGTATGGCCAGGGTAACCCCTATTATTGCCGATGTGCCGGTAGCCAGCCCATCGATACCGTCTGTTATGTTGGCTCCGTTAGATATGAAAGTGATGATCAGGATGACAAAAAACATAAAAACAACCAGGTCATACCGCTCATAGCCCTTACCTAAAAACTTGAGCACTTTGGCATAATCAAATTCATTGTTCTTATAAAAAGGCATGGTTGTTTTCGTCGATCTGATATCCTGCGTATACACCGGTTTATTACCTTTCATGTGATATTCAACCGGCCTGTCATATTTGATCGGGGGCTTCACTTCCTGCCTGATAACGATATCCGGGTTACTGTACATGGTTAAGCCGATGATCAGGGCCAGGCCAACCTGCCCGGTGATCTTAAACTTGCCCGCCAGGCCTTCTTTGTTTTTACGGAACACTTTGATATAATCATCCAAAAAACCGATGGCGCCCAGCCATAATGTTGTGCCCAACATCATTAGCACATATACATTGTCCAGCTTGGCAAACAACAGCGTCGGGATCAATATTCCTAATATGATGATGATACCACCCATGGTAGGCGTACCGGCCTTTTGCATCTGGCCCTCTAAACCTAAATTGCGCACGGTTTCGCCTACTTGTTTAAAGCGCAAATAATCGATCAGCCTGCGGCCATAAACCGTAGTAACGATCAATGAGGTGATAACCGCCATAGCCGTACGGAAGGTGATGTACTGAAACACACCGGCTCCCGGTATACTATAGTTTTTCTCCAGGAAGCTAAATAAGTAGTACAGCATAGCTCATTTAAATGTGCAGATAGCAGATGTGCGAAAGTGCAGATATGCGTATTTGCGAGTTTTAATTTTTTAATTTTTTGCCGATGAAATTATCTTTCCTTAATCTATTTATTATTGATTGCACCATTTGAAAAAACTGACGCGCCACAACCTGCACATGAGCATATCCGCACCGCGCTAACTCAGCATTTTAAAAATCCCTGTTAACTCTTCCATATCATCAAAGTGATTTCTCACTCCTTTTATTTCCTGGTATTTCTCGTGTCCTTTGCCGGCTATGACCACAATATCTCCCGGCTGTGCTAAATTGCAGGCTACTTTAATCGCTTCCCTCCGGTCGATAATACTCATGGTATGTCTTTTGAATGCCGGATCAACGCCCTGTTCCATATCCTTTATAATTTGGGCCGGGTCCTCCGAGCGCGGATTATCCGAAGTAAAAATTACTTTATCGCTCCATTCGCAGGCCACCCTGGCCATTACCGGGCGTTTTGTTGTATCCCGGTCCCCACCACAACCCAGTACCGTAATTACCTTCTCTTTACCTTTGCGCACGTCGTGAACCGTGCTTAATATATTTTGCACCGCATCGGGCGAATGGGCATAATCCACGATTCCAATAATACCATTGGGCGCAATTACATAATCAAACCGCCCCTTGGCCCCCGTTAATTTGCTTAAACTGGTTAATACCTTGGCTTTATCCTGCTCCAGCAGCATAGCAGTGGCATACACGGCCATCAGGTTATACGCATTGAAGGTGCCTACCAGCTTAAACCAAACCTCTTCGTTATCTATATTGAGCAGCAAACCGCTAAACTGGTTCTCTACAATTTTAGCCTTGTAATCAGCCATGTTTTTTAATCCATAGCTCTTTTTATGGGCATGGGTATTTTGAAGCATGACCATACCGTTTTTGTCATCAATATTGGTCAGGGCAAAAGCGTTTTTTGGCAGCCCGTCAAAAAACGCCTTTTTAGCTTTCAGGTAACTGTCAAAGGTTTTATGATAATCAAGATGATCATGTGTAAGGTTTGAAAATATGGCTCCGGTAAAATTCAGATCGGCAATACGATGCTGTACAATTGCATGCGAACTCACCTCCATAAAACAATAGTCGCAGCCTTTAACGACCATTTCCTCAAGCAGCATATTGAGCACCACCGGGTCCGGAGTCGTATGCGTGGCGGCTACCACCTGGCCATTGATCTGGTTTTCAACAGTAGAAATCAGGCCGCATTTATAACCCAGATCGCCAAACAGCTTATAAAGAAGGGTCGCAATGGTAGTTTTCCCATTAGTGCCCGTCACACCAACCAACTTTAGTTTTTCCGATGGGTTATCGTAAAAATTGGCAGCAACCGTTCCCAGTGCAACAGCGGTGTTTGCCACCATAAAAAAGTCTACTTCCCCGGTAACATGCGCAGGCAGATCTTCACAGATCACCGCCACAGCGCCGTTACTGACGGCCTGCTCAATATAATCATGGCCATCAACCTGCGTGCCTCTTACGGCCACAAATAATGACCCCGGACGGGCCAGGCGCGAATCGAAAACGATAGCGCTGATTTCCATGTCGGCACTACCCTGAAGTTCGGTAAATGCAAGTCCCTCTAAAATATCGCTCAAATACCTCATTGCAGTTCGATTATGATTTTTGATCCTTTAGGAATAATACTACCACCGGTAACAGATTGTTTTACCACCGTTCCGCTGCCATGCACCGAAACCCGGTAACCTGCATTACCTAATTCATATAAAGCATCACTTAAGCCCATGCCGGTTACTTCCGGCACTGCACCTTTATGATATTTATTTTCTTCAAACGCCAGTCCGCCCGAGGTATCTGCCGCCGTATTCGTGGAAGCATAGAGCGGTTTTATATTCAATTGGTCATATACCTGCCGCACCGCTTTGCGGTTGCCTGCTTTAGCCTTTGGTAACTGCGTATGACCAACAAAACGCAACGGCGTAGCCTGATTCATTTCCAAATCGCTTGAATACACCCGGTCGGCAATTGCCCGGAAGACCGGGCCGGCAACATAGGCCGCAAGATGAGAGCCTATTGTCGGATCATGTATCACCACGATCATGGAATATTTTGGCTTGTCGGCAGGGAAATAGCCACAAAAACTATCCTGGTGGGAGTTTTTAGCACCGTAGCCAAATTTCCCGTTGGCGATCTGCGCCGTGCCGGTTTTACCAGCCACCGTGTATAAATTATTTTTAATTACCAAATGCCCGGTTCCTTCCCCGACCACACCTTCGAGCATCCCTCTTACTTTTGCAAGCGTTTTATCTGAACACACCTTTGAGTTAATCACCCTGGCCTGGAAACGCTCAATGGGATTCCCCAGGTGACGTATTTCACTTACAAAAATTGGCGCTATCATTTTACCATCATTGGCTACCGCATTATAAAAGGTGAGCATTTGCAGGGGTGTCAGTTTCAGCTCGTAACCATAAGCCATCTGCGAAAGCGACTGTAGTTTGTTCCAGTCGCGGGAGCCCGGGTTTTTGATGCGCGGTGCACCCTCGCCGGATATTTGCAGGCCATTTCTTTCATTCAGGTGATAACTGTAAAGTTTATCGGTAAACTCCTGGGGATTGTTGTGATAATGAGCATAAATAAATTTGGCCGCCGCAACGTTCGAGGATTCCTCAAAAGCCCTTTTAGCGCTTATTATCGTACCCGGATCTTCAGCATCACGTATTTTAAGCGCTACCTTGCCGTTGCGGGGATTGATCAGGTCATAGCTGCCATGCTCGACGTCGACCAATGAGCTTGTATCTATCTTATGCTGATCAATAGCAGCCATATAGGATGCCAGTTTAAAGGTTGAACCCGGTTCAGCGGATTCACTGATGGCATAGTTCATACGCTCCTGGTAATCTCCCTCTTTGGTGAGTGTGTAATTGGCGATTGCCTTAACCTGGCCGGTAGCCACTTCCATTAATACTACGCAGCCATGGCTGGCACCACTTTTAATCAATTGCTTCTTCAACGCTTCCTGCGCCACATCCTGAAAATTCACATCAATGGTAGAAATAATATCAGCTCCTTCTTTTGGCTCTATTTCAGATCCGTCATTATTTACCGGCATCCAAACACCGCCAGCCATACGCTGCATCAGCCGCTTGCCGTTCTCTCCATTGATATAGTCGGCATAAGCACCCTCTAAACCAACAGCAACAGACTTACCGTCTGCATTTTTTGCATTGTCGTTTTTATAGCCTATGGTGCGGGCAGCTAAGGAGCGAAACGGCAGGATGCGCTTGTTTTGCTCAATAACGATCAATCCGCCTTTATATTTTCCCAGGTTGAATATGGGAAACCTGCGTATCTCTTTTAGCTCCTGGAATCCTACTTTTCGCCTGATCAGCTGGTAGCGATCACCGTCTTTACGCGCTTCACGCAATATCTTTGAATATTCGCGGGCTGACTTATCCCCAAAAAAATGCGACAGGGCGGCTGCCAGCGAATCTACTTTATCCTGGAATACGGCCTCATCGGCTATACCGCCTGCCAGCATATCCATGTGCAGCTCGTATTCAGGCACTGACGTGGCGAGCAAACTGCCATCGGAGGCAAAGATATTGCCGCGTGCAGCTTCCACATTTATATATTGGGCGGAAAGCGTTCTGGACATCGCTTTCCATTTAGCGCCCTGGGCAAACTGCACACGGCAAAGCTGATACACGACAGCGCCTGCAAACAGCAGGATAAGCCCGAATGCAAGATATACTCTTAAAAGTATGTTCGTTCTAATGCCCATCTTTCACCTCCTGCGCCCTCAGCCTCTGCGGCGGTTCAATAGATTCTTTAATGCCCAATGTATCCACACGTTTGGCCACTTCCGTTAATGTGCTTTTAAAAGCCAGGTCGGCCTTGGCAGTTTTATAGTCCCAGGTCAGTTCTTTTACTTCTTTACCGAGCTTTGCTATATCGCGGATATTCTTTTCTGCCAGGTGCATATTGCCGATGTAAATCATCCCTAAAAAGGCAAGGAACAGCACGAAAGGCAACGCGCTGGTAGCCTTCTCCGCATTAAATGTTGCTGCAAAAAGCTGCCATAATGCATTTTCTGAAATTTCCTTTGCAGGTTGCTTTTGCTCAACTACAAGCTCATTTTCAGCTTCTTCTTCCGGAATTTCTGTACGCAAACGATTGGTCATTTTTTTACAGCTATTCTTAATTTAGCGCTCCGTGCCCTGTTATTATTTTCGATCTCCTGTTCTGATGCGGTAATCGCGCCACGGCTTACCGCCTCAAAAGGCTTTTGATCATTACCATAAAAGTCTTTCTCCACCTCGCCGCTGAATTTTCCTTTGGCGATGAAGTTTTTCACCAGCCTGTCCTCAAGTGAATGATAAGACATGACCACCAGCCGTCCGCCCGATGACAGAACTTCGGCGGACTGCATTAAAAAATCCTTTAAGGCTTCCAGTTCCTGGTTCACCTCTATGCGCAGGGCCTGGAAGACCTGTGCCAGGTATTTATTTTCCTTTCCCCGCGGGATGAGCACCATAATGGCATTTTTCAGATCGGCAACCGTATTGATCGGTGCATTCAGCCTTGCTGTGGCAATGGTCCTGGCCAGCGATTTTGCATTTTTAATTTCACCGTAAATACCAAATATCCGGTGCAGATCCGCCTCCTGGTAAGTATTGATCACCTCTTTGGCACTTAATACAGCCGACTGATTCATTCTCATATCCAGGTCAGCATCAAAACGGGTAGAAAAACCACGCTCCGCCTGGTCAAACTGATAGGATGATACGCCAAGGTCGGCCAGAATACCATCCACAGGAATGGCATTATGCAAACGGCAAAAGTTTTTAAGATATCTGAAATTCTGATCTATAAATTCAAAGCGCTCATCTTCAATCATGTTTTGCTGCGCATCAGCATCCTGGTCAAAGGCCAGCAAACGGCCATTGTTACCCAGGTGCTTTATAATCTGGCGCGAATGACCGCCGCCTCCAAAAGTCACATCCACATAAATGCCATCCGGACGAATATTCAGCCCTTCTATACACTCGTTTAACATCACCGGGGTATGATAATTACTCATCAGCTGCCCTCCTCGCTGCATTACCCATTACCTCTTCGGCCAGCCTGGCGAAGTTTTCGGGTTCATTATCCATCTGCGCATCATAAGCGCCGCGCGCCCAAACCTCTATTTTGTTGAACTGACAGGCCAGCACCAGGTCAGCGCCGATACCCGCATATTCCAGTAAAGCTTTTGGCAAAAGCACGCGGCCTGAACCGTCAAGCGACAATTCTGATGCACCACGTGTAAAATATCTTATAAATTCGCGGGTCCTTTTTTCGTATTGATTAAGCTTGCCCAGGTCATCAATTATTTTATCCCATTCCTTGCGGGTGTAGATCACCAGGTGCTTTTCGAAGCCACGATTGATCACAAGCCCCTCTTTGTCAGCTTCGGGAAGCTGCTTTTTGAGGCCGGAAGGGATCATCATTCTCCCTTTGGAATCAAGCTTACAATCAAATTCACCTAAAAAATGGGACATAGCAACACTAATGCACTTATTGTAAAGTAAAAGTAAATTACTTTTTCCACTTTCTACCACTTTTTACCACCAAAAGTTTTCAACAGTCCAAATCACTGCTGTGCGCCGCTCTGCAATTATTATTTTCTTCGCTTATTAATAATGCGGCAAAAAAAAGGTTCTGCCAATTTTCCTGTTGACTTAAAGCGGATACCCTATAAAATTTATCACACAATTAACTTTATTCAGTATAATTGCGCTGATATGGTGATTGTTATACAGTGCACGGACCAGATCGGGCTGGTGGCAAAAATATCAGGCCTGCTGGCAGCCGAAGGATTCAATATTCTGTCCATGCATGAGCATGTGGATAAGGCGGCAAACCTGTTTTTCATGCGGCTGGAAGTTGACAAGCAAACCGAAGGAGACCGGCCGCTTGAGCAAAAGCTGCATGAGCTGCTGCCACAAGGCGCATTGATCAGGGTTAACCCTGATCCGGTAAAAAAAGTGATTGTGATGGTAACCAGGGAATATCATTGCCTGGCAGACATCCTGGTACGCAACTATTTTAAAACGCTGGGCGCAACCGTGCAATGCGTTATCGGTAATTATACCAACCTGGCGGATATATGCCGGCGTTTTGACGTTCCTTTTCATCATGTATCTTTTGCGGGCTCATCAGCCGCATCTGAGAAACAAATACTGGACATCATCACGCAGTATGAACATGATTATATCGTACTGGCCAAGTTTATGCGCATTTTATCACCTGATTTTGTGAGCCGTTTCCCCGGCAAAATCATCAATATACATCATTCGTTCTTACCGGCGTTTGCAGGCGCAAACCCTTATAGACAGGCATACGAACGGGGAGTGAAACTGGTGGGTGCCACCGCTCATTTTGTCACCGACGAATTGGACGAAGGGCCGATCATTGCCCAGCAGATCATCTCAGCCGATCATTCCCATACAGCCAGTGATATGATCAAGGCAGGCAAAGAAATAGAAACAGCGGTTTTGGCTAAAGCCCTGAGAGTGGTTTTTGACGACAGGGTATTTATTTACAAAAACAAAACGGTGGTACTTGAATAGAGCTAATCGAAAGTAATAAGGTCAGTTCCTGATAGCTTATTAACGTGACAGGCGCAGCCTCCTGCAACTTTGACAATGGCAGTTTTGGTTTGATGGGTCAAAGGATCGGTTCCTGTTACCGATATATCATCACCATCTGCTGATATTTTTTTAAGGTCGCTGTCATCTGCCACCTCATAATAGGAAGGATAAGCGCCTGGTGCCAGTAGTTTATGATCATGTAAAACTTCATGCGTGCGCTGGTCAAGGGCAGTATAATTATCAACGGCTATCTGGTTGCCATCCTTATCCAAAAACTTAATAGTTACGATGGCAAAAACATCGCTACAAACCTGTATTGCACAGGAAGGTTTTTGCTGTTTTTTGACACAGGCACACAGTGAAACCAATAACAGCAGAATGGAAAAACTTTTGTTCATAACCGTTTTTAACCATTACGCATACACACTGCCATTTGCTACAATTGCAGAAATGACTTATTCAGTCTGATAAGCGATGATGACAGCCAGGTCATTATTCCCCGTTTGCGTCAGACTGTGAGCGCTGCCCGGCCTTGTCAAGATCGCATCGCCGGCTTTTACGGTGAATGATTGGCCGTTCATCTGCATTTCGCCCGTACCGCTGACGATGTAATAAACCTCGTCCTCCTTTTGTAAATGATAACCAATGGCTGAACCCGGATGCAGTACACGTTTGCGGAACACCATCTTCAAGCCTTCCGCCTTTGAGAAAAAACTGTAGCCAGTTGTGTTTCCTCCGCCGTTATGAGTACCGGGTTCATTTTTGGCGATGTCGCTTTCGTGCTCCAGGAGGTAGGGCGGTTTGCTTTGTGAAAAGGCAGGGAATGAAAAAACAGTGATGACAATCCCCAGAAATAGGGTCCTTGTCTTATCTGTTTTTGATTGTTTCACGCTGTAAATATAATGATCGTTATTCTTTTAATCCGGTCATCCTGTTATAAAGCATGCCCACCGGTATCTACCGGCAAATGGAGTACCCGTCGAAGGTGCCTAACTGGCACTTTGGACGTTTGAAATATTTTAAAGATTCGCAAAAGCCACCGGCCGGAATAAAGGTCTTACTTGCAGCGCGTGATCTATACCCGCATTTATTTAGCCTGTTGAAGACCGCATCATCACTTGCTTATCCCGATATAAGCTTCCTCAAAGTTTAGGGCTAATAACCGGTGTTCTTGCGTTCCTTATAAATTCGTTGCTTGCCGGACAGTAACGATAGTCCATTCCCCATTCGGTGTGGTTATCAGCGATCTGCCCGATCGCGTCCATCATCAAATGCACCTGATCATCAGTCATCGTTGGATGAATGGATAGCCTGATCCACCCGGGTTTACATTGCAGGTCGCCGGAAATTATATTTGCTAAGATCCGCCCAGAGTCGGTTTTGTTAACGCCGAGCAGGTAATGACCGTAGGTACTGGCGCAGGAGCAGCCGCCCCGGGTTTGGATACCAAAGCGATCGTTCAGCAGCTTGACGACCAGGTTATAATGCGCACCGGCAATCAGAAAGGACACCACGCCAAGGCGATCGGTAAGGCCGCCCTCGAGTATTGCCGCACGCTTTATTTTTTTAAAACGGTTAAAAACAATGGCCAGCAATTCTTTTTCCCGCTTTCTAATGTTTCGCGTTCCCATGCTTTCTTTCAGGCGGATGCACAGGCCGGCTTTGATCCCCTGTAAAAAAGGCGGAGTTCCCCCATCCTCCCGTTCTTCAATCCCGGCAATATAAGTGTGTTCTTTCCAGGGGTTACTATAAGCGATGGTCCCGCCGCCCGGGTGGTCGGGAACTTTGTTACTATAAAGGGCGCTGTTGAAGATCAGTATGCCCGGTGTGCCGGGCCCGCCCAGGAATTTATGCGGCGAAAAATAAATTGCATCCAGCCCGCTGCTTTTGTCTTCGGGGTGCATATCGATACGGACATAGGGCGCCGAAGAGGCAAAATCCACGAAACACAACCCGCCATGCTGATGAATGATGCCGGCAATCTCGTGGTAAGGGGTTTCGATCCCCGTTACGTTAGAGCACGCAGTGACCGCAGCTATTTTATGCATCCGGTGCCGGTATTGCTGTAAAAGCGCTCTGAAGTGATCCAGGTCAACGTTGCCACACCGGTCGCTGCCGATAATCTCTACAGTGGCAATCGTCTCCAGCCAGCTGATATGATTACTGTGATGTTCCATGTGGGTAACAAAGACAACCGGGCGAAGCTCCTCCTTCACCTGCAGGGATGAGCTTCCATTTTCCAGATAATCTTTTAGCCGTTCAGGAATACGCAGGCCCAATATCCGCTGCAGTTTATTCACCGCGGCGGTCATCCCGCTGCCGCAAAAGATAAGCACATCGTCGCTTCCGGCATTGACATGCTGTTTGACGGTTGCTTTTGCCTTTTGGTAGGCCTGTGAAATAATGGAGCTCGTAACTGTCGAGCCCGTGTGCGTATTGGCAACAAAAGGCAGTATATGCCACTGCATATAGGCTTCAATGGGCTGATAGGCCCGCCCGCTGGCTGTCCAGTCAGCGTATAGTATCTTCTTTGGGCCGCAGGGCGATTCAAACATCTGTTCGCTGCCGATGATATGATCCCGGAAAACGGCGAAATAAGCTTCCAGTGTGCTCGGTGTTTCCATGGGTACCGTTATTTACTTTTAGATGCCGTTTTAGCCGGCCCGAACAGCCCGAACATATCATATGGCTTTTGCCGGAAATCAGCGTTAAAGAGACGGGCGATCAGAAATATATACCCCACAAACGCCAGTACGATCAGTAACTGCACTTTCGACGTTTTCTGGATCGGCTCCCTGGCCTTTACCTGGCACACCTCGCCCGGGCAATACTGGGCTTTTTTCTTATAAACCGCAGCATAGACTTTACAGGCCAGGCAGATGCCAAAAGCCGACTCGAAAAACAGGAAGACCATACACAGCAGGCAGACGATCCCGGTGATCGGGCTGAAGGAGTTAACGATGACCATCAATACCAGCATGGTAAATGAAAGGATCACACCGACGATCCAGGCAAACTTTTTTTGCCTGGCGCCGACATACTCCGGCACCTGGTTGCGCACGATCAGCCGCCCAATGATCAGCGCCGGTGAGAAACGCGGGCTTACGAACACGCGGATCGCGAAGTCGGTAAAGAAAAGGGTGATCGCGTATTTGGCCAGCACAAAATCATTGGTCAGGATAATAAGCAGATAAGAAGTAAAGATCACCAGGAACAGGATGCCGGCTGCAGCCCTGATTTCCCGTTCGTTAAGTACCGGGATGTCGTAACCCTCGACCTGCTCCCCGAATTGAATTGCTTTTTTCATACTTTAATTTCTAATGAATGATCGGTTTTATCAGACAAGAATAAGCATTAAAATAAGTCGCAGATTCCCTGGTCAACAGACAACGGTAAATGGTCAACGAACACAGGATATAGGTCAATGCAACATCGGCAGAAATCCCTAATTTTACTTTCGGCATCATGAAAATAAACATCAGTAAACAACAGTTTAAATTTTATATCCAGGTCACCCTGGGCTACCTCTTGTTCTGGCTGGTGGTTGATTCGGCCAATGCACGGGGTTCGTTCTGGTCCGCGTTTTTCAACAACGTCTGGCTGGTGATTTACCTCGCGGTCATCAACTTTATATTTTTTGAATACACACTGCCTTTTTTAAGAAGGAAGCGGCCGGCCATCCTCAAAACCCTTTGGTGGCTGTTAGTGGTCACGGGCCTGCTGTCACTATTTTCCTTTGGTTTATATGCCTGGCGGTTCTTGGGTATCCAGCTGCATATCTATACGGCCCTGATCGAATTTAAGTCGGTAGAAAAGGGCACGAGCTATATCGTTCCGCATGGCCTGCTGTCCGTTTTCTTTTTTGGCTTATTCAAGTACCGTTATAATCACCTGCAATTAAAATTGTCGGCCCAGCAGCTGCGCCTGGAGAAACGCGAAGCCGAACTGAATTATTTGAGGTCGCAGACCAACCCGCATTTCCTGTTCAACACGCTGAATAATATTTATTCACTCGCAAGAGATAAAAGCGAACTGGCTCCCGAATCGATTCTTCGCCTATCGGGGATGTTACGGTTTATGCTCTATGAGACCGGCGGTGATTTTATAGCGATCGAACACGAGGTCAGGATCATCAGTGAATACCTTGAACTCGAAAAACTGCGCTATGACGATTCACTGCGGATCAACTTTAATTACGATATTGAAGATATGAAACAGGCCGTCCCCCCACTCCTGCTGGTACCGCTGGTAGAAAACGCCTTTAAGCACGGCGTTTCAGAAACCAGGGATAACCCTTCGGCCGATATTCATCTTTCGGTAAATCAGCGTCAGCTCGTTTTTTTGGTAAAAAACTCCACCGAAGAATCTACCGGAGAGCCTGTAGTAAGGGAGAATATCGGCCTTTCTAACCTGCGCCGTCAGCTGGAATTGCAGTATACCGATTATAGTTTAAACGTACGCCAGGGTCCGGCGCAATTTACGGCAACCCTGAAGATTAACCTGGCCAGCCATGTCTGATATCAGATGCATTATCGTCGAGGATGAACCGCTTGCGGTCAAAGTGCTTGCTGACTATATCTCGCAGGTGCCGTTCCTGGAATTAACCGGTACTTTTAAAGATGCGCTGCGGGCAGCGGAATATCTTCGCAATAACCAGCCGGACCTTATTTTCCTGGACATCCATCTGCCCAAATTAAAAGGAATGGCCTTTTTGAAAACGCTGGCGCAACCGCCTGCTGTCATCGTGACGACGGCCTATCACCAGTATGCCGTAGAAGGCTTTGAGCTAAACGTCACCGACTACCTGCTGAAACCCTTTGCCTTCGACCGCTTCCTTCAGGCGGTGAATAAAGTCAGGAGCCCCTTGGAACAGGCCAAAGAATACCTTTTTCTGAATGTGCAGCATAAAAAAGTGAAGATCTGGTTTTCGGAAATCCTTTACATCGAAAGCCAGCGCGAGTACATCAAGATCGTCACCGCTAAAAACTTTTATCTCACCAAAATAGGCACCCAGGAGATCGAATCCATGCTTCCGCCGCGGCTCTTTATGCGGGTGCACCGCTCGTTCATTGTGGCCCTGAATAAAATAGAATCGTATACAACCGAGTTTCTGGAGATCGGCGGAGCGTCGGTTCCTGTAGGCAGGGCTTATAAAGAAAACCTTGAAAAATTATTGTGAATAGAACGGATCTTAGTGAATGAACGAAGGACTTCATATTTCATTGTAATTTCCTGCTATGGCCGCAGGTCCTTTACCCGGGCACATCACAAAAAAGGCCGCCCCCGGGGGCAGCCTCTAAATAGCGGGATGGATTGATTATTTTAATTCGATCTGGCGGCTAACGGTTTTTGCTTCTTCCTTTTTAGCCACATCAATTTTCAATATGCCATCCTGGTAAGCAGCGTCGATCCGGCCCTGATCTGCGACTTCCGGCAGCGTGAATGAACGCACAAAAGAGTTGTAGCTGTATTCACGTTTGTTATATTTACGACCGTTGTCATTTTGTTCGGAACGTTGTTCCACCGAAATATTCAGGATGTTATCATCTATGGTAATCTTAAAATCCTGTTTTTTCAAACCTGGGGCTGCCAGCTCAATGTGGTAATTTTCAGCCGATTCGCTGATGTTTACCGCAGGCACACGCGTTACCATGCGGTCGTTAAAGAAACTGTCGTTAAAGATCGATTCAAAAATGTCACTAACGCCTGGCATTAATGCGCTGTTGCTGTCGTTTTTAAATTTAACCAATGTCATGGCCTTTTCTCCTTTAAATTTAGTTTTAAAAAATCATTGAACAATTAACCAATTAAACTTTAATCTTATTTTTATTTAACCCTTTACAAGCAGTATGCCAGCGGATAAAAAGCGAAAAAAATTCAGTTTGAGCGGAAATTTTTTCAGTGTAACTGTCAATTTTTCATTGTTCATTCCGTTTTCAACGCCAGCTCCTTGAACACTTCCCGCGTAATGATGCGGACGTTTTCGGCAATTTCATCGATGGTACAATGCAGCACCTGTATTGGCAATGGGATCCCCTCCTCCAGCTCCGTGAAATCGAGATGCAGGATGGAGCTTTCCGAAATTTCATCCGTGCCTTTAAGCTCCCTGAAAATCGTGGTAGCTTTTTTCCGGTCGGTGCCTAATTCAAAACTACCATACGTTAGGAATCCTACGGGCGTTTTAATGTGCAGTGAAACATAATAGGTTTTCATGGCGGCAAATTTTAAACTCCCGGGCAAATATTATTCCAACAGCGCCGGACTGTCTGCCGCCCGTCGCGTCGTCTCAATAAATTGATTACTGCTCCGGATAGCAAAAATGGCGCGGCTGAGCAAAATTACCGCGCATGCAATAAAGCCGCAAAGAATTTTGGCTAGGTATCCTTTTCATGTTTACCGGCTATTCGAGGTAAGGTGAAATAAAATACGGCCCCCTGATCTACTTTTCCTTCGGCACGGATACTGCCGCCATGGCGGGCGATTATCCGCTGAACAATAGCCAGGCCAATACCGGTGCCCTCAAACTCATCACTGTCATGTAACCGCTCAAAAACACCAAACAATCTGCCGGCATACCGCATATCAAATCCTGCACCGTTATCCTTTATATAAAAGGTCGTTTCATTTTCAGCCTCAGTTCCTCCGATCTCTATCTCAGGCCTTTCTTTTTTTTGTGAATATTTAATCGCGTTGGAGATCAGGTTCAGCCAAACCTGGTATATTAAAGAAGGATCCGCATACGTTACGGGCAGCTCATTGAACTTGATCGTCGCTTTAAGCGGAGCGGAATGATTGATCTCGGCGATGATACGTTCGACAATTTCCGGCGTATGGAGTTGTTGCTTTTTTACCGCCTGCCGCCCAAGTCTGGAAAAAGAAAGCAGATCGTCAATGAGTGCGCCCATTTTTTTAGCATTGTATTTAATTTCTGCCAATAACCTTTTTGCATCCTCATTGAGTATCTCCACATGGTCTTCTTCAAAGATTTTTGAATACCCCTCTAATGCCCTTAAAGGTGCCCGCAGGTCATGGGAAACGGAATAAGAAAAAGATTCCAGTTCCTTATTGGCAGTTATGAGTTCGGCGACCTTATCTTGCAGGTCCTTATTTAATTGCTGGACCTGCTGTTCTGCTATCTTTTGGCCGGTAATATCCCTTGCATTGACAAACCATTTCTGATCTCGCACCACCACTTTCCACTGCAGCCATTTCACACTCCGGTCTTTACAATAAACGCGTGTATCAAAGGCAAAATGCTCTTTTGTTTGTTTAACCAGTTTGTTAAATCCGGCTTGATCTTCCTCAACCAGCAAACAGGTCATACTGGTTCCCAGTGTCTCCTGGTCAGCATAGCCAAGTATGGTGGTAAAAGCCTCGTTGATCTCTTCTATTTTAAAGCTTTCTGCATCAATGATGCCAATTATATCGGCGGAATTATTGATCAGCAGTGCACTTTTCCGCAGAGAAAGGTTTTTATCCATCAGTTCGCGCTTTTGCAACTGGATCTTTAAATGCACGTTGACTTTTGCTTTAACTATTTCCGGGTCCAATGGTTTGAATAAGTAATCGATCGCCCCTTCTTCGAAGCCTTTGATCATAAAGTGGTGCTCCGTACGCTCCGCTGAAGCAAAAATAATAGGGATATCCCTGGTTTTTTTGGTTGACTGCAGGATCTGGGCCACTTCAAAGCCATCCATTTCCGGCATCCTGACATCCAGTATGACGAGGTCAACAGATTGAGACAGCGCAATTTCCAAGGCATCCCGCCCGTTAATGGCACGGAGAATGATCCTGTCCTTATTGATCAGCAATTGTTCCAATGCAAAAAGATTAGCTTCCTTATCATCAACGATCAGGACAACCGCTTTATCGTTTTGTTCCATATTTCAAAAGAATGATGATCAGAAATCATATTCGCCCGGTGATTCAGTACCGCTGCTTAAAGGGGTGTGACCAGCCACCCCTCAGGTGGATTATATTTTGTTAAACCATAGGTCTTTAAAACTAAGCAAATTAAATGGATTGTCCACCGGTGAAAATAGGGTATTTAGTTGCTGCCTGCACCGGCCGGCCGATCTGCCGTCCCGGTGCCTGCCAATACCGCTGCGAGCGAGCCAATACCAAAATTAAAATGATCATTCAAAAGCTTTCAGATCAAGAGTTGACCAAATGGTTAAAAAGCCAAAACAATTAGTTAGGGATAGATTCTATTTTAGCTAAAACCGGGCCGGTAAAATGAACGATCTCAGCCTTTTAATTTCAATCTGATATCATTCAATGGTGGCCTTAGCTTTTATTGTTTGCGAATGCCTTTCCCCAAGTTTTAATAGGATGTCTTTTAAAGGTTTTACAAGATCATATCTGCCTGCTTTTTCCAGCAGTTCGGCGATATTTCCATACGTATACAGTCTTTCTTCATTATGTACCTGATCTGTACTGTAAAGCATATCATAGGTTTCAAGATATTGCACCAATTCGCCATCTATGGTGTCTTTAGGGAACGATCTGCAGCCTTTCAGTTTTCCTAAAGCTTCCAGCATCAATTGGGTTCGAATACATTTTTCACAGGTGCCACAATTATAGCTGCCGGTATTGTCATTCTGACAAACGCGCATATGATGATAACCCACGGGCCACCCGGCGAGCATTTCAACTTTCTTTATTCTGGTCATTTCTGTTCCTATATGCTGAACGCGGAAATGAGAGCTGCTATAATAAGCATCCAATTGGGGATGCGAGCCCCAGGGCTTGTGCAGGAAGCTGGCATCGTAAGAAGAAGCTATAAAAGCCCGGTAAAAACCACGATTAAAAAATGAAGCGGTGGTAAGCAGTTGCGATCCATATGATTTCTGCCCGTAAAAGTAACCGTCGGGGTTAAGCCACCAGATATTAGTAAGCACGGGTATGGCCTCGACTCCGGCCTCTTCCAATACCGGCTTTGCAGAGCCAAGCCGTCCTTCCACTTTGTTTGCAAATTCAATATCGTTAGCAACCGGAGCTCTTGAAAATTCTACCGAAAGCACCGAGGTAATATAATCAGGATGCCCTTTGGGATAAAACAGCCGGTTTGATCGTAAAAGACAAACGGAATCTACACCACCCGAAAAAAGGGAGAGTGCCTGATTGCTAAAAGGCAGTAATGGCTTGTAATTATCAAGGGCTTCGATCACCGGTTTGCCGGGGAAATCATCGGGATACCATCTTTTCAATAATAAAAATACGCCCTCCAGATTATTCACCAGTGCCGGACAAAGAGAACCATCAACCGCGATTCGTTTTTCACCATAGTGCCAGGCATTTAAAATTCCGGCTCTAAGAAAAGAGTTCGGATCGGGGTATAACAAATCTTCGAACTCCCGGCGTGTTTGGACAAACAGGGTGAACGGAGGCCGATCGTTATCTTCCCATACAAATTTTGCTTCAGCTCTTATGGTACCTTCTTGCTTACTAAGTATAAAGTCTGAAATTATCATAACTTTCTGATTAATGATTTTCAATAAGTGTCAGGACATTCATCATTTGCTTTCAGCCAGCACTTTAAGCTCCCTGACAAATGCCTGATGTATTTTTTCAACTTCAGCGATGGATCTTTCTGCTATTTTTTCAGCCTGCAATCTCGCTTGCGGAGTCAGACAAAACTGATAAGCTTTCGAAAGTGAACTTATATTTAAGGATTCCGCGTTAAACAGTACAGGCCAGCCGATAGTTTTTACCTGCTGAGTGATTTTAGCGCCGCCTGCAATAGGATCGATTGGAATGACAGGAACTCCGTTTTTAAGTGTCAGCACTGTTCCGTGCAGACGGGTAGTGATCACCAAATCCATTTTCTTTATTAATGCTTCCACCTCCGCCGGCGTCCTGAGCTGTCCTTTATTATTCGGAATGGCCGTATCGATGTATACAACTGCGGCCTCGGTGTTACATAGAAAGCGGTTAATAACAGCTTCAGCCGTTTCATGTAAAGCTCTTTTGCCGTATTCCTTTTGTTTATGCACCAGAATAACCCCAACCACGGGTATCTCAGACGGCTTTCCCTGAAAAGAAATATCCGGATGACTGGCAACCGAGCTGTCACGCTCAAATAAAAGGTGAAAGGGATTCCAGGTGTCTAAAGACTGTAATAAAGAAAGGTTAACGCCTATAAGTTTTGCATTTGAAAAGGCCGAAAGAAATTCGGTCAATGGCCATCCGTTTCCGAAAGGACCACATACAAAAACAACATGATTATATTTGCCGGCATCTATTTCCCGCCAGTCTACTCCTGTTTCCGGTGGGCAGGGCCCGGCCAAAGCGACATCAAAAGGTAAACCGGCTTCCCTCAACCAGGAGCAAACGATCTCACGCGAGATAAGGTCGCCGGCCGTAGCGCCCATTCCTTTAAAACTAAACCATCCTGCTACCAAGATTTGCATTTTTTTATTTATTTAATATTTAATGGTTAAAATGGATCATTATCGAACAGGTAAGCCTTCTTTTTCAGTTCCAGGACATCTATCGCTGCCTCATGCAGTATATCTATTATTTTTCCTTGCTCCAGATGCAGGATGATATTGGAGCTTCGTAAAGCGTCTAACCGGTGACTGATAAGGAAGGTTGTGCGTCCGCGCATAAGTCTTTCCATTGCTTCGATGATCTGGGTTTCGGTTTTTAAGTCGATGGCACTGGTAGGTTCGTCCAGAATCAGTATCGGTGCATTTTTTATAAACGCCCTTGCCAGTGAAATTCTTTGACGTTCGCCCCCCGACAGTTGCATACCTCGTTCACCGACTAAAGTATCATACCCGTTGACCGAATTCATGATAAAATGATGAGCATTGGCAAGTTTGGCTGCGCCGATAATTTCCTCCATTGCTGCTCCCGGTAATCCAACGCTGATATTCTCGGCTATGCTCGTTGAAAATAACAGCGGATCCTGCAGTACGATTGCAAACTGTTTTCGATAGTCTGATAAACGATAATTGCGGATATCATTTCCATCGAGCATGATTTTTCCGCTGTTGCAATCATAAAAACGAAGTAAAAGACTAATTAGCGATGTTTTGCCGGCGCCGGTAGAACCCATTATTCCCACCCGGTCGCCAGGCTTTATTTCAAAGGAGATGTTCTCAAGAACCTGTTTTTCTGATTGATAAGAAAAGCTGACCTCCTGGAAGGCAATATGCCCCCTGCTTTGGCTCAAAGGGAGCGGGTTAGCGCTTTCCTTAACCTCTTTTTCTTGATCTAAAAGATTAAAAACTCGCTCGATACTCGTCATGGAAGACTGTATATCATTAATGTTTCTGACAATTTTTACCAGCGGAATATATATTTGAGCAAGATAGGCGAGTACCAATGTAAGCTCTCCGAGGGTCATTTTTCCGGAATTTACATACATAGCGCCGGTATAAATAAAAAAAGCTGTGCCTGAAGCAAACAACATTTCCACCATAAAAGAATAAGATGCGGCAAGCCAGCCCACCTTTATCTGACCTTTTACCGCTTCGTCAGCACTGCTCCTGAACCGTTCTGCTTCGCCTTCCTCCCGTCCAAAAGCTTTTATTACCCGCATAGCGTTTAAAACTTCATGAATTATAGACATGGCAAAGCTTTCATCTTCTTTCACCTTCCTCCATTTTTTTTGCAGGCGTGTTACAGAAATACGGGTAAGAATAAACAGAACAGGTATTAAGCTTAAGGCGATCAGGGCAAAATGCCAATTGATCATCAGCATTACAATAATCATCCCCACCAGGGTAGCCAGAGCGGCAATAATTGGAGAAAGGTTCCCGATAAAAAGGGTCCTTATCGCCATCGTGTCATATTGAATTCTATAAAGAGAATCTGAGGCCCCCTTTTGGTCATGGTGTTTCAGTGATAATCTTTGAATATGATTAAAAAGGATCGTGCGAAAGCTCAATACCATTTTTTCTCCTGTAGAAATACTAAGCACCCAGACAGCCACAGAATAGAGGTTTTCAATGAGGGAAGTCAGGATAAAAAGGCCGGCCGAGAGAACAGCGATTGTAGAGAAGCTGAAATTAAAGTTTTCAGGAAAAAGTATCCGGATAAATTCAGGTAAAGCATGTTTCCCAAATCCGGAGTCAATTAAAATTTTAAGGGCGAAAGGTTTAAGCAAAGATACCGGGGTGGCAATAAGGTGAAGAAAAAGAATGGCAGCAAGCGGTCTCCGGTACGGCCTGGCAATGGAAAAAGCGCTGATAATTAATCTTTTACTCGGGCTGATCATTTGGTCTTGGATGTTAGTTTAAATTCTCAAGCAACTGTTGCAGTACTTTAGTACTATCGAAGTATTCTTTAGCTAATTCCCTGGCCGAGTAAGAATGTTTTTTAAGGTTTGATCTTACTTCGTCGATCGCACGGATTGCAGATTCTGTATCTGTAAAAGCAAAAGCACCCAGCCCGGCCGGAATATAATCCGACCATTGCGTTTCCTGTGTAATTACCGGCCGGCCGGCTGCTAAATAACAGGCCGACCGGCAACTAAACCAGCCGCTGTTGGATTTTACATAGGTTTCTTTAGCTACAGAAAATTCCCCCAGTGAATTTTGAATAAAATTTTGGTAATCCCTGATGTTTTTAACTTCAGTATGCGGATCAATTATCTGCCAGCCTTTTTCTTCAAGCCTTTGTTTACTATAAACCTGGTTTGTGTCGGCAGAGCAACCCACGGCAAGCTTAAAACCCACCTGCTTGTATAACTCCGGCAGGTTTAAAATTTTCTTGAATTCTACATCTTTTTGACCCCATTGCTCATGCTGATAGGTCATTTCCTTGCGTGTACACCAGTTCATAACCGTGGTAAAGGGGGCTGAAGGCGGGATCCGTGAAAGTTTCCAGTAATTAAGACAAATAGGTTGCCGTGTGGGTAACCAGGTTAAATCAAATAAGGGAATACGGCATCCCGGTTTACCTATATTTTCACCAAAACAGAAGCGATAATTATAAAGGTTATACAGTTTTCGGATCTTTAAATAAGCGTTATACGGATCATCATCATCCCAATACTGCACCTGGGTAAACATCGGATCAGAATCAATGATCACCCTTTTTGGGATCTGCAGATATTCTTGCTTTAAAATATGATTGGCTGAAGAGACATTTAAAAAAATGTCGGCAGTACTGCAAATTTCCAGAACTTTTTCTATACGCAGACCATAGCAATTTCCTGAAGCTACATCACGGTAAGCCCACCGGTCTTTCAGCCCAAAGCATTCCATAATATCTTTCAGGTACTTAATGCTGTCAAAAGAGTCGTTCCAGCTCCTGCCCTGGCTTTGGCATTTTGAATATTGCATGGTATCCTCGATATAGTATACATCATGACCCAGCATTCTAAGTCCTAAGGGATACTGAATGTAATCCCAGGTAACGCCGCCGGTAGCATATAGTCCGATAAAACCACCAATTACTATTCTAAGCTTTTCCATTGCTGCAGGCATTACTTTACATATTTATTACCTATTTTGGCTGAAACAGTCGCCATCGCTGCCGATTCTTTAAAGTCAGAAAAAAAAGTGCGGCCTTTGGTAACTGCAGCTTTTTCGCTGTAGCTTTTTTTCTTGGAAACCTGGTGAAAAGCAGCGTATAAACAGCTCAGACAGGCTGCGTGCTCATAGACGAGTTTCGATAAAAGGGCTAAAAAAATGACCGTAAGAACCAGACTTACCAGGTATTCGCCGTCAGCCCAGGCCGAAAATGCCAGCAGAGCGGGAATAGCCAGAACAACACCTTCTGTTACAGAGACTTTCGGTATACATTTAAAACGAAGAAACTGATTTCCGCCTCCATGTTCTTCTACAGCCAATATTACCTTGTTATTACAGAATAATCCATTTTGCAGCTGCATATCGAAGGGATCAAACTCACCCCCTCTTTTTACCCTCAGTTTTAAATAAATCAGTTCTTTTTCGATTTCGGTTAACCATCCTTCTGCAGATTGCCAGCGGTCAGACCAGTAGGTAAAAACGGTCGGTTGAAATTGAAAAAGAAACCTTGAAGTACGGCCTGAACAGCGCGTTCGCCATGGTGTTAATCCATGGGCCAATCTGCCGTAAAGGCGTGCTAGTGGCTGCATGACGTACAGGACAATAACTAAAAGACGGTATTTGACCCTCATTTTTTTACAGGAACGTCTTATGGGTCTTACCGCACTTATCGTCGCCTGAACAAAGACAATTAATATAGCTAATACAAAAAAGGGCCAGAACCATAACAATGGGCTCCACAGAAAGCCCAGGCTGCCCGTTATTCCCAGCAAGGTTACCAGAAAATACCATTCAGGCATCAATGGAATTGCCGTCCAAAAATTGTCAGCAGGCTGATAAACTGATTGAAACAAAGCACTGCCCCAGGTACCATAATATATTTTATCCTTATTTATCTTTAGCGGTAAGGTGACACCACTTGAATAGATCCTTCCGCCCCAGGTCAGATGGCCAAGCCGATTGTACTTTAGCGGCCATTTAGCCTCTAAAAGCGCTTCTGCTTTACCATATCCTTTTTGTTGGTTCCAATAGGATTTAAGGCAGGCCCTTCGATGATGCCAGACGACAGCGGCAGGGTGAAATCCGAGTGTATAGCCTGCACTTTGTATCCGCCAGCACACATCCACATCATCTCCTGCAACCCTGAAGTTGGGATCAAAACCTTCAATTTCCATCAATACCTCTTTTTTAAATGACATATTACAGCCAGGAATGTGCTCGGCAATTTCGTCCGATAGCAGCACATGTATGGGGCCACCCGGGGCATTTGCAACACAGGCAGCGATAGGGCCATCTTCCAAAGGGGGAAGATTAGGGCCACCTATGCCGGCATGGCTGGAACAGTTATAGGCAGAAGCTAAATACTGAAGCCAGTGCGAATCTGGAAATGCATCATCATCCAGATATGCTATAATTTCGCCTTCAGCACTGGCCAGGCCGGTATTTCTGGCACTGCTTAATCCCCTATTGGGAGTCGAAATTAATTTTACCGGGTATTCCTTTACAATTTTTTCCAAATCATCCGTTGATCCATCATTTACAACGATAATTTCCTTATTGGGGTAATCTAGTTTTTGTAAGGCTTCCATACAGCCCCGAATAGTTCGTGCGCCATTGTAAGAGCATACAATGACAGAAATGAAAGGGGATTCTGACGCCGTTAAGGATAAGGGATTTTGGCGAATACAGCTGCTTACACTGTTTAAGGCAGGTTTAGGGTTGCGTTGGCGGTCTACAAGGCCAAAGTCCCAATCTTCAATTTCATAGCCGCCCCGCCACCACTCATCGGTCCAGGCAAAAACAAATGCTCCTGCACAGCCTTTGGCAAAGGCGGTGGTTAATTGCCATTTGAGGAAATTTGCCTGGTTTAAAGCGCCGTGGCTTGCACTGTCGATACCTATTTCAGCCAGAATCAGCGGCTTGTCGCCTGCGATATTCTGTAGTTTCGAAAGGTAACTTTGTAGTTTTTCAGGGCTTTCCAGGTATACGTTAAAGGAAACGAAGTCCAGGAAGCTTAAATTCAGATATTCAGTTGTAGGATAATTAACATAGGTAATCAGCCGGTCCGGATCAGCCTCTTTTGCGGCGTAAAAAAGCTGCTTCAGAAATCTTTCAATTTTTGCTTTTCCATGCCATCGCACAATAGGAGCAGGAATTTCATTTCCGATGGTATAACATAATACCGCTGAATTTCCTTTGTACCTTGCTACAGATTCCCGGACGCGTTTTATGATATCATTTCTTAATTGATGGATATCGAGGAAGGCTATGTGCTGCTCCCAGGGAATGCCGATCATGACATGTAAATCATACTTACCGGCAAGCTCTAATAAATAGGAAGGTGGAATCGTATAAGTGCGGACAGCGTTAAACCCATTTTCCGCCATCATAAAAAAATCCTTTTCTACAATTTCAGCCGGCGGATAATTTACGCCGTCTTCATCTGGTGTGAATGTGCCGTAAGTAATGCCCTTTATGTAATATTTCTCTTCATAAGCATATAAAAATTTACCTTTTATATTGAATTTAATGCTTTGTTCTGAATTTTCGAATGCTGATTTAACACCATCCTGTTTAAACTCCTGTTTAAACTCCTGGCTTTCAACAGATGGCTTTCTTTTAACCCCTAATCCTTCTCCCTTGTTCATCTTTCGTTTGTTTTAAGTTCGCTTTTCAGCGCATTTCTCATTTAAGGTCAGTAGGAAGCGCTCCGGCCGCCGGTCCGGGATCTTTCCCTACAACTGCTGCTTTTATAGATAAATATTAAATTACAGACAAGCAATCAGCAAGATCCATCGCGGCGGCTTTAGTCAATGGATGATGACGAACAACGTGAATTTACCAGCAAAGAGAAAAGTGGCCCGCCGATCAGGGCATGCCCACGAATGATTTTAAACAAGCCAGCAAAGCCGGCCGAAAAAGGCGGTGAATCCGTAAGCCGCAGCAAACAACAGACGGCCAGACTGGACGTAAGGGGTGAAAATCATCAAGATATCTTGTTTTAAAACATGGGGTCACCACCACCTAAAGGGCCGTGACTGCCGATCTCACCGGTAGCTCAATGATTAATAGAAATGCTCCTGTCTGCCGCGTTCATTTTTGTCTGTTTTTCCTCATTGCAAGAATTTAAAATTTATTTCTAATTTAAAATTTATTTAATTAATTAAATTGTATTATAAGAAACAACAGAATAAGCCGAACGAAGTTTTGGTGACAAATACGGATTTTAGCGAAAGAAATACGGTATAACTTGGTATTTATACGCGATTTAGCCATAAACTGCCTCCAGGACGATTCTGCGCTGGCAATGCCGGCCTTTCAAACATTAAGCGCCGCCTGCTGTTAAAGCTAAAATGGAGGAAGTATTCCCCGGCAAAACGGTATTATTCCCCCTCTGAAGGTCCATCCATCCAAAAAGATACGGGGGCAAACCACCCCGGCTTCGCCGATGGAAGTCTTGGAAAAAAACGGGAAACCAAGGGGGATGCCATGGCAACCGGCCTGAAGCCGGCGTTTGCCGATTTTAAAAAGGAAAATGATAAACGATTACTATGAAAACAATAGCGCTGCCTGTTGCCGGGCTTTTTGCCACTCTTATATTTTCCGGTTGCGGAGTGGTCGAAATTTCTTTTAAGGCCGGTTTTATCATGGCATTAATCCTGGCAGCCATCATCGGATTACTGATTTGGATCTTTCATATAGGCCGGACTATACTTACCAAATATTTCCCTGGTATCATCCTGCCGTTTGAAGGCTTTTGGGATGAATAGTCTACGGTATCACCTGTAAGTCGTCCGCCTTTCCAGGGATTGCCACATACAGTAACCATTAACAACTTTTTCAGACCGCAGGAACGGTGATACCGGTCCGGTACCGGTTTGGGGTTAGATTAGGCAAAAAAGGGTATAAATCCGGACGATCCGGGCGGCAGTCGTTTCAAGAATGGCAGGCTTCAAAAGGTGCCCATATCGCGCGCTATATCGATAACGTCCCCCACTTATGACAAACAGATCCATTGAGAAAACCGGCTTTAAACATAAATTGTTCCCCTTTCTGTACAAATCTTATTTAATTTCAGACACTTTTCGCCACTATCTCGGCTTTATTGGCAAACGGCATGGATTTTAATGTTTTAATAATTAATTAACCAAATTATACACGTTAAAATTTAAAGGTATGCCAACGACAAAGACTGGAAGTCACAGCAAGGACAGTGACACTTCAAAAAAATCAGGCTCAAAAAGCTCCGGAAAATCCGGTCGAAGCACAAGCTCATCAAAATCGAACAGCGGCTCGAAGAGCAAATGACGCTTAATAAGCCGGGCCGGGTAATTTCCACCTGTCCGGCTTATTAGTTTTGCTTAGTAAACCTGAGTGTTAAGGGCTGTGTAAATGATTTGCCTATTAACATCACCTGGCAACAGTACCGTGGATTTTTTAGTACATAGCTTTGAGGTGATCGCCTGTCCCTATAAAAATTCGCTAAAAGGGGCCGCTATCAACCCGCCTACATCAATACGGAAACACTAAAACAGGAACAGAAATATAGCCGGGAACTTTTGTGGTAACCATACTCCCTAAAATCTGCTTAAAATGATAACTGTGGTTTTCACATACGAGCATATTCCCTTCCATTCCATGAATCACCGTATCGATGGCGTCAGAAAACCTGTTTGCATGCAAATGCGAGAAAAACAAGTTCTTACAGGCCACCTGCCTGGCCAGCACCTTACTGAAAAGATCGTTTGCGTACGATTTTTCCAGCTCCGGCAACCCTTTTACACGGATATGGGCGATGATCACGCTCTGGTTTTCGATTCGCCATTTTGCAAGGTAATTGATAACGGGTATTTGTGCATATCTCAAATCAGCCAGGTATACCATCCTTTCAATTTTTTTGACCGGCGCTATTTCCGGGACAAGCATGATCGGGCACAGGATCCGGTTTAATAAGGATTGCATATTGATCCGCATGCCATCGCTGCGGATTTCAGATTCAGCTGCCAGGCCGCGAACGATCATCCATACCCTGTGCGAATTGACATAAGCGATCATTTCCCGTTCGCCAAATTTTGAAGCGTCCAGCGTTTTGATCTCGGGATGAAAACCGGACTCTGTTTTCAGGCAATTTAAGTGGTCACTAACCGTTTCCTGGCTTTCCTCATCGCCAAGAATTAACTCGAACCCGGCCGGAACAGCCTTCGAACGGGCCACCTGATTTAATATAGATCGCTCAGCAGAGACCAGGTTTGCCAATATGATGTGCTTATGATACAGACAGGCCAGGTGAAAAGCATATTCCGCCGCATGCATTGATTCTTTCGAATCGTCATTGATCACGATTATCTTTTCCATATCCCCTGGTTTTGAACTTATCCTTGTTAACTAATAAACAGAAGACATGACCGCCTGGTTTTATAATTTATCAAAGATTTACCTTGCTAATTATCAATTAAATAAACAAAGGCTTTGCAGTCGTTGCCGAGGAATCCGGCAAATCAGGGTGTATTGGCGGCCGTTCGTGGACGATTTTCCGAAG
Organism: Mucilaginibacter sp.; assembly: GCA_028287895.1. GTDB lineage: Bacteria > Bacteroidota > Bacteroidia > Sphingobacteriales > Sphingobacteriaceae > Mucilaginibacter. The sequence goes on along the minus strand of JAQBOV010000050.1, from coordinate 18,437 downwards.
AAATGAGCGATCTCTATTCATTCAGGACCGCCGCCTCGATCGCTTTTCTTCCGGTACGGTTGGCACGGGCGCCCAGCAGAATAAAGGTATCTGCTGTTTCGCCCGGCGAATTCGCCCCGTTTCGACCCTTGCAGCAGGCAAATCCCGTCGCTGAGCGTCTTGTCCTGTCATTCAAAACGAACCTTCACGAAGGTCAAAACTTGCGCCCCTTCTTCTGAGCGGGAATAGCTGCCGATTCCATAACAAATAGAAAATGCCGCCCATTTGTTTGAGCAGCATTTTTTTTACAAGAACTCTTATTGGCTGTCACGCAGCGCCTTGATCTGGTCGTGTGCCGCATTAATAGCGTATTGCTGATTCCGCACCAGGTCAATTTCCTCCACGCTAAGTTCGTTGTCCGGCTCCAGGGCCGATTGGTATGCTTTTTTGATGGCGTCTTCGCCACGCTCACACTCTTGGAGGATACTCTTGCGATCGCTTCCGCCGAACGTAGCTTTCACATCAATCCAGGCCCGGTGGATGGCACCGCTTGCACTCCGTCCTGTTTCCGGCTCGCCGCCATGCTGATTAACGGCATTGGTCAATTCCATTACAAATCTGCGGCTTTCGTCGGCAAACCGGTCAAAAATTCCCGTTAATTCAAAGCCACCTTCTTTGAGGTCTTTACTTGCTTTGTTAAATCCTGCAATGCGATCGTTATTGATCTCTATCAGGTCGTTCAATGCTTCTGTTGCTTTTGATGTCGTTTCCATAATTTTTGGTTTCTATAACAGAAATAAATATGATGCCAAATAACGTTATACAGGCCCTATTGGCTTCGCTGATCCTTTTTGTAAACAAAAGTGTCTTAAATTAAAAATGCCAACATTGTTTTGCATGATCATTGCCGCCCCATAAGGATCGGAATGCAATCACGAATGTTCCGCCTGATCTTATTTTAGAAACAAAGAAAACACCGGGCTGTTGTTAACATAGGCGTGGCCGGCACTAACCAATTAATAAACATTAAATAACTAAAATTATGTCAGTTAACAACGAAAACGAAATTAACCGCGAAGACGAAAATAATCAGCGCAGCGGTTCACAAAATCAATCCTCACAACAGCAGGGAGGAAATCAACAGGAACAGGCTTCGAACTCGGGCCAAAACCAAAGCAGCGGAACGGGTCAGGGCGGCAGTTCACAGGATCAGGACCGGAGAGGCGGCCAGGAGCAGAATCAAGGAAGCCAACAGGAACAGGCGTCCAATTCAGGTCGGAATCAAAGCGGCGGCCAGCGCCAGCGCAGCGGCTCACAGCAGCAGGACCTTGGAGGCGGACAGGACCAAAGCCAGGGCAATCGTCAGGAACAGGCTGGAAATTCTCCCGAGTACAGCGATGATGACGCTACCGGTGAAGGAGAATCTGACCTTAGCGGGTCTGACACCGAAGAAGATGAACCGGACACGGATAGTCAAACCGATGGCAGCCAAAGCTAAGCGGCAACAGCCACGGCTAAGTCGTGGCTGTTGTTTATTTATCCTTGTAAATTACCAGATTATCGCTTAGCGAGAGTGTGCTTTCGCACGCGGCGATGTTTGCCGTGTTTAAGGTCTGAGGCAATACTTGTCCCGCCGGTCGCTGCACCGATCGCCTTTTTTCTGACTTGATCTGCTTTGTCCAGGTTAACAGATAAAATGTTTCCGATCTTTTTCGTTTTATTTTTCCGCATATCAATAAATTCAATGGAAATTTTATAATCTACAGCTAATAAGACAACAGTTCCGTTTTACGAAAGTTTAATTATTGAACAGCAGGCTGTCCTTTTTTCCCAGTTAATGGGCGCTGATTCTTCTGAAAACGGCAATGGATGCGGCAATCAGCCGGATGTCTGTAATTACAACAGCAACAGCAGTTGTCCTGTTAAAAAACAAACAGGTATCGCCAAGCCTCATTGGTCTCTTTTTTAAAGCTAACTGGCTGCAATAAACGCCGTCAAACGCCTAAGACCAGCAAAAAAACTTCTCCAATTCAACACAGTGACACCTGAGGTTTCTTTCTAAAATATTTGTTTAATGAAAACGAACATTTATTAGAGCGATATGTTTATTTCTAGAAACAATACGACCATGAAAAAGTTAATTATACTCTTATTAATCCCCGGCGTATTAAGTACTTATGCCCAGACCTCCGTAACTGCCCCGGATACGGCAACCGTCAATTTTGTGACCCAGGCCTCAAAAGGCGGTATGACCGAAGTGAATACCGGAAAACTGGCGATTAGTAAAGGAAAAAGCGCCGATGTTAAAGCATTTGGCGCAAGAATGGTCGCCGACCATAGCAACGCCAACTATGAGCTGACACAGCTCGTTAATTCCAAGGGCTGGCATATCCCGCCGCCTGCCCCTGCCGATGTTGCACCGGATGCCATGCTGACTGGCAATAGCGATGCCGGCTTTGACAAAAATTATGTTACCATGATGGTACAAGATCACAAAAAGACAGTGGCCTTATTTCAAAATGCCGCAGCGAATGCGCCCGATCCTGCTATCAAAGCCTTTGCAGCTAAGACCCTTCCAGTATTGCAGCAGCACCTGACCAGCATCCAGGCCATTGCCACCAAAATGGGTATCGCCTATTAAGCAGCGCATGGGCAGCAAAATATGATCAGTATTATCCTACCGGCCCGGCTTGATGAGGCGAGCCCGGGCATGTATGCCGTAAAAAGGTGTGGTGGTATCGGTATCGGCCAGGCCCCCCTGCTGAAGCAAAACATCCGGATATGCCGCAAAGTGGCCGGAAAATTTTGAATGCTGTGCGGATTGAACCAAGTGCCCCATGTTTCAGGCCGGATAAATATTGGCATGCCCGGGGCCCGGTTTCAGGCTGGATATGAAATGCAATTGATTTGTATGATTACCATCTGCTCTCACATCACCCTCACCTTCAAATAACTCGGATGCTCCTTCGAGGTATAAACCCGGTGCCTTTCCTTTTTAAAATCGGTATCCTTTGCCTTCATAATATCCTGAAATTGCTGGGTGTTGCGGTCAATCAGCGGGAACCAGGTGCTTTGTACCTGTACCATAATACGGTGGCCTTTTTTAAACGTGTGCAGTACATCCTGCAGCTCAAAATTTACTTGGGTTACTTTACCGGGCACAAAGGGCTGTGGCTTATCAAATCCATTGCGGAACTTGCCGCGCATAGCCTCAGAGCGCACCATTTGCTCATAGTTGGACATGTAAACATCCTTGCCGGTAAACCGGCTATTTTTGGCCGAGTCGGGGTACACATCGATCACTTTTACCACCCAGTCGGCGTCGGTCCCGGTGATGGAAACTTTCAGATCGGCCCAGATGTTTCCTGCCAGGGTTACCTCCTTATCCAGCACATCGGTCTGGTAGGTCAATACATCGGGCCTGCGGGCAGCAAAGCGCTGGTCGCCGGTCATGTATTCCCGTTTCATGTCAAGGTCGATGCCGCCAATAAAGGGCACGGGTTTATCAGGGTCAGATATAAATTCATCAAAAGCATCTGCAGCCGCAGGTGCACTAAAGGACAGCTTGCCGCCGGGTAGCAGGTAAAGGTTCTTTTCTTCCGCTTCCTTCGGCGGCCAGGTATTGTAGGTTTTCCACCCGTTAACGCCTGTCTCGAAAGCGGATACTTTCGGCAAAGACACATCCGTACCTTTTAAGTAATGACTAAAAAAAGCAAACTCTATTTTCTGGCGGTAAAAAGGACCGGTCGGCCCGCCAAAATCAACATCACCCAAATGATCGCCATTACCGCCCGACCAGCCCCCATGCACCCAGGGGCCCATGGTAAAATAAATTGGTGTTTTGGGATTCTCTTTTACCAGTGTTTTGTAGGTATTGATAGCTCCGTATAAATCCTCGGCATCGTACCACCCGCCGGTAACCAGCACGGCGGTTTTAATGTCGTGCAAATGGTAGAGCACGTTACGGTCCTTCCAATGCTGATCATAATTCGGATGATCCAGCATTTCGTTCCATAAGCGTATGGTATCCCGGTAAAATTTATCATTTGAATTTTTTACCGAACCCATATTCATATAAAACTCATAGCCGTCCAGGGTACCATAATTTAAACGGCTGCCGCCGCGCTGGGTTGGCTTATCATCCTGCCGGTTAGTGAAAAAGGGGTAAAAACCAAAATTGGCCGTTAACATAAAAGCGCCGTTGTGAAAAGCGTCATCGCGATATAGATCAGCTATGGGCGCCTGAGGGGAAGCGGCTACTAAAGCCGGATGCCTGCTCAATAGTGAGGTCGTTGTATAAAAGCCCGGATAGGATATGCCCCATACCCCTACCTTACCGGTATTATTTGGCAGATTTTTGATCAGCCAGTCAATGGTATCATAAGTATCTGTGCCTTCGTCTACATCATTTTTGCTTTGGTGAACTTCCTTCTCGGGCGTCATTTCCTCAAATATCCCTTCGCTCATAAAACGTCCGCGTACATCCTGGTAAACAAAAATGTATCCATCATGCAGAAATAAAGACGAGGGCCCCAGGGATCCTTTGTAAGCATCTGTTCCGTAAGGCGCAACGCTATAGGGTGTCCTGTCCATCATAATCGGATATTTCCTGGATTGATCCTTAGGGATATAAACTGAGGTAAATAGTGTTTTACCATCACGCATTGGTATTCGGTATTCGTACTTCTGGTAATTTTGTTTTACATAATCAGCATCCGAAACGTTGTGCTGGGCGTAGCAGCAGAAGGCTAAAAGCTGACAGCAAATAGCTATTAGTAAATGTTTTTTCATTAATTATTGAGCGTTGCAAGTTAAAAACAGAGAAAAATTCAATTTGGGCAATTTAAGAAAATTTGTTTCCTCTTTCTAAAGACCACTTCTGGGAAGTGGCCCATATCTACTTGTCCGAATTATTAATACCCCGGACTTTTTCGAAAGGCGCCTGCTCGATCCATAAAAAAAGGCAACTCTGCATCATTTGAGCTAGCCTCAGCTGATATAGAGTTGCCTGTTAAGGTGCAATTTATTAAGCCCTGTAAATCGTCCGGCTTATTTTATTTTGCTTGCCATGAAGCATAAATTACGATGTCGTTGAAATCATTATCGCATGAAGAAGAAGTTCTGTCCACATCTTCAAAACCGATTAGTGTTTTATTCTCGGCCGGATAATTGAGTAAAACGGCATGCTTTTTCTTATCAGGAGCAACTTCCGGATTTAACACATCATTTGAGCAAAAATGAACTGCGCCATTATTTAAAGTGCCTGAAGCAACATTAAAGGCATTTTGCAATAAAACAAAGCCGACTGAGGTACCAACATCAAACGTTCCGATGTTCACCTTATCTCCGGACTTTAATGTTGTTCCGGAACCGGCATTAGGAAAAATGTAGGTAATGACCTTAATATCGGTAGCAGCGGCCGGAGGAGAGTTGGTTGGATAAGTATAAAATGCGATGGCGTCCGAATTACCTGTTCCCGCCGATACATAGGTTATATCTATCTCTGATTTTTGGGTAATTGCAATATCTCCGATTGCAGTGCTTGAAAGCAGATCAGGTCGGCTGGTAGCTAAATTCATGTGCTCAGGAAGAGTCGTATGTATGTAAGTTAGCAAACTGTCGGAAACAACGTCCGGCGTCAGCATATTCAGCGGTTTACCGGTATTATCAGCGGGGCCGAGCGCCTGATAGGTCGTAGCCGTAAATTTTACAGGTATAGTCACCGGAGGCTTTTCTTTTTTACATGAAGCTAAAATTGCGAGCGATAAAAATAGTAAGGATAATTTTTTCATATGAATTTTCTTAAGGTAAAATATTTGAACATGTCGTACCAAATTCAATAATCATACCAAACGTCACTATTTTTTTACGATGAGCTGTCTTAGACTCATGTAAATACCCTGATCAGCTGTTGATTTGTAATTATTGGTTAATAATATTGGGGATAATGTTGCACAGTTTGCTTCCCCGGACCGCCCCGGAGTATACCGCAAAAACGTGCCTGGTCAAAAAAAGCTAAACCGGATTAATCTGGGAAATTGTCTATTTTTAAGGACAGCGCACCCTTGTATCTCGTTTTAATGTCAACCGGCGAGTGCCTGCCGAAAAGAAAAATAAGAGCTCCATGGTGGAGCTTTTATCAATTTGTTGAACAGCTGTTATTCATTTATCGCTTTCACACCCGGCAGCTCCTTACCTTCCATATATTCGAGCAAAGCCCCGCCGCCGGTTGATACGTAGCTTACATCATCTGTAAAGTTGAATTTAGCAACCGCCGCAGCCGAATCACCACCACCGATTAGTGAGAAAGCGCCATTTTCTGTCGCCTTAACTACCGCCTCGGCGATAGCTTTTGTACCCTGTTGAAATTTCTCCATTTCAAAAACACCCATGGGACCGTTCCACAAAATAGTTTTTGACTGTTCAACCACTTTGCTAAATGCCTTTATTGAATCAGGACCGATATCCAAGCCCATCCAGCCGTCGTTAATATTATCGTTTTGGGCAATATCTGTATTTGCATCGTTCGAGAAATTGTCGGCGATAACAGAGTCAGCCGGCAACAGCAGATTTACTCCTTTAGCTTTTGCTTTCACGATCAGGCTGTTAGCCAGATCAAGCTTATCCTCTTCAACCAATGATTTACCGATGCTGCCGCCCTGGGCTTTTGCAAAAGTATAAGCCATGCCGCCGCCGATGATCAGGTTATCCACTTTATCCAGCAAGCGCTCTATCAGTTCAATCTTATCGGATACTTTGGCGCCTCCCATTATTGCAGTAAAAGGTTTTTCGGAATTATTCAATACTTTTTCTGCATTGGCCAGCTCACTTGCCATCAGGTAACCAAAGCATTTTGCATCAGGGAAAAACTGTGCGATCACTGCCGTTGAAGCATGCGCTCTGTGTGCCGTGCCAAATGCGTCATTTACATAGACGTCGCCCAAAGCAGCCAGCTTTTGCGCAAAGTCTTTATCACCTTTTTCTTCTTCCTTGTAAAAGCGAAGGTTTTCCAGCAGTAATACCTGGCCCTTTGCCAATACCTTGGCTTTGTCAACAGCTTCCCTGCCTATGCAATCATTGGCAAACTCTACTTGCTGACCCAAAAGATCCGACAAATGAGGAATCAAATGTTTTAAGGAAAATTTCTCCTCCGGGCCGCCTTTGGGCCTGCCCAGGTGCGACATCAGGATAACCTCACCGCCATCTTTCAATATTTTATTGATGGTTGGCAAAGCAGCCGTCATCCGGTTATCGTCTGTTATATTGTAGTCCTTATCAAGCGGAACATTAAAATCGACCCTGATAAGGGCTTTTTTTCCTAAGAAACTTATTTGATCTACTGTTTTCATATCGTTTAAGGGGGCTTTGTTTATGGGCAGCCAAATTCAGCAATTAATTCTAAATTCTGAACGCAAAATTCAAAAAGGTGTTTGAGCTTACTGAATTTTCAGATAGAGCACATGGTGAGGCCCTACCCCGGGCACTTCAAATTCATCGGAAATATTCTCGAATCCGATATTCTGATAAAACCTGATCGCTTTTTTGCGGGCATTGCACCAAACATAGTTTACCTTCTGACCCCGCAGATATACAATAGCAAAATTAACCAGCTGGTTGCCCCTACCCTTACCCCGGAAATTTTCAAGAGTAGCCATTCCACGTAACTGATAGCCAATACCATGATAGTCTTGATAGCTTTTCGGGTGAAAAGAAGCGACACAGATCAATTTATCCTGTTCAAAATATCCCAAATGAAATGAACCTTCCGACTGGTCACCGGGGAAACGGCATTGCTCTAATGTTAACCGGCCTTCCCGCAACACTTCGTTGCGGATGGCTAATACCTCACTGGGCGGAATAAACCTGATCATGCTTTAACACGCTTATTTTTGTTACCAGGTCCGAAAGCCGGCTCGAGTATCCCATTTCGTTATCATACCAACCCACAATTTTCACCAAACCTCCTACAATTGAAGTAAGCTTTGAATCAAAAATACAACTATGCGGATTGTCCAATATATCTGTAGAAACGATCGGATCCTCGGTGTATTCCAATACATTTTTCATCGGTCCCTCGGCAGCCAGTTTAAATGCCCGGTTGATCTGTTCAACAGTAGCCGGCTTTTTTAAGCTACAGGTAAAATCGGTTAATGAGCCATTCAGAACCGGCACCCGGATACCTGCCCCGCCTAATTTCTCCTCCAGATGCGGAAAAATGTTGGTGATCGCTTTAGCCGCGCCTGTGGTCGTTGGGATAATTGAAGCCGATGCCGCCCTTGCCCGGCGCAGATCCTTGTGGGGCGCATCATGCAGATTTTGGTCACCGGTCATAGAATGAACCGTGGTAATATAGCCATCAACAATGCCCCAGTTATCATCCAATATTTTGACCATGGCGGCAACGTTGTTTGTCGTACAAGATGCATTGGATAGTATTGGCGAACGCAGATCGATTAACCCATCGTTTACACCAATTACCACCGTGGGTACGCTTTTATCGGCAGATGGTGCAGAAATGATCACTTGTTTTGCCCCGGCAATTAAGTGCTGACCTGCACCATATTTGGAAGTAAATTTTCCGGTCGATTCAATGACCAGGTCAATACCCAATTCTTTCCACGGTAATTTTGAGGGATCTTTTTCCGAAAGTACTTTGATCTGTTTGCGGTTGATGTATAAGTTTCCGGCATCACACTTAACGGTTCCGTTAAAGGTGCGATGTACAGAATCGTATTTGAATAAATGGGTAAGTGTTTCCGTGTCTGACAGATCATTGATCGCCACTACCTGTATACCGGCATTGGAAATTACATTTCTCAGAAATATCCTTCCGATACGACCAAACCCGTTTATAGCTATCCTCATAACACTGAAATGTTTGGCGTAAAGTTAAAAAAATAAAAATGGCTGGTGTTCATCGCTGTGACATAATTAAAGCGGAATAAAGGAAGATGGCGAATCACCGCGCTGCACAATTTCCACGCCCGGTAAAATTTCTGCAGCCGCCTTTTAAACCTTAATGATATGGAATAGTTACATAAGCACATGGCAATTTTTAATAGATTTGTTTGGTGTCTGCGTAAAGCATTTAAGATCAGCCAGCCATAAAAACTTAAATTAACTACTAGAAATCACACCCTTAAGTTAACTTTCATGAATAAATTAGCTTTTTACAGAGCCGGTTTTTTATTAGCAACAGCCGGTTTAACAAGTTTATCAGCTTGTAACAATAATAAAATCACTGAAAATAAAAGTGCTGCTGTTTATAAAGCTAATTTGAAGCTTCCAGCAGGTTTTTCTGCTACGATCGTTGCCGATTCCCTTGGGCCGTTAAGACATTTGGCAGTTAATAACCAGGGAAATATCTACGTCAAGTTAAATTCTCTCCAGGGTGGAAAAGGAATTTACTTCTTAAGCGACACCAACCATGATGGCAGAATGGATAAGAAAACGGGGTTCGGAAACTATCCGGGTACGGGTATCCTGATCAAAAACAATGAGCTCTATTCCTCTTCGAATTCCGGTGTTTTCAGGTATAAATTAGACGGCCAGGGGAAGGTGGTCGATACTGGCAGACCCCAGACAGTTGTCCGGGGACTGGTGGACAAAAAGCGTGATAATTCCAAATCTATCGCCATAGACAATCATGATAATCTTTATGTAACGGTTGGTTCTTACAATGAAACCTGCCGGAAGGAAGGTTCGGGAGAAGGCATCCCCGGTTGCCCTCTATTGGACTCGGTAGGAGGAATATGGGAGTTTAAAACAAATAAGCTTAATCAAAGCTATAGCGATGCGGTTCATTATGCACGCGGACTGAAAAATGTTGTCGGCATCGACTGGAACAACAGTACCAACTCCCTGTTTGCCATGCAGCATGGCAGGGGGCCCTTTGATGATAAGTTTCCTCGGTATTATACCCCCAAACAAAGTTCGGAATTACCGGCCGAAACCATGTATGAACTGCACCGGGGAGCAGACGCAGGCTGGCCATTTGTGTATTATGACCAATTTCAGAAAAAGAAAATACTTTCTCCCGAATATGGCGGCAATGGAAAAAAAACGGTTGAAGGCAAATACCTGGATCCGCTTGCTGCTTTTCCGGCACACCTGGCGCCAAATGACTTATTGTTTTATACAGGCAGTATGTTTCCCCAAAGATATAGAAACGGGGCTTTCATCGTTTTTCATAACCAGTCTCCACAGCTGAAAAAAGGCTACCTGGTGGCTTTTGTACCTTTCAAAAATGGTAAGCCTTCAGGAGCCTGGGAGATTTTTGCCGATAATTTTGCAGGGATGGATTTGAGCAGGCCCGCCGGTCCTCTCCAGTATCGCCCGATGGGAATCGCTCAGGGCCCCGACGGCTCTTTATATGTATCAGATGATTTGAAAGGAACTATCTTCAGGATTATATATTCAGAACCAAATAAATAAGTCTGTAATTTATACTGCCATATCTGCGTTTTTAACATGCTGATAATAAAACAATAAAAACAGATCGCCCACTGACCAAATATCAGAGGGTCGCTGGTTCGAGCCCAGCCTCAGGAGCCAGACTGGGCAAACACAAATTTTTGTTGTTTGCCCTTTCTTTTTTCTTGGCTAACTGTTTGTTAATCAAATAAATAAAAGAGCACGAATCGCTCGTCTTGGCGGTTCGATGTTGAAGGTCTTCAAAAGTGAATTTTTCGGCATACATCGAACCAATTAGAAGGAGTTATCTGATTCTCCCAGCCGGAAAAGAAAATTATCCCTTATGATGTGGATTCGATCCTTCGATATGGGATACTCCGAAATCTCTAATTGTTCTTGTTTCGGCTGACTGACCCAGAGGAAAGCATCGGATAAAATCTGAGGCTTTCCTCTTATATGGTGCGGTGAAAACACAGGTCATATGCTGAAAGGTCCAATTTGATGTTGAATCCGCCGTTCGGTCGAACTGTTTTTAGGCGTTGGTAGTTTCCTTCGGTTAAATTACCCGTTATGATTTAGGGTCAAATTCTACGATCCATTCAATGCCATATTTGTCTCTAAACATTCCCGCGTAGGTACCCCAGGGACTATCGCCAATAGGCCCTTCAATATCTCCACCGGCTGATAACCCGTTAAAAATTTTGTCTGCTTCTTCACGACTTTCTGCATTAACTGCTATTTTAGACCTGTTTTCATTTTCGTTTACCCGTCCCATAAATTCGGGAACGTCATTGGCTATTAACACATTGTTTTTGCCAATCGGCAAAGCAATGTGCATTATTTTGTTTGCTTCAGGTTCTGCTACCGGAAATTCAGCGCTTGCTAAGTCTTTGAAACGAACGACCTTTGCGAACTCTCCGCCGAAAACTGATTTGTAAAAAGTGAACGCTTCTTCGGCATTGCCATTGAAGTTGATCCAGGGATTAATTGCTTTCATAATTTTTATCTTAATTGGTTAAATTTTCCTGTTATTATTTCTGCTTTAATGTCGCAAGCAGATTGTCGAGGTTGGTTAACATTACAGTATACCCTATCTTGAAGCCCTCATGTAAATTCTGCATCCGTTCAAGCGATTCATTATAAATGGTGATGTGCACTTTGGTGATCCCATTTTCTTCGCTGAAAGTGTGATCCCATTCAGAACCCGGCAATTCAGGATTTTCGTCTTTGTCGGCAAAGCAATTGTAGAGCTTGAAATTGTTTTTTGGGGTAATGGAGGTATATTTCTGTAATATCCAACGCTTTTGTCCTTCGGGACTTGTCATCGCATAAAACCTTCGGCCCCCAACTTCGAAGTCCATGTATTTGGTTATGCAGCGCATGGGAGCAGGCGCAGCCCATTGGTCGAGTATTTCCTGTTTGGTGAAGGCATCCCATACCAAAGACTGCCCGGCATTAAATTCCCTGGTGATATATACCGTTTTTGCTGCTTTGTCAACGTTAAAATCAAATAGTAAATCGTTGTTCATTTTTTCTGTTTTTTCATTGTTGATAATACCTGGTCGAGTTGATTAAACTGAGTTTCCCAGTTCTGCCTGAACTGGGCTAACCAATGGTCAAATTCCTGCATTTTTTTTGCGTTGAAGTGATAATAAATTTCCCTGCCACTCTGCTCAGACTTAATCAATTCGCATTCATGTAATACTTTAATATGTTTTGATACTGCCTGCCGGCTCATATCGAATTTCTCCGCCATAACATTTGGTGTTAATGCCTGGACAGCAATTAAAGTTAAAATGGCCCTGCGTGTCGGGTCAGCTATGGCCTGGAATAAATCTTGTTTCATTTTTAAAATTCAATACGCAACCTACAGGTTGCAAATATATATGCAACTTTTGAGTTGCGCAAATTTATTTGCAATTAATTTTTTTTGAGGTATGACGAGAATATATGGCTATTTTATCTGCAAGTTTTCCTGATATTGGCATCAAAAGCTTGCAGATATTTATGCTTAACAAACCAACCAATAAAGCTCTGCTCATTTTTTACAGCACGTTTTCAGAGCAGCTGAATCATCGCCATTCCTGGTAAAAACGTTTACCTCTATAATTAGCAGGATCTGTCCGTAGCGTGTGTATGCCAGTTGTTGCGACAGCCTGGCTCAAACACAACATTGCCGATATTATAGGAGCCAGTTTCATCTTTCGGTACTAGAATGTTGACCCAAGCCGTGCCGGTGAAATAATCAGCCGACCCTTGGTTTCCCTTTGGAAATGTGTTTTTGTCCATTTGCTAATTTTTTAAGTTGTTTATTATGTTTTTAAAGCAGTTACAATAGCTGTTTAATGACTTTTGCCGGAACACCGCCGACTATGGTGTTGGCAGGAACGTCCTTACTTACAACAGCCCCCGCAGCGACAACGGCGTTTTCGCCAACGGTTACACCTGGCAGGATGGTTGCCCCCGCACCAATCCATGCTTTTCGTTTAATAAGAATCGGCTTGCAAATCATTCCACGTCTGATAGATGTATCCAGTGGATGGTTTTCGGTAATAAGATTAACTTTTGGTCCGATCAGCACATGGTCCTCCAGGGTGATACCACCCATGTCCAGGAAGGAACAGGCATGATTGATAAATACATGTTTGCCAATATTGATGAAGCGTCCAAAATTGGTGTAAAAGGGCGCAAACACAGTACTGCTTTTATCCAGGTGGGTGCCAATGATCACACCCAACTTTTCCCGTATCTCGTCAATACTCGTAGCGCTATTAAGGGTAGGTGACAAAGCGAGTGTACGATTAACTACCTCATCCACCTTGTAAAATTCCGGGTCGTCAAGGTGAACAAGTTCGCCGGCTTTCAATCTTTCAAAAATGTCTCTGCTCATGCCAACAGTTTCTAATTGTCAATAACTATTTGGTTAGACCGCCCTATCAGGCTTGTGCCAGTTCGCCGTACCAGTAAGCAGCCGTTACACCGCCATCCATTAAAAAATCGCTGCCGGTAATAAATGCGCCGTCGGCTCCCATCAGCAATGCGCCGACGTTTCCAACTTCATCAGGCGTTCCCGCTCTTCCTACAGCGGAGATATCAATCATGCGGCGATAGCCTTCACCACGCGGCCCGGAAAGTTCGTCTTTGGCGAGTGGCGTAATGATAATTCCCGGACTGATAGTATTGATCCGTGCTCCCCGTTTGCCCCACCTTACTGCTTCGGCCATTACCCGAAGCGAATTTCCTCTTTTGGATAACTGGTAAGCATGCAGGGAATCCTTTACGTAATCCGGCTGTAAGAAATCAAGGGAAAGTAACTGATCGGTAGGCGTAGTGGCGAGCGCCTTGTTTTGTTCAGGTGTTAGTGCTGGCAGGCGGTGGCCGGACTGTGAAGCAATGACTACACCTGAACCGCCGCTTGCTATCACCTCTCCAAATTCTTCCAGGATAACCGCGTTACCATACAAGTCCACATGCAGTATAGTGGAAGGCGATGCTTGCGACGGAGATACGCCCGCGGCCTGTATCAATCCCATAATGCTGCCAATAGAGGTGGCCAGTTTAACCAGTGCATGAATGGATTCACGGGATGATATATCAACGGTAGCCGTGCTCACCTCGAAGCCGGCTTCACTTAAAACCTTAGCAGCGGCTTCTGCGTTATCCTGGCGGACGTCGGCCAGCAGGATATGTTTTCCTGCACTTACTCTCCTGGAAATTGCCTGACCTATTGATCCGGCACCGATTACTACAATTACGTTTTTCATAATGTTTATTTTAAAGGGTTCCCATTTAGTTCCCGACACGTTTTTGCAAATGTTCAGGATAACGGGCGCCCTCAATTCTTATTTTTGATGCCGCATCTTCAATCTGCGCCAAGTCGTCAGTTGTAAGTTCAACGTCAGCACCACCCAGGTTTTCGCCGGCTATGCACAGGTATATCGTACTTTTCGCAGATCCTCAGGTATGGTCGCCACGCCGGATCGCTCAACGTGGTACATGAATAATAAGGTCCTACTTCTCCAAAAACCTTTATCTTCCCGGCTTTTACAAGCGTCTCAAACTTGGCGCTGTCCATACAATAATCATCCGGCAAATTCATTCCGAATCCGCGGATAAACCCATGATCGGTATCATTTGCCATCCAGTAATCCAAACTTTCAACAGATCCGCTTACTACAGCTTTAGCCACGTGAAATTGTCTTAAATAATGATACGTTTCTTTAAAATGCAGCTCAGCACTCGCCGACCCGCCATTCCCATAGTAATCTTTTACTGGTTCTTTAAACGTTGATTCCTGGTAGGCATGCAAATGCATATCAATTACCTGTGCTGTGCACGCAATGAAAAAACAGCATAAAAAATCATATTGCAGGTTACCAGAACCCTTTTCATTTAGCGCATAATGTTAAAGTGTAATAGCCTGACCATAAATTTAAGCATAAGCTTTTTATTCGTCAGCCTAAATATAGAATAAAAGCTCATAGAATTCTTACCGCTCAATGGCTTGCGTCAAGCCGCCATAACGCAAACTCAATGTTGCGGTACACTTTCTGTTAACATATCATATAATTATTTTTCAAATCGTTTTTTGTATTCTCTACGACAGGCAGATAAACTTAAACATGCTGTTTATAAACAATTGATTATCAGTGTTTATTTTTTATATTTGGAAATGCGCCCGGCCTATCCTCGCCAAACTGCTCCATACTTGATTTTTTTCCTGGTTTTACCCTACGGTATCAGCTCAGGCTTCGTATCAGTTACCCTGCCTTTTTTGTTGGTGCAGCATGGTTTTACCGTAGCAACCACCGCGTCAATAACCGCATTAGGTTTGTCAGCAAATTTATGGCGCTTTGCCTGGGCCCCGCTGACTGACCTTACAATAAGCCTGCATAAATGGTACTTGATCGGTACGGCGCTTTGCGCTGCTACACTATTATTCCTTTGCGGCATACCGCTTCGGCTGAGTTCCGCCTTTATGTTAACGGTTATAGTTTTCCTATCGCAGATCGCTGCCACACTGGTGGTTTCGCCGGTAGGTGGTTTTATGGCCGGTACCGTGCATCCGGAAAAGAAGGGTCTTGCGGCAGGCTGGTACCAGGCCGGCAATGTAGGGGGTATGGGGTTTGGCGGAGGAGCGGGAATCTGGCTATCCACCCATTATTCTTACCAGCTTGCCATTGTTGTATTATGCTTAATAATGGCAGTATGTACATTTACTTTATATTTTGTAGCGCCTGTACAGGCAGATAAGTCAAAAGAACTCACAGGGCGTCTCAAGCTTTTGTTTACCGATTTAAAGTCGTTGCTGCGGTCATCAATGGTCATTTATTCTTTCCTGGTAATTATCACGCCCGTCGGCATTGGAGCCGCTGCTTATATATGGTCATCCGTAGGCGGGGACTGGCATGCAGACGCAGACCTGGTAGCGCTGGTGAACGGCGTACTCGGGGCCATCATCACTGTTTTAGGATGCGTTGTTGGCGGCTGGGTAGCAGACAAGGCTGGCAGATGGTGGTCTTTTTTTGGTGCAGGCTCGTTAATGGCGCTAATTGCCGCATTCATGGCATTTGCTGGTTTTAATCCCTTTACCTATACCGTAGGGATACTTAGCTACGCTTTTGCTTTCGGATGTGCTTCGGCTGCTTTTTCCGCGGTTGCCTTGCATGCTATCGGTCCAGACCTCGGGTCTACCAAATACGCGTTGATATCCTCTTTCAGCAACATTGCTCCCGTGTATATGACCGCTTTGGACGGCTGGGTATATGGCCGTTCGGGAATCAAGGCTATGCTGCTCACCGAAAGTTTGCTGGGCGGGGTATTTGTGGTCATTTCCTTATTGGTGCTTCAGTGGTTAAACAAAAAGGAGTTATTTAGGCACATTAAGCTTGGGGTGGAAGTTTAACGCTTCAGCATCTAACGTAAAAAAGGGTTGTTGCAGCAGAGATCATCAAACAATTCCACTTCGAATTTGAGGGTACAAGTATTACTAAATTCTGGTAAATTTAAGATAAGCTATCGGTATTATCAATTAATATACCGAACCTTGTTCAGCACATAGGTGAATAGAAGCAAATTAAGCTAATTCATTTAAAAGCTTCAATTGTTCTACCAAATGGTTCGAATTACATCCAGTCTGATCGGACTATATGATGTGCTTATTGAGTCATACAGCCAGTAGTTAGCGGTCATTATAAAGACAATATCAAGACAAAAATAAAATATAGAACAATATGAGAAAAATAATTTCATTTATGCACATATCGCTTGACGGTTTTGTAGCAGGACTGAACGGAGAAATGGACTGGATCAAAGTTGATGAAGAAATTTTTGATCATGTCGGTAAGCGGATAAGCGAAGGCGATACGGCATTATATGGACGAGTAACTTATCAGATGATGGAAAATTACTGGCCTACTGCAGCAGACGAGCCGACAGCGACGAAGCACGACATTGAACATTCAAAGTGGTATAACAAAGTTCACAAAGTTGTTTTATCAAAAACAATGGAAGACGCGGATTTGACTAACACAAAAATTATTAGCGACAACCTTTCGGACAGAATAATTGAAATAAAACAGCAGGCAGGTGGAGACATCTTGCTTTTCGGTAGCCCGACAGCAACACATTCACTTATTCAACTGAACTTAATTGACGGCTACTGGCTATTTGTTAATCCAATTATTCTTGGACAAGGAATTCCATTATTTGTAGACATCAAAGACAAAATAAAACTAAAACTATTGACTACTCGACAATTTACTTGCGGGGTAACTGAACTGAATTACACAGTGGACGAACAATAACAAAGAACCGCTAATCGAGTACGTAGCCTCACCGGATTTTTACCGATGAGCCCAGCCGTCCCGGTCCCGCATGGAGGCATACCCAGAACTCATGGCCGCAAGTCCAGGATAGGCCTTTTCAACAAAAGCCGGATCGTTTTGGAAATATGCCCACTTTTGGCAAGTCGCTTCGGCTGGATGGAATTAAAAATGCTCATACGTTAATGTGTTACGATGGAAGCCCAGTAATGACCGAAAACGATCACCGACAGGAAGTATCCCAATGATGGTTTATCCGGACAGTAAATTGTCTTAGTTCAAAAGTAAATAATAATAACTTGTTGTTTGTTTGTCGTGTTGGAATCCTCGTAAACCCCATTTGTAACATTAATTTCTTATTAATCCAGTTTTATGTTATTGATAAAGTGCTTGGTGATTGATCAAAATATACTTGTCAATAAAATCAAAATCCATTGTATTACTTTCTGGCTTTGATACTTTCTGCTCTATTTTCCCTGTCATCTTATCAATAATTAAATAAAACTTAAGATCTGAGGTACAACCTACAACATAATTTTCGTAAAACCCCTGGTAGTAAGTATTTTTCATTTCCCAATTTTTTTTGTTTGTGGTCATATCAATACAGAGTAAATCAGTATCGTTGTTATAATTATTGACATATAACCTGTGATTTTCTACATTGAAACGAGGGTCATGATTAAACAACACAAAAAAGCCTTTCCAAGGTACTTTTTCTTTGATAATTCCTGTATTTAAGTCAACGGCATAACAGGCGTTTACTTCAGGAACAATCACGTTATATCCGTCATTGTATAGGTGATAATGGAGATTTCTTTCATTTACCCCCTACATGGCAACATAGAAATGTGGGTGATTTATAATTATCAGCAGTGATGTTATCAGAGAAATTCTTACCAAAAGTTAAGAAAGGGGGTGATCGCCTCAGCCAGTTCTCCCTTTGGCGCGGAAGGAATTCAGTTTGAATTTGAGCGCCTCTCAATTAACCGTAATTATTGCGTGGTTTTCGGCTTACATAATCGCTCCAGTGAAATAAAACGAAGAATAAAAAGGCCAGAAAACATTATTACAGTTTTCTGGCATCGGCACATTTCTCTATTTGTCACCTACCTGGATGATTTTTTTCTGGCTTTCGCTAAGCTTAACTTTAGAATTTATCTTTTTCACCAAAGCTTTCTTTCTCAGCCATTCACGAATCGGTTTGTCGTAAAACCTAAGTGA
>JAQBOV010000047.1 GCA_028287895.1 Mucilaginibacter sp. | reverse complement strand
CAGATGCTGATTTCATTTACGTAAAAAACTGGTCGGCCTATGAGCCGTATGGGAAAGTATCCGGCGGCCATCAGGATTGGATGCTGACTAATGCCAAATTAAAAAATGCCAATAATGCTAAGATAATGCATTGCCTGCCCGTACGCCGTAATCTGGAACTGTCGGATGAAATTCTGGACGGACCAAATTCCATAGTGATACATGAAGCGGGCAATCGTGTGTGGGCAGCACAGGCGGTGTTGAAGCAGATCTTAGAGTCAGTTGATTGAGTTAAAGGGCTGATTGAGTAAAAAGCTTTAATTTAATCCAACTTACTAAACTTAATCGAACCTGACGAACTATAAAAATGTACATCCCTTCGTTTAACTTACTCACAGACACACAAGAAGCCATCAGCTTTATGCAGCGGTATAGCTTTGCCGCCATGGTGACTGCTGTAAATGGGATACCTGAAGCTACACACCTCCCCTTTTTGGTGAGGCAGGAAAATGATAAAGTATTTTTGCTATCCCATTTTGCGAAAGCTAACCGGCAATCTGCTGAAATAACCGGCAAAACATCCCTGGTTATTTTTGCCGAACCGCATGCTTATATCTCTCCCAAGCATTACCAGAAAGAAGAGAATGTACCCACCTGGAATTACATTGCCGTACACGCTTATGGCAAAGGCCGGATAATTGAACAAGAGGCAAAAAAAGCGGAACTGCTCCGGCATACCATTGAATTTTATGATCGAGGGTATTTACAACAATGGGAGAAATTATCCGATCGTTACCGATCAAAAATGATGAAAGGTATTGTTGCTTTTGAAATTGAAGTAATAGATCTGCAAGCCAAAAAGAAATTGAGTCAGAACCGAAGCGAAAAAGAACGGGAGAATATTATCAACTCACTTGATAGTAGCACCGATAGCAACGAAAAGGAAATTGCTGCTTACATGAAAAAATTAAAGCATTAACCATCTTCTGACATCAGACTTTCCACTACTTAGAAACAGGCTCTGTCATGCGGGTTTCGGTATTGAAGAAGCGCACGATCAGGCGGTTATCCGTGTTTTTGGTAAAATATTTTGCTGCCCAGCTAACAAATACACTCAGCTTATTTGAAAAACCCACCAGCGACATTAAGTGAACGAACATCCATAGCAACCATGCAAAGTAACCATGAAAATGTAGCTTGCGGATATCCGCCACGGCTTTATTTTGCCCAATAGTAGCTAGTGAACCCTTATCGAAATATTTAAACGGTAAAGTTGGCGCACCGTTAATCAGGTGCATAATATTTTTAGCCAGGTGCTTACCGGTTTGAATAGCTCCTTGTGCCATGCCTGGTATACCATTCGGCATTTCAGGGGTAATCATCGCAGCTACATCCCCGATAGCAAATATATTCTGATAACCAATCACCCTGCTGATCTCATCGGTTTGTATCCTTCTGGTTTTGGTAATAATGCCTTCAGGTAAACCACCCGGGATTTCCCCTGTTACACCGGCAGCCCAAAATACATTACGCGTACAGATCATTTTGCCATCATCTATTTTTAATTCATAGCCATCATAACTTTGCACATGTACACTATTATAAATAACTACGCCCATTTCGGTCAGGGCCGTTTTTGCCGAAATAGAGGACTGTTGTGACATGGCGCCAAGGACAACCGGCTTACCTTCTACCAGGTAAACTTTCATATCCTCTTGGCATAATGAGGGATAATCCTTGCACAATACATGGTTGCGCATTTCGGCTAATGCTCCGGATAACTCTACACCTGTTGGCCCTCCGCCTACAACTACAAAAGTCAGCAGGGCTTCCCTTTCTGTATAGTCTTTTGTTATGACTGCCTTTTCAAGATTTTGCAGCATAAAACTGCGGATATTCAATGCCTCGCTAATATTTTTCATCGGCATTGTATAATGCTCAATTTCCTTATTCCCGAAAAAATTAGTGTTGGCACCGGTGGCTATGACCAGGTAATCATATTCTATTTCTCCAATATCAGTTGTTACTGTATTCTTTTCCCGGTTGATGGTTTGTACCTCGGCAAGGTTAAAGGCAAAGTTTTTTTGATTGGTAAATATTCTTCTTATCGGAAAGCCGATTGAATCTGCCTCAATGGCCCCCATAGCCACCTGGTAAAGCAACGGCTGAAAAGTGTGGTAATTATGTTTATCCAGCATCAGCAGCTCTACCGGCTTGTTTTTTAACTTTTTAGCCAGGTTAATCCCGGCAAAACCGCCACCAACAATAACAATACGCGGCATGCCGGCCGTTTTCTTTAGATCCATAAGTTGAATAAACTTTTTGCCGCAAAATAACGATAAAAAAAAGTCTCTTAAACTATTTTCAACCGGATTTACTACAAGTATGTTTTAAAACTGACGTGATTTTTAAATAATAAGTAATATCGAATTGCTATTTTTAGCCTCTTATTGTCGTCGACAACATTACAAATGACTAAACAGGAACTACATATCATTAAGATAGGGGGAAATGTAATTGACAATTCGGAAAATTTGCATCATTTTCTGAAGGATTTTACTGCTCTTGACGGGTATAAAATACTGGTGCATGGTGGTGGCAAAGTTGCTACGCAGCTATCCGAAACACTGGGTATAGACTCTAAATTGGTGGACGGACGGAGGATAACTGATATCCAGACGCTCCGCGTGGTTACTATGGTTTACGGCGGATTGATCAACAAAAACATTGTTGCCCAATTGCAGCGCTTTGGCAATAACGCTATAGGACTTACCGGCGCTGACGGGAATTTTATCCGTACCAAAAAACGCCCTGTAAAAACCATTGATTATGGCTTTGTAGGTGATATTGATCAGCGGTCAATCGATCCAAAAAGCATAGGCAGATTAATGGAAGCAGGCTTTACCCCGGTATTTTGCGCTATCACACATGATGGCCAGGGTCAGTTATTAAATACCAATGCCGATACCATTGCATCTGCCCTGGCTGTTGCCTTGTCGGAATTGTATGAAACGACATTGATCTATTGCTTTGAAAAGAAAGGTGTATTGCAGGATATTAACGATGAGGAATCACTGATAAGAGACATAGATCCCCACAGGTATGAAGAATTGAAAAAGCAACAGATCATCCACAGCGGTATGCTGCCGAAGCTGGATAACGCTTTCACTGCGATAAATTGCGGCGTAAAAGCGGTAATTATTGGTAAATCTGATGAGCTGGGACAATTAAAACATAAACAAGCATTTGGTACACGTTTAAGCAATAAAAGATGAGCACAAAAAAAAATATAGCCATATTAGGCAGCGGTAACATCGGCCTTTCATTAGCCAAAGGACTGGTAAAAGCAGGTATTTACGAACCTGAACAGATCACATTAACCCGCCGTAATGTAAAAGCATTAGAATTGCTGGCTGATACAGGGTATAATGTTACTGCTGATAATTCAAAAGCTGTAAAGGATTCTGATATCATAGTCTTAGCCGTATTACCCCAGCAACTGAACAAATTGCTGCATGAAATTAAACCGGCTATCTGGGAACAAAAGCATCTGCTCATATCCGTAGTATCAGGTGTAACCTGTAGCGATATTCGCCAGCAATTAGCACTTGAAGTGCAGGTGGTACGTGCCATGCCTAATACTGCTATTGCTATCGGCCAGTCTATGACCTGCATTGCTACCGATAATTCTTCGGCAGAAAACATGAATGTAGTAAAATCACTTTTTGATACCGTAGGTGTAACCATCCAGATCAACGAAGAATTGATGACATCAGCTACAGCTCTTTGTGCTTGCGGTATCGCCTTTTTCCTGCGCTCTATCCGCGCTGCATCACAAGGCGGAACAGAGATTGGCTTTCATGCGCATGATGCCCTGAAAATGGCTGCGCAAACTGCTAAAGGCGCTGCCGATTTACTCCTGCAGTTATCCTCGCATCCCGAACAGGAAATTGATAAAGTAACCTCACCTAAAGGTTGTACCATCGCCGGGTTAAATGAAATGGAACATAATGGTTTTAGCTCTGCCATGATAAAAGGGATTAAGACATCAGCAGAGAAGGCAGCAGTGCTGTATGATAAAGAAGATTAGGTGAATTTGGAATGCCGGATGTGTAATTTCGGGTTTTGAAAGTAAGCATAAAAAATATCTGCAAACTGCTAACTCAGAACGGCAAACTGAACACTATTCCAAATAATAGTGTTTTATCCTGCTCAGCTCCGCATCCAACTCATATATTAATGGAACGCCTGTGGGCAGATCTAATTTGGTAACCTCTTGATCAGAAAGATGATCGATATATTGCACCAATGCCCGCAAACTATTGCCATGTGCGGATACAATCACTTTTTGGTTCAGACGTAAGGCGCTGACTATGCTTTGGTGCCAGTAGGGTAAAACACGATCCATTGTTTCCGTTAAATTTTCAGTAAGAGGTAATTCCTTTTCAGTAAGACTCTTGTAACGGATGTCGTTGCCCGGGTAACGGTTATCATCTTTTGTTATTGCCGGTGGGTGTTCATGCGGATCTCGGCGCCATTTATGTACTTGTTGCGCACCGTATTTCGCCGCAACCTCATCTTTATCTAATCCCTGCAAAGCGCCGTAGAAGCGCTCGTTAAGTCTCCATGATTTTTGTACCGGTATCCATAGCAGATCCATTTCTTCAAGTATGATATCCAATGTTTTAATAGACCGCTTTAACACCGATGTAAAACCGGTATCGAAAGTAAATCCACGTTTTTTCAACAGTTCACCGGCATTTTTCGCCTGCCGGTAACCATTTTCGGAAAGATCAACATCGGTCCAGCCGGTAAAGCGGTTTTCCTGGTTCCAGATACTCTGGCCATGGCGTATTAAAACAAGTTTTTGCATAGATAAAAAACTGAAAACCAAAGTTAATCTAAAAGCCGAACGATAAAATAATATAAATAATCGGTGCAATCATTTCTATAATCAATGTAGTGATCATAAATCATTTACTATATTGCATCATAAACCAATTAAACCTCAACTATTATGATTCCTACAACACCTGTTCCTGCGAAGGATGGGACCGCCAACCCTGCACCACTTGGCCTTTGTGCATTTGGTATGACGACTATTTTATTGAATTTCCACAACGCCGGATTCTATGAACTTAACTCCATGATACTGGCCATGGGCCTTTTTTATGGGGGTTTAGCCCAGGTAATTGCCGGCATTATTGAAGCACGTAAAAACAACACTTTTGGATTAACAGCCTTTACTTCTTATGGCTTTTTCTGGCTCTCACTCGTTGGCTTAATCGTTATGCCAAAATTAGGATGGATCACTGCAGCGTCTGATAGTTCCATGGTGGCTTATCTTGCCATTTGGGGACTATTCACTTTTTGCATGTTTTTCGGAACACTAAAGCTGAACCGTGCCCTGCAGTTTGTTTTTGGCTCGCTAACTATTTTGTTCATTCTTTTAGCTGCAGGCGATTTTACAGGTAATACTTCTATAAAGCATCTTGCCGGATATGAAGGCATAATATGCGGGTTATCAGCTGTATATGCTGGAATTGCTAATGTATTAAATGAAGTGCACGGAAGGACTGTTTTACCATTGGGAACAGTATAGCTGCCCGAGCCTGGATTTACTGAATTAAAGAATTAACAGAATTATTTAAAATAATTTACTACTATTATCGAGAAAATGAAATGACGAATTTTGGAAATTCATAAATTCTAAAAATTCAGGTTCTGACAAATAAATGAAAGATTTTAAAAAATATTATACGATTCCGGCTACCCTACAGGAAGTTTATACCGCATTAACCAATCCGCTGACCATTGAATTGTGGACGGGTGATGCGGCGGTAATGAGCACTGAACCGGGCTCTGAATTTTCCATGTGGGATGGCAGCATCGTGGGTAAAAACCTTGAATTTGAGGACGGAAAGAAAATAGTGCAGCAATGGTACTTTGACGGCCAGCCCGAAGCATCTATAGTTACTATAAAGCTTCATCCGGATAAAAAAGGCACATCAGCAGAGCTAAGGCATACGAACATCCCGGATAAAGACTATGATAGTTTTGCCCAGGGATGGGATGACTCCTATTTCGGCCCGTTGGCTGAATTTTTTGAAGGTCCCTGAAAACAAGATATTTATATAATAGAAACGCCGCCCAATTGGGCGGCGTTTCTATTATATCTTTTACACAAATCAGCTGTTCATTAAAGCGCGCTTTTTTCTAATGCCTGGGTAATATCAGCAATAATATCCTGTGCTTTTTCCAGACCAGCTGATATGCGTATCAGTCCGGGTGTAATACCTACTGAGAGCCTTTCTGCATCGGTCAACCTTGAATGTGTAGTGCTTGCCGGGTGCGATGCAATACTGCGGGTATCGCCCAGGTTAGCCGTTACCGAAAGCATCTCCAGCGAGTCGAGGAATTTACGTCCTGCTTCCAGGCCGCCTTTTATTTCCATGCAAAACACACCGCCCCCCAATTTCATTTGTTTTTTAGCGATCTCATACTGCGGATGAGTAGGCAAAAAAGGATATTTAACCCACGCCACATTCGGATGGCTTTGCAGAATTTCGGCTATTTTAAGCGCATTCTCACAATGGCGCTGCATGCGCACGTCTAACGTTTCCAAACTTTTGCTGAGCACCCATGCATTAAAAGGGGACATCGACGGCCCGGTATTTCTGCAAAACAGATAAATTTCCTTAACCAGGTCTGCGCGGCCTACAATAACGCCCCCTAATACCCTGCCCTGCCCGTCAATCCATTTAGTAGCTGAATGTACTACCAGATCAGCGCCATAGTCAATTGGTTTTTGCAGCAGTGGGGTGGCGAAGCAATTATCTACATTCAATATCAATCCGTGCTTTTTAGCAAATTGCCCGGTCCATTCCAGGTCGAGCACTTCCAGCTGTGGATTGGTTGGCGTTTCCAGGTAGATCATTTTGGAGTTTGGCTGAACGGCAGCTTCCCATGCAATAGGATCTCCTGCCGGTACTAGTGTACAGGTAATGCCAAACCGGGGCAGATATTTGCTTACCATAGTAAAAGTGCTGCCAAAAACAGAACTACAGCAGATCAAATGATCGCCTTGTTTTAACAGTGCAAACATTGATGAAAAAATTGCGCTCATACCTGTGGATGTAGCAAAACCGGCATCAGCGCCTTCAAGGGCACACATTTTTGCAACAAATTCATCTACGTTTGGATTGCTGAAACGGCTGTAAATATTATCATCCGATTCATCGGCGAATGCTGCCCGCATTGCTTCTGCTTCATTAAAGGTAAAGCTGCTTGTAATGTATAAGGGGGTTGAGTGTTCTTGTTGTGAGCTTTGAGTTGTTTGTATACGGATAGCCTGGCTAACTGGGTCTAATTTTCTGGACATGATAAAATATGAATGTAGTAGTAGAATATATTATTTGGCAGGATGTACAAATACCTGCGTTTTAATTTCGGCTCCTGCTCCCATTAAAGTGGCAGCAACAGAGCAGTATTTATTTACGGAAAGATCAACAGCACGGCTTGCCTTATCTGGATCAATTTTTCCATATAAATGAAAATCGACATTAATCGATTTCCATAAAGATGGTTCTTTGCCTGCGTGCCGCTCGCCTGAAATGGTCATTTTATAATCAACCACATCCTGGCGCTGTTTTTTTAATATGCTGATCACATCAATAGCCGAGCATCCGCCCAGGCCCATTAATAAAGTTTGCATCGGACGAACACCAAAGTTCTCGCCGCCGCTTTCCGGGCTGCTGTCCATTTTAATACTGTGCCCGTTCTGATCGGTGGCTTCAAAGCCAAAATCACCATGAACGCGCGAAAGTTGAATAGTAGGCATAATAAATATTAAAGGTGCAAAGTTATAATTTTTAAGCAGGAATGCTTCTTAGATAAGCAATTCTGACTATTGATAAATAAAACTCTAAATTTAGTTTTATGAAGAAATTAATTCTTATTGAAAATTGAAAGGTTATAAAACTGAACGGAATGGTTTATTTAGCTATTCATTATATAAAAATACAATATGACGATCTTTCATCTTTTCAACCTTACCACAACTTATAACTTTTCAACGGTTTTTTACAGGTATCACCAGTTTTAACCCTGACCATGTCTCATCCAGCGCACAAACTTTAGTATCAACCAAACCTATTTGCAGGGCAAAGTTCCGGATCACATTTTCGGTGATATCTGTGGGTATTTTCGATGCCGTTTTGGGCCACGAAACCCATATCATTCCATTAGGCTTAATCCGGTCCTTTAACCGGGGAAGCAATGCCATAAATTCATCCTTGTTTTTAGTGAAGAAATGGATAAAGTCGTTTTTGACATCTTCCCTGTCCTCAAAATACAGATCCGCAGGCAGATCGGTAAAAAGCTCAAAATAATGTTCAGGAGTGTTGATCAGATTAACATGAAAACCAGTCTTTATTCCCAGCTTTTTGGCCAGAGGCGTACCGGAATAACCATATATTGCAGCCATTTAGTTGAATTTGATTTGATTTAAATGATGTTGTAAATGAACAACATAATCCTGTGTCAGCCATTCCACGGTATGCAGACTTACTTCGTTTTTACTGTTGTCGCATTTAATTTGCAGTCTGTCCTGAGGATAGTTATCAAGCACTCTTGCGATCTGTAAATTGAGCAAACGCCAGAGTTGCAACTGGTCGGCAATATTCATATCCTGGTAATGCTGGGCTTTGACCCATTTCTCCTGCTCGTATATCAGCTTAAAATTTTCCTCATAAGTGCACCGCACAAATCGCTGTAAATTGATCTGGGCACTGTCGCACAAATGCCCGATGATCTCTTTGTTCGACCATTTTTCAGCTGATGACTTACGCTCCCAGTCGATTGGTTGCTTATTGGTAATTTCTATAAATTGATTAATAGTGGATGTAAGTTTAGTGGTTACCTGGTTCATATTAGCATTATGTTTAATTAAATATAGCAACGTTCTGATCCGAAAAAGCTAAACATTTTATAAAAAACTATTATCTTCAAAGCCTGAACAGTTAGCATGGCCCTGAACTATATCTGGATCGCTTTTTTTCTGATCGCTTTTTTATTTGCCCTAGTAAAATTAGTTTTTTTAGGTGATACCGAAGCATTTAAGATGTTGGTTGACGGTATGTTTGACTCGTCGAAATCATCCGTAATGGACATAGCGCTTCCATTGGTCGGCAATATGGCTTTATGGTTGGGGATAATGAATATCGGAGAAAGAGCCGGTGCAATTAACTTCTTATCACGTATTGTCGGTCCATTTCTAAACAGACTATTTCCGGAAGTTCCCAAAAATCATCCTGCAACGGGCCAAATGATGATGAATTTTTCTGCTAACCTGCTTGGATTAGACAATGCCGCTACCCCGCTTGGCTTAAAAGCAATGGGCAGCCTGCAGGAGTTGAATCCCAATAAAGAAACCGCATCAAATGCCCAGATCATGTTCCTGGTGCTCCATACATCAGGATTACAATTATTGCCCGTTACCATTATAGCGCAACGTTTTATACTGCATGCGGCTGATCCTGCAGATGTTTTTATCCCCATCATTATTGCCACTTATGTGGCTACGGTGGTGGGCATGATCGCCGTAGCCATCAAACAAAAGATCAACCTTTTTGACCGCGTAATAATCGCCTGGCTGGGGAGTATGACCGCTTTTATTGCCCTGCTGGTATGGGGTTTTACCGTCTATCTTAGCAAAGAACAGATCAGTACAGTTTCAAAAGTGGCCAGCAATTTAATATTGTTTTCAATACCCGTAATTTTTATCCTGGGTGCGATCCGCAAGAAAGTAAATGTATTCGAAGCATTTATTGACGGGGCAAAATCGGGTTTTGAAACATCGGTTAAAATAATACCGTATTTGGTAGCTATGCTGGTGGCTATCAGCGTATTCCGCAATTGCGGGGCTTTAGGCTACATCAATGATGGGCTAAGGTTTGTGGTTAACAGCCTGCACCTTGATTCACGTTTCGTGGATGCTATGCCGGTAGCATACATGAAACCGCTCAGTGGCTCGGGTTCAAAGGCCATGATGATCAATACGATGCAAACATTTGGCCCCGATAGCTTTGCCGGACGCCTGGGATGCATCTTTAATGGTTCGGCAGACACTACATTTTACATTGTTGCCCTCTATTTTGGTTCGGTGGGTATCAAAAAGTCGCGTTATGCCATCCCGGCCGGTTTGATCGCCGATCTTGCCGGAATTATAGCTGCAATCCTGGTAGCCTATTTATTTTTCGGTTAATCGGTTCAGGATGATTTCTATCTTTTTCTTCAAGCTTTACCGCCAGTTATCAGGTAATAAATGGCCTATTTCCTTTATTTACCCAATCGCGGTTCCTAAGATCGGGTGCAAACTGTTGGTTATAACGTGCAACTAAATTGTTCGCGTTTCGTAAAAAGCTATGGTTTATTTTATAGCAGGCGGGCTTAAAAATCAACCCTGATTTATTGTTAAGAGCTGTAACGCAGTTATTTGGTAATGCTATATTTTAAAAACCGGGAATATTGATGCACAAAACATTTACTAAATACTTGTTATTTTTAGCAATATTCACCTTACTTACTTTAACAGGTGCATTTGCCCAAACTATTACGGTTGGCAGCGTTGATCCGGGGCCATATGGAAAGGGCTCAACTATTTCCGTTCCTATCACTATCAATGACGCTTCAGGGTGTATCGATCAAGGCAATACCTTCAACCTTTATTTATCTGATGCTACCGGCGCTTTTCCTGCAGGAGGCACTTTAATTGGGAGCTATACCGGATTTTATACACCCTTTGTTGATGGTGTTATACCAAATGGCACCTCAGCGGGCGCTGGTTATACGGTGCGTGTGCAAACAACCAGTCCTGCTACAACCAGTATTGCGTCTGCCGCTTTTAGAATTAACTCAAATCCAGGGGTGACCGCGTCAATTACATCACCAACTATCAGTGCCGCCAATCCTAATGTATTGGTCAGGTGTATAGGTACAGCCAATGCCTCATTTCTTATTACCAATACTTCTGCTCCGGGCACTACAGTAACAGCCAGCTTTTTTAATGAGCAGACCCAGGCTTTTGAAGGCACAAATATTCCGATTCCGGCCGGAGGGTATACATTTTCGGCGCAAACATCAAATTATAAAGTTATTGTTAAAACAGTTGATGCCAGTGGAACTGTCGGAACGCATGATTACCAATTGGTTAACAATCTGATTCGTAACAATATCGGCTCTACAGGGAATGGCTTCGTTTGTCTTGCCAATGGGCAAGGTGACTTATCCTTTAATATTGATGTTAGTTCTATTACCGCAGGTATACAGGTTAACTATCCCGGAAATACTTATAAACTTGATTGGGGTGATGGTACAAGTACCATTTTTACCTTTTGCCAGTTAAAAGCATTAAACGGACTCGTTACGCATACTTTTACGTTGCCATCCTGCGGTCAAACCGGAAATGGGATTTCAAACGCATTTTATGTACAGAATCAGGCCCAAAGCCCCTATTGCGGTCAGGTAAGTGCGCCGCCGGGAGTATCAGCAAAAGTAATAAAACCGCCGGTAACTAAATTTACCGCCCCTGGAAATGCCTGTGTAGGAACTGCGCTTACCATTCCCAATATTTCCGATCCCGGACCCGATCCTAATGCAACTACAAGTACATGTACTGCCAATCCCAACGCGTTTTATGACTGGAATTTTGATAATGGGGCCATAGTAGTAACGCATGTTCCTCTCAATCAGCCATTTGTTATTCCGGCTAATGTAACGCCTGGCCAACATACCCTGACACTCCATTCAGAAATGGATCCCAGCGGTATAGGATGTCCGTCAGCTGATTATACCCAACCTATTTGTTTTGAAACTCCACCCCAGCCGATATTTTCAATACTATCACAGGTATGTATAACCAGCGGGCCTGTGACACCTGCTAACACGTCAATTATTGATGCTACTCCTATCTGCGGTGTAGACACCTACAACTGGACGGTATCCGGACCGGGAACAGTAACCTATGCAGGCGGCACAAATGCGAGCAGCAAATTTCCTCATTTTATTTTCCCCCAAGCCGGCGTTTATACAGTACAACTTGGAATAAATTCAGTTGGTTGCGGGCTGATTTTAGCAGCCGCGCAAACAATCCGGGTTGACGCTGCTCCTACTGCCAGTCTTTCGCCGCCCGCACAAATTTGCGGCAATAACCTGACATTCACTTTCGACCCTGCTCAAACCATTACCAAAACTACCTTCAGTGGCACGGCCCAAACACAGCCAACTACTTATACATGGGCAGTTAGTAGTCTCAACAACAGCAGTACTTACAGCTTTCAAGGTGGAACAACACCAAGCAGCCAATACCCCAAAATACATTTTGATAATTTTGATACGTATACCATAACCGTAACACATAAAAATTCCTGCGGACAAGCCTCTGACTCACAAACTATTCAATTTGTGCAGCCGCCTATTGTCAATGCCGGTACAGATCAAACCCTCTGTGCAAGCAGCCCAGTAGTGACATTAATAGGGAATATATCAGGTGGCAGCTATACCAGCGTCAAATGGACCGGTGGGGCGGGATCTTTTTCACCAAACAATACATCGTCGACCACTTATACGCCCACCATCTTTGATATAAATGCGGGCCAGGTTACCTTAACATTACAAGCTAATACCGCGGCACCGTGTAATACAGTGACTGACAATATTGTCATTAATTTTACGCCAACCCCTTTTATTACCAGCCCTCCTACCGCATCCGCTTGTTCAGGTCAGCCGCTTAATTACACCATAACAGCGAATAATCCTGCTGCAACTTTTACATGGACGGCAGCGCTCACATCGGGAACAGCCATAGGGTTTACAGCCTCGGGAAGCGGAAATACGATAAATGATGCAATAACCAACAGCGGCAATACAGATGCTGTAGTGACTTATACGATCATACCGACAGTTAATTCATGCCCGGGCAACCCTTTTAATTTAACTGTTACTATACATCCCTTACCTGTTATTACCGCAGTTCCGGTTAATACACCTATTTGTAGTAATCAGCCGGCTAATATTAAATTAACATCAAACGTTGCCAATACAACTTATACCTGGACCAGCACAGCTTCGGCAGGTATTACAGGCAATATAAATCAAGTCTCCGCTACAGGTGCTGGCAGCATACAAGATATATTAGTCAATACTGGCCCCGCAGCCGGAACGGTTGCCTATACTATTACACCGTATAATGGCACATGCCCAGGCACTCCCGTAATCGCTACCATTACCGTTGACCCGCGGCCTGTACAGGCAAATGCCGGCCCGGACAATGAACTCTGCAATACTACGTTTTACGACCTTTCGGGTAATGACCCGTCCCCCGGAACTGGTATGTGGACGGGCCCTGCGGGCGTTACATTTGCCAATGCTACTGATCACGACACCAGGGTAAGCGGTTTAATCCCGGGTAATTCTTACCGGTTCCAGTGGACCATTACCGGCTCGCCAAGTTGCCCTCCTAGTTCAAGTACGGTAAATATCACTATCGATCAGGCCCCGGTCGGCGGAACGACATCCAGCCCGGCTACGGTTTGCTCAGGCGGCAATAACGGACAGATTTTTCTTGCAGGCCATACCGGCACCGTTGTTCGCTGGGAATCATCTATTGATAATGGCACTACCTGGCAGCCGGTTACCAATACCGGCACCACGCAGTCTTATACAAATTTAACGCAGACCACCGAATACCGGGCTATTTTGCACAACAGCAATACCTGCCCTGATGCAACTTCCACATCCACCACCATTACCGTTGGCCTTCCACCTGTGCAGGCAAACGCAGGTCAGGACAATGAAGTCTGCAGTACTACGTTTTACGACCTTGCGGGTAATGACCCGTCCCCGGGAACGGGTATGTGGACGGGCCCGCCGGGCGTTACATTTGCCAACGCTACCGATCACGACACCAGGGTAAGCGGCTTACAACCGGGTAATCGTTACCAATTCAAATGGACCATTACCGGCTCGCCAAGTTGCCCTCCTAGTTCTAGTACGGTAAATATTACTATCGATCAGGCCCCGGTCGGCGGAACGACATCCAGCCCGGCTACGGTTTGTTCGGGCGGTAATAACGGACAAATTTCGCTAATCGGCGCGGTTGGCTCCGTTGCTCGCTGGGAATCATCTGTCGATCATGGCGCTACATGGCAAACCATAATCAATACAACGACGGCACAATCTTATTCAAACTTAACACAAACCACACAGTACAGGGCTATTGTCAAAAACACCGGCATATGTCCCGAAGTGCCTTCAACGCCGGCTGTTATTACGGTAAATCCGCAAACCCCTATTGCTGATGCCGGGCAGAATTTTAATATCTGTAATCAAACCACTATTACCTTAAACGGTAATGATCCGGCGCCATTTAGTGGTGTATGGACGCAAACGGCCGGTCCGGCGGTAACGATAGCTAACCCAACCAACTACCAAACCCAGGTTACCGGTTTATCAAGAGGAAATGTTTATACTTTTAAATGGACCATCAAGGGACTGCCACCGTGCAGTGATACCTTTGCATTCATAACTATCGGTGCTTACGCCGATGTAACAGCCAGCTTTACAATGGATCAAAACCATGGTTGCGGGCCAACTACAGTAACATTTACCAATACCTCTACGCCATCGCCGGTAGGCACATTTGTTTGGGACTTTGGTGATGGTTCGCCTGCAGTGACTGCTATAAATCCGCCTTCACATAGTTTCCCGCCTTCACCTACTGGCAAAGAAATTACTTATACGGTTACCTTAACACCTACAAGTAATTGTAATTTACAAACACCTTATGTAGATTATGTAAGGGTTAGCCCTCAAAAGCCGATAGCAAAGCTTTTACCAAACCAAACATCAGCCTGCGGTACCTTTACTTTAGTTGTCAAAAATCTATCGCCAGGCAACAATGCACAATATGATTTTTACCTGTTGGATGACCACGGGACCATCATTCAGCATTTGCGGTTTACGGATACACAGGATGCAGTATTTCAGACCATAGTTCCTACGGCTGCTGTCGACTATTCGGTTTATGTGGTTGCTACCGATCAATGCGGAAACCAGGTCAGCTCAACCCCTATTACCATATCTGTTGCACCTTCATCAATTGTTTCATTGGTGCAAATTAAAGGCGATGTAAAATCAGTTTGTTTAGGCAGCCCGGTAACATTTCAGAATATTTCATCGGGTGGTAACCGTTTTACCATTACCGTTTATGATGCCAATAAAAACCCGGTTTTAACACTCCCTGCAGGTACAGGCGATGTGAATTATACACCGACATCCATTGGTACTTATTACGTGTCAATTACGGCAGGTAATGACGGATGCGGTAATGCACCGGTGTCCGCATTGAAGGAATTTAGTGTTTACCCTGTTCCCCAGCCAAATTTCACCTATACATCAGATAAAGACTACAATGTTGTCTTTAACAATACCACACCGGATGCCGGGAATGTACCCGCTTCATCACTGACCTATAAATGGGATTTTGGAGACGGATCGGCAATTGAAACCGCCTATATACCAAACACACATCGTTTTGATTATAGTAAATCACCTTTTACGATTACCCTGACAGCAACGACCCCCGGAACTAATTGCCTGGCAGTAGCGCAGCAGACCATTAACGTTAAATTTCTTGGCAACGTGTTTGTTCCCAATGCATTTATGCCTGCAGGTTCAAACAAAGACCTTAAAGTGTTTATTGCCAAAGGATTTGGCATGAAGACCTGGCACATGCAGATCTTTAATAATTTCGGCCAACTGGTTTGGGAAACCACCAAACTTGATAGTAATGGTTCGCCTGTTGATGGATGGGATGGCTATTACAAGGGCATTCTTTCCCAACAAGGAGTTTATATCTGGCAGATATCGGCCACTCTTTTGAATGGCCAGGAATGGAAAGGGATGTCGTACAAAAACTCATCGCCAAGCAGAACAGGAGCAATACATTTAATAAGATAAGTGATGAGTAATTTGGCAGTGCGGTGGCTTATTATTTTATTGATACTGCTGAAAGGTTCAACGAGCTTTGCACAGGATCATTTATATTCTCAGTTTTTCAACGCACCTTTATATCTGAATCCGGCTCTTACAGGGCAATTTAAGGGCGATCTGCGCATGAACCTGATCTATCGTAACCAGTGGACAAACGTGCCCGGAACGCTATCCTATGTATCGGCATCAATAGATTATAACGTTCCCCGTTTTGGAGGCGGCTTTGGATTATTGCTTACCCGCGGCAGCGAAGGAACTGCTTATCTTGACAGAACTAATGTTTCAGGCTTATATTCTTACAGCATTGGCTCAGAAGATTTTGTTTTGTCTTTCGGATTACAGGCAGGGTTTACAAATCGCAAAATCGATTACAGTAAACTTGTTTTTGATGATCAGCTTGACCCTACGCTCGGAATTGTAGGAGGCTCCTCGGCAGCTGGCGATCTGCCTTTTAATAATAAGTTTTATTTTGATTCGGGTTTAGGTACCAACCTGGTTATAGGGGAATTCAATATCGGAGCTGCTTTGCAGCATATTAATCAACCCAATGAATCATTTACCGGTATGCCTGCCAAATTACCCATGCGTATAAATGCTCATTTAAGCTATCGCCTGGATTTGGACCGGTTTGAAAACATGGATGATGATGATAAATCGTATGTGATTCCGTCTGTTGTTTTTTATAAACAATCACAATTTGATTCATACAGTATAGGACTTCAGTATAAGAGGCGTGGCATTAATGTAGGCTTATCCTATCGCAGCGGCGCTCAAACAGGGCCAAGTTCCTTGGTATTGTCGCTTATATTTGATGTATTTATTAATAAGGAAGGTGCAGAGAAACTTCGTTTCGGATTTAGTCATGATGCCGCTGTGCAAGGCCTCAGCTATGGCAATACCGCCGGCAGCACAGAAGGAAGTATAGGATACGAGACTACTTTGCCTTCGCGCAGTGATCCTGAACCACGTTTTGAAGGTGCAAGGCGTTGCTATGAATTTTATTGATCTGCTTGGGAGCCAATTAACTAAAAACAATCTGCACTTACCGTATCTTTAACGCGGCTATGGAAAACATAAAAGAACCGGTAACAAGTGCGCAGGCACAAATTGACAGGTCACATTATCGTACCGTTGTAAAAGTTGACAACCACGCGCTTATCTCAGACGAACCTTTAACAATTGGAGGGGCAGATGCAGGCCCGAGTCCGCAAGGATTGCTTTTAGCCAGCCTCGGCAGTTGTACAGCAATAACGTTAAGAATGTATATTGACCGTAAGATGTGGTCTGTCGATAATATAACAGTAAATCTGGCCCTATTTGAGCTTGAGAGTACGACGTTAATAGAACGGCAGTTAAGTTTTGAAGGCGAATTATCTGACGAGCAAAAAAAGCGATTGATACAAATTGCCGACGCCTGCCCCGTTCATAAAATGTTAACAGGGAAAATTACCATAGAGACGGGCCTGATATAAAAATAAATAAAGCTAAAACGAAAAAGCATCCCGGGTATTAACCAGGATGCTTCAATCACTCTAAAACAATCACCTCTAAATTAAGAAGTACCTTTAATAAAAATTATATATTGATAATAAATTATTGACCAACGAAATTAATTAGTCAAATATACCCATTATTTTATTTGTTTAATTATACCGGCATGCTTTT
Organism: Mucilaginibacter sp.; assembly: GCA_028287895.1. Lineage (GTDB taxonomy): Bacteria > Bacteroidota > Bacteroidia > Sphingobacteriales > Sphingobacteriaceae > Mucilaginibacter. The sequence goes on along the minus strand of JAQBOV010000047.1, from coordinate 25,810 downwards.
TGACCCCAAGGTGACCGTATATCAATGCATTAGCCCCTTGATAAATATATCAACCAACAATAAGCGCTTTTTGTGAATTTCGTCCAGATGCTCTTTGCGGGGGAAACTATTTTTCTTATTATACCCGGCCGATCCAACTCTTACACCGTGCAGCGCATCAAGCATCAGATCCACAATTTCGCGTGGATTGTCAACCGGTTTTATTTTGCCTCTTGCAGCTTCGGCAATTATGGCATTACCTAACAAGTCCATTTCAGATTGACGTATCTGGTCAACTATCTCCCATATTGTATCGGGCATGTTCTGCTCATTCAGCCTGATAAAATCGAAAAAATTATAATTATTCAGGATAAAGTTATGATGGGTATCGATCTGGAATACAAATGCTTCCTTCAGCTCGGTGATCCGGCTTATATTATCTTCCAAAAGTTTCAAATAGTCATTTGCCAGTTTACGGGTAACGGCAATGTACAACTGACTTTTATCCGGAAAGTAGTAATAAAGCAATGCTTTTGACATTGACAGCGCCCCGGCTATCTCATTCATGGTTGTTTTTGAATAACCGTAATGTAAGAACTGCTGATAAGCCGCTTCTAAAATCTTTTCCTTTTTTATATCCTGTTGATCACTTCCTGTGCTCATTTTAAAAATAACTGATTATTTATAGGGGTTTCCTGACTTTTCTAACAAATCTATCAATTATTCTATACATAATAATGTCATATTTATGCTTAGTGTGAGGCGCATGTTATAGACAGGTTGAATCAAAATGCCGGATGTTTTCTGAACTGATAAATCAATACATGTTATTTGTTGTTATCTTAATAAAACATGACTTATATGAGAATGCGTAAAGATAACTTATTGGACAGCCTTGGCGACGCAATAGGAAAAGGATTGTTAGCCGGCCTGGCAGGCACAGCAGCCATCACACTATCGCAAATGATCGAGATGAAGATAACCAAACGAAAAGCCAGTGAAGCTCCGGTAAAAGTGGCGGAACAAGTGATAAACGTAAAGCCTGTCACCGAAGGCTCAAAACAGAAGGTCTCGCAACGAATACACTGGGCATACGGCACATCATGGGGAATAACGCGTGGACTTATAGCGCTCACAGGCCTGAGAGGACTGCCCGCCATTGCAGCGCATTTTGCTGCAATATGGGGCACGGCCATATTTATGCTGCCTGCCTATAAGGCGGGGCCAAAAATTACCGAAGAAGATACTAAAACTATTGCCATTGATGCTATGCATCATGCGGTATACGCGGTGGCAACCGGCTTGACCTTTGATTCACTTGACAGAGGAAGCAAACAAAAAAGAAAGCTGGACAAACTGATCAATAAACTCAGCCTTAAAGGAATAGTTTGAAAAATTAAAATCATAAAAACACAGCCGCTCCGGATTTTCCGGAGCGGCTGTGTTTAACAATCAAATAGTATTTATTCTACTGTGCTGGCTTCTAATACATTTTCGTGAACGGTCTCCTTTTTCTTAAACAGACGTGATTTGATGTTTACCCTGATGATATACATACATGGCACCAATATCAACGTAATGATGGTAGCAAAACCCAAACCAAATATCATGGTCCATGCTAACGGCCCCCAAAATGCTACGTTATCCCCACCAAAGAAGATATGGGGTTTAAACGAGGTAAACAAGCCGGCAAAGTCAATATTAAATCCCACTGCTAACGGTATTAAGCCTAATATAGCAGCTGTGGCAGTTAATAATACAGGTGTCATCCGGGTGTGACCTGCTTCAACTACCGCATCATGCAAACTTGCGCCCTGCGCTATAAGCATATCTGTAAATTCGACCAGCAGGATACCGTTTCGTACGACTACACCTGCAAGGGCTATAATGCCAATGCCGGTCATTACAATTGAAAATGTCATTCCAAAAATACTGACGCCCAGCAATACGCCGATAATACTGAAGAATATCTCGCTTAGAATGATAAATGTTTTACCCACAGAGTTGAACTGCATCATCAGGATGATAAGTATTAAACCAAACGAGATCATCAGCGCGGTACCTAAAAAGTTAGAAGCTTCGGCCTGATCTTCCTGGCCCCCGCCCATTTTAATAATGATGTTATCTGGTTTCTTAAAACCATTGATAGCCCGAAGAATATTGGCATTAACCTCGTTTATATTGTATGGCTTGATAACATTTGATCCCAAAGTCAATACGCGTCTTTGCTGCTTATGCTTAATGTTGCTGTAAGTAGCCGTGTATCGAATATCAGTAAATGCTGATATCGGTACCTGGCGTATCGCTCCACCGGTTGCCAGATCGCGATAAGTGATCTTTAAATTTTTTAATGCATCAATATCGCCACGCTGGCTTTGCATTGCACGAACTTTGATCTGGTAATCATCCTCTTTGGTATTTCTGAAATCAGCAGCTTTTGCGCCAAAAATTGCGGTTCCCAGCGCCTGACTTATTTGAGTGGTATTAATCCCTTCGCGATTTGCACGCTCCCGGTCAATATCAAATACAATCTCAGGTTTATCATTTTGCACATCTGCAATAAGGTTCTCAATCCCGGCTATATTTTGTTTTGCAAGATAATTTTTTAAACGATTGCTTGTTTTTACCAGGGAATCCAGGTTATCACCTATTATTTCAATACTGATATCCTTTTGCACCGGAGGGCCCGCATTTTCCTGGGCAACGGCAACTTTAGCACCTGGCACAATACCCACAACAGCCTTACGGATATTAGCCAGTACTTTTTTAGTGTCTTTGCCATTACGTTTTCCGTATTCAACAAATGCCACCGTTACTTTGCCTTTATTTTCATAATCGCCCTGATCTTCATCAGTTGGGTCGGTAACACCTTTGGTAACATTTGAAATAATCGACGAAACCAGGTCCTTATCCGGCTCAACTACCTTTGCTACGCGCTGTTCCAGCTTTTTGGTAACCTCATTGGTATAAGCCTGATCGGTACCTATCGGAAGGGTAACGTATACATATACAAAGTTTGGATCTCCCGCCGGGAAAAATTCAACTTTAGGCGATCTGGCAATCATAAATACGATGGTCAGAATAAACAATACTACAGTACCCAAAAGAATGGTTACCGGACGGCGAACCGCTTTTTCAAGTAAACTCGCATACCAGCCCTTAAAACGCGGCCAGGCGTTATTTTGAAAACTGTCAATCATCCTTAATAAAACAAAGTGATTAAGGAGATAAAGAAAGATGAGCAGTACCATAAAATTACCAATCCCAACATTGATCAGGTAACCAATTATAGTGGCGCCAGCCAAATATAAAAGTGATCTTTTTACTTTACGATCAAATTTTGGATGATCATGCTCGCCTTCAAAATGCGGTTTCATAAAATCAACAGCAAATACCGGGTTAATAATATAAGCAACCACCAATGAAGCCAGCAAAGTAATGATCAATGTTATTGGCAGAAAGAACATGAAATGCCCAATCAAACTATTCCAGAACGCCAAAGGTATGAAAGGTGCCAGAGTGGTCATGGTTCCTGAAAACACCGGCATAAACACTTCGCCTGCAGCCATTTTTGCCGCTTGTTTTATCGGAATTGCTCCGTTATTAAATATACGGTGGGTATTTTCGATCACCACAATAGCGTCATCGACCACAATACCGAGGGCAAGCAGGAACGAAAACAATACGATCATGTTCAGTGTAAAACCGATGACCGGCATCACTAAAAACGCGATAAAACAGGATAACGGCACCGAAAGAGCCACGAAAATAGCATTGGTGCTTCCCATGAAAAACATCAGGATTACGGTAACCAGTATAAACCCGATCACAATAGTGTTGATAAGGTCGTTAAGTGTAGTTCTGGTTTTATCAGACTGATCGCCCGTTACTGTAACATTTAATCCCTTCGGAAATACTGTTTTTTGCTTTTGCTTGATCAGCTTATTGATCTTGTCTGATGCCTGTATCAGGTTTTCCCCGGCTCTTTTGCTGATGTTCAGGGTGATAACATTTTTAAAGTTGGGGTGATCATTGGTTTTTAACCTTGCATAGCTTTCCTGCTCCAAAAAGGAGTCTTTTACCTCGGCGATATCACGGAGATAAACGGCCTGCCCTTTTGGATTCCTTATAGCCATGGCAGCAACCTCATCCGCACTTTTAAAGTCCTGTTTGATGTCAATGCTGCGGCGTACCCCATCCGTTTTAATAGTTCCTGCCGATGTAATAATATTCTCATTACCGATTGCCCGGGTAATATCGTCAAAGCTGATCTGAGCAGCAGCCATCTTATTCATATCAACATTGATCTGGATTTCAGGCGTTAATGCACCAACTTCGTCAACTTTTGATATTTCTTTATAACCCTCTATCTCATCCTTTAAGTTGTCTGCATATTCCTTTAGCTTTTTCAGGTCATAATCCCCCGATATATTGATGTATAGAATAGGCAGATCGGCAACGTTAATATCAGAAATGGCTGATTCCTTCAAATTAACATCTCCCTGCGGCAGGTCTTGTTTAGCTTTATCTACAGCCTCTTTAACATCTTGCTTGGCATCCCTGATATTTATATTGGCATTAAATTCAGCGGTGATGATCGAAACATTCTGGTATGAATTTGAGGTAACTTTTTTAAGTCCTTTAAGGGATTTTAATTGTTTTTCCAGCTGCCTTGTTACCAGTATCTCGATGTTTTGAGGCGACTGCCCAATATATTGGGTAGTTACAAATACTTTTGATTGCGCGATATCCGGAAAATTCTCCTTTGGCAAAGTATTATAACTGATAAGACCTAATACCGTAATTAAAAATATAAGTACATAAATGGCCGTTTTGTTGTCTATGGCCCAGCTTGAGGGCTTAAACTCTTTTGCAATATCTTTCATAGCTGCTCTAATTTATACCGTTAATTACCAGAACGTAAAATATTTACCTTGTCGCCGTCCTCAATATCAGTTGCACCCTCAGTAATTAACTGATCGCCGGGTTTTAACCCTGATAAAATTTCGGTTTGGCCGCCATAAGTCACCCCTATTTTAACATTTACCCGTTTTGCTATTCCTGAATTGTTAAGATAAACGTAATCCCCGTTTTCAGACTTCTGAATAGACTTAAGCGGAACTATGATACTATTGGCTTTAGAATAATTTGCAATTTTTAATATAGCCGTCATATTAGGCCGTAATGATTTTCGGGCAGGCAACTTTATCTCCACCCCAAAGCTGCGTGAAGAAGGATCAATTACCTTAGCGGCAAAGGTTACTTTGGTATCCAGTGAGTCATTGGCATCCGGAACAACGATTTCAACATTGTTACCCTCGTATACACTGCCCGCGTACGACTCGGGAACATCAGCCTTTACTTTAAGCAAATCGGCATTTACTACCCGTATACCGGTGGTACCCGGTGATGCTGCCTGGCCCAGTTTCAAGTCCATTTGGTCAACAGTACCACTAATCGGTGAGGTGATACGATACAAATCAGCCTGCTGACGTAAAGATGCTACTTGTTTTTCTGAGCTTTGCAAGGTGGTTTGCGCCTGCAGGAATTGAACCTCGGTACCTATTTTCTGATCCCACAGATTTTTTTGACGCTGATATAAGGTACGGTTTAATGCAACCTGCGCTTCAGCCTGCGCAATGTTTTGTTTCAGTACATTATTATCCAGTTGTACCATTACCTGGCCTTTACTTACATGCTGCCCTGGTTTTACATAGATTGCTATGATTACCCCTTGCGCCTGCGGATAGGCCATTACGTTCTCAGTTGCATCAATTTTTCCCTGTACCTGAATATAATTGGTAAACGGAGCCGTTTTAATAATATAAGCGCCTACGTCGGTGCTCTTTGTTGAATCCTGCCCGCCGCCAATCTTTTTCTGAAGGCTGTCAATTTTAGCGGTAAGCGTTGCCTGTTGCTTCTTAAGGTCGGCAAGTTCAGTAGCTTTATCTTTGGATTTGTTACCGCAAGCTGCCAAAATCAATATTGCCGGTATGTATAATAGTTTTTTCATGTTGTTTATGTCTGTTGTGATTGATTTATTTTATTCGTCCATATGCTTTGTCAAGGTCAACTTTGCTCACCATGGCATCATATAGTCCCTGTATATACTTATTATCAGCCTCATCCAACGCTGTTTGAGCCTGCGTAACTTCAATGCTTGAACCTACCCCCTGCTGATACTTGATCTTCGAGACCCGCAAAACTTCCTGAGCCAATTGCTGATTTTGCTTTTGGCTGTTAAGACTCTGCAGACCATTAATATAAGTTATTTTTGCTTTGCTGGCCTCAAGATTTAATGCATTTTTCAGAGAAATCAGGTTATTCTCGGCCTTTAAAACGGTTATTTGAGATTGTCTCAGCTGATTAGTATGTTGAAATCCGGTAAAAATTGGAATATTTAAAGTTAAACCGATATAACTTGAAGGAAAGTTCGTCCTGTACAAATCGCCGAACCCATTATTTTGATAAGAAGAAGTATAGTTTGCATTAGCTGTTAATTTTGGCAAAAACTGCCCCTTCTTTCTTCTTACATCATACTCACTAAGTTTTTTCTGAGTTTCGAGCAATCCGTATTCAATGCGGCTTTTGTAAAAAGTGGTATCGGCTCCGATATCTGCTACATTATCATCTAATTTTACATCATCCAATTTATCTTTTAATAGCAGCTCATTTTCAATAGGCATTCCCATCTGGAATTTCAATAACTGATAATTTAGCCCCAGTAATCGTATTGTATTTTCACGGTCGGTTATCAGGTTGTTATACTGTACTTTCAATCTGTCTACATCTATCTTCTCGGCCATCCCTTGTTTGTTTTGTGCTGTAGTTTCGTCCATTTGTTGTTTTAGCTGCTTCACATTGGCATCTAATAATCGTATTTGTTCTATACTGACCAACACCTGGTAATAAGCTTTGGTTACATTTACGTTAGTTTCTATTTTTGATCTTGTATAGCTGCGTTCATAGAGCTGCTTGTAAGTTGTACGGGCCTGTAAACCGATTAGATAATCCGGGTCAAAGATGATCTGACTTGCATTGACCCCAAAATTAGATTGATATTTAACACCGAATTTTACCGGAATAAAAGTGCCGGCCGGTTGACCAAAAATTTCACCTGGCAATAAAGTTGTTGGTATCTTTAAATAATCCTGAAAACCTGCTGTCCCACTTATTTGTGGTAAGCCCTGGCCAACGGTTTCCTTTACACGATATGCAGCGCTTTTTATATCCAGGTTAGCATTTACTACTGAATCCTGATGTTCATAAGCATAATTGACGCAATCCTGCACGGTAAAATTATAAGGTAGTTTGGTTGTTGGCGCTGCCTGCTGGGCATAGCTGCTAAAAGCCAAGCTTACAATAAACAACATGGTTAAAAATATATTCTTCATATTATATAGTGAGTGGTTTAATGCTTTATTTGTTTTATTGCTGTACAAAAATTCAAAACGGTTGTGACAGCCCTATGTCAATAGTGTTAATTAATTTGTCTCCTCATGTATATTTTTATACTCATCTAGTAATTTGTAACCTTTAAGCGTACAAATACCATAGTTAAAATGCTCTAAAAATTGCTGCTGCACTTTCCATGTATTAAACTCGGTCACCGGGAATATGGATGTATTAAATCCCATTTCAACCTGCATCACACGCATTCTTGCTATTATCCTTACATCAATATCCGGCCTGATATAGCCTTGTTTCACACCTTTAGTTAAAAGTTCTTGAAGTGTGCGTACCAAAACATCAGCCTTAAAATTCTGGAATTGTTTCCAGGCATCCGGATGATATTTTTGCAGATCGTGAACTACTATGGGATTTATTCTGGAAAATATATCCTCAGAAGCTTTCATCATATTGATCATTTCTTCTATCACATTTCCGGATTTGCTGATGATGGCACACATCTGGTCTTCATCATCCTTCAGTTTCCTTTTTACCAGGGCAACAACCAGCTCATTTTTATCTTTAAAAAACTGGTAAATGGTTTTCTTCGACATGCCCAGGTGCCTGGCTATATCATCCATCGTCACGCTTTTAATGCCTGCCGTTAAAAAGAGCTCTTCGCCTCCGGATATTATTCTTTCTGTTTGACTCATTGACTTTATAGGTCAAAACTACGGAAACATTTTTTGATTTCAAAGTTTCCAATATAAATGACTTTTATTTTACAATCCGATTTCAAAGCACGTGATTGCTGTCTGGCTGCACCTATTGAATACAGCCATGAATTGTTACCTTTGCGAAAACTTAATACCACATGACCCTTACACCACTTTCCGCAATTTCACCAATTGATGGCCGGTACCGTAACACTACTTCCGGACTGGCTGCTTATTTCTCAGAATACGCGCTGATCAAATACAGGGTATTTGTTGAAATTGAATATTTCATCGCCTTGTGCGAATATCCTTTGCCCCAGCTTTATGATTTTGATAAAAAAGTATCAGAAAAGTTACGCGGCATCTACCAAAATTTTTCCGAAAAAGATGCGCAAACCATAAAAGACATCGAAAAGATTACCAACCATGATGTAAAAGCGGTTGAATATTTTATTAAACAGGAATTTGATAAACTAGGTTTAGAAAAATACAAGGAGTTCATTCACTTTGGATTAACCTCGCAGGATATAAATAATACATCAATCCCTTACACTTTCAAACTGGCTATTGATGAGGCTTATTTGCCTGCCTTCACTGAACTGGTTAATTTGTTAAAAAAATATGCTTCAGAATGGAATCATCTTCCGATGCTGGCACACACCCATGGACAACCGGCATCACCTACCCGCCTGGGTAAAGAGATACAGGTTTTTATTGAGCGCCTGGAAAATCAACTGCATTTATTAAAACAGGTGCCTTATTCGGCGAAATTCGGCGGAGCTACCGGTAATTATAACGCGCATTTTATAGCGTATCCGGCTATTGACTGGAAAAAGTTTGGAGATAACTTTGTAAACAATATATTAGGTCTCAGCCGTTCGCAATTCACCACCCAAATCGAGCATTATGATAATTTTGCTGCACAATGTGATGCCCTTAAACGGATCAATAATATCCTGATCGACCTTGACCGGGATATATGGGCCTATATCTCCATGAATTATTTTAAACAGAAAATAACTGCCGGCGAAGTGGGCTCATCGGCAATGCCGCATAAAGTCAATCCGATAGATTTTGAAAACTCAGAGGGTAACCTCGGTATTGCTAATGCTTTATTTGAACACCTGGCTGCTAAATTACCTATTTCCCGCTTACAACGAGATTTAACCGACTCGACCGTGTTGCGTAATATAGGCGTGCCTGTGGCACATACGCTGATCGCTATCAAGTCGACCATAAAAGGATTGAATAAATTATTGCTTAATGAGCCCGCGATAAATGCCCACCTGGAAGCTAACTGGGCTGTCGTTGCTGAAGCGATACAGACCATACTACGCAGGGAAGGTTATCCAAATCCTTATGAGGCTTTGAAAGAATTGACACGGACAAACCAACAAATTAACGCCGAAACTATTGCTGAATTTGTTGAAACGCTGCAGGTAAGTGATATGATAAAGCAGGAAATTAAAAAGATAAGCCCGGCTACCTATACAGGGATTTAGATGGGCAGACGGGCAAATTTCGCATCCCCAGATCTGCACATTCACAAAGTCATTCACAGGTCATAACTATTTTGTATAGTGCAACAAACCAAAAAGCTATCTAACTTTGTTACTGTATTAATTAAAAATTAAGATGAATATCAACGTATATACCGAATCGACTCCTAACCCGGCAACCATGAAGTTCATTGTCAACAAGTTGCTGATCAACGGCAGTGTTGATTACGCTACAAAGGAAAGTGCCGAACATTCACCATTTGCAAAGGAGCTGTATAAGTTTTCATTTGTGAACGGTGTTTTCTTCGCCAGTAACTTTGTTACGGTGACCAAAACCGAGGGCAGCGACTGGAATGATGTTGAACCGATATTAAAAGAATTTGTAAAAGGCGCTGTGGAATCTGAATTAAAAGTACAGCTTGAAGAACAAGTTGAACTTAACTTTGAGGGTACCGATGCGGAAGTTAAAATCCAGCAGATATTACAGGACTACGTTCGTCCGGCTGTTGAACAGGACGGCGGCGCTATTCACTATAAATCATTCCAGGACGGTGTAGTAACTGTAGAGCTGCGCGGCTCTTGCAGTGGCTGCCCCTCATCAACCGTTACGTTGAAAGCTGGTATCGAAAACCTGTTGAAACGTATGGTTCCGGAAGTTACCGAAGTGGTATCAGAAGCTATGTAATGTTTAGGATTTCACTGATTTCATTTCGATTCCACTGATTATTGGTGAAATCAAATAAAATCAGTGAAATCATCTTCAAAAGTATTTTTGGATAATCTCCAGCATCTCTCCCGTTATCTTACCATTGGTAGCTAACAATTCGCGGGTATTCAATACTTCATCTCCGCCGCTGAAGTTTACCACCTGCCCTCCTGCCTGACGAACGATTACAACGCCGGCTGCTATATCCCAGGGGTTCAGATTATATTCATAAAAAGCTTCAAAGCGGCCGCAAGCGGTGTAGGCCAGGTCAACAGCGGCAGAGCCAAGTCTGCGCAAGCCATGGCAGTTTTTCATCAGATCTTTAAACAACTCCATATAAGTATCCTGTTTGCCAAAATCATAGTAAGGGAAACCTGTGGCTATTAAGCTGCTGCCGACTGCAGGAATATTACTCACCTTAATTTCTTTCCCATTTAAATAGGCAGGTGCATCTTTCCAGGCATAAAAACATTCATCCAGGTTGATCTCGTAGACCACGCCGAAAACCAGCTCATCATACTCTTTTAAGGCTATGCTGACAGAATAGGTAGGCAATCCGTGAATAAAATTAGTAGTACCGTCCAGCGGGTCTATTATCCAGTTATAACGGTCAGCAATCTTGTTTCTGGTTTTTTCTTCGGTAATAAATCCGGCCTCGGGCAATATTTTTTCCAGGCTGGTAACAATCAGCTTTTCAGCATTTTTATCAACATAAGATACCAGGTCATTTAGTCCTTTATATTCTATTTTATCAGGATCAAAACTTTTACGCTCCTGCCTGATAAAATCACCGGCTTGTTTTGAAACATCAATTACCTGATTGGCTAAATTCTCAAGATGCATGTCTTAACGATAAACTGAACGAAAATACCTTATGTATAAAATAGCTTGCGAAGAACAAACTTAAAATTGCAATTATTCTTGCTACAGGAGGATATACATCAAATTCCTGGATCATTATTTTAACAATAGTCAGGTTTGCCATAAAACCAATTATGGCCACTGCTATAAAACGAATGAATTGCTGGGAAGGTTTTGATTTGGATTCAGTAAATACCAAGTACCTGGTTATCAGAAAATTTACCACCACTCCCATAAAAAAGGAAATGGCTAACGAAATTGTAGAATTACGTACCGTAAAGGAAAATACATGGTAGGTATGCTGAACCAATAAATTATGATAGAAAAGATAGAAAGCAGAGACATCCACCAAAGCACCCGTTCCTGCAGAAAGTACAAACCTGAAAACCTGGTTCTTAACCAATTTGTGTTCTAAAACCTGATTAACCATTCGCTTTCGTGTCCAATTGTTTTGATGAGCGCGTTGCAGTTGTTATCATGATCAACCCTCCGATGACGAGGAAAATGGAGATCAATTCGGCTTGGGTAAACTCCAGGCTGCCTATCTTATATTTTGTATTCACCCTTATTAATTCAATAAAAAATCGTTCTATCCCTGCCAGTATCATATAAATTCCAAACATAACGCCGGGTGTTTTTATCTTGTCGCGGATACCCCATAAAAAGAAAAACAACAAAATACAAATAACTGACTCATAGAATGATGTGGGATATACCGGAACTCTTAATTCACTACAAAATCTACCTATACAACCCGGAATTCTATCTCCAACTTCATTTACATTATGCGGAAATTTAAAGGCCCACATCCAATCTGGAATCCAGCTTAACCAATGTGGCTTTGGGTAAAGATTATCTATGCCCCAATCACCATCGCCCGACATTTGGCAACCGATACGGCCTATTCCGTAAGACAACATCATCCCCGGTCCGCCAATATCAAGCATGGTCAGTGGCTTAATACCATGCTTATAAGCAATGTATAACACGGCGGCACCACCACATATCAGTCCGCCATAAAATGTTAAACCACTAAAGCCAACCAGCATCTCATAAGGGTGGGCCATAAACTCATCCCAATTTTCTAACGCGTTAAATAGCTTAGCCCCAGCAAATCCGGCAATAGCCGACCAGAGCAGGATACTGCCCATTAGTTCGTGAGTATGTACAGTTACCTGTTTGGTAATTGGTTGAGCAAGCTGATGCTTTTTCTTCTCAGCGTAAGCCCAGTAAGCAAAAATAGCGGCACCGATTATCCCGCCTGCCCAATTACCGCGAAGCGACAAGATGAAGCCTTGCGTATCCTGCAGAAGCTGGTGATAATTTATAGCGGCGTCTACTAATTTATAGCCCAATATAAACCCAAATACGCCATTGCCAATTAACTCCCCAATAGAGGCAGGCTGGCCGATGGTTACTGTTCTTTCAAAAGGATGGATGTACCCGAGCTTTTCTTTACGCTTAAATTCCTCCGAAAAGGCCCAGTAGGCCGCCAAAAAAGCCAAGGCTACAAAAAACCCAAATGTTTGTATCGGGAGCGGAATATTTAAGCCTGTAAGGTATTGGATAAGTGAACTTATGGTTGGAAACATAGGGTAGATAAATTTGAAACGAATATAAAATTAATGGATCAATAGTTCTTCGCCTTCAGTAATCTCTACATCACCATCAGATGAAATATTTGTTAAATAAACCGATTTTAATTCGTTTACCAATATCGGATCGTATTTGACTCTAACTTTTACATAGTTACGCGTAAATCCATGCATATAACCATCTTTAATATCGCCTTCAAATAACACCTTATCAGTTTTATTCAATTGGGTCTGATAAAAGGCCCGGCGTTTTTTATCGGATAAAATATGCAGCATTTTACTCCTTTCGGCACGGGTTGAGCCGGGAACTGGATTACTCAATTCTGCTGCCAACGTATTTTCTCTTTCTGAATAGGTGAACACATGCAGATAGGAAACGTCAAGTACATTCAAAAAATTATAGGTATCAATAAAATCTTCACGTGTTTCGCCCGGAAAACCTACTATTACATCAACGCCGATACAGCAATGGGGCATCAGTTCCTTAATTTTAGCAACCCTATCTACATACAATTCGCGCTTATAACGACGGCGCATTAGCCCCAGTATCTTATTATTGCCTGATTGCAGGGGAATATGAAAATGCGGCATAAAACGTTTCGAGGTCGAAACAAATTCGATGATCTCATCGGTCAATAAATTGGGTTCTATAGATGATATCCTGATCCTTTCAATCCCATCTACTTCATCCAGTGCCTTTACCAGGTCGAAAAACTTATCTTCCCGCTGACCATCCCTGATGCCGAAATCGCCAAGGTTAACACCGGTTAATACAATTTCTTTTACGCCTGATGCCGCAATCTGTGTTGCCTGTTCCAAGACGTTTTCAATGGTATCGCTCCGGCTGGCGCCGCGTGCAAGCGGAATAGTGCAAAAAGTGCAGGAATAATCACAGCCGTCCTGTACTTTTAAAAAGCTGCGCGTGCGCTCGCCGAATGAATGCGAAGATACAAACTGGTTCGCCTCAGATACCGGCTGATTATAAACCAGCGTCTTAGGGTTTTTTGTCAGATCGGTGATATAATCTACTATTTGGAACTTTTCAGCAGCACCCAAAACCATATCAACGCCGGGTATTTCGGCTATCTCTTTTGGCTTTAATTGTGCATAGCACCCTACAATGGTTACATAGGCATTAGGTGATATCTTTAATGCTTCTTTAACTACTTTTTTACACTTTTTATCTGCATGTTCAGTAACAGAGCAGGTGTTGATCACAAAAACATCCGGCTTATCGGTAAAATCAACCGTATCAAAACCGGCCTTGTTAAAAAGGCGGCCAATGGTTGACGTTTCCGAATAGTTGAGCTTGCAACCTAATGTATAAAAAGCGACTTTCTTATTCATTTTGAAGCGGCAAATATAGGGATTTTCGGAGATTAGTTAATTGGTGATTAGTGATTAGTTGGTTGCAATCAATAATTACTCCTCGTTCCAACGGTAGCTTTCATGCGCCAGGCCGATCAGATCGATCACACGGTTCACTACAGTCATAGCTAATTCTTCAATTGTTTTTGGTTTGCTGTAATATGACGGCACGGCCGGACAAATAATGCCGCCGGCTTCGGTTATCGTTTGCATGTTGCGGATATGGATCAGGTTCAGGGGCGTATCCCTGGCTACCAATATCAATTTGCGGCGCTCTTTGAGGATGACGTCGGCAGCACGGGTAATCAGGTCGTCAGATGTTCCGCTTGCAATACGGCCCAATGTACCCATTGAGCAGGGTACGATCACCATGGTATCAAACCTGGCCGATCCTGAAGCAAAAGGCGCCATGAAATCGTGCTTGGGATATATCTTGTAGGGGTACTGATCGTAATTATTGTTATCCAGCTCAAATTGCCATACTTGTTTGGCATTATCCGACATCACTAAGGCCACTTCTGTGATCTGTCCACTTAACTGCTGTAATTTTTCAAGCAATAATTTAGCATAGATTGCACCGCTGGCGCCCGTAATAGCAACTACGATCTTTCTTTTCGTCATGAGCAAACAAATCTACGGATAAAATTAAGGGATCGAGTAGGAGAAAAAAAAGGATCGAGTACAAGTACTCGACCCTACATCTACCTATGAAAAACATGCCCTATGAGAGGGCACTACAAATGTAAACACAGTTTTCCAATTATTAAACAATTTCTTATTTTTTTTTAATCCACATTCAGAAAATTTTTCTCTATTAAAATCTGTATAATTCCGTCTACAAGCCCCACGCTGGGAACGTAAATATTTTTCATATTGGCCCATTTCATTACTGAAATGTAGATCTCACAGGCAGGAATGATCACATCTGCCCTATCCTGATTTATACCCAATACATTAATCCGGTCTTTTAGCGAAAAAGAATTCAAGTAACTGTAAAGCGATTTAAGCTTAATAAAAGTTAAAGGTGAACCGCTTTTCTCTTCAGACAGTTTGTATAATTTGTTGATGTTACCGCCAGTACCTATACCGTTTACGCTCTTAAATTGTTTGGTATGTTCGCGCACAAACTCACGCATTTCGTTCCAGGTTTCTTCCTTATCCTGGTTGTCCAGTATGCGTATTGTGCCAATATTAAACGACCTGGAGGCCAGCAGTTTTCCTTCAGAAAATAAAGACAATTCGGTACTTCCCCCGCCGACATCGATATAAAGATAATTTTTGCTCTTATCGATATTCTGCTCGGCGTGATTGGAATATATGATTTTGGCTTCCTTTTGACCGGTAACAATTTCCAGATCGATATCAGCCTGTTCTTTGATCGTTCTTACGATATCCTGCCCGTTTTTTGCCTCGCGCATGGCCGAAGTAGCAAAAGCGATATAATCCGTCACTTTATAAACATCTATCAGGTTTCGAAAAGCGCCCATTGTTTTGACCAGATCCGTAGCTTTCCTGTCCGAAATGTATTGCTGCAAAAATGCATCATCCCCCAGGCGAAGCGGAACCCTTATCAATGTGTTTTTTTTAAAGGAAACCGATCCATTATTTTCAATAATGTCAGCTATAAGCAGTCTTACAGCATTCGAACCAATGTCTATCGCGGCGTATCTCAACTTATTTAATTTTTATTTTTCAGGTAATTGTAAATATCTATTTGTGCTCTGACGGGCATATCACTGTTAGTTTTGTGATACTTATTTGTATTGTGATTATTTATTTCGCGGGCTTTTGTATTATCTTCCAATTGTATATTTATAATGTCTCTTATCTCTTTTTTTAGTTCTTTGTCATATATCGGGAATCCTACCTCTACCCGGTTATCAATATTCCTGGTCATAAAGTCGGCTGAGGTCAAAAATAACAACTCCTGGCCGCCATTGCAGTAAATATGCACCCGCGCATGCTCCAAATATTTATCCACTATGCTTATCACCTCAATATTTTCGCTGTAACCTTTCACTCCCGGTATCAGGCAGCACATTCCTCTTACAATTAATTTAATTTCAACACCCGCGTTGTTTGCCTGGTACAGCTTTAAGATGACCTGCTCATCGGCCAGACTATTCATTTTCAATATCATATAAGCGGGCTTACCGGCTTTGGCGTTTTTTACCTCATTGTCAATCAGCTTATAAATAGCCGGCCTGGAATCGATTGGAGAGACGACCAAATGCTTTAACCCCTTTGGCAATGTATTCTGTTTTAAAGCTTTAAATACGTCAACAAGATCATTAGTTAGTCTTTTGCTTGCGGTAAACAAGGTATGATCAGCGTATATTTTAGCTGTCTTTTCATTAAAATTACCCGTTGATAGGCAGGCATAATGAACGGGTTTACCTTTTTCCGTACGAGTGACAAGGCAAACTTTTGAGTGCACTTTATAATTGTTTATTCCATAAAGCACGTTCACGCCTTCTTCCTCCAGCCGGCTGCTGTAAGTGATGTTATTTTGCTCATCAAAACGGGCACGCAACTCCACCAGGCAATTCACTTTTTTACCATTCTTAGCTGCATTGATCAGCGCATGTATCACCCGTGAATTATCAGCCAACCGGTACAGTGCAATGCTTATCTCCTTAACTTTTGGATCAATAGCAGCCTCACGTAAAAAGTGAATGATATAATCATATGATTGGTAAGGCGTGCTTACCAGGTAATCCTTACCAGCGATCATGCCAAGCAAACTCTTGCCAAATGATAAGCCCTTAACAGCCATGGGCGGATAGACGGTGTATTCCAGTTCGGGCCTTCCCACATTAGGAAAACTGATGAAATTTTTAAAGTTGTGGTAACGGTTGCCCGGTATCAAACTTTCGGCATTTAAACCCATCTTGTTTACCAGGTACCCTACCATCCCAAGCGGCATTTCGGTATCATACAGCAAACGCATAGGTTTCCCCTTACGCCTTTTCTGCAGGCTTTTGCTTAAGGCATCGATAAATTTCTCGCTTACTTCCTTATCGAGGTCAAGCTCTGCATCACGGGTAAGCTGTATGGAGTAGGCCTCAATGGTATCATGATCAAAAATAAAGAAAATGTCCTCCAGCGAATACCGGACAATATCATCCAGTAAAATAATAAATTTAAGGTTATTCGTATCAGGCAGTTTTACAAACCTCGAAAGATTATCCGGTATCTCGATCAGCGCATACCGCGACTTCTTATTTTTGGTGAGCTTTACAAAAAAGTAGATGGCCCTGTCCCTTAATTCAGGCAATGGCAGGCCGTCATCCAGCATGATAGGAACCAGTGTGGCCAATAAACGCTCCCTGAAATAGTTTTTCACGAAGGCTCCGCGCGTCACGTTTAGCTGCTTATCATTCAGTATGAATATTTTTTCCTCAGCAAGCTGCCTTACAATGATATTCTCGTACAGGTTATTAAACTTACGCTCCTGCTTTACAACGAGATTTTTGATCTGGTTTAATATTTTTTTGGGGTTGTAGCCTAATATTTCCTTCGCTTTCTCATTCAGGTTGGATAAACGGCTCAATGTGGCTACCCTCACCCGGTAAAATTCATCCAAATTGGACGAAAATATCGCAAGGAAACGTATCCTGTCAATTAAGGGTACCGTCGGATCAGAAGCTTCCTGCAAAACCCTGTCGTTAAAGTATAACCAGCTGATCTCCCTGTTAATTAAAGGTATTCGTTTAATATCCATATAAATACGGGCGGCGAAGCCCTAACTACAAAACTGCTCATTTATTTGTTAAGTTAATATTAACTAAACTTTAAATAGCATGGTTTTTTGAATTAACATTATAACGACAGCCGTACAATTAATTCCGTAAGTTTATACATTACTGAGCTAAATGGATATACATTTGTAATCCCAAATAAAACCTTTCGAATATGCCATCATTTGATATTGTAAGTAAAATAGACGGTCAAACGCTCGACAATGCAATCAACACCGCTAAAAAGGAAATTTTAAACCGATATGATTTCCACGATTCTAAAAGTACCATAGACCTGGATAAGAAAAGCAACCAGATCACCATTGTTACGGAAAACGATATGCGGCTGAAAGCCATCAAGGATTCTATTATCAGCCGCATGGTAAAACAAAACCTTGATCCCTCTGCACTGGATGATGGCAAGGAACAATATGCCTCTGGCAATATGATACGCAAAGAGATCAAAATAAAAGAGGGAATCGATAAGGCAGCAGCTTCAAAAATAGTGAAGAAGATCAAAGATAGCGGCCTGAAAGTACAAGCCTCCATTATGGACGACCAGGTGCGGGTACAAGCTAAAAAGATAGATGACCTGCAGGCAGTGATCAGCCTTTGCCGTACTGAGAATTTCGGGCAGCCTTTGCAGTATATTAATATGAGGGCGTAGGTTAAATGCGGAATTCGGAAGCCTTCAGCGCCATCTGCAAATGTTTTGGAAGCTTACCAAGCAACAGTAGGTCGATCAGGCATGCCGCCACCCAGATACAGCGCAATCAGCCCGGCGACCCGGCTAAACCGGCAAAAGTTGTAATCCAATCAGCCAATAGCGGAATCCTCCTGTTCATTTGCCTATAGGGAAAGACGCTGCAGCAGCATTCGCAAACAAAGTGGCTAAAACGGCAAAAGAGGTAGCCGAATAAGAAGAAATATCCAGCCGTACCGATCATGTATTGGCCAAATCAGCACTTACAATCAGGATGCTTAGTATCGCTGTTTACACAGCAAAAAAAGGCCGTCCCAAAAACCAGGGCGGCCTTAATCAAACTAAACCAACAACTTACTATGAAAACAATTTTTAACGAGATCCGCAAACGGGTTGTCACCATTTCAAAACCCTTATATTTTCCGGGGCCTCAGGCCTTTTCAAAACACTCATCAACCCTTCCGGCCCAAGCCACCCGGGAAATTATTTTACAGCTATTTCCCTTGATTGCATTTTAGCTTCTTCTTTTTTAGCTAGGTCAAGCTTTAATACGCCGTCAACGTACTGTGCGTTGATCTTAGCATAATCAGCACTTTCCGGCAAGGTGAATGACCTTACAAATGAGTGGTAGCTATATTCGCGTTTGCTGTATCTTTTACCTTGTTCAACGTCCTGAGCTTTCTTTTCGGCAGAAACGCTTAAGACGTTTTTCTCAAGATTGATCTTAAAATCTTCTTTCTTTAGGCCGGGAACCGCTAATTCGATATGAAATTCGTTTTCCGTTTCCGCAATATTAACAGCCGGTGTCTTAGTCACCAGCCTGTCGTTAAGTATTGAATCGTTAATTAAAGAATCAAATACATCACTAAACCATGGGTTTACCACATTTTTTTGTCCGTTGTTGAATTTTACAAGTGTCATTTTTATATCCTCCAGAGTTTTCTTTTATTAGTTTTATTAACTTCGTCGGGGTAAATCAACTCTTATACCAATGGCTATAAATCATAATTTACGGACATATTGTCTGCAAGTTTTGATTATTCACAGACATAATGACATAAAATGAGCGAAAATTTAGCAGATTATAAATTCAAGACCCCAATCCCTATTCGTTTTTCGGATATAGATGCTTATGGGCATGCAAATAATGCTATCTATTTAACTTACTTTGAGACAGCACGCTCAAATTACTGGCGCCAAATAGCGCAATGGGACTGGAATGAGTGTGGAATAATACTTGGCCGCGCAGAAGTAAATTATTTAAAGCCTATTACCCTGCACGACCAGATTGCCTGCTATGTACGCACCACACGCATAGGCAACAGCAGCTTTGATGTAATGCATGTATTGGTAAAGCAGACTGAGAACGGAGAAGAAATCTGCACTACAGGCAAAACCGTATGTGTCAGTTATGATTATGGTGCAAACAAATCCGTGAGAATCCCGGCAAATGAGCGCGCAAGAATGATCGCCTATGATGAGCCGCGAATGATATTGAATACGAATTAGAGATGCAGATGGCTTTTTATTATGCTCATTTGCACGTCTGAAATTTGCACATCTGCACATGTTCAAAAGGATTTAATCTCCGGCATAGCCAAAAGCTTTTCATCCAGTTTGGCCATATGCTTTTTATGTCCTGTTACAAATATGGCCACCTGCAAACAACCGTCTTTTTTATCGACCAGCCTTCTTTGGAATTTAAGTTCGTGTTGGTGAATTATATCTTCCAACGCTAAAAGATCATCATAATTAGAGCCGGTGAAGACCACCCGCAATAGCTTTTCATGGTGTATTTTATCCAGGTAATTTTCAAAAAGATGAAACAATACCAATACCAGTAAAGTGAGAACGGTTGATATAAGAGCCAGCATGTAATTGCCTGACCCCGTAGACATACCAATTGCTGCTGCTACCCAGATCACTGCTGCTGTAGTAAGTCCGTTAACTGAAATATTATCTTTAAATATTACTCCTGCACCAATAAAGCCCACGCCGGTAACCAAATTGATGTTTACACCTTGTCCGGCGCGCTGAGAGATCATTGTGAAAATTGCCGAACCAAGGCAGATCAAAATAATGGTACGGAACCCGGCCGTCTTATTTTTATACTGACGCTCTAAACCCAAAATGGCACCGCATAAAACGGCTATACCGATTTTAATAAGGTCATTGGTGGCTATGTTAAACGCTAAAGGCAATTTTATTATTGATTTAGTGAATTACCGAATTATTGATTGATTAACCCGAAAGTCGGAAAAGTCCGGAAAACTAAAAGTTTTTCAGATTTAAATACAGAATCAGGTCTCAGAATTTGCAGATTATCAGCCATAACCATCTTACCATCCTAAAAATCGCATCAAAATATCTTCCCCGGATTCAATATCCCATTTTTATCGAATACATTTTTAATACCCCGCCACAGTTGAAAATGCATGTTTGAATATTTTATCGGCATAAACTCCTTTTGCACCAGGCCTATGCCATGCTCACCTGATAATGTTCCGCCTAAAGATACGGTAAGCTCGAATATTTCTCGTATTCCATCCTTTAGTTTGTTGCGCCAATCCTCATCGCTCATACTACCTTTAATAATATTTACGTGCAGATTTCCGTCGCCGGCGTGGCCATAACAAACTGATTCAAAACCATATTTTTTGCCGATCTCTTTTATCCCATTGATCAGTTGCGGTAGTTTTGCACGCGGAACAACAGTATCCTCTTCCTTATAAACTGAGTTTGATTTGACTGACACGGCCATTGTGCGCCTCAATCGCCATAATTCTTCTTTTTGTCCCGATGAATCTGCAAATAGTACTTCCCTGCAATCAAACTGTTCCAATACCGCATTAATTTTTTCACAATCGTCAAATATCACATCAGAATTGGTGCCATCTACTTCTATCAGTAAAAATGCTTCTATACCGTCTTTAAGATCAAAGTTAATATCATCGTGTTTGATCACCCACTCTACTCCTTTTCGCTCCATAAATTCCAGTGCCGAAGGAATAATTCCCGCTCTGAAAATAGCCGATACCGCCGCACAAGCCGACTCATTGGTAGCGAATGATGCCAGCATTAAAGCATCCTGCGTTGGGCGAGGTATCAGTTTAACCACAATTTTTGTGATAATGCCCAGCGTTCCTTCCGAGCCGATCATCAGCTGGGTTAAATTGTATCCCGAAGCATATTTTAAGGTATTGGCCCCCGTCCAGATAATTTCTCCGCTGGGCAACACTACCTCCAGGTTGAGTATGTATTCGCGGATAGTCCCGTATTTTACCACCCGCGGGCCACCCGAGCCATGGGATACATTACCACCAATAAAGCAACTGCCTTTGCTTGCGGGGTCAACCGGGTAAAACAAATTTTTATTTACGACCATATCCATAAAAACCTCGGTTATTACACCCGGTTCAACTGTAGCTTGCAGGTTTTCCTCATCTATATCTAAAATATGATCAAATCGCTCCATTGCCAAAAGCACGCCGCCGTTAATGGGCAGCGCTCCGCCGCTTAAGCCTGTACCCGCACCTCTTGGAGTAACGGGAATCAGGTATTGGTTACAAAGCTTCATTAAATCAGATATCTCTTGTGGCGATTTCGGTTTAACTACTACTTCGGGGTAATAAGTCAGGTCTTCAGTTTCATCATGACTGTATTTTTCCATGCCGGCGTGCTGGGTGATCAGCGCATCCTCACCCACAATTGCTTTTATTGCCGATAATATTTCGCCCGTTATTTTATTGAATTCCATTTTCTGATCTGGTGTAGGATATAGTAACGCCCGAATGATCAATCCTGCCTCTCATTGGCGGATTTAATTTTTTAATAGTGACCACAATAGTTTCAACAAATGAATGCTCTTTTTTTATATCATCCAGAATAGCCTGAGCAAGCGTTTCTATTAGTTTCCGTGGCTGCTGCATTTGCAAACAGGCTATCCGATACAATTGTTCATAATTAACCGTGTTCGCTAAATTATCTTCGTGCAGCTCTCCAACAGGCATAAATCCAACGGATATATCCACCAAAAATTTACAACCCAAAAGCTGTTCTTCGGGATAAAATCCATGCCTTGCAAAAAATTCGGCACCGTGTAATGCTACAGTGATCATGTGCCAAATTTAGTGGATTGAGTTGAATTAAGTTGAATTTAGTTCTCTTGATCATTTAAGCTAATCAACCACTTAACTCAATCAACTTACTCAACTAAAACCTATCTTTGTCTACCAATTATATTTTATGGCAAGAACAGACTTATTTGAATCACCGGATTACTTCCAGATTGATGAATTATTGACTGATGAACATAAGTTAATACGTACCACTGTTAGAGATTGGGTTAAAAAAGAGTTAAGCCCGATCATTGAGGATTATGCTCAAAAAGCGCAGTTCCCAAAACAATTAATTAAAGGATTGGCTGAAATAGGCGCCTTTGGCCCTACTGTACCTGTTGAATACGGTGGCGCCGGGCTGGATTACATATCCTATGGTATTATCATGCAGGAAATTGAGCGGGGCGATTCAGGCATCAGATCAACTGCTTCGGTGCAGGGCTCGTTAGTAATGTATCCTATTTATGCCTACGGCTCCCAAGAACAAAAGAAAAAATATCTGCCTAAATTGGCTTCAGGCGAACTGATCGGTTGTTTCGGCCTTACCGAACCAGATCACGGGTCCAATCCCGGCGGCATGACTACCAATATTAAAGATGCCGGCGACCATTATCTATTAAATGGTGCAAAAATGTGGATATCCAACTCACCATTTGCTGACATCGCTATTGTTTGGGCCAAGGACCAGAGCGGTAAAATCCGCGGACTGATCGTTGAGCGTGGGATGGCCGGCTTTAGCACACCCGAAACCCATAATAAATGGTCATTAAGAGCATCCGCTACCGGCGAACTGGTTTTTGATAATGTAAAGATTCCCAAAGAGAATATACTACCAAACGTATCCGGTTTAAAAGGCCCGCTTGGATGTTTGAACCAAGCCAGGTATGGCATTGCCTGGGGAGCGTTAGGAGCTGCCATGGATTGTTATGATACCGCCTTGCGCTATGCAAAACAACGTGTTCAGTTTGGCAGGCCCATAGCCGGCTTTCAGCTTCAGCAAAAGAAATTGGCCGAGATGATCACCGAAATAACCAAGGCCCAACTATTAGTGTGGCGTCTGGGAACATTAAAGAATGAAAACAGAGCTACTGCAGCTCAAATATCAATGGGAAAAAGGAATAGCGTTGAAACCGCCATCATTATAGCGCGCGAAGCAAGACAAATACTTGGCGGTATGGGCATAACCGGGGAATATTCCATCATGAGGCACATGATGAACCTGGAATCGGTAATAACTTATGAAGGAACACACGATATCCACTTGCTGATAACAGGTATGGATATTACCGGCGAGGATGCTTTTAAATAAATAAAATTCTTCCAACTTTCGGCTAAGGAATTCGTCAGGTCGTACAAAATCCTATTACCTGCTTAAGTATAGTGATCTGTTTAATTAATGGTTGTGCGTGGTGATAAAAATAAGCATCGTGTTTTTCTCAATAACTGCATAATAGGTTAGTGCTGAGGTTGCCTTTAATAATCAGTTCCTGCAATAAGAAAATTACAGATTCAGGTGATTATTCTGAGGCTTTTAAAACTGTATTTAATAAGACATCACATTATTTTGACTTTAATCAGCCAACCCAGGGTATAAAATACCTCGATTCAGCGTTTGACCGTATTGATAAGCCTACCATCAATTGGCATCCCGGATGAAATGAAGGACAAAGTATTCAATATGTTTACCGAGGCCAAAAGGCCGGGAACAATAGGCAAAAAGTCCTTCGCCTGGGCCTTTCCATATACAAGCAGATCATTGAAAACCATAAAGGCAGAATATGGTTTGAGAGCGAAAGCCGGAAAGGAACAACATTTTATTTAACCCTGCCAAAGCCCGGCAAAGCGGATATACCGGCATCTACTGACGCATCGGAGACACGGACACCAGCGATCAATAGCTGGTTTTCATTGCAAAAAATCGGCATACCAATAGCCTGAAGATTTAATAATGCGTTTTTGAGTATTAAAATCGACATATATCAATCCAAAACGCGGATGATATCCTTCGGCCCATTCAAAGTTGTCGGTCAATGTCCATACAAAGTAGCCATCCACCTTACATCCTTCCTGTTTAGCTTTCAGCACTTGCAACAGGTGGGTTTGAAGGTATTCCTTACGTTTAGGATCATCTACGCCACCGTCAATCACTTCATCGGGGAAAGCAGCACCATTTTCGGTGATCAATATCTTCCGGATCTGTGGATAAGCATCAAATTTCTTTAAAATATGATAGACAGCGGGGGGATGAACCTCCCAGCCCATTGCGGTTGTGGGTACATTCCTGTTTTTTGCTTTTATTAGGCTAGCCTGAATGTACGGCGTAAAAAACGAATATTTTACAATTTCGCGGGTATAGTTCTGCAAGCCTATAAAATCAAAATCAAACTGCATATTTTGTTCGTCGCCCGGCTGATAATACTTTTCGAGCCCTTTTAAAACCGGAAGATCATTTACAGGATACCCCAAACCTAGTACAGGTTCGATAAATAAACGGTTCACCAAAGCATCTGCAACATGGGCTGCTTTAACATCCCTTTTACCATCAGACCGAGGCTCAATATGTGAACAGGAAAAAGTAGTACCGATCTGAGCGTCCGGCAATAGTTCCCGCAGTTTTTTTGCTCCGGCTGCGATGCTCAAAACAATATGATGAATTGCCGGAAGAAAGTTTTTTAAGCCTGTGCGGCCGGGTGCGTGTATCCCGAAAAAATAACCCGCTCCGGAAAACACGGATGGCTCGTTCATGATCATCCAATACTTTACCCTGTCACCGAAACTCTGTGCACAAATTGCAGTATATGCGATGAACCATTCAATGACGCTGCGATTTGTCCACCCGCCCTGTAACTCCAAAATCTGTGGCAGGTCCCAATGATAAATAGTAACCCAGGGCTCAATGTCCTGTTCTATACAATAGTCAATAACCCTGTTATAATAATCTATACCGGCCTGGTTAATACCACCAGTTCCATTGGGTAAAATACGCGACCATGATACCGAAAATCTAAAATTGGGGATATTAAGCCGTTTGATCAGATCGATATCCGCTTTATAATTATTATAAAAATCACAGGCAATATCTGCTTTGTGCCCGCTATATATTTTTCCTTTTTTAGTTGTAAAAGCGTCCCAAATT
>JAQBOV010000037.1 GCA_028287895.1 Mucilaginibacter sp. | reverse complement strand
GCTTTCATTAACCAAATCAACCTGCAGAGGTAAAAAATTATTGCTTTTGTTACCAACTGCCTCAATTAATTGCTGGCGATTTCTGGAAGTGGCAGCAACAAACTGACCAGCACACAGCAATTGCTTTACTAAACTGAGCCCAAATCCCTTGGAGGCGCCAGTTATAAACCATACTTTTTTGTTGTCATCCATTTTTGTTCTTGTTTGATAGAACAAAAGTAGGGCTCAACCCAGGGCAAAGCATTACGCTATTCAAACCAATGGTTACAAAATTCAAACATTTCTGAAAGACGACGGAGTAAGCTGGGTTTGTTTTTTAAAAAAATTATTGAAATGCGTTGGTTCTTCGAAGCCAAGGCAATAACCAATTTCGGCGACATTCCAGTCGGTATGCCTTAGCAAGGATTTGGCTTCGCTCAGTAAACGTTCGGCAATATGGCCGGTAGTAGTTTTGCCGGTCGTTTCGCGGATAGCCCGGTTCAAATGATTCACATGCACGGAGAGCCGTTGGGCAAAATCATTTGCTGAACGCAGCGCAAAACGCTGTGAAGGCGATTCAATAGGAAATTGCCGCTCCAGCAATTCTGTAAAAACCGATGTTATCCTTGATTTTGCATCGGCATGTTTATACAGGTTATCTGAAGGTTGCGTTTTAAGCGCATAATGAATTAGTTCGCTAACGTAATTACCGATCAGATCGTATTTAAAGGCATAATCCGAATTTATTTCTTCAAGCATTTTTACAAACAGACCGCTCACATATTCATTCTGTGCTTCATTAAGTGCATACACAGGCCTGGCACCGAGTGCGAACATTGGCAGATCACTTAAACCGGCGCGCAGTTTTTCGGTAAAGAACGACTCAGTGAATATGCAAAAGAATCCGGTTCGGTCATCAGACATATTCTCAAACATGTACGGAACCAGCGGGTTTAAGAACAGTAATGTTGAACCCGATAGCTTGATACTCTGATCGGCATAATGAATAATATTATCACCACGCAGCAGGCTGATCTTATAAAAACTTCGGCGGCTGTAAGTTACTGACTTCGCATTAGGGCCGATACAGTCTTCTATCCTGAAAACGTTAAAATGCCCGATGTTTTGCTGCAGCTTATCGGGCAGCCAGTTAAACTTGTTTTTGTAGAACTCTTCAAGTGTTTCTGTTGCCATGGTCAAAGTTACAAAATTCAAACTAAAATACAAATTGAGTTCATAGTGTGGCTGCGCTACAGGATAGTTGATCATTCACCTTACTTTTTAACAAGTATTTATAGCTGATTCCAAAACTATTGTCCATCATTTTAGTTAAACATTCTATGGACACGAACAGGCTATCGCCAACCCTTGCAAAAGCATTAAATCAGCAGATGACCAATGAAGCCGCTAATGCCCAGGTATACCTTGCTTACGCCTCGTGGGCAAGCGAAAAGGGATATGACGGCATCGCCAACTTTCTTTTCAGGCACGCTAATGAAGAGCGTAATCATATGATGAAAATACTGGAATACATTTTAAAAAGGGGAGCGAAAGTAACGATAACTGAAATACCTTCGCCTGGTCCAGATCCGCTAAGTGTGAACGACTGTTTTGAAAAAGTATTTAAATCAGAAGTGGACAATACTGCTGCCATTTATAGTATTGTAGAAATGAGCATGGCCGAAAAGGACTGGGCAACCTGGAATTTTATGCAATGGTTTGTAAAGGAACAAACAGAAGAAGAAACACTTGCCCTGGATCTGTTGTCGAAAATAAAAGTTGCCGGGGGCGCAAGTGCCAGTGACGAGGCACTGTACGCACTCAATAATGACCTGGCAAAAACTCCGGATGATGCAACACTGGCACAGGATGTAAGTACGGCTAATCCGTAGACTGTACATTCTGGTACTCAAATGATAAAGCCTGTCTGTATAAACGGATGGGCTTTAAGCTTTTTATAAGAATTATTCGATATTTCTGGATTTCGTATTGACAAGTGTAATTTTATACTTAAATTGTACTATCCTAAATAATCATAGCCGGCACATCGGTTATTCGTCCTGTTAACCTAAAATTTAAAACTATGATCACTCCAAATCACCTTTCAGTTCTGGGAATCATTCACACGGCGATCAGCATTATCGCGCTCTTTGTTGCATTTTACGCTTTATTCCGTTCGGGCAGGCTCGATCCTGGCACCGGGCCGGGAAAGTTATACATATGGTTAACCGTTCTTACCTGCCTTACCGCACTTCCCATCATGAAAACCGGGCATTTCACCCCCGGGCATTATGTGGCAATAACTATTTTGATCCTTTTACCGCTCGGCATATATGTAAAGTCGCTTCGTATATTCGGAAAACTGGCTGATTATGTACAGATTATCTTTCTGTCAACGACACTCTTTTTGTCATTGATCCCGACAATTGTCGAGACATTGACAAGATTACCGATCAGCCATCCACTGGCTGAGGGTCCAAATGCACCTCTTATACAAAATGGGCTTACTGCGTTGGCCCTGCTTTATTTTATAGGGGTAACCTATCAGCTTGTAAAGTTCAGGGCACGCAAGAGGGCGGCTGCGCTGCTGTTAAACAAAGCTGTTAATTGATACATCGGCAAGAACGATTCCGTCTTTTAAGGACCGGTTATTATTAATTCCAGCCGGGGATGATATGCGATAGATTTTTCATAAAAAGTTCCTTATATAGATCTTAATTGCTATAATCGCGAAAACGACCTGATGGAAAAGCCATACAATCGCTTAAGCGAATATATTTTAGAAGACGAAAGCGTATTATTATCTCCGCTCAAGGAAAGGGATATTGAATTTTTGCTGCCCTTTGCCTTGAACGAACCTGATACCTGGAAATACTCGCAGATAAGTGCAAAAGGCGAACAGGGCATGCTTAATTATATTAACACCGCCTTAACTAACAGGGCCGCAGGCAAAGAGTATGCTTTTATCGTGTTTGACAAAAAGACCGCTGAATATGCCGGCTGTACCCGCTTTTATGATATACAACCCGAAAACGATACATTGCAGTTGGGCTATACCTGGTATGGAGAAAAATTCAGGAGTACCGGCTTAAACAAGCATTGTAAATTTTTACTGCTCCGGTTTGCTTTTGAGAACCTGGGTATGTTAAGGGTGGAATTCAGGGCCGATGCAAGGAATGAAAGAAGTATTGCTGCCATGAAAAGCATTGGCTGTAAAGTTGAGGGCATATTAAGAAGCCATATGTGGCTGCAAGATGGTGGACGACGTGATTCCATCGTCTTGAGTATTCTAAAAGATGAATGGGAAAACCAAGTGAAGGAAAATCTCAGAAAAAAACTTTTATAGCTTTATAAAAAGCTTGTTACTTGCCAGCCAGCGGCATATATACCATTCAGTAACCCAAGTCGCCACTGCAGAAATACAGCGGGTATTTTACAACTGATGCCGGCAAGCCCTGAAAATCCCTCAATAAAAATGGATAACGTTTCAGGCTCATCAAATAACGTTAAAACTTTATTTGGCACATCGTATCGTCAGTCTCCTTTAAATTCAGCCCTGCCAAAAAAACACGGCAGATGAAAATTAGGTTTTGGAGATTCAATAGGATTCCAGGCTAAATAATGAGGCTGCGACAGGTCGTCTCCGCATTTGTAAAAATTCACTTTACATTTTTTGTCCTGCAAGGAAGTAAAATGATGAAAGCTGAAAACCTGCGCAGGTATGGCGAGCGTTAAAGTCCAGTTGATCGCAGGTTCCTTTGTCTCTCTTTTTTGCAGTAGGGTACGCTCATATCTGATCGCCTCTAATTGTTCCGCAGGCAACAGCGTCCGCGCTTCTTTCTCCGGTCCATAACCACCCAGGCAGGTGCCAAACCTGTTAAACTCCAGGTTGTAATAAGCCTGGTCGTCATCGAAGGCGATAAAGAATTCAACGCAGCTGTCTTTATAAACAGGATCATTTGTTTTGCGGTACCTTGCTAATACTTCATGCTCCTGTACATCGAATTTTATGAAAATGCAAGCTGCGCTGTATGCGATACCAAAGGATACTTTTGGCAGATCATAATACTCGGGATATTCCGGCCAGGGTTCAATGTCAATAAAATTCCTTTTCTGGCGGTCAAGCATTGAGGAAATATCCCCGATAGGGGTATAAATATTAACATCCGGTAAAGAATGAATTTGTAAGGTTTTTTCGGTCATCGGGCTTGGGCCTGTCGATAAATAAAATAGTCGGTTGATACCCATATATCCCAGGTGCATATACACCAAATATATTTTCTAAGTTCAGCATCAGGCAAGCTCAAAAATATACATTCTTATTGGAAAAGGCCGGTTTTTATCGAATGGAAAAATTGTTATTTTTAATACAAGGCAGATCACTACATTTGCGGCAAATAGAATAAAATATGGCATCAACCAAACTTACAATAAACAGCAACGGATCGGTAAAAATTGACGGCGACTTTGAAATCGTTGATATGCAGGGCAATAGCTATGGCTTGCAGGGCCGAACACTGGTTTCTATCTGCCGCTGCGGACTATCAGCAAATAAACCATTTTGTGATGGCTCGCATAAAGGCCATTTTGAACACGACGCTCAGGCTTTTGACCTGCCCCCAAAGAAAGTGTAATTTTAAAGCATTCCTTTGTTTAACTCCTGAGCAGCGTAATTGGCTGCTCTTGCTGTAATTGCCATAAACGTAAGTGACGGGTTTTGTGTGCTTGTTGATGTCATACAGGCGCCGTCAGTAACAAAAACATTTTGGCAGGCATGCAATTGATTCCATTTGTTTAGCAGCGATGTTTTGGGATCCTTGCCCATACGCACCCCTCCTACTTCATGTATATCTAAACCAGGCGCTTGTTTACTGTCATTGCTGCTTATATTTTTACAGCCGGCTTTGTCAAGCATTTCTGCCCCCTGGGTTAAAAAATCCTTTAACAACCTCACATCATTATCGTCATAATCCACGGAAACTTTTAACAAAGGCATTCCCCATGCATCTTTTTGATCGTCACTTAAACTTACGTGATTAGTTTCCTTTGGTATAGTCTCGCCCTGCATCATCATATAAACAGTCCAGGGTCCGGCTTCCGAAGTGGCATCCTTATAAGCAGCGCCGATCTGATCTCCTTCCGTCGGGTGGCCCCAGCCCGGGCGTGTAGCCGAGTAAAAGGTCATGTATCCCCGCTGGAAATCCATTTCCTGTTTATGCACGTTCCTGAAATTCGGCATCATTACGGCACATGGCCGGCGACCGTAATAATAGGAATCCAGGTATCCTTCCATACTTGCCAACAATGATCCCCGGTAATTATGGAAAGCAATGTATTTACCCAACAATCCATTATCATTGCCTAAACCGTTTGGAAAGCGCTGAGAAGTTGAATTTAATAATATAAGATTGGTATTTAACGCTGCCGCATTAACAAAAATAATTTTAGCGAAATATTCAGTGGCTTCTTTGGTATGAGCGTCTATCACTCTTACACCAACAGCTTTTCCCTTTTTCTCATCATAAATAATAGAATGAACTACCGAATCCGGCCGTAAAGTTAAATTGCCGGTCCTTGCTGCCCAGGGTATAGTTGATGAATTGGAGCTAAAATATCCGCCGAAAGGACACCCGCGTTCACATAAGCTGCGTGCCTGGCACTGCCCGCGACCCTGCTGTAAATGAATCTGCTTAGGTTTGGTTAAATGTGCACAGCGGCCGATGATTACATGGCGGTCCTTATAATTATCCATTATGCGCTGCTGCATCGCTTTTTCAACAATGTTCATTTCCCAGGGAGGTAAAAACTCGCCATCGGGTAAAGTGTCCAGCCCGTCATGATTCCCGCTTATTCCTGCAAATTGTTCAACGTAGCTGTACCAGGGTGCAATATCATCATAACGGATAGGCCAGTCTACAGCAAAGCCGTCTCTGGCAGGACCTTCAAAGTCATACTTGCTCCATCTTTGCGTTTGCCTTGCCCACAATAAGGACTTTCCGCCAACCTGATAACCGCGTATCCAATCGAAAGGTTTATCCTGTATATATGGATGTTCTTTATCTTTTACAAAAAAATGCGCGCTTGATTCTCCAAAGGCATAACATCTTTTCACTATCGGATTTTCTTTTGCAACTGACAAGGGTTCATAACCGCGATGCGGAAAATCCCATGGGTTTTTCGTTGCTGTCGGATAATCTTTCAGGTGTTCAACATTTCTACCCCGTTCCAAAACCAGCGTTTTTAAGCCATGTTCACATAATTCTTTTGCTGCCCAGCCGCCGCTGATACCCGAGCCGACAACTATCGCATCAAAAGTATGATCACTTGATTTATTGGAATTGACATTGCCCATACCCTGTTATAATTGGTGAGTACAATTTAAGTGTTTATAGGATATAATGCGATGATTGGACGCAAAAAAAATTGCAGATAACTATTCGGAATAACCACTGATGTATAGCTCTTCTACCTTTTTGCGCGCCCAGGGCGTTTTACGAAGAAATTTTAAACTCGAATTAATACTGGGCTTATCCAAAAAACAATTGATGCGAATACGATAACCGAGTTCGGGCCAGCCATATCGATCTACCAATGCATGCAGTATCATCTCTAATGTTTTGCCGTGAAGCGGGTTATTGGCTTGTTGCTGATCGTTCATAAAATAATGTCTTAAAATTATGGAATTACCTTGAATCAATAGAGCTGATGCATCAATTTTTCATGAAATAAAAATATTAAAAAAATTGCGTAACCGATTGGTTTCATATATATTTGTAACCAATCGGTTACAGAAACGATTTATACCATGAGACGAGACGTATTCCAGGCCATAGCCGACCCCACACGCAGGGCAATCATTAACATGATCGCTAATCAGTCGCTAGACTTAAATACAGTGGCTGAAAAGTTTAATGTGAGCCGGCCCGCTATTTCAAAACACATCAAGATATTAACCCAGTGCGGGTTGATTACCATAAGGCAACAGGGCCGTCAACGGTATTGCCAAGCCAAACTGCAACAGCTTAATGAAGTATCAGCATGGGTGGAACAATACCGCGTTTTCTGGACAAAGAAATTAGATGCACTGGAAAACTTTCTTGCGCAGGAAATAGTACCTAAAGACAAACCAATTAAAAAATCAACAAAAAAATGAAAAGCGAACCATTTGTAATTGAAAGAACAATGAACGCCCCTGCTGAAAAAGTGTGGACGGCAATTACTGACAAAGAGCAGATGAAACAATGGTATTTTGATCTTGCCGAATTTAAACCGGAAGTAGGATTTGAATTTACCTTTGTAGGAGGAAGCCCGGAGAAAAGCTATCTGCATCTATGCAAAATAACAGCGGTTGTGCCTGGGAAAAAATTGCAATATAGCTGGCGATATGATGGTTATCCGGGAAATTCATTGGTTACCTTTGAGTTATTTCCTGAAGGAGCCGCTACAAGACTGAAATTGACACATGAAGGATTGGAAACATTCCCAGCTGTTAATAAAGATTTTGCAAGAAGCAGTTTCGAGGCCGGATGGACCTATATTATCGGTAAATCAATTATAGAATTTGTTGAAAAACAATCGCTTAGTGGATCAATAAAGTAATATTGACAAGCATTCTGGTTGACGATCAGCTAGGGCGCTAAAATTTTACACCGGGGTTTCAGGTTTTGTCAACAAAACAGAGTTTGTTATTGGTGATGCCAGCGGAGATATTGCTGGAAGCTAACCGGAACACTGCAATACAGATGAACGGTAAGCCTGCGGCAGGTGAATAGCAGAAAATCCTGTTTAATGCCGGCATACCTGCTGCAGCATTTGGAGTTACTGGTTGAAAAAGAATATCAACGAGGGAAAAACTGGGTGTACCGCTTAAAACAAAGCGGGCTAAGATGGGGCCTGCAACGATCGCTGTATTTGATGATACCTGCAGCAAGCTGATACAAATAGTACAGAAATAATTGATTTTGTCGCATTAAGCCCGGCATATTGACGTATTTGAAACCTATGTTGCTGATTTGTTGTTTATAACTTTACATTATTAACCAATTTAATCATACACCGATGTTCCAGAACACTAAAGCATTCAGTAGTTTTTCAGTCAATGACCTGGAAAAAGCAAGAGAGTTTTACCAAAATACGCTTGGTCTTGACCTGCAACGGATACCCATGGGCGAAGAATATGCGTTATTGGAATTACAGACCGCAGGCGGATCAAAGATCATGATTTATCCTAAGCCCAACCACACACCGGCTACTTTCACTGTCTTGAATTTCCCTGTGGATGATGTGGAAAAAACGGTGGATGAGCTCACCAAACGGGGTGTACATTTTGAGCAATATGATCTGGCAGACCTTAAAACCAACGAAAAAGGTATTGCACGTGGAAACGGCATGGGCCCCGATATCGCCTGGTTTACCGATCCGGCAGGTAATATCCTTTCGGTACTCGAAAACAGATAAATATCTGGAAATCAGCAGATACGTTTAATTATTCGCAGCTTGTGAGTGTATCTTTTTAATTCCTCTGAATAGATGCCCTGGCTGTCTGTGCGGTCTATCCTGACCCTGCCTGATGCATGGATGATTTGCTCATTACCGAGCATAATACCCACATGGGTGATCCTGCCTTCGTCATTATCAAAAAAGGCAAGGTCGCCCAATTTGGCTTCAGCTAAAAAGTCGACGACTTTTCCCTGCTCGGCCTGCATCCAGGCGTCCCGCTTCAAATGAATACCCTGCAGTTTAAATACTGCCTGTGTAAAACCCGAACAATCAATACCATTATGGGTGCGGCCACCCCACAGATATGGAGTATTCAAAAAAGATTTTGCTGTTATCTCTAAGCTTTCCGTTTTGCCTATTTCCCCTATTATTTCAAATTGTTCGTTATTAATCTGGCATGCGGTACCCTTTAAAGATACCAGCGAGCTGCCAATGGGCAAATATAAAACACTGTTATCGGATTTTTTCCATGCCTGTGTTACAGCACGATGCGTGATGGGCGGAGGGTCTTTTTTAAGGTCTTCAAAGGCCACATGGCCAAACATTACAAATTGCAGGCGGCCTATCCAGCCTTCGTATAGGTCATTAGCTGTAATAACTTTTACCCATCTGTCTGTCCATTCCGCTATCTGAAAAGCCTCACCAAATAATATTTGCGAAACCTGTTCGCTTTTATCACTCGCCTGGGCCCTTAAAGGGATGATCGCTAGATTACAAATACCATATTCCATATTACAGGCAGGATTTCGGATCAGAAATTATTTGAGGCAACTATAAGTTTAAAATTTGATTAAAAAAATAGGGGAATGCATAATTACATTCCCCCATCTAAAAAACAAATCTTTTATTATTCATTCATATGCAGCCATTCCTTCTTGGCCAATAATTCTTCTTTTGTTTCACGCACATCTTCATCGTCCACACAGCAATCAACCGGGCAAACCGCGGCACACTGTGGCTCATCATGAAATCCTACACATTCGGTACACTTATCAGGTACTATATAATAAATATCGTCAGACAATGCCGCCTGAGTTTCTTCAGCGCTCAATGTATTACCGTCTCCAAAATCAATAACGCCCTTTAAGCCTGTTCCGTCTGAAAAACGCCAGGCAGCACCCGCATCATAAATCGCATTATTTGGACATTCCGGTTCACAGGCCCCACAGTTTATGCATTCATCGGTGATTTTAATCGCCATACTTTGTTAATATCTTATATTCTAACTTACCTTTGCCTTAATAAACAAGTATGCAAATATAACAAAAAAACACTTTAAGGGTTTACGCCCTTTCCATTTATATGTCAAAATTTAACATAATCTACTTAGCAGATGTATTTTCTACGTTAGGCGGGCAATTAAGTTACCCTGATGAAGAATTAACTGCACTGATACAGGACGAACATTATTACAATGCATGGTTTACTCCATCAAGCGCCCAGCATGCCGTAAAAGCATCAGGCAAAATGCTCAACAATCAGGACCTGCTGACCTGGTTAAGCAGATACGATCTAAGCAATAATAAAGTAAGTAAGAAAACAGGCTTGATCCTGGCAGGCAATATTCCCCTGGTCGGCTTTCATGATGTGCTTTGTGTGCTCATTACAGGGAATCATGCATTAATAAAAGCATCCGGCCAGGACTCGAGGTTAATAAAGCATGTGTTGAATATGCTGGTTAATATTGATGCCGGCTTTAAAGAGCAATATACCTTCGTAGAGCGATTGGAAAATTTTGACGCCATAATAGCCACCGGCAGCAATAACACTTCACGGTATTTCGAATATTACTTTGGCAAAGTGCCTAATATCATCCGGAAAAACCGCAACAGTGTAGCGGTGCTGAATGGCAGTGAAACAACGGAACAACTCTACAATCTGGGCCACGATATTTTTGATTACTATGGTTTGGGATGTCGCAATGTCTCCAAGCTGCTGGTGCCAAAAGATTATGATTTTGTACCTTTTTTTGAGGCAATTGAGCCTTATCAGTCTATTATCAATCATCATAAATACAATAACAATTATGATTATAATAAATCAATTTACCTTGTAAACCGTGATAAACACCTGGACAACGGATTTTTACTGGTGAAGGAAGACGAGCGGATGGTATCGCCATTGGCAGTCCTTTTTTACGAACAGTATCAAGACATAAATGCTGTGCAAGCCTTACTTACCCGCCAAAGCGAAAATATACAATGTATTGTCAGCGCTATCCCTTTGGCAGTAAGTAACCAGGAAGTTAATTTTGGCAAAAGTCAGCAACCCGCATTGTGGGATTATGCCGATGGTATTGATACGATGGATTTCTTGACAAAGCTTTAAATAAACGATATCTTTGGTCAGTGAGGTGAAAGCTGAAAAGGCGAAAAGGTGAAAGGTAACCTTTATCCTTTCGCCTTTTACCTTTTAGCTTAAATATGTATATTATAAAAGTTAAAGGCGTAGCCAAAATACCCGATTATGTGCAGTTGCGCGATGATCAGTTTACGCTGCTAGCTTATTTCAGGGTTGACAGGCCGGAAAAATCATTGGATAAAGTGGGGCTTGGCAACAAAACCGAGTATATCATGAATATCATAAAAGATCTGCCTTTTGGACAGATCTTAAAATTAGAATTGTAAAATGATCGGAAACTCAATAATAAAGCTTGAAAGCGTTGATATTTTTCAGCCAAAGCATCTTGTATTATCAAACGTCAACCTTCATGTGGATAAGGGCGATTTTGTGTGGCTCATCGGCCAAACGGGTTCGGGTAAAAGCAGTTTACTCAAGGTGATCTATGGCGATCTGAATATTTCAACAGGTGAAGGCCATGCCTGCGGATATGATTTGAAGAAAATTACCACTCACGATATTCCTTTCCTGCGCAGAAAGCTAGGCATAGTTTTCCAGGATTTTCAGTTGCTTACCGATCGCTCTGTTGAAGATAACCTGCGATTTGTAATGCAGGCCACTGGCTGGAAAGATAAAAAGCTGATAACCGACCGTACTTTAGATGTACTGGAAAAGGTTGGCTTGCGTTCCAAATTAAAAAAAATGCCCCACGAACTCTCCGGTGGTGAGCAGCAGCGCGTAGTAATAGCCCGTGCACTGATCAACGACCCTGAGATCATCCTTGCTGATGAGCCAACGGGCAACCTGGACCCGGATACATCAGAAGAAATTGTGCTTTTACTAAAACAGATCAGCCAATCGGGCACAGCCATTCTGATCGCCACCCATGATTATCATATCATTCGTACTTTCCCTTCACGCATCATTAAATGCGAAAATGGCAAGGTGCTGGAGGATGTCCAGATAGCTTAATAGAGCGGCAGCAGCAGTGAGCGGGTCTGCCTTAATCAACCCACGCTTCAAAACTGCCACTGCTACTGCAACTGCTGGCCTAAAAGTGTCAATATTTATATTACTATGTCAAATCCCTGCCACCTTGTCGGCTTTTAAGCACTGGCAGGATACTTGATTTGCAGAAATTGGATCATGAATTTAAATGATATGTTAAAGAAAAAAAAGAAAGAAAATACAGAAGGCGAAGAGCATTTGAATGACCTGATGGACGAAGGGACTGCCATAACCGAATCTGAAGCAACACCCGAGGAACTTTTAAAACAGGAGCTTAGCGTGGCCAACGACAGGTACCTGCGCCTATATGCTGAATTTGACAATTTCCGTCGCCGTACTGCCAAAGAACGTGAGGAAGCAAGAAAAACAGAAGGTAAAGACGTTATTGCAGCCCTGCTGCCTGTGCTTGACGACTTTGACCGTGCCGTCCGTTCTATGGAAAACTCAACGGATGTTGCTGCCGTAAAAGAAGGCGTAGTGTTAATACAGAATAAGCTAAAAAATATCCTTTCGCAAAAAGGATTAAAAGAAATGCAATCCATAGGACAGCCATTTGACCCTGAAATACATGAGGCCATCACCAATATTGCTGCCCCTACGGATGATCTGAAAGGCAAAGTGATCGATGAAATGGAAAAAGGTTATTATTTGAATGATAAAGTAGCGCGGTTTGCGAAAGTTATAGTTGGAGCTTAATTAATTAGTGAATTATTGAATTAGTGAATGAGTGAGCAGTGTATTAAAATCACTCCGTCACCAAGTCACTAAATCACTCAATATACAAAGATGTCGAAAAGAGATTATTATGATATTTTAGGCGTTTCCAGGGGTGCCGATGCCGATGAGATCAAGAAAGCCTACCGTAAGATGGCTATCAAGTTCCATCCTGATAAAAACCAGGGTGATAAGCAGGCGGAAGAAAACTTCAAGGAAGCTGCCGAAGCATATGAAGTACTAAGCAATGCGGAAAAACGCAGACGCTACGACCAGTTTGGCCATGCAGCCAATGCGCAATCGGCAAATGGCGGCGGATATGGCGGCGGCGGTATGAATATGGAAGACATATTCAGCCAGTTTGGCGATATATTCGGCGGCGGCAGCCCTTTTGACGGTTTTTTTGGCGGCGGAAGGCAGAGTGGCGGCGGAAGGCGCGCAGCCCGCGGTAGCAATCTGCGAATTAAAGTAAGATTGACCCTTGAAGAAGTTGCCAATGGTGCTGAAAAGAAGATCAAGGTAAATAAACAAGTAGTCTGTAAAACATGCGATGGCACTGGGGCTAAAGACCGTTCATCTATACAAACCTGTAAAACTTGCGGCGGACAAGGCGCTGTACGCCGGGTAACCAATACGATTTTAGGCCAGATGCAAACTACAAGCACCTGCCCTACCTGTAATGGCGAAGGCACAACTATTACGTCAAAATGTACAGTTTGTCATGGCGATGGCGTCATTCGCGGCGAAGAAACGATTAGCATCAATATCCCGGCAGGTGTAAGTGAAGGCATGCAACTCAGCATGAGCGGCAAAGGTAATGCGGCCCCGCGTGGCGGCGTACCGGGAGACCTGATCATACTGATAGAAGAAATACCGCACGAAACATTGAAACGTGACGGGAACAATGTGATCTACGATCTGCATGTAAGTTTTGTTGATGCAGCATTGGGTACCAACGTTGAAGTGCCCACCATTGACGGCAAAGTTAAAATCAAAATCGATCCGGGAACACAGGGTGGTAAAATATTGAGGCTTAAAGCTAAGGGTGTGCCCGAGGTAAACTCTTATCACCGCGGTGACCAACTGGTACATATCAATATCTGGACGCCAAAAGCCCTTAGTCATGAAGAACGGGAGATACTTGAAAAACTACAGGACTCCCCTAATTTCAAACCAAGTCCCGGCAAAAATGAGAAAAGCTTTTTCGAGAGGATGAAAGAGTATTTTGAGTAAGTCGAAAAGTCGGAAGTCCGAAAGATGAATACAAAGCCTGAGATCAATTTGATTTTGGGCTTTTCTGTTTCCCATCGGCCTGGTGTTGAATTAATTCATCAATTAGTCGCTGCACTTGTTTATAATCCACTTTTTCAACCAGATATGCCTGTCCATGTCCGTTATCATCCCAGGTGTTTTTACCGTCATCAGCTACTTTTATCCTTCCCTGATGTAAAGTATAAAAAGCTGAATATCCTTTTATAGCCACCAATACGGCGGTTTCATCCCAGCTTTTCCGGCCTGAGGAATCTTCTTTGGCTTGTGGTATTGCCATACGGAATACATCTTTAACAGGGTCGTTATGTATCGTGTTATTGTGAATTAAAGGCAATCCTACCAAAATTTTTGCACCGATCTCAAAACCGCTTAATATAACAGGCGTGCTCCAGTTGTTATAAACATTTTGTGAAGCAGCCGCATCCTTGATCACATTAAATTCATACCCTGAAGGATATTTGCCTGCCATACATACCAATAGCTTCACTTTTTTCTTTATCAGTTGTTTTCCATCAAGAGATGAATATTCATCAGCAGTAGAATTTAACAAGTTGGAAAGGTTGGTTAAAAACCCGACGGTTACAATGGTTACACTGTTATCAGCTTGTGATGCCAATATTTTACGATAGATAGTTACCGCATCAGGCGCCGCATCGTTATGTTTTATTTTATGCGGATATTTGGCCAGTAAAGTGTCCGTCCAGTGCTGCCAGTCGCGCAGTTCGGGTGCATTGCCTTTGGGCACGCCGACAGGGATAGCCGGGCGGTTGAAATAAGTATTGAATACATTTAAAACCCCGGCAACTCCCTCGTATTTGGTGCTGGCAACCGTAGCCAGGATATTTGCCTCTCCTTTATCTGCCAGGGCGTGCAAAATAGCAATAGCGCCCACGTCGTCGTAATCCGGCCCCATGTCGCTGTCAAAAATAATGCTGACGGGCCGATGATTGCTTTTTTGTGCAAAAGTACCCGGTAAAGTGAATAAGCAAAGGCAAAACAGAACAATACCATATTTCATAGTGCATCTAAGGTATCAAATTATTATTTTCAGCCGTCACGGGACCGAAAATTCCGGAAAGCAAAAAAAATATAATGGTATAAAAGTGATAAAAATTAAATTGCCACCTTGCTTAATAGGGTTATTGTTCATTTGCGGTTTTGCCAAAGCCCAAACTGGTCCCCTCAGCAATGATTACCAAACCGAACTTGGAGTACCCCAGGTAAATATCGAGCGTTCAATGATCTATTCCGCCTGATAAAGAATGGCTTTACAAATCCCTTCGGTTCAGTTTGAAAGAGTTAAATAATAAGTAACAATTTCTGCTATCTTTAATCAAAATACCAAATAACTGATCTTGCTATGCTAAGCATTCGGCACATCGAAAAGCAATACGCCGGGCACAAAGCCTTAAGCGATATAAGTTTAGAAGTTGAAAGCGGCCAGATATATGGCCTGCTGGGGCCCAATGGCGCCGGCAAGACTTCACTTATCCGTATTGTTAATCAAATTACTGCACCAGATTCCGGCGAAATTTATTTTGACGGCGAGCGCCTTAATCAATCGCATATCAACCGTATCGGCTATCTGCCCGAAGAACGCGGCCTCTATAAAAAAATGGAGATAGGCGAGCAAATGATCTACCTGGCCCGTCTCAAGGGGTTAACGCGGGATGAAGCACAAAAAAGGCTGAAATTCTGGTTCGATAAATTAGGCATGGAAACCTGGTGGAAGAAAAAGATAGAAGAACTGTCTAAAGGGATGCAGCAAAAAGCACAGTTTGTGGCTACGGTGTTGCATGAACCCGACCTGATCATCCTTGATGAACCCTTTAGCGGTTTCGACCCTGTAAATGCGGAGATAATTAAGGATGAGATACTGGAACTTAACCGCAAGGGCGCTACGATACTGTTCTCGACACACCGCATGGAATCGGTAGAGGAATTATGCGACTCGATTGCACTAATCCATCTTTCTCATAAAATATTGGATGGCAGGGTTAAAACTATCCGCAACTCCTACCGAAATAACACTTACCTGGTGGAATATACCGGTGAAAAACTGCATTTTAATGGTTCCCAACCTTTCGAAGTATTGAGTGAGTTAACTGATAACGACAGGTACGGTATAAAAATCAGCTTGAAATCCGGCAGCACCGCCAACGAGGTATTACAATATCTTATTCCAAAGGTAAGCATCAGCATGCTGCAGGAAGTGATCCCGGGCATGAATGAAATTTTCATCGAACAAGTAAACAAAAAATCTGCCTGACCATGAATAAAGTTTTACTGATCATACAGCGCGAATACATCACAAGGGTAAGGAAAAAAGCATTTATCATTATGATTTTCGCAGTCCCGGCATTGATCCTTCTGATGGGAGGCGCGATTACTTTAATAGCCAAAAACAGCGGCAGCCCGCATACGGAACAGACTATAAAAGTGATAGATGAGAGCGGGGTCTTTAGCGGAAAATTCAAAAATAAAAAGAACATTACTTTCCGGCCTGCTACCCAAACTGCAACATTCCTCAAGGCAGATTTGAAAAAACAGGAAGATGAATTTTTACTGGTGATCCCTGCTGACTTTACCAGGAAAGATGCAGTAGAGATTTATTCCAAAAAGAAACCTGGCTTTGCACTTACGGACGAAATAGAAAAGCAAATGAACGACCTGGCGGTCAATAACAGCCTGCTAAAAAATCATATTGATACTGCTGTGATTCATGCTATAAAAAACATCAGCATTTCTGTTAACCCGATAGAAATAACCGAGACCGGCGTCAAAAAGGCCAACGTCGGCGCAAATGTGGGAGTCGGTATCGCATGTGCTGTTTTAATTTATATGTCGCTGTTTATCTATGGCGCGCAGGTAATGCGAGGTGTTATTGAGGAGAAAACCAGCCGTATTATCGAGGTAATCATATCTTCGGTGAAACCATTCCAGCTAATGCTCGGCAAAATCATTGGTGTAGGACTGGTTGGCTTAACGCAATTTGCGGCATGGATCATCCTGTCAATTATTGCCACAAAAATTGCCGGCTCTGCTTTTTCTTCTCCACAAGGTTCGGTTATTGGTTTTCTTACCGTCTTAAAAACAATACCCTTGGGTTATATCATGGGCGTGTTTCTATTTTATTTCTTAACAGGATACTTATTGTACAGCGCATTATTTGCAGCTGTAGGCTCGGCGGTTGATAGCGAGACAGAAACCCAGCAGTTTATGTTCCCTATTACACTGCCTTTATTATTTACTTATATCTTGTCGGTTTCTGTTTTATTCCAGGCTCCGGATAGTCCCCTGGCAGTTTGGCTTTCCATAATTCCGTTTACAGCGCCGGTTGCAATGATGATCCGGATCCCTTTTGGCGGTGTTACTTCCGTGCAGCTTGCCGCGTCCATGTCGCTCATGGTCATTGGCTTCCTGTTTACCACTTATGTGGCATCCCGCATATACCGAGTAGGTATTTTAATGTATGGCAAAAAGGCGAGTTTTAAAGAGTTGAGCAAATGGTTTTTTTATAAAGAATAAGATTTATCCGCATAAATGCATAACTGATCCCTTAAATTCTAAACAATTTAAGGGATTGTTTATTTTAGATGCATGGATAAACGATTTGCCGTAATGGATCTTGGCACCAACACCTTTCATTTACTCATCGCCGGGGGTGATATAAATAACTTCCATGAGATTGTGCATGAGCACGTCGCCGTAAAATTGGGTGAAGGCGGTATCAACAAAGGCATTATATTACCGGCCGCGTTCGAGCGCGGGATTAATACCATGC
This sequence comes from Mucilaginibacter sp., assembly GCA_028287895.1. Taxonomy (GTDB): domain Bacteria; phylum Bacteroidota; class Bacteroidia; order Sphingobacteriales; family Sphingobacteriaceae; genus Mucilaginibacter. The sequence continues at coordinate 36,573 of JAQBOV010000037.1, read as the reverse complement.
AAAATTTCCGCGAACATATCAAGCACTGCAGTGTTCACCAGGTTAAAGCCATAGCCACTTCCGCCCTTCGCAACGCATCAAACGGCCGGGAATTCATTGACCAGGTGAAAGCGGAAACAGGAATTGAAATTGAAATTGTTGATGGCGACCGAGAAGCGGCATTTATTTTTGCCGGTGTTAAAGCAAGTACACTTTTAGCGGTTCAAAATTCATTAATCATAGATATCGGTGGCGGCAGCGTAGAATTTATTATAGCCAATAAGGATCATCCGGCATGGAAACAAAGCTTCGAGATCGGCGCAGCCCGACTGATGGAAAGATTTCATCATACCGACCCTATTCCCCCAGCATCTATTGAGGCAATGGAACTTTATCTTGAAAATACGTTGACCGATCTTTTCAACGCTGTTAAAAAAACGACTGTCCATCACATCATTGGCTCATCAGGAGCATTTGAAACCTTTGCTGAATTGATAGAACGGCAAAGGAGCGACATATTTGATCTCAAGCAGACTAAAGTTTATGACTTTGATGCAGAAGAATTATTAACCGAGACCGACCGGCTGATACGGTCATCACATAGCGAACGGGTGAACAATAAAGGAATTATACCGGTAAGAGTCGATATGATCGTTGTGGCTTCAGTCATTACCCGTTATATTATGCAGAGGCTGCAGATCAACAAGGTGTCGCTCTGTACGTATTCTTTAAAAGAAGGTGTATTGGCTGAAATGATGGCCAAATAATTATCACTGTATCATTTCTAAAGCTAATCAAAAAATAAAGGCATCATTTGTATATTGCAGCCTTATTCGCTGCAAAACATGAAATTTAAATTTATACCCCTAAGCTTTGTCCTTCTTTTAACAATTTCTGCACAGGCCCAAAAATCGCATCAACCGTCCACTGTTGATACCCTGATATCTAATTATCAGCCTGCCGATTTATTTTCGCCAATGTTCTATCCAGAAAGGGGAAACGAAAGGCATTCGGCTGGTGGCCAGCCCGGATCTAAATACTGGCAGAACCGGGTAAATTATCAGTTGAAAGCCGCTATTGATACTACAAGTAAAACGCTTAGTGCAAGTGAGGATATTGATTATACCAACAACAGCCCGGACGCCCTGCAACTTCTATGGCTCCAGCTAGATCAGAATACTTATAAAAAAGATGCGCGGTCGAACTTTGTTACCGGTGTTGTCCCGACCATTAACCAGCATACCGGCGGTTACCAGATCGAGTCAGTATTTATTGCCAGCGGCAAAGTAAAACAAAAAGCTGATTTTGTTATCACAGACACCCGTATGCAGATCCGTCTGCCTAAATCTTTACTGCCAAACGGCGGAAAAATAAAATTGAACATAAAATATCATTATACTATTCCCGGCAGCTTTGGCAACAGAACGGATTATACCGACACCAAAAACGGAAAAATATACGAAATAGCGCAATGGTTCCCACGGATGTGTGTGTATGACGATAGCCAGGGCTGGGATACCTTACCATTTTTGGGCGCTGGTGAGTTTTACCTGGAATACGGCGATATTGATTATGAAGTAACCGTGCCCGCTGATATGATTGTGGCCGGTTCAGGTGAATTGTTAAACCCTGCGCAAGTGCTTACTCCGACCCAGATCAGCAGACTGGCAGCAGCCCGCAGCAGCGACAAAACCGTTATGATACGCGACGTTAATGAAGTAAATAACGCTTCAACCCGTCCTGTACATAAGGGTATGCTGACCTGGCATTTTAAAATGAACAATACGCGCGATGTGGCCTTTGGCGCTTCAAAGGCCTACGTATGGGACGCTGCGCGTGTGAATCTGCCGGGTGGCAAAAAATCCCTGGCCATGTCGGTTTACCCGGTTGAAAGTGCGGGCAATGATGCCTGGGGCAGAGCAACCGAATATTTAAAAAAATCTATAGAGTACTTTTCTGAAAAATGGTTTGTATATCCTTACCCGGTCGCTATAAACGAAGCGGGTATAGCCGGCGGTATGGAGTATCCCGGAATTGTATTTGATGGCATTACAGATAAGGGCAAGGAACTCTACTGGGTAACCGCACATGAGATCGGCCACAACTGGTTCCCCATGATCGTGGGATCTAATGAGCGCCGTTATGCTTTTATGGACGAAGGATTTAACACCTTTATCGATATCTATGCTTCAGATGCCTTTAATAACGGCGAATATGCGCCTAAGCGCGATGGCGAATATGCGCCAGGCGGCGGTAACCCCGCTGATGAAATTGTAGCCACCATTATTGACCCTGACGCTCCAACTATTATGACCGCAGCAGATGCCGTTGCTGAAAAATACCGCCACCCGATAGAATATTTCAAACCGGCTTTTGGCCTGGTTTTGCTGCGTGAGCAGATATTAGGAGCGGACAGGTTTGATTATGCCTTCAGAAATTATATCCATAAGTGGGCCTTTAAACATCCGCAGCCAGATGATTTTTTCCGTTCGATGGACAATGGTGCCGGCGAAGATCTGTCATGGTTCTGGAAAGGCTGGTTCTACAATAACCTTAAACTCGACCTGGAATTAGTGGGCGCAGAATATGTAGATAACGACCCTAAAAAAGGGCTGCAGGTAAGTGTAGTCAACCTGGAGGCAATGGCTATGCCCTTTACAGTCGAAGTGAAATTAAAGGATGGCAGTAAACAACGTATGCAAATACCTGTGGAAGCCTGGCTGCAAAATAAAATGGTCACCTTTACGGTGCCAACAACGCAGGAAGTATCCAAAGTGACCGTTGATCCGGATTCCGCCTTGCCCGATGTAAACAGGGGAAATAACGGATTTATTTTGAGATAAAGCCCCTCGAAGGGAGGGCTTTAAAGTGAAAGCCCCACCGCCGGAAGAGATAATTTAGAGAGGGCTTATAGATTTAGAGAGGGCTTATAACAGCCCCACAATAAACTGAAATATCCCTGCGGCAAATAGTATCAAACTGATATACCAAAGCGCCTTTTTCTTTGACAATATGGATATAGCTGAAATCGAGATCGCGATCTGGAAAAAGGTGACGGCACGGGCAAGAATCATGTCCTTGCCCAGGTGTGCTGCGGATTCCTTTTCAAGTTCGTCGGCTTTTTCCTGTATCTTTTTTTGATCTTCCTTTAACTTGGCTTTTCTTGCAGATACGGATTTTGAACTATCAGCTGCTTTTGAAAAATTGATTTTTGTAACCGCATCGTTAACCTCTGCCTTTATGCCTTTGGCATTATAATAGGCCCATTGGTCTGATGCCTTCATCTGGGTGATCAGTGCCTCATTGGACTGGTGCCCGGCCATCAAACTGCTCAGGGCAGCAAAAGCAGCCATAAATGCCGTTGAAATAGCTACCAACATTGACCACTTATCGTGACTTTCGTGAGCAGCTTCGTGTATATGTTCGTGTAAGTGTTCGGTGGGTACCTCGGGATCTTCCATATGATGTAATCAGTTTATCAATTTTGATAAAATTAATGACAAATCGTGATTTCCTGAAAATTTTTCTAAACTAATCTGATCAGTTGCTGATACAATTTTTCGGTGGGGAGGCCTACAACATTGGTATAGGAACCATTGATCCTTTCGATGCCGGTAAGCCCGATCCATTCCTGAATGCCATAGGCCCCGGCTTTATCCAAAGGCCGATACTTCTCTACATAAAAGTTGATCTCCTGTGTAGTAAGCTTGCGAAAAAACACTTCTGAAACATCGTGAAACAAATTGTATTGATGTTTATGCAAAAGGCAAACTCCGGTGACCACCTTGTGTACCTTACCCGACAGCATCTGGAGCATCTCAGCAGCGTGTGCGGTTGTTTCCGGCTTGCCAAGGATATGCCCCTCAATACTTACAATGGTATCGGCTGTAAGGACGATTTCATCATCAACCGATTCATTAAAAGCCTTTGCCTTCTTTTGAGCAATATAAACGGCAATTTCCTCCGGGGTCAGGTTATCCGGGTACGACTCATCAACCTCTTTTAATACGATGCGGAAATCAACGTCCATCAAACGTAACAGCTCCTGCCTGCGCGGAGATTTAGAAGCCAGAATAATTTTAGGTAAGTCTTTCAAGTATGAAAATCGTAATTCGTAAATTTAAAATCGCAATTCAAACTACCAGCTGTAAGCCTGTTCGCTCATCCATTTGCCCTGCACTTTGAGCACTTTTTCAATCACATCGCGCACAGCGCCTCTGCCGCCAGTATGGGGAGAAACATAGGCACTGATTGCTTTTATCTCTTCGGCGGCATCAGCAGGGCAAACTGCTAAACCGGCTAATTTCATTACTTCCAAATCGGGAATGTCATCGCCCATGAACAAAACGCTGGCCGGAAGCACTCTCTTTTCTTCGAGGTATATCCTGAAATTCTCAGTCTTGGTATGAGCGCCGACATAGACGTCCTGTACCCCTAAACTGTTTAAGCGATAAATGGGTATTTTTGAACGACTGCCCGAAATAGCACATACATTGTAGCCGCACTTGACAGCTAACTGAATTGCATAGCCATCCTTGATGTTAAATTGACGTGCCTGTGTGCCCTCTTCCATCACATAAACCGAACCATCGGTCAGCACACCATCAACATCAAAAATAAAGGTTGAAATATCTTTTAATTTATGTAAAAATGATTCCATTTATTCAGTTTGCAGTTTTGAGTGGGCAGTTTGCAGGTTAAATTTACTTAACTAATTTTTTATCTTACCAATTTCTTAAAGTTGCTTTCGTTTATAGCTGCCCCGCTGCAAACTAAAAACTGCAAACTGACTATTGGTTATCCCGCCACTCATAAACCCAGGCTGACTGGATCTGCTCCAGGTGCCCTTCGTTAGATTCCTCACGCTTGCCCACAAAATTTGGAAGAGTAAGCACCCAATCCAGTAGTTCAGTAAAGCGTATGCGGTATATTTTCGATTCATCAAAATCATCGCCAAACTTTTCATAAAGTTCAATGGCGATATCTTCGTAATCATTCCATTTGATGGGCAGGGCAAATTTATTGTCTGTCATTTTTATAGTTCTACACGGCACGTTATCCGTAATACGTTCGTAATTTATAAAATCATTTACATAAAACGTATTAAGTCCTACGTATAACCGCTATCAGTGTCCCAGGAAATTAGACTGATCCGGCAGGGTAACTTCAAAATCACCATCGATAATCACGCACTGGCAACCCAGCCTTGAATTAATGCGTGGGTTAACAGCCCGGTCGATAAAATCTTCCTCTTTATCTGATATCTCCTGGATATTGTCCATTCCCTTATTCACATAAATATGGCAGGTGCTGCACCCGCATACGCCACCACAGTTATGCTGCAATTCGATGCCGTTTTCAAGGCAAACATCCAATACAGACTCGCCTTCGGCAATGGGCAGTTCAACCGGTTGATGCCCTTTCTCCTCAAAGCTGATCTTTACTTTAAAAATATTCATTCGGGCAAAAGTAACAAAATTTAACTATGCCCTAACTGCGATTATCCATTTTGATAATACCCTGACTTAACAGCTTGTATAAAGCTTGCAATTCAGGCTTTTCTTGTAGTTGTTGCAGGTGAACAGCTATTGTTTTTTCATCATTCCGTATGGCCGGACCGGTCTGGACATCGGCAGGCAAATGCGCCTGCACCTTTTCGGCAGTTTCCAATATCAGCGGACGAAGCAGATCGAACGGTAGCTGATGCTCCGCTAATAATTGCTGGGATAAATAATAGAGATAATTCGGAAAGTTACAGGCAAAAACCGCTGCCAGATGTAATGTTTTACGTTCAGCAGAATTAATCCGATAAACATTTTGGGTGATCGTATAGGCCAGCTCATTCAGTGTTGAAGTAATCTGCGCATCTGCACCCTCAATACAAAGTGGTACCGTGTTAAAATTCACCTCCTTAGTTTTACTAAAAGTCTGCAAAGGGTAAAAAACACCTGCTTTTTTGGTGTGATTTAATAAAGGCTGCAGATCGGTCGCTCCCGAAGTATGAACAATCAGTTTCTCATGTTTGGCTAAGACCGATGCAACCGCCTCAATGGCATCATCCTTTATAGCAATCGCAAACAGGTCGGTTTCAGGATTGATCTGATCCAGGTTATCAATAGCTTCCGCCCGAACATGATAAGCCAGCAAGGATGCATTTTGCAGATCGCGACTGTAAACCTGGACAATAGCATGCCCGGCATTTTTAAAGGCTGCTGCCAAATGTGTAGCTACATTGCCCGAACCGATGATGGTGATGCGCATAATTATTTTTATACTACTTGATCTAAGCCATCAAAAATATGCGTTTAATCACAATTATTCTATCATTAATATTATTCACGCTCATTGTCTTTGATCCTGAACAGACAATGAGTAAAGTCAACGGATAGCTGCCAATGAGGACACAGGCAGCTGGGGAAATAGATGACTGTTATTCCGTCTTCAACTCCTTATTCCTTCTGAATATAGAAAGCAAAAACCCGATCACCATAATAATAGTGCCCGACCAGAAAAAATTGATATAGGGAAACCGAATGGCCTTCATAACAATGTAAGCCTTTTTACTTTCCGGCTGCTGGTAAACGGTTATCTCCTGCCTGCCTTTTTCGGGAATGATCTTTGAAAAACGAAGTTTTAACCCGGCATCCTCAACCTTGCGGGCAAAGTCAAACGCGCTGCCGTTTTTAATCATATACACCGGCTCGGCCTGGTAAGTTTTACCATGCGATACTACTTCCAGTTGTGCCCCCACAGCCACATCTTTTGCCGAAATTGGAATATTTTCCACCTGTACTTTCTTATTTAAAGCTTTTAATACCATATAACCTTCCCTAAAGCGAATGGTATCTCCTACAGCTACTTCGTGCGATATAGGCGCCTCATAATTTTGATCGTCATTTGCTTCACTATGAGCTTCTTCACCTTGCTTCTCGTCGTCAAATTTCAGCGGCGCCATGGTAACATGGGTATAAAGATCATGAAACAAGTAATGCTTGGTGTCAGGCGACGAAACAAGGCCCATTTTGCGGTTGGCCTGCGAGTTAGGCCTCAGCATAAATTCCTCTTTCACCTTACCATCTGCATCCATCAGTTTATAATCTACTTTAAAATAATGATTTGGCATTGACAGGGAATCGCCCACATAGGTTACCATATAGTCGCCCATCTTTGTCGGTTGATTTTTGTAAAGTAAAATATTTTCTTTTGGATCATTACGCTTGGCAAATTCCGCCGAATATTGTTCCCCTGTAGCATTTAGCGATACCACTTTGCTTGTACCCGCAGCTATTACTGCGCCGACCAATATCAACCCAAAACCAATATGCGCCACTGCCGAACCTGCAAGCTTTATCTTACCCTTAAAGGCCTCAGCCAAAATTTTAGCATTAGCCAGCACAGAATAAACAGCGCCCAGCATCACCAGCGTAAACACGACATGCAAATGATAAACACCGCTTACATAAACCGCCAGGGCAGTAATCAGCGCAGCAAATACGAAATAAACCAAGGCAGTGATATAAAAACGTGTGGTATCTGTCTTTTTATATTTTAAAAACTGAGTAAAGCCTGCAAGCAAGGTAACGACCACCGCAAAGCCGGCCTGGAACACATTGTACAAAGTCACCGGGTTATTTGGCGGGGCAATATTGGTTTTGAATACGGCATTCCATACCGGGATTGAAGTCACAATAATCAATTGCAGGCATGATAAAGCTAAAAACACCGAACCCACAAACATCCAGAACTCGCGCGAGTAGGTTTCCTCCTCTTTTTTGCTGATCGGCAGTTCTTTCCATCTTGTAACAATCAACCCAATTGATATTGCCAGGAATATAACTACATCAACAACAAGGTGCCAGAACATACCCAAATCTGTAAAGGCGTGTACCGAAGTATCGCCTAAAATACCGCTACGTGTAAGGAATGAAGCATACAGAACCAGTATAAAGCTAATGAGCACTAAAAAAGTGGCGGTAAAATAAGCATGACCGGTGTTTTTATAGACCACCAGCACATGTACTGCACCGATCAGCGTAAGCCAGGGAATCAGGGCGGCATTTTCAACCGGGTCCCATGCCCAGAAACCACCAAAATTCAGTGATTCATAAGCCCAGAACGAGCCCATAATAACACCTGTACCCAATACCATCACCGCGAATAAAGAATAGGAAATGGCTGGTTTTACCCATTCCTTGTAGCGTTTTTGCCATAAGCCGGCAATCGCATAGGCGAAGGGAACTACCATAGACGCGAATCCTAAAAACAAGGTTGGCGGGTGAATAACCATCCAGTAATTTTGAAGCAATGGGTTTAAGCCGTTACCATCAGTAATATAGGTGAGGTAATTTTTATAAAGTTCAGGACGTGCTGCGAAGATAGGTGCCGAAGATTTCAGGTCAATGGCATCGCGCAGTAAAATAAAAGGTGAACTCCCTACTCTGGTACCAAATAGCTCTATACCAATCAGCATGGATGACAACAAAACCTGCGAAAGAGACACGATGGTCATTACCGGCTTTTCCCATGATCTGGCTTTCCATATCAGTATATTACCCAATACAGCCTGCCAGAAACCCCAAAGCCAAAAGCTTCCCTCCTGGCCTTCCCAGTAACTTGAGATGATATAGTAAACCGGTAAGGTTTTTGACGAATGTTCCCAGGCATAATGATACTCAAACAGGTGGGTATAAATAATGTAGAACAAACAAGTGCCTATACCAACCACAGAAAGTGTATTGGTATAAAAACTAAAGCGCGCAATACGCTTCCATGAATCATCAAGCTGATTGTTGCTTGTGGTAGCGAAATAATAACTGATGGTTGATAATAGGGCCGAGCCGAATGCAAGAATAACGAAAAACTGGCCCAGTTGGCCCGGTAGAAGGTGTTCGCCCTTAAAAGCTGTATCCATGAAAATGATTATATATTAGCCCTTTTGGCTTTAAATTCTGTGATTTCTACTTTATCCTGGGTGTATTTTGAAGGGCATTTCATCAGGATCTTAGAGGCATGAAACTCCTTGCCTTCCATTTGCCCGGTCAAAACGATCTGTTCTGAGCGTTCAAAATCCTGCGGCTTGGTACCGGTAAATATGACCTTACATTCCTCGCCCTGCTTATCCTTCATATAGAATGCAAAGTAATTGGCATCTTTAGCGGCATCATAAAATAATGCCTTTTGTTTATCCAGGTGGCCTATAATATGCAGTTCGCTGCTGGTGTTTTTAGCATCATTAAAAGAGCCGTAGGTACTTGAATTAGAATAAGTACTAATAACAACAGCAATAGCTATCGCTATTACAATCAGACCAAAAATTGAACTTTTCTTCATCGGCGGTTTATCCTCCCGGATTTCAGATTACAAAAATACAAAACGTATAGTTAATAATGTTTTTTACAAGACATTAATACTATTTAGAATCATTCTTGAATAGTGCTGGAATGTTGAAAAGTGGCAAGGTTGAAGCCGCATAAACGGTATCGAGTAGGAGGCGAAATTTTCTAATTTCGCCGTCCTCTCACACCACGGTACGTACGGTTCCGTATACCGCGGTTCCATTAGTTGCTGTTTTCTTGTAATCCAAAAGTTTCTCCAGCAGGCTGATGAGTTCCAGTTATGAAAGTAGCATTTTGGAAATGCCTGGTTCATGTGACTTGCTCCTGAGTTCCACCATGGCCCGCTCGGCTAATGGTTCCCCTTACCGAGCCCATAGTGGACTTGCACCACCAAGTAAAAGCGCCCTGCCGGGCGCACAAAAAAAGGCTGAATACTTTCGTAATCAGCCAACAGTAACTTTTCCGCCTTACCACTTTCCGGCTTTTCAACAAAGATCACGGCCAAACACCCAGGTTTTGATAGGATACCGCAATTTTATTGATAGCGCCGACAAAGGCGGCTGTACGCAGGGTATCAATCTTTTCATTATGCTTATAGGTTTCCCTTATTTCGTGGTATGAGCGGATCATGGTGTCTTCCAGTCCGGAGTTTACCAGTTCCAATTCTGATGCTCCCTTAACGATAGTTGAACGCTGTAACGGAGTCAGCGCTACACCGGTAATTCCTTCAACCATGTTTACCAGGTTGGTATTAGCGGTTTCTTCAAAGCGCCTGTTCATACGGCCAAAAGCCACGTGCGACAGGTTCTTCAACCACTCAAAATACGAAACCGTTACACCACCTGCGTTGGCATACATATCAGGGATAATAATACCGCCATTTTGGTAGAATATAGCTTCAGCCTCCGGCGAGGTTGGACCGTTGGCACCCTCGGCGATAATTTTTGCCTTAATGTTTTTTATGTTAGCTTCCGTAATCTGATTTTCCAGTGCTGCCGGAACCAATATATCGCATGGCTGTTCCAAACCCTCCAACGAGTTTTTAAACTCGGTGGCCGCTCCGGGATATCCCAATATTGATCCCGAAGCTTTGCGATGCTGGAATACCGCTTCCACATCCAGTCCGTCGGCGTTGTAGATAGCACCTTCAAATTCGCATAAACCAACTATTACCGCACCAAACTCGGCAAGGAATTTAGCAGAATGGTAACCTACATTACCCAGTCCCTGCACAATCACTCTTTTGCCCGAAATACCCGGCAGCAGGCCTATCTTTTGCATATCCTCCCCTACATTCACGCATTCGCGTATAGCAATAGCCACTCCCCTGCCAGTTGCTTCGCGACGGCCGGCTATACCATGTAAAGCAATCGGCTTGCCCGTTACGGCACCCATGGCATCCAGTTGTCCGGGATTCATGGTAGCATAAGTATCGGCTATCCAACTCATTTCACGTTCACCTGAACCATAATCCGGTGCAGGGACATCGATGCTTGGGCCGATAAAATTCTTCTTGATCAGTTCTACCGTATAGCGACGGGTAATGTTTTCCAGTTCCTGCACTGTATAATTTTTAGGATTGATCTTGATCCCACCCTTTGCGCCACCAAAAGGCACGTTTACAATGGCACACTTGTAGGTCATCAGGGCAGCAAGGGCCATCACTTCGTCCTCATTAACCATTTCGCTGTAGCGGATGCCACCTTTAGTCGGCGACTGGTGCTGCGAATGCTCCACCCTCCAGGCATCGATCACTTCAAAGCCATTTCCTTTACGAATAGGGAAGCGGAAGCGGTAAACGCTGTTACATGATTTTATCTGGTCTAATAAACCGGTATCATGTTTGGTAAATTGCGCTGCATAATCAAAATTCTTACATACGTCGCCAAAAAAGTGGGTATCCTGTTCAGCAACCAAAACATCAAGCAAATTATTATTAGTCATAATTCTGTATTGAATAAATATTAGATTCTTAAAAAAGTGTACAAAGTTGGTACAAAATTTATCAATATTACAAATATAAAGTTGTTAGTGTTTTAGATACACCTTAAATGGGAACGTACAAATCCATGTTTAAACAACATAGATTTATTTTTTGAACTAATTTCCTTTTTCGATTTTTTTCAGTCTCCTGTCAATGGAGAACAAGTAAATAGCCAATCCGACAAAAATAATAGAGATAATCGCGATCACAACATAAATTTTCCCTGAACTGCGCATTGCATCAGCCATTTCAACATTAGAAGTTTGCTGTGCAAAAGCAACTACATTGCAGAGTACCAAACAGAGTAAAGCCAAAAATCTTTTCATAGGTAGTTATTCGTTAAGTATTTATTTCCAGCAGCACTCATGCCGGCGCTATATTATTTCTTTTATATTCAATTAAACGGATACGATAGCGAATAGTTGCTATCCAAACTGCTAATAAGCTCCAGCCCAGCATTGCCGGATAAAAGGCTATTTTCATCCCATTATCAAGGTCGTATTTACCAAAAGCTGGGTTTCCGCCGCTACCGGGGTGCAGGGAATCAGTCATTCTTGGTAAAATAAATATCAGCACGATCATAACGGGAAAGGCAAAAATATTATAGATAGCAGATATTTTTGCCCGTTTCTGCTCTTCATCAATCGAATTGCGTAATACCAGGTAGGCACAATATAACAAAAAGGCGATGGCAGCACTATTCTGTTTAGGATCACCGCTCCAGAACTCACCCCAGGTATATTTGGCCCAAAGCATGCCTGTAACCAAACCTAATGAATAAAAAAGCAGACCGGTATTTACACATTCAACCGAGGCCAGGTCATACTCCTGCTTACCGGTATTTAAGTATTTAATGCTGTAGAAGACAGAAATTACAAATACGGAAAGCATCCCCATCCACATGGGCACATGGAAATACAGGTTCCTTATCGTTTCGTGGATTACAGGCAGGCGGGGAACAGGGAAAAGCAGGCCGGTTATAAGCGTGGAAAAAATCAATAAAACAGCTAATATTTTCCACCAGGCTTGATAAATAATTTTCATATCGATTTGTGCCGGTAAAGGTACGGTGTTAGGCTGAAAGGTAAAAGGAGAAAGGTAAAAGGTTTTTTGATCCGGATTATCGTCCGCTTGGTGAATCAATTTCGAATTTCAGTGGGTTGCTTACCTTTCCTGGCCGGGCGTGTAATCATAGGGCAGCAACTCGGCAAGTTTTGATTTTGACCATGTACCCTCATTCAGCGGTGCCCCGTTAAATACAACGCCATTCATATCAAATACGGCATAAGGTGCGCTTAAGGTAAGCACGCTCGTTTCAAAGTTCTCCATATCTAAAGGGCGGTACAGGTCTTTAAAGTCGGTTTCCTCATGTCTTTTCGTATAGATCACATAAAGGCATTCGGTAAAGCTGATAATAAACAGACCCGGCTTATCAGTTTTTCCAAAAATCTGGTAAGGTTGCAGCGGCTCTTTCCCCAGGCTTTCATGGTAATATTTGGACATGTTTTCTCTAATAATCCAATAGTTTAAAGAGTCGCGATTATAATGTTCCTTAAATTGTTTGATCTTTTGTAAGATCAAACCTTCCTGCGGCCGTTCGGGATTAAGTTCTCTATGTAATTTCTTGATTATAAAACCTTCCTGGGTGAGCCTGCCGGTATATAATGATTTGTAAAAATCGCGTGACGAACCATAATAGGTTTCCTCACGCTTTAATTTCCATACTTTCTTTTGTTCGGCACTTCCGGGAAGCTCCTGGAAAACCGCCTTCCCCTGCCAGGATATTATACCGGTGAGCCCGTTGTTTGAAAAAGTATCAATCAGGAATTTTACCCGGTACCCCAGCGACTTATTGTCCACTACTAAAAAATCATTAGACCATGCCTCCAAAGTGTGCTTCCTGCCGCTGCTGACCATACTTACTACATGAGGATTGACGACCACGCAGTTTTTCGCATTTTCTGAGGTGCCAATAAACGCCTTTTTGAATTCTTCCCAGTTCTTTTTCCAATTGGCGCTGGTAGTGATTACCACTCCGCGTAACTGATTAACCTTAGGCATCAGCGGGATAGTGATATTGAAAGGTTCCTTTCCTACCAGTATGGTCTGTGAATAATCCTGGTACCCAACTGAAGATGCCACCAGGTCATATTGGCCTGGTTTAACGCCAACCAGGGTAAATGCACCATCTTCACTTGTTTCGGTACCGTATGACGAATTACTTAAAAAAACAGTCACCTTGCCGATACCTACATGAGAAATGGAAGTAGTTACCTTACCAGAAATAGTAACTTGTGAAAAGGCAGATAAGGGTAGCAAAAATAATAAAAGCAGGAACCTGTTAAAATGCATTTGGCAATAATTACCCTTAACTAGTTTTATGGTGCTAATAAAGGTAATTATTATGAATAATTAATGAAAGCTGCATTTTTTGATCGTAATTTAATCCTTTTCTAATCTCTCAAGCGATCCCTCAAATTTCAGTACGGCATTCCTGTCTGCCTTTGCTCATTTGGAGAAATAGCTTTGTGATGGGGCCGCCAGGCCACCGTGCCACATAAGCGCTTCCACTAATGTGCGCCCCCTGCCATCATATATCCGGGGCTATTTACTGTTTGGTACAAGCCCAATCCCCATAACGGCGCAGTACGCAAATCCTGTCCGCCGGCTTTAAAATCCGGGCGATTATCTGCAAGCCCCGCTCCGATATTATGCACCGGCATATCAGTATAGGGAGGTGTCACCTGGTTGGACAAAGCAGGTAAAGCAACATTAATGAGCCCAATAGCAGATGATGCTATAATCCAAAATCTTTTCCATCCTATTTAACTTAGATGGATGATGATTTGACCGGATATAATTTCAGTATTATATTTTTTAAGTGAACGCTCTGCAGGACCTTGTTTAACCTCGCCTTCCTGGTCAAAAGCGCTGCCATGCTGATTGCATTTAAAGCCATTGCCCATTGGTGTAAGCTGATTATCGGCATGGGTGCATTTGAGCAGCAAGGCGGTATAGGTACCGTCCTTTTCTTTTCTCAAACCGATGTTATAGTAAAAGTCCTTAGGCTGAATGATCTGAAAATCGCTTTGTGCAAATAATGATACCGGCACAGAAATCTTGTTATTAGCAGTTACTGTTTTATAAACCGGCAGCGTTGCGCATGATGACAAGGAGCCGACCACCATGCCCGCGCCTATCGCCAGGCACATTGTACATGATTGTTTTACAAAGTTTCTTCTATCCATGATCTTTAAAATGACAATGCAATACCCAGGTTAATTAAATTATAATTAGATTGATAAGGCTGTGCAGCAGGGTTTGGATTGATAACCAGGTCGGGATTTTGGTGACCGGTGTGAACAATTCTTACATCAGCTTTGACGGCCACGTTGCGCACAGGCAGATAGGTAAAGCCGGCGACCACATAATTCTGGTCTAATGTTCCATCGATCACCCCATTTGAGGGCACCTTGGCGTTCATATTCAATTTCTCATCGCGAACAAAAACGATCAGCTGGTTTTCATGCGGCCTTTTGTTTAAACAGAACAGGTCATAGCCTGCTTCAGCATAAGCACCATACTCGGTCTGAGGCGTGTTATTGGCGTAAGCCCGGTTAATGCTGGCAGCATCAGCAATGGACACGATGGTTGCCAGCACTTTTACCGAAAATCCATTGTTTGCATATTGCACATCAGCTTCGCCCAGGGCAACCGGTGTGCCAAATGTACCCCAAGATAATCCCAGGCTATTTGCCTTGCGTTTGTTAACCCCTACCGTACCCCCATAATAGCCGGATACCTGTACTTTAAAGTTGTTTTGGTAATATTGTATAGCTGCCGTAAGCGCCAGGTTATTGGCAGAAGCATTCCTACCCTCAAAACGGCCTTCGCGGATACCAGAGCCATGCTCAAAATTGGCAGAACTTAAGCCATTGACAAGGGCAATACTATAATTAAGCGGAAAATTATTTAGATTACCGTTAAAGCCGACACCGATCTCTCGCCAGGTAGACGGCAGAATAAACGTTTCCACATAATTACGCTCATTGCCGTTGAACGTATTTGGCAAGTGGTTTTCGTTTAATAGGCCTATTCGTGGAATGAATAAACCGGCTGTAATGTATTGGTTGGCATTCAAATTAAATTTCAGATACGCTTGCTCAACCGCTACCTCACCACCTGATTCTCCGCCGCTTACTTTTGCATCCTCAACTTCTAATTCGGAGAAAAAGGAAATTTTATCATTAAATTTATGTCCGGTAAACAATACGAAGCGTTCCAGATTCACTTTTGCAGTTTGCAGGCTTGAATTGCGCTGGTAAAAGGAATTGCCATAGCCACCTATGGTGGTAGCGCTTTTTGACAAATTGTTTGTCAATGAATCTTCTGTCGTAAGTATGGCTTTTTGCGCAAGCAGCCTGCTTGAAAGAAACGAAAAAAACAGGAAAAGGGTAAAAGTCAAGTATTTCATTTAGTTAATAGCTAGTGCTGCAAAGTAAATTCTTATTTAGACTTAATCCAAATAAAGATTAAAATAATCCCAATAAATTGCTGAATACGCTATTACAACATTAAACAAAGGTGATCTCCGGGATCAATCCCGCCACAAATAAGGAAACAATATCAGTGAAGTGGTGATAACAATGACATTAATGGCGCAAAGAACACCAATATTACCATAGCTTAAGCTGCGTTCCAGCCCATCCATGGCACTTTTACTCAGACGGACAAGAACAAGGATAACCGGAATAATAACCGGGAAACTTAAAATAGCCATTAAGGTACCATTATTGCCTGCTTTTGAGGCTATGGCCGAGATCATGGTAAAAACAGTGGAAAAACTAATGCTTCCTAACAAAACTGATAAAAAATAAAAAAGGGGGTCGCCGATCGTATTGGTAAAGAAAAGCAAGTAAACCAATAAAGCCAGTAAACTCAAAAGCGACATCAATAACATATTGTAAACCGTTTTTGACAGGATGATCGCCTGCGGACTGGCAATAGTATAATAATACAGTAAACGGCTTTTGCTTTCCTGCATAAAGCTTTTGGCGATAGCGTTTACCGAAGCAAAAAGCATAATGATCCAGAACAGTACATTCCAAACTATGGGGTATCCTTTACTCCCTGTAAAACCGGGAGTAAGATTAAACGAGATATAACAAACAAACACCGTTGAAACTACATAAAGCAAAACCCCATTGAACGCGTACTTTGACCGCCATTCGAGCAGAATTTCCTTTTTAAACAGATTCCAGGTTTGGTTCAAGAGTTTCATTTTTGCAAAGATAGTTTTGTTTAGCTGAAAGGCAGAAAGGTAAAAGGTCATTTTGTTCAGCCTTTGCACTTGTAACCGCTATTGGTATCTTTACATCATGCCAATTACCTACCATCCGACACCCATTGGTATCGTGCGGATAACTGAGGATGACAATTTTATTACTTCGGTCCATTTCGTGGATGATGAAACCGATCTTGTGCCTGCCGGAACGCCTTTGCTAAAATCAGCTGTGCAACAAATGGAAGAATATTTCGCAGGCGACAGACGGGTTTTTGATTTCCCGATAAAACAAAAGGGTTCAGATTTTCAGCAGCAGGTTTGGCAATGTTTGCTATCGATAAATTATGGAAAAACGATCAGTTATGCCCAACAGTCAAAGCTGATGAACAATCCATTGGCAATCCGCGCAACAGCAGCCGCAAATGGTAAAAATCATTTAGCCATCGTAGTTCCCTGCCACAGGGTAATTGGCTCGGATGGAAGTCTGACCGGCTATGCAAGCGGTGTGTGGCGAAAAAAATGGTTGCTGGAACATGAGGCAGGTGCCAGTGGCATTGGGCAGGCTACCTTATTTTAGCCCATCTCCAGAAGTTCAAATATCTCCTCTGTTCGTAATATATATTCGGCTGCGCCAATATTGATAGCAGCCTGGGGCATATGCGTCATTTCTGCATCTTTCGGATGCTGTACAATAGTTAATGAGCCGTTGTTACGTAATTGAAGCAGCCCCTGTGCCCCGTCCTGGTTAGCGCCGGAAAACAATATTGCAGTACAGCGATCTTTATAAACATCAGCAGCGCTTTCAAATGCAACATCAATTGATGGCTTTGAATACCATACATCCTCAGACACATCTAAACTAAAATGACCGCTTTTTTCAATCAGGATATGATAATTTGCCGGGGCTATATAAATTGTATTTTTTTTCACCGGCTCTTTGTCCGTGATCTCGTTGAGCTTCATTGTAGCGTTTTTTGCGAAAAGCTTTTCCATTTCACTCAAAAAATTTCGCTTACGGTGAATAATGATAATGACCGTTTTTCCAAGATCGGGCGAAAGGCATTTAATTACTCTGAACAAAAGCTTAAATGCTCCTGCAGAGCCTCCCAACAGCACAATATCTGAGTTGTGCCACCGCTCAATAATGATGTTATTGATCGCCAATTTTCTGATATATATTTTCCCTGGAATTGATCACTTTAAACTTGCTTTTAAAGTCAGGCAGCCTGATGGTTTCCTTACTTCCTAAGCATAAAAAGCCCAATGGGCATAAACTTTTATAAAACAGTCCTAATATCTTTTCTTGTAATTCAGCTTCAAAATAAATAAAAACATTCCGGCAACTTATAAGCTGAAACTCATTAAAAACATGATCAGACACTAAGTTATGAATGGAAAACAGGGTGTTTTGTTTTAACTCGTTGTGAATACCGGCTGCATCATACATAATAGTAAAATGATCGGTCAACAAGCCGGGTAAATCACATAACTGGTAATTTTCGGTATAGCTTTTCATTTTGCGAAGACTATAAATGCCTTTGCGAGCCTCATTCAGCATTTCGATATTGATGTCGGTACCGTAAATAAAAGTTTTTTCATTCAATCCGGCACCATCCAATAAAATAGCAAGGGAATAAACTTCTTCGCCCGATGAACAACCTGCGCTCCAGACCCGGATATGCGGAAAACTGGATAAATAAGGGATTACCTGTGCATTTAATGCTTTGTAAAAGGATGGATCACGGAACATCTCGGTAACGTTTACCGTAACTTCCTCCAGGAACCATTGAAAAAAATTGAGATCATTGATCAGTGCGTGTTTAAGCTCATAAAACTCAAGCTTTTTGAGCATCATTATTCTTGAAAACCTCCTTTTTAACGATGCTTTGGAATAATCAGAAAAATCAAACCCATGTATTTTTTTTACAAAGTCAATAAGTTGATAAAGCTGCGGCTCTGTAATGCCAACGGGTGCATCGCTCATAAATTAATTTTCCAACCATAATTGTATAAGTGAGAGGAGCTTATCCATATCCACCGGTTTAGTAATATAATCATCGGCGCCTGCCGCAATACATTTTGCACGATCATCACTCATGGCTTTTGCAGTTAGTGCTATGATGGGTAATTTAGCCCATTTGCGCTGACTACGTATATATCTTATTGCCTCGTAACCATCCATTTTAGGCATCATGATATCCATCAAAATAATATCGACATCATTTATGTTTTCCAGCTGAGTTATTGCTTCTTGACCATCATTGGCTGTTTCGATAACAAGACCATAGGTTTTCAAAGCGCTGCTTAAAGCAAAAACATTGCGCAGATCATCATCTACCAGTAGCACTTTTTTATCTTTAAAGGTTTTCTTTCCTATATTCATTGTCTTAGCTTTACCTATTGGGTTTAATATATTTTGTTTTGAAGGCTCTGAACTGATCTTATTTAGAAACAGGTTTACTTCATCGATCAGCCTGCTTGATGATTTATTGGTTTTAACTACCAGGGCGTTAGCATACTGCATCAATCTGCTTACTGATGTCTTATCCAGTTCCATCGCGGTATTGATAATCACCGGCAATGACGCAAAGCGGTCGACCTGCTTGATTTTATCCAAAAGGTCAAGCCCCGAAATGTCAGGAAGAACAAGATCCAGTATTAAGCATTGGTAGTTATTTTCTTTCAGCATCCTGAATACCGATTCACCATCAAATGCCCGGTCCACACGAATGCCACGGCTTTCCAATAATTCTTTTAATGCGGGGCTCTGCAACTTGCGATCTTCGGCCAGCAATATTTTTTTAAAAACAACCTCGCTTTGTTTCAAAATATCACCAAATAAATTATTGAGCATATGGGGATCAATTGGCTTTTTGAGGAAACTAACAGCCCCTTCTGTGCGTATTTTCTCAGATTCCGCATCACCTGCCGACATTAAATGCACCGGAATATGTGCCGTTTTCCCTGACAATTTAAGTTCTTTCAGTATTTGCCATCCATCTTTACCGGGCAGCTTTATATCCAATATTACCGCATCGGGCAACTGATCTTCAATGGTACTTACAGCATTGGTTCCATCATTTAATATCACAGGGTTAAAACCATGATTACGTGCGTAATCCTGAAGGATGCCCGCAAAATTCTTATCATCCTCTACAATAATAACCGATGGGCCCCTGTCACCGGCCGGTGCAGCAGGCCTGGCCCCGCTCAAAAATTGTGGTTGAGTACCGATGGCCTCAACATCAGGCAACGAATCTTCTCCGATTACACCCGTCTGTTCTACTTTTACAGGAATAGTCAATATAAATTCACTGCCCAGTCCCGGTTCACTTTGCATCGTAATAGTACCACCTAACAGTGCTGCAAGTTCGCGGCTTATTGATAAGCCAAGCCCCGTGCCGCCAAATTTGCGGTTGGTCGATCCATCTGCCTGTTGAAATGCCTCGAATATGACGCTTTGCTTTTCCTTTGGTATACCAATACCGGTATCCTTAATGCAAAAACTAATAGTGCCCTTTGCTTTACCGGGTATAACGTTAATTGCCACTGAGCCTTTTTCGTCGGTAAATTTAAATGAGTTGGATAGCAGATTTTTTGTTATCTGTTGTAGACGTGTTTTATCGGTAAAAATATGCTGAGGCACCTGGCCAATGTGGCTGCTATATTTAATTTTTTTATTGCGTGCAATCTCCGCAAAAAGCATTTGCATATCATCTACAATATCAGCTACCCTTACTTCCTCATTGTTCATTTCCATTTTTCCCGACTCAATTTTTGCCAGGTCAAGAATATCATCGATCAGGACAAGCAGGTCATTCCCTGCATTAAAGATCACACTTGCATATTTGATCTGATCTTCAGAAAGGTTGGCGGTTTTGTTATCTTTTAATATACGCGCCAATACCAGGATGCTATTCAACGGCGTGCGCAACTCATGGCTCATATTAGCCAGAAACTCTGATTTATATTTGCCGGTCGTTTCCAGTTGCTCCGCTTTGAGTTTGATAGCCTGCCTGGCCTCTTCAATGGCCTCGTTTTTTTCCTCCAGCAAACCAGCTTTTTCCTCCAGCTCGGCATTGATACTGCGCAATTCTTCTTGCTGAGCTATCAATTCTTCTTCAGAGGACTGCAGTTTCTCGGTTTTGCTCATCAGTTCCTCGTTGGTTACCTGCATCTCTTCTTGCTGGGCGCTCAATTCCTCGGCCTGCTGCCGTGTTTTTTCAAACAGATCCTGCATCATCGTACGCGCCTGGGCGGTGTTGACTGCAATACCAATTACCTCAGCGATAGCTGAAATATAATCGGCCACATTCTGTTTTAGTTCGTTGTTAAAGGCAACCTCAGCTACTCCCTTTAATTTTTCATCAAAAAAGAACGGAAAAATAAAAGTTTCTGCCAAAACCTCGCGGATCAATGAGCTTTCAAGTCCAAGCTTATCGTTTAGCTTTCCTTTAATTACCGATACTTTTTGATCTACGCCAACCTGGCCCAGCCAGCCTTCTGTTAATTTAATCGTTTTTTTTAAAGCCTCCAGATCATGAAATGCATAGGATGAACAATACTCAAGTTGCTGTTCCGATTCGTTGAATAAATATAAGGTACCTGTTAATGCATTTGTATAATTGCATATTGCTGAGATAATATTTGAAGCAAGTTCCTTTTCACGTTGGCCGCCCTGCATCTTTTTATTCAATGCACTTAAACCGGTAAGTACCCAGTTCTTCATTTCATTCTCGGCCAACACCTTTTCAAGCCGGGTATTAGCCAAACCTATCTCCGCTTCTATTTTTTTCTGTTTTACAAAAGTTCTCTGGATGTAATAAAATAATACGATAATAATCAGCAGAAATATGAGTGAACCTGCAATAATGATAAATAATGCCTGGCCGGATGATTTTTCAGAGTTTGCTTTGCGTAAAGCAAGTAAATGGTTCTCGGTTTGTTCAACACGATTAAGTACCGCACGAATCTGATCCATATTATGTTTGCCATTAACAAACATCTGATTTTGGATCATGTATTGCAGCCCTTTGCGGTCACGTGCATCAATTTCCGCCTTCAGATTATTTAATCTAATTTCCACAAGAGAGATCAGGGTATCAATTCTTTTAGTCTGAAGGTAACTATCCTGAACAAGCTTTCCCAGCTGATCTAAATTGCCGCTAATTTGCAGAAGTGCTTTATTATAGGGCTCTAAAAGGGCTTTGTTATTTGTGGCAGCATAACCCCGTGTACCCGTTTCGGCATCCGTCATCAATTGCAGCAAATTGCCGGCGGTCTTGATCACGTTCTCCGTATGATCAACCATCGAAGCATCTTCTTTCGACTGGTTAATATTCCGGTAAGACAATAAGCCTACAACAAAAACCAGGATAACAGATGCAGCAAACCCCGCAAACACCTGCTGGCGGAAAGATAAATTGAGCATTCTATAGGTTGATTTGTGCTAATATAATATTAAATACTCACAATAAATTAAATAGCGCAAACATTACTATTACCACTAGGTATCAATCTATTGTATCCGGCTTATTGCTGATTTGGTATTTTATATTTCGGTTTTGCGCTTAGCGCACCTGTAAGGGCAAGAACCGGCCCGGCGATTAATAACCACCATCCCCATTTGAATTTAATTTGACGGTCTAAAAATCTTTCGATGGAATGAAAGGATATAAAACTAAATGATGTATGAATTTTTAAAAGAGCGAGAAAATAAAATAATACCACCAGGACCAATGATAACCAAGCCGCCATGCGCATGATTTTCCTCTCCATAAAAACTACGCCTATAATACCTGCTATTGCCATTAATAAAACTACAATACCATAAGGCTTATTACAGGCGTACATGTCCCAGTTGGTTAAGTGTAAGGGACGAAGTAAAGGGCAGTATGTTGCTGCAATCAGTATTACAAATCCGGCAAATGCGAGAAATGATCCGGGTCTCATTTTTTATTTTTGCGTGATTTCCATTTTATCTGCGAAATGTGCACAGTAATCGCGAAGGTCTTCTACGATATTGGTTTCGCCGGTGGCCCGTAAAAAGCTGTCGCCCATAGTTTGCAGTGTCTCATAAAAGAAACGCTTCATTTCATCAACAGCCATGTCTTTTGTCCACAAATCAATGCGCAGTGTATTTTTATAATTATGATCCCACAGTGCCAGCATGATTGATTTTACCGGCAGTGCTTCTTTATTCTCCGCGTCGGTTGATTCCCAGGTAATACTTTGGGGTACATTGTTATCGTCAAGGTCTATGGTGAGTTTTATTTCAGCTTTCTTCATGTTTGTTATTTAACCAGTAAAAATATAATAGTTGCCAAAGTTATAAAGCTTAGCTCTACAATCCATAAACTTTTGGTTTTGGGGAAAAAATTCCGGAGCATGAGGTCAAGAAATGACACTACAAAGGCAAATAGTAAGAACACAAGGGTGATCGTTCCGCTCCAGTGCTCGTATTTGCTGCCGGTAATTTTGGCTCCGTATATCCAGATGTAAATTGCCAGGATCAAGAAAAATGCCGTCGCAAAATTTAAAGGGGTAATTCTGAATTTCATTTAATCAATTTGTTGGTCATTCCGAACGAGGTACCAGCAGATCCAGGCGGACTATGCAGGTTTATAAGATTTCGCCCTGCCGTTCGAAAGGATCTGGTTTTTTATAAAAATATGTTTTACTTATTGCTTTCAGTTAATCAACGCTTTTTCTTGAAACTTTTAGTTGAACGAGACTTACCTGCCTTTGAATTCGGATTAGACTTCGTTTTGGCCGCATCAAATTTTTTACGCTGATTAAGGGTCTTTTTTTCGTGGAAGGCCCCTTTAAATTCAGGGTCATCTTTACGTTTCTGCAGGTCAATCTCTTTGGCCTGATCCTGTCTTTCCTCATAAGGTGTTTCCTCTACGAACACTTCCGCCGGCAAAGCAAATACAGGAATAGTCTGCCTGATGAGCTTTTCGGTTTTACGAATGTAATACTCTTCGGCAGGTGTACAAAAAGTGATCGCCCGGCCAGATTGCAGAGCCCTGCCTGTACGGCCTATCCGGTGCACATAATCCTCCACTATAAAAGGCACATCAAAATTGATTACATGGCTCACATCGCTTACATCAATACCCCGTGATGCCACATCGGTAGCCACCAGTATTTTCACTTCGTCGTTTTTAAAAGCATTGATAGAGTTGATACGGGTGTTCTGGCCCTTATTGGCATGCAGTACCTTCACCTGTTTATCACCAAATTTGCGTATTAAAAATTTGTAGACGTCCTCGGCTGTGACACGTGTTTTGCAAAATATCATCAGCTTTTTAATATCATCCGGCTCTGCCAGCAATACTTTTAACAGGTTGATCTTGGTTTTGATATTGGGCACATGGTATAGCCGCTGATCGACGGTTTGCGCCGGGGTAGCCTGCGGGGTAACCTCTATCACCGTCGGATGTTCCAAAAAGTTGGCTGATAACTCATGTATTTTATCAGACATCGTTGCCGAAAAAAGCAGGTTCTGACGTTTGCGCGGCACGACCTCGAGTATGCGGTTGATCTGTGGCATAAAGCCCATATCCATCATTTTGTCAGCCTCATCCAATACCAGTACTTGCAACAATTTGGTAAGCAGATGACCTGCCAGGTAAATATCCATAAACCGCCCCGGGGTAGCGACAATAATATCAACACCTTTGTTTACCTGTTCTATTTGAGTTTTCGGGCCAAGGCCGCCATATAAAGCCACCACCCTGAGATCGGTGTGCGTGGCAAAGGTTCTTACATTCTCTTCAATCTGTATCGCCAATTCGCGGGTTGGCGCAATAATCAAAGCACGGGGATGTTCGCCCTGTGCATATTTCAACCGCATTAGAATGGGTAAAACATAAGCGGCCGTTTTGCCGGTACCGGTTTGCGCTATACCCATTACATCCTGTCCGTTCAATATCGGAGGGATAGCTTTTTGCTGTACAGGGGTAGCTTCAGAGTAACCTGCATCTGCAATGGCATTCAAAATTTGCCGGTTAAATTTAAAATCCTCGAAGTTGACACCCATGCGGCAAAGATAGGCTTTAAGTCGGGAAGTCCGAAAGTTGGCCAATCCGGAAGCAAAACCGCTGGTGGCTAGTCTATACCTGTCTGCTTTCCATCCCTAGTTGGGTTACATATCGTTTTAATCATTTATCTTGCATCAAATTTCAATCTATGAAACTACACCTACTCATTTTATCCGCTTTTATCTTTACAGTTATTGGATCAGCGCGGGCACAAACAGGTAAAGGAAATTATTATTTAGGCGGAAGCCTATATTATAATTACGATGGCGGACCGGGCACCACCACGCCTTACACCTTCACCACCGGAACTACCAATTATACGGTTAATCACCTGAGCACATTCCAGTTCAATCCGGAGTTTGGGTATTTTTTATCGGCAAAATGGGCGATAGGTATTCAGCCAAATTATTCGCGTACGTCCGGCACTGAAACCAATGTATTTACCTCCTTTACCGATCCTGCTACTGATTTCACAAAAGTAGACGATTATCACATTGATGTTGTGGGCTTAACCCTAAGCCTGAGATACTATTGCATGCTTACCGACAAAATAGGCATCTTCCCGCAGTTTGGTATCAGCAGCCAAAACGACCTGAAGAATTTCAGCAATGGCGAGATCACTTTACTGGCCGCACCAAATATTGTGTTTTTTGCCACTCCAAAACTGGGTATCAATATGGGTTTTGGCAATGTGAAATACGCTACAGATTATCACTTCAACAACAGTTATATTAATGTGGGTTTTAATAATGCTATTTCATTTGGCCTTAATTATTATTGGGGCAAAAAGTAGATTTCGGGTGTTCAATTTCGAAATTATCTCATATCGATTAATACCTTTGTACCCGGGTCAGCAAATCCGAAATTGAACATCCGAAATTCCAAATAGCACACATGTCTTCCATTCTTATCAAATCAGCAACAATAGTTAACGAAAACCGCCGGTATATCAGCGATCTACTGGTAAAGGATGGTTTGATTGAACGTATCGATAAGCAGATAGATGCACCGGCGGATAAGATTATTAATGCCGAAGGTCTGCACTTATTCCCTGGCTGTATCGATGACCAGGTACATTTCCGCGAGCCTGGATTAACTCATAAGGGTGATATTTTTTCCGAATCAAGAGCGGCAGTGGCTGGCGGCATCACCTCTTTTATGGAAATGCCAAATACCATTCCGAATACCTTAACACAGGAATTGCTTGAACAAAAATATGAGATAGCGGCACATAACTCATTGGCCAATTACTCCTTTTACATAGGCGCATCCAATGACAATATTGAGGAGGTTTTGAAAACCGATATAACCAATGTTTGCGGCATTAAAGTTTTTATGGGGTCCTCAACGGGGAACATGCTGGTAGATAACCCCCAAACACTTGAAAATATTTTCTCCAAATCACCCATGCTGGTTGCTGTGCATTGCGAAGACGAAGCTACCATCAAAAGTAACCTGAATCATTACAGACAACTGCTGGGCGAAAACATTACGGTAAGGCTGCACCCAAAGATACGAAGTGAACAAGCATGCTATCTCTCCTCCTCAATGGCCGTTGAACTGGCTGAAAAGCATAATACACGCCTGCATATTTTACATATTTCAACCGAAAAAGAAACGCACCTGTTCAGCAATAAAATACCTTTAAAAGATAAGCGGATAACTGCCGAAGCATGCGTTCATCACTTGTGGTTTAGTGATAAAGATTATCAAACTAAAGGAAATTTTATCAAATGGAACCCGGCTATAAAAACACAAGGGGACCGGGATGGTATTTTAAAAGCAGTACTGGACGGGCGTATAGATGTAATAGCCACTGATCATGCCCCGCATACGATTGAAGAAAAATCACAGCCCTACCTGCAGGCACCTTCCGGCGGGCCATTGGTACAACATGCCTTACCTGCCATGCTTGAGTTTTATCACCATGGTAAGATCAGCTTGGAACAAATAGTTGAAAAGATGGCGCACAATGTGGCTGTTTGCTTCCAGATCAAAAACCGGGGCTTCATTCGCCAGGGCTACTGGGCCGATCTGACATTGGTTGATTTAAATGCTCCCTGGACCGCCAGTAAAGCTAATAGCTTATATAAATGCAAATGGAGCCCGTTCGAAGGCTCCGCTTTTAAGTCAAAAATAATTCACACCCTTGTTTCGGGAAATTTGGCCTTCAGCAATGGAAGTTTAATTGAAGGTAATGCCGGTAAGCGATTGATTTTTAACCGGTAATTATTATTTGCATGAACCCTGATTTACAGAATTAAAGAATTTACAGAAATACCTAATGGCAGCCAAATAAAATTCTGCCGACTCAAAAATTTGCTGCCTCCCGGTTCACACGACAGACAAATACACGACAGCCTCCGTTTCTTCAAATGACCCGGCACCTGCTTTATAGCAGTCATAATCGGCACTGTATTTCCGCTTGATATCGGTTTGCCATATCTGCCTCCAGGTATGAGCTACGCTCTCGGGGAATTTGCCCTTGGGCGTATAAATGTGATAGTCGCCGGCGGGTACCAGGGCAGTAAAAAAGTCCTCAGGCACGTTATCAGCATTTTGTACACGGCAGCCTAAAACAGCAGTATACCAGCCTGTATGATCACTTTCATAGTCCGTATAAACACAATAAATATCCTCTGAAAGTTTCCCGGCTATTTTCTCTGTCAGGTTTTCGGCTGTAAATCTCGTCCAAAGATCGCCAATGTCTTTTTGAGACCGCCCGTCCTGGTTGGTTGTATTTACAGCAATACCTGCAACAAAAAAATCCGGGATATTTATCCGTTCAAAACTTAAATTTTCGCTCATTACATTTAGTTATATTGATATTTAAAAATTTAAAAATCAATTTTTTATGAAATTTAATTAAATAATTTGTTTATACTTTATTATTCTCCAGCATTTCTTTCATCTTACCAAAAACGGACTTCCAGTTTTGTTCAGAATGCTCCTTTGATTCCTTGTTTTTTATATTATCCTGGGTAATGGTCAATACCGTTTTGCCGCCTTTTTCGGAAAGTCCGTAGGTAATATTGGCATAATTTTCCGGCTTGTTCTCGGTACCCGACATGCTGCTCCAGTAAGTATATTTCACATACTTGCCCGGGCTAATATCCAGTATGGTGCCCGTATCCCGGTAGGTTTTTCCCTCCCACTCTCCTTCCCAGATAATCGGGCTTCCTTTTTTCCAATCCGAGTTCACCTTGGTGCCAAAAAAATATTGCTTGACAATCTTTGGATCCGTCAGCGCCTGCCACACTTTAGCTGCAGGAGCATTAATAGTCATTGATGTACTTAAGCTTTCCATAATATTATGAGT
This sequence comes from Mucilaginibacter sp., assembly GCA_028287895.1. GTDB lineage: Bacteria > Bacteroidota > Bacteroidia > Sphingobacteriales > Sphingobacteriaceae > Mucilaginibacter. The sequence continues at coordinate 8,627 of JAQBOV010000037.1, read as the reverse complement.
TGGTAATATTTTATGTTGATGAGCTGTCATTTTCGAACGGATGAGTTCAAAATCAGTTTTTCCTATTTCAAAAAAACCAAAACGAAAATGATAACCCCAGGTCTTTTTGTTTTTGATAAATTCCATTTGCGGGATCAATGGGATGAACGAAACGTCTTTACAAGGATAAAAATGCACATTCCGCCGATATGGAATAAAATCATCAGCGATTTTATACTGGTAGACCGCCCCCCCGGTTACCTGCCCGATGGCTGTAAACGACTGTAATTTTTCATCACCCTGGTAAGTAACCTTTGGGGAATAAAATATCACCCAATCATTTACATGCAGTTTCTTTAGCGGACCGGCTTTACCATGATTGGCCTGCATAAACCCGCCTTCAACGCCGCGTTTAATATGATCTTTACAGACCACCGTTATCCAATATCTTTCCGTGCAATTCATCGAGCAAAGAAAATGTGCATCAGTGACAACCCTATGTCAGCAGAAAAGTTCGCTATTGATTTTTTTGATGTATAATACCGGAAAGTACCTTCACTCTTTCCCTCAGATTAGCCGGTGTGATTACCTCGGCCATATCGCCATACATCATCAGCCAACGTACAAAACCCTCCAGGAACTCGGTCAGAAAAGTGATCTCGATCATTCCATCAATTTCCTGTTCGGATACATAGCCGTTATAATATTTTTGCTCATTGATATAGGGCAATACCTTTTTTTCGACCCGGATTACGACGGCCTGAAGGTTCTTTTCCTGGGCCGACCTGGAGATAAAGTCCTTTAGATTGGGGTGTTGTGACTCAAATTGCTCACTGCTTAAGGAGATCCCGGAAATACGGTCGAGCCTGAAATCGCGGTAATCTTCCCGCAAACGGCACCAGGCGATCAGGTGCCAGTAATGGTCCTGGTAAAAAACCCCAACCGGCTCGATACATCTTTCACTTTTTTGCTGGGTATGGGCCGCGAAATAATTAATGGCCAACACATTCTTTTGGGCAATCCCTTTCAAGATCAGTTGAAGCGGGTTCAGGTCCAGTTTACTGCCGGCTGTGCGGCGGCTTTTCATCACTTCAATATGCCCGTCGATATTCTCTAAAAAATCCTTTTCAGCCGTACGTAATACCGAACGTATTTTATACATAGCCGATTTGAAATTCTCGTCAGATAAAGGATCGGTCAGTTTTTCCATTAACTTCTCAGCAGTCAGGAACGCCGTAGCCTCTTCGCGGGTAAACATTACCGGTGGTAATCTATAGCCGTCCATTATGGAGTATCCCACACCAGCCTCACCAATCAGCGGAATACCGGCCTGTTCCAGCGTTTTTATGTCCCGGTAAACGGTACGCAAACTGATGTTAAAACGTTCAGCTATATCGCTTGCTTTTACTACTCTTCGCGATTGAAGCTGAATTAATATGGCCGAGATCCGGTCGATTCGATTCATAATTATTCAAATTAACCAAAACAAATGATCATTTTTGGATAAGACTTCATATAAGATCTGCTTATTTTTAAACATCAACGCTTTTATGCAAAAAGAAGACGATATAGTCACTTTTGAAACCTACTATAACCCAATGCTGGCCGAGATCATCCGCACCAAATTGGAAGCGAACGATATTCCCTGCTTTATAACGGACGAAAGCCTGGGTATTTTATACCCGGTTTATAACCAGGGCGGAGGCGGCATCAAAATAAAAGTATTTGCGCGCGATCTGGAAAAATGTAAACAAATAGTGGCTAATGAACCCGGGTTCTCAAACAGCGAAGATTAGCAAATTGAACAATCAAACTAAATTACCATGAAGAAATTCCTCCTTTTAGCCATCCTGTCATTTGCGGGCTCCACCTTATTTGCACAGCAAAAGCCCCAATCGCAATTCCTGTTCATGATCAGGTTTAAGGCCGATTTTAAGCCTTCATCGAATGAGGCTGTCAAGAACAATATTAAGCGCTGGCAGGATTATATGGGCAACCTGGCAAAATCAGGCAATTTGGCGGCTGGTTATCGTCCGGCCAATGAGGGCCTGACGATAAGCGGCACGGAAAAATCGCTAAAGAGCACAGCCTACGTCGCCAATAACGAACAGGTGAGCTCTGTTTTGATCATTAATGCCGCCAACATGGATACTGCAAAAGCTATTGCCGATAAATGCCCGGTCTTTGAATTTGGCGGCAGTATTGAGGTAAGGCCGATCATGAATGTAGCCGGGCAATAAGATAGTTTACAGCTTAAATCCGCCCAAACTTTATATATTAGCGGCATGTATAATCGCCGCAAATTTATTAAGCTCACCACTGCAGGCGTCTCGCTTGCAGCATGGTCACGGTCGGCCGTGGCAAAAACATTGTCTTATTCTCCGGCAGCTAATCTTCCTATTGTGATCTCCACCTGGGATTTTGGTATTGCAGCAAACAAAGAAGCCTGGAAAACACTTGAAAAAGGTGGCCGGGCACTGGATGCTGTGGAAGCCGGTGTAAAAATACCCGAGGCGGATATGAAAAACCATACCGTTGGCCGTGCCGGTTACCCGGACCGTGACGGGCATGTCTCGCTTGATGCCTGCATTATGGACGAGTTTGGCAATTGCGGCTCGGTGGCAGCAATAGAAGATATTGCGCACCCTATATCGGTAGCGCGCCTGGTAATGGAAAAAACCCCGCATGTCATGCTCGTTGGTGATGGTGCAACCCAGTTTGCGGTTGAGCAGGGCTTTAAAAGAGAAAAGCTGCTGACACCTGAATCGGAAAAGGCATGGAAAGAATGGCTCGAAACCGCCAAATACAGCCCTACAATAAATATTGAGAATAAGCAGCATGTACCCGGCGGCAAATATAACCATGATACCATAGGCATGCTTGCCATTGATGCCAAAGGCAATATATCAGGCGCTTGCACTACGAGCGGTATGGCATTTAAACTGCATGGCCGTGTGGGCGACAGCCCGATAATTGGCGCCGGACTGTATGTTGATAATGAGGTGGGCGGAGCCACTTCAACTGGTGTTGGCGAAGAAGTGATACGCAATGTGGGCAGTTTTTTAGTAGTGGAATTAATGCGACAGGGCTTATCACCCGAGGATGCCTGCAAAGAAGCAGTAAAAAGAATCATTAAAAAGAAACCGGATACCGCTAAAAACATCCAGGTCGGTTTCCTTGCGATCAACAAAAAGGGCCAGTACGGTGCTTATGCTATTCAAAGCGGCTTCTCATTTGCCGTTTGCAATGCCGATAAACAGGATTTGTTAATCAACGGGAAAAGCGCTTATCAATAGCTGCTTTAAGAAACTCAATTTAATCCATACCTCAGGCTACCAACCATGAACCCAAAAATACAACTTGAAGTTTGTGCCAATTCACTTACTTCTGCGCTGGCTGCGCAGGAAGGCGGTGCCATAAGGGTTGAATTGTGCGACAATCTGAACGAAGGCGGTACCACCCCATCATACGGGCAAATTTTGCTGGCGCGAAAGATGCTGGATATTAAATTATATCCATTGATACGCCCGCGTGAAGGTGATTTTTTGTATACCGATACTGAGTTTGAAATAATAAAGGCAGATGTAAGATATTGCATTGAAGCGGGATGCGATGGTATTGTGATCGGCATTTTAAATGCTGATGGAAGTGTAGACAGGCAACGCTGTTCCGAATTGGTACACACGGCAAAACTCAGAGGATTAGGTGTTACTTTTCACCGTGCTTTCGATATGTGCGCCGACATGAACCAGGCATTGGAAGATATTATCGAAATGGGCTGTGAACGCATTTTAACCTCGGGTGGCAAAACTACCGCTTTGGAAGGCGCAAATGTAATTGCCCACCTGATAGAAAAAGCCGCCGGGCGCATTACGATCATGCCGGGAAGCGGCATCGACGAAAGCACCGTAGCTGATCTGATTCGTTTCACCAAAGCTACACAGATCCATTCGTCAGCCAGAAAGGCTGTGAAAAGTAAAATGCAGTATCACAACGAGCATATCATCCTGGGCAGCAACAACAACCCCAATGAATATGGCATCATGGTAACTGATGTGCAGAAAGTAAAAGATATCATTAAACTTGCAAACGGGTAATCCGATGAGTGAGTTAGTGAGCGAATGAATCGGCGATTATCTAGACTTATCCCGTTTTAAAAACTCTTTATATTCGGCGAAATTCTTATTCTCCCGTTCATTCACTAATTCAGTAATTCACTACTTAAAAAACCGTTACCGGCAGAATGATCTCAAAACGATTTCGCCCGGCATACCCAAAAATATCCGGATCTAGCAAACGGCTGTACCTGAAGCCAAATGAAACAGGCACCTGGTTAAACCATTTCGTATCAAAAAAAACTGCGGCCCCGGTTGATCGGAAATTTTTAAACCGGCTCCCGTCTGTGAAACTGTCTGAGACGCGGGTATAATCATAAAACAGGTCCCCTCTTAACCTTAACAGGTATATGGTATTGGCTACGCCGGCATCAGGATAAGCAACAGGGAAATGATAATCGGCGCCCGCCTTATTCATGCTATGCAAGTTCTCGGCTATGTAACCGCGCGAAAAGGGGAAGTTATTGGAAAAATCGATCGCGCTATTTTCGCCTTTCTGTTGATGGGCCACATTAAATACCAGGTTATGATTGACCACCAGGCCGGGAAAAAACAAATTACCCGATGTCAGGAACTGACTTGCCGACAAGCCGGCTATCGCTGTTTTGTAAGACAAACTTATACTCTGCCCGAACCGGGGATAAATATTTTGTCGGGCCTGCTGAATATGATTAGTGAAAGTAATATAGTTACTGACATAAGTATAATTGTTTGCTTTAAAAATGGTATTATATGGGGCCTGAAAATTAGTTTGACTGAAATACAGATCGCTGCCCATATCCAGACCAGTGACATTTTTTCCACTGGTAAAATCTAACGGCACTTCAAGGCCCCCATGCAGATCGGTCTCGTTCCAATAAGTATTGCTGCCTTTATAAAATCCCCGGCGGTCTATTGTATAATCCACCCCTGCTTTCAGAAAAGGGAACAAAGCACCATACACCGCATCAAAACCGATTTCTTTATACTGTTCATTACGATTGTAGGTAAATGACAGCTGTGACTGAAAAGTATTCAGCACATTTTCTCCCACAATGGCAATGACATAATCGGGATCACTGATATTAGGAATGATACTGTGAAAATTAAACAGGTGGTAAGCTTTAGCATATTTGGTTATAGTAAGCGGCTCGTCTTTGACAGATGCCAGCAGATCCGACGCTGCATTTTTATTTAATGCAGTGACGCCCACACCGGGTAGACTGCCCGGCAGTTCCGGGCTTGTCTCTGTCCATTGAAGCTCACTTTTGTTAAATTCGTTTACCTGGTATCCGACAGCAGTAAATCCGACCCAGGCAAATTTATTGTCAGATACTGCAGGCTGGTAGTTACCTATATAACCCGTTTTTTGATAGTTTTTTAACTCATACAATTTGCCGTTGTTTAAATACAATGCAAATAAACGGTCGTTAATGCCTGATGTCGCTGTAAAAAAAACGATATCATTTTTAATAGTTATAAAGCCTATAGGCTGATAAGAGAAGGGTAGTAAATAGCGCGTCTTACCGGTTTCAATATCAATCAGGGCCAGTGACATCTCTCCCTTTAGATTTCTTACTGCTGATATCAGCTTTTGGCTCCCATAAAATTTAGGATAGGTATAAAACAACCGCCCTGGATTTGCAAGTGCTTTGATAAATTTCCCATTGGCAGTATGCAATAAGTGCAATGTACTTTTACCTGAAGGATTAACCTGCACAGCTACCACAGTTTTCCCATCCGGACTAAAAGAGGGCGAGAAATATTTGGTGTTTCTGCTAATGCGTTTCTCCCTGCCTGTTGCTACATCCAGCAACACCAATTCGCTGTAATCGCGGTAGGTCCAGCGCAGATCGGGCCGGTAGGTTGTGTACACTATCTTACCGTTATGATAAGCAAAATAGTTATCAAGCGAGAAATCGCGCACGCTAATATTCTTTTCTTTATTGCCGGTTCTAATTACGAAAACAGGTAAATGATCATAGGTGCTTTTCATATAGATCAGCGTACTATCATTTACATAGGCAGGATACTCTTGATTGGCTACAAAGTGGGGTGAGTTTTTAGTTATTGAATTGGTGAATGATTGATTTATTGAATCACTATTGAACTGATTCTTAAAATAATTTATGCCTTCGTTTCTGAAATGTTCGAAATCCTCACCCGAGTATTTTTTGATGGCGCGCCTGAATGGGAACAAGCCTCCTTTATAGGCTGCCGCATCATGCGTTACATTTTTCCAGAAGACATCTCCAAATTTTTCCCTTCCATAAGCTACCAGCATATAACCGGTGGGGTACCAATCGGGTATAAAATCCAGGTAGGAACCATTGCGCAGTTTCATCCAGCTATAGTTCTTCCCGTCAGCCCACAGCGCACGGTAGCCGTTAAAAAAATAAGGCAAACGCCCACGGCCCTGATCACTCACCAATGTTTCGTTAAAAACAGCATCTCCTTCAAAAAACCAATTGGGTACAGCAAGATCATTCGCTAATGCCTGGCCACCCTCACCGAAAAGCATGTGCAGTACTTTTGAGGCCCCTACGTTAAAATTATTATACTGCTGCACATGCCTGAATTCGTGAATTGCCAATTGAGCAGGCCACGGCAGGCTGCCGACCTCGAAACTATTTTGTTCAGGTGTCAGAAAAAATTCACTTCTGAAAGGCGCCAATCCCACATAAGCATTAGCTACGGTGGTTTGGTTTTGCAGCACAATGCTTACCTGCTTTTGTTTGTAGCCAATGGTCGGCTGTATGATACTGTTCATCCGCTGAACAATATTGGCCACTTCCAAAGCTGCTGAATCCAGTCCTTTTGGAAATATCACTTTAGCAGCCTTTGTATTTATTTGCTGCCATTGAATGGATGGCGGGTTGCCACCGAACTGCTGAGCTTTTGTCATAGTGGCAGTGGCCAGTAGCAGTAATAGTGTGGTTAGAAATATGGTCTTTAGTTTATTCAGCACAGAAACGAACATTGGGGTGAAAGTAATAAATTTGGCTGAACTGAATTAGAACAGATTAATAATTGTTGAAATTAACGCAAAAATGTATGGCTTGTTTTTTACCTAATTAAAAATTCGATATTCAAAAGACACTCGGTGAGCTAAAACTACCTACATTTGCCGATTGTTATTGAACTATCATGGCTAAAGTTTCTATCAATCTGGCAACAGGCTCTCTGCAAAAGGAAGACATTATTGTAGGCATCGACCTGGGTACCACCAATTCATTGGTGGCATTTATCGATCCTGACAAAAACCCGAAAGTGATCAATGATACTGGCAAGGGAGTTTTAGTGCCATCAGTAGTACATTTTGGACCGGCAGGTGAAGTCACAGTAGGTAATGACGCCAAAAATTACTTAATAACCGATCCGCAGAACACTGTTTTCTCTGTCAAAAGGTTATTAGGTCGCTCCTATCACGATATTAAAGATCACAAAGATTTCTTCTCCTATAAAGTGATTGATGATGATACCGAGAGCCTGGTGAAAATTAAAGTAGGCGACCATTTTTATACCCCGATCGAACTTTCCGGCCTGATATTAAAAGAGCTAAAGGACCGGGCGGAACACGCTTTAAAAACACCGGTGAACCGTGCAGTGATCACTGTGCCTGCCTATTTTAACGATTCACAACGCCAGGCAACACGTGATGCCGGTAAGCTGGCAGGGCTGGATGTATTGCGTATTGTTAATGAGCCCACAGCAGCGAGTTTAGCGTACGGCATCGGCTTAAACGCTGAAGAAACAAAAACCATAGCGGTATATGATCTGGGCGGAGGCACCTTTGATGTTTCAATACTACAAATACAGAATGGCATTTTTGAAGTCCTGTCCACCAACGGAAACACCTTTTTAGGGGGCGATGATTTTGACAGCGCCATTGTTGATTACTGGATAGAAAAGAACCGGTTAAATAAAGCCGAACTAATAAAAGACCGCGAGCTGGCACAGCAACTTCGCCTGAAAGCCGAAGAAGCAAAAAAAGCCTTCACACACCAAAGCCTGGTTAATGATAAAATAGGGGATATATGGTGTACGCTTGATCGCGATACTTTTGAACAATTGATATTACCCAAGGTGCAGCAAACCATTGAGTGCTGCCACAATGCATTAAAAGATGCAGGCCTCGATATAGGTGATATCAACGAAGTGGTAATGGTTGGCGGTTCTACCCGTACGGCCTTGGTTAAAAAGATGGTGTCCGATTTCTTTGCCAGACCTGTTCATAATGAACTTAATCCGGATGAAGTGGTCGCTTTGGGAGCGGCCATACAAGCCGATATTTTAGCCGGAAACCGCAAGGATATTTTATTGCTGGATGTTACCCCTTTGTCACTGGGTATTGAAACTATGGGCGGATTGATGGATATCATTATTCCGCGCAATTCAAAAGTACCTACCAAAGCAGGAAGGCAGTATACGACCTCTATAGACGGGCAGGTAAACATGAAGATAGCGGTTTACCAGGGCGAACGTGATCTGATCAAAGAAAACCGCAAACTGGCTGAATTTGATTTGAAAGGAATACCATCTATGCCGGCAGGT
>JAQBOV010000031.1 GCA_028287895.1 Mucilaginibacter sp. | reverse complement strand
AAAAGCCTCAAATCTTTTGATTCTAGGCTTTTGACTTACTAAGTAGCCCGTAGGGGAATCGAACCCCTGTTTATAGAATGAAAATCTAACGTCCTAACCCCTAGACGAACGGGCCATCTATTTTAAGTCAAAAATCTTGCGTTTTTAGTCTGGGTCATCTTTAGACTCAGGACTTTGGACACCAGTTTTTTAACATGGGCGCAAATATAATAAGATTGTATAATTAGGCAATCCTTTAAAACGAAAATTGACATTATTTAGTAATGCCAGTTCTAAAACAACTTATCAGGGAGCGGGTGCACTAATCCTAACCTATTAACGATTGGTTAAATATCAACCGGTTTCATTTTGGGTACCAGCAAATGCATAATGCACCAGGCCAGCAAGTAAGCGCCGCCACAAACAAAAAACATGATATAATAGGCGGTCTCGATCTGGTGTATGGCGCGGTAATGGACAAACATATCTTTTTGCACAAATAATGAGAGGAATACACTGCCTATAGAGCCGAACATGCCGCCTATACCGGTTACCGAACCGACTGTCTTTTTGGGGAACATATCCGAAACGGTGGTGAAGATATTGGCACTCCAGGCCTGGTGTGCCGATGCCGCCAAACCAATAATGATCACTGCAAGCCACATATTTACACTGCCTAAAATCTGCGCGAAAATGATAGGCACTACTGCAAAAGCGTAGATCAGCATAGAAGTTTTGCGGGCTCTGAATACAGGCCAGTTTTTTTCAATAAGGCTTTTAGGCAGATAACCTCCATAAATGCTGCCAAAAGTGGATATGGTGTAAACCGATGCAACAGGCAGGGCAATGCCTGTACCTTTTAATCCATACTGGCTTTCCAAAAAATCCGGCAGCCAGAACAGGTAAAACCACCAGATCGGATCAGTTAAAAATTTGCCGATTGAAAAAGCCCACGTTTGTTTATAGCTAAGCAATTTTGCCCATGATGGCTGTGAACTATTCGTTAGTTTATCCGTTTTATCCCGCTCATCGGCATCGCTATTAATATAATCCAGTTCGGCTTTACCCAAACGCTTTTGCCGGGCAGGTACCTGGTAAAAAATGAGCCATAATATCAGCCAGATAAAGCCCACTGAGCCGGTGATAACAAAGGCCCATCGCCATCCCCAGGTTATTGCAATAAAGGGCACGGTTAAGGGCGCTATAATGGCTCCGATATTGGCTCCCGAATTAAATATGCCTGTCGCCAGTGCCCTTTCCTTTTTAGGGAACCACTCGGCAACAGTTTTGATCGCCGAAGGAAAATTACCGGCTTCGCTAAGGCCCAGGGCAGAACGCACCACGCCAAAACCCAGCGTACTGTTGGCTAAGGCATGGAATACCGCCGATACGCTCCATAAAAAAGTAGAAAAGAAATAACCGATTTTGGTGCCCAGCTTATCAATAAGGCGGCCGGCCAATAGCAGACCGACCGAATAAGCTACCTTGAAAGCGATCTCCACATTGGCATAATCGCCGTCGTCCCATTTAAAATCGGCGGTAAGATTTGATTTTAACAGACTGATCACCGCCCGGTCGAGGTAGTTAATGGTGGTGGCAAAGAAAATAAGTGAGCAGATTACCCACCTGTAATTTCCCGGTTTTTCGTTCATAGCTGCCTGGCCGATTGGATCATTTGTAAAGTATCAACCGTTTGGGTATAAAGCTGATCGTATCGTTTGTTTTGCAGGATCTCTTTGGTGATCAGTTTGCTTCCCATGCCTACAGCACACACACCGGCCCTAAACCAGCCGCTTATATTTTCTTTATTCAGTTCAACCCCGCCCGTCGGCATAAATAATTGTCCCCTGAATACATCTGCTACTGCGCTGATGTAGCCAGGCCCCAAAACATTGGCAGGAAATATTTTTATCAGGGCTGCATGATGCTGCTGCGCCAGATGGATTTCCGTAGGGGTCATGCAGCCCGGTATCCATAGCCCGTCATGGGCACTAGCAATCTCTGCTACATCCGGATTTATCGTCGGTGCCACTATAAAATCAGCCCCGGCGTTTACATATTTAATAGCATCTCCACCGGTCTTTACAGTTCCTATACCCAGGTACAGATCCGGCATTTCGGTTTCCTGCGCGGCTTTTAATACCAGGAAATTCTCAAATGCTTCCTGCGCCCGGTTAGTATATTCCATTACCCGCACGCCTGCTTTGTATAGGGTACGTACCACCTGCACGCTCACTTCCGTATCTTCATAAAAAAACAAAGGCAACATTCCCTGTTTCAAAATGCTATCCAGTATGACTTGTTTGTTCTTCATTTTTGACTGATTGTGCTGATTGGGTTAAAGCGGGCTGACTAAGTTATCAGGTTGATTCATACTTACAAACTTAATCAAACACTTAAGCTGATCAACTCATTCAACTATTTAACTTTAATAATAAATCTTCTGCCGGTATATTGGTGGTATCACTTTCAATAAACAGTTTTTCAAACGCAGCGGTGGTGGCAAATTCCAGCGTTTGCTTAGGATCGAATCTGTTATAAAATCCATAGATCAGTCCGGCCATAAAGCAATCGCCGCTACCCACTTTATTCAGCATCCCTGTGGTGCTGAACTCATTCGAGGTATAAAAGCTGTCGCCGGTATATAAGGCAGCATAGTAGTTGATCTTGCTTTTGGCATCAAATCTGAAAGTATTGGCTACGGCTTTACATTTTGGATACTGCCTGAGTATTTCTTCAGACGTTTTCAGAGCCTCTTTCAGGTAGATACTTTTTTGACCCGACTCGTGAATGTCGGGAATAACCGGGATACCCAGCATCGTATCTGCCGCCCAAATGTTGCCCATCACCAGGTCGCAATACCGAACCAGGCCGGGCATTACCTGCCAAGGCGTTTTTCCATACTGCCATAGTTTCGACCTGTAGTTCAAATCGACCGATATGGTGATGTTTTTTTGAGAGGCAGCAATCAAGGCCTCTTTACATACATCGGCAATATTTTGACTGATGGCAGGACATATGGCGCTGAAATGGAACCAGCTCACCCCCTCAAATTGTTTATCCCAATCAATCATTCCGGGTTTTAACTCTGAAAATGCAGAATGTGCGCGGTCATAGATCAGGGCATCATTTTTAAGGTCTTTGCCTTTGGTTAAAAAGTACAATCCAAGTCGATTGCCCTGGTATAATACCGCTGACATATCGATCTTTTGCTCTTCAAGGTAGCCCACGATCTGTCGTGACAGGTCATTACCCGGCAATACGGTGATATATTTTGACGGGAGGTTCCATAATGCCAAGGCGGTGGCCACATTGAGCTCGGCACCGGCAATATAGAATGGGAACAGATTTTCTTTCAGCCAGTTGCCGCCTTCATCAGGCGATATCCGCAACAGCAACTCGCCAAATGAAAGTACAGTACCCGGAAAACTTATTTTTAAAGGATCACCCATTACTTAGAAATGGAAATAAATTATTTTTGTTTAATGATAAAGCGTGTTTTTTATACCCATTTCCAATCCCCTCAATTCAGCCAGGCCTTTTAAACGGCCTATAGCAGAATACCCCGGAAAAGTATTGTAATTAAAATCGTCCAGCAGTTTATGCCCGTGATCGGGCCGCATTGGTATGGCCACATCATCCCGGCCGCTTTCCGCCCGCCTTTTTTGTTCATTGATAATGCTTCTCATTACCATATACATATCGGTGCTTCCGTCAAGATGGTCGGCTTCAAAAAAACTGCCGTCTGCCTCCCGTGTTACGTTTCTCAAATGCAAAAAATGGATATGAGTGCCCAACCTTTCTATCATGGCGGGAAGGTCATTACCGGCGCGCGCACCTAACGAGCCGGTGCAAAAAGTAAGTCCGTTGCTGGGCGACGGCACTGCACTGACTACATCCAGCAGATCACCTTCTGTCGACACGACCCTGGGCAAGCCTAAAATAGCAAAAGGCGGGTCATCCGGGTGGATACACATTTTTATACCCAGTTTTTCCGCTTCCGGAATAACTGCCTGTAAAAACCAGGTCAGGTTTTGCTTCAATCCTGCAGCATCAATTCCTTTATATTTTTCAAGATGGGCTTTAAACTGATCAACAGTCAACACATCTTTGGTACCGGGTAAGCCGGCCATCACATTATTGATCAGCCGCTTTTTTTCCTCAGTAGTAAGGCTGTCCAACAGCAGCTTGGCTTCCTGTTGCTGCTTGTGGCTAAACTCCTTATAAGCACCTTCGCGTTCTAATATGTAAAGATCAAACGCGGCCAGTGCGGGCGCATGATAGCGAAGAGCCGAAGCGCCATTCGGCAAACGGTAGTCAATATCGGTACGTGTCCAGTCAAGCACGGGCATGAAATTATAACATACGGTTTTAATGCCAGCCTGCGACAGGTTTTTTAATGTACCGATATAATTCTCTGCATATTTGTCGCGCTCGCAACCCGAAGTTTTTATGCTTTCGTGGATGTTTACACTCTCTGCCACCGACCAGGTCAGCCCAGCTGAAAGGATCATATTTTTACGCTTTTCAATCTCCGGGGTGCTCCAGAGTTCCCCGCTTGGAATATGGTGCAAAGCGGTAACAACGCCTGTGGCGCCGGTTTGCTGGATAGCGGCTAAAGTAACGGGGTCTGACGGGCCGTACCAACGAAAAGTTTGTTCGAGGTTATTAAACATGCAGACAGATGGCTTATTGATTCAGGCCTAAATATAAGACAAATTGGTATCAACTGTAATTCTTCGCTATTGGATTGTTACATTGGCTTTTAGTCCATAAAAAAAGCGCCCCGATAAATCGCGACGCCCCACTTATTCGAGTGATTGAAATGCTTACCAGAACACGGTATATAAGGCTACAAGGATCCCGGCAATGATAAGTGCACCGACGGCAAAACCATTGGATACTTTAAACATTTTAGTATCTATTTCCAAAGCATTTGTACGATCACCCTTTGGATTTTCGATCATCGAAATAATATACATCCCAATAACACATATAACAAAAACGACACCCATGCGGTCAAGGAAGGGCATCTCATACACCTGAGTTTTTCCATCCGGTTGCAGTACCAAGGTTGAAAATCCTGTTCCCTTCAAAAATGCCAGGTCCATAAACTTTGGTAATACTTTAAATATAACCGAAAGGATGAAACCGCCGATGGTAGCAAATAAAGCGGCATTTGAGGTTGTTTTCTTCCAGAAAAACCCAAGCAGGAACATGGCAAATATACCGGGTGATACAAAGCCGGTGTATTCCTGTATAAATTGGAATCCCCCCTTTTTATCGATACCCAGGAACGGGGAAATAATCACCCCTAATAACATAGCGACAACAACCGCAACTTTACCGACCCAAACCAGTTCCTTATCTGCTGCACCGGGCTTAATTTTCTTTTTATAGATATCAAGTGTGAATATCGTAGCAATACTATTGGCTTTACCGGCAAGAGAGGCTACAACAGCGGCAGTTAAAGCGGCAAAGGATAATCCTTTAAACCAGGGCGGCAACAGGTTAAGTAATGAAGGATAAGCATTATCAGGGTTCACCTCACCGTTTACCATCATTTGTGAGTGAAATACATTTTCCTTATACAAGATATAAGCTGCGATACCGGGTAAAACAACAATAACCGGCATCAGTAATTTCAAAAATGCTGCAAATAAAATACCGCTTCGCGCAGTCTTCAGGTCAGCACCCAAAGCGCGTTGGGTGATATACTGGTTACAGCCCCAATAGTTAAGGTTGGTAATCCACAGACCGCCTATCAGAACTGTCAGGCCCGGCAAGTCTGCATAATGCGCGTTATCTTTTTTAAATATCATTTGAAAATGATCTGCGGCATGCGTTTTCATCAGTTTTAAGCCATTCAACAAGCCGGGAGTCCCGAAGTGTTCTGCTACCTGCGTAACAGCGATGTAAGTAGTTACCAATCCTCCAAGGATCAGGAAGAATACCTGGATAACATCGGTATAGCCGATCACCTTCATGCCGCCAAGGGTAATAATGATAGCAAAAATTGCCAGTCCGCCCACACATACCTTCATATCAATGCCGGAAATACCATGAATTGCAATGGCGCCCAGGTACAGGATTGAAGTCAGGTTAACGACAATGTACAATAACAGCCAGAAAACGGCCATGATCATGGCCACCCTGCTATTATATCGCTGATTGAGGAACTGGGGCATGGTATATATCTTATTTTTAAGATATACAGGTATAAAAAATACGGCTACAATAACCAAGGTTGCTGCGGCCATCCATTCATATGCCGATATGGCAAGACCCATGGAGAACCCTGATCCGCTCATGCCAACCATTTGCTCGGCTGAGATATTGGAAGCAATCAGTGAGGCGCCTATGGCCCACCAGGTAAGCGAACCTGCTGCTAAAAAATAATCTTTGGAAGTGGCATCCGCGTTATGTTTTCGCCGGTATACCCAATACCCGTAGCTGGCAACAATTATAAAGTATATGACAAATACAATATAGTCGCCCGTGGTTAAAGTATGCATATGAAATTCTAGGTTTTAATATGTTGGTTTGACAATTATAAACTATATATAGCGATTTATCAAATTTTCAAGATATTCTTGTTTGCCGCTTAATGTTTCCGGCTCGCCATTCGCTATAGCATAGTCTCTAAGGCCCTCCAGGCTTACTTTTCCTTCTTCAAAAGCTTTACCGGTGCCCTTGTCAAATGATGCATATCTCTCCTTTCTTATTTTTTTATATTCTGATCTTTGCAGGATCTGATCTGCAATAATCAGCGCCCGGGCAAAAACATCCATGCCGCCAATATGTGCATAGAAAAGATCAGCCGGATCGGTTGAGTTTCTGCGGATCTTGGCGTCGAAGTTGATTCCACCACCCTGAAAACCGCCTGCTTCCAAAATGATCAGCATCATTTCAACTACCTCATTGATGTTATTGGGAAACTGGTCGGTATCCCAGCCATTTTGATAATCCCCGCGGTTGGCGTCAATGGAGCCTAATAAGCCGGCATCAGCCGCCACCTGCAATTCATGCTGGAAAGTATGGCCGGCCAGTGTAGCATGATTCACTTCTATGTTAAGCTTCATGTCTTTCAGCAGGTCGTATTTCTGTAAAAAGCCAAGCACGGTTGCTGCATCATAATCATATTGATGCTTGGTTGGTTCACATGGTTTTGGCTCGATAAAGAAAGTCCCCTTAAAACCCTGGCCGCGGGCGTAATCTATCGCCTTATGTAAAAACTGGGCAAAATGTTCCTGTTCACGTTTCATGTCGGTATTGAGCAGGGTCATATAGCCTTCACGGCCACCCCAGAATACGTAGTTCTCTCCACCCAAAGCAATGGTGGCATCCAAAGCTGCCTTAACCTGGGCAGCGGCATGGCTTAGCACATGAAAATCGGGATTAGTGGCCGCGCCGTTCATATACCTGCGGTGCGAAAATAAATTAGAGGTGCCCCAAAGTAATTTTACACCGCTGGCTGCCTGTTTTTGCTTGGCATAATCGGTCAAGGCCTGCAGGCGCTTGTCGTTTTCATGGATATTGCTGGTATAATCCACCACGTCCACATCATGAAAACAATAATAAGGCAGGTTCATTTTGGTGATAAACTCAAAAGCTGCATCCATTTTATCTTTGGCGCGGCTGGTAGCATCTGCCTTTTCATTCCAGGGGAACAAATGCGTTGGCTCGCCGAAGGGATCTGCGCCGGAGCCGCAGAACGAATGCCAGTAGGCACAGGAAAAACGTAAATGATCCTTCATGGATTTTCCTGCAACTATTTTATCCGCATCATACCAGCGGAATGCCAAAGGGTTGTCACTTTGAGGGCCTTCATATTTAACCTGGCCGATGCCTTTAAAAAATTCTTTTTCGCCTGTGAGTATCATAATTAATGGTTTATTGAATTATCGAATTATTGATTGGTTTTTTCCAGCTGTGATTCGAGCAGATCTTTCCAGTGCTGGTAAATCGGCTCAAATTGAGCGCCTGATGGCTCAATTACCTTTATTTTTTGAATTTTGCTGAAAGCTTCAGCTGAGGAGGTAAATATCCCTGAACCGATACCGGCGCCCAGTGCAGCTCCGGTGCTTCCGTCATTTAGGTACAGCTCAACCGGCACGCCTGTTGCGTTTACAAATATTTCGGCAAACAAATCGCTCAAAAACAGGTTCGCTTTCCCGGCGCGGATAACCGAAGGGTTCATCCCGTTCTCCCGCATGATATCCAGTCCGTACCTGAACGCGCAGGCAATACCTTCCTGTACCGCCCTGAAAACATGTGACTGTCCATGTAAATTCAGGTCGATATGATGAATATGCGCACCAGGGGCCTTGTTATTGAGCATGCGTTCAGCACCGTTCCCAAAGGGCAAAATGCGCAGACCGGAACTACCGGATGGCGCTTTAGCCGCTTTTTCATTCATCTGTGAGTAACTTACCGGCGGCCCAAAAAGATTTTTCATCCAGTTATATAACCTGCCTGTACCATTAATGCAAAGCAAAACGCCCAGGCGTTTTTGCTGCTGGCTATAGTTGACATGGGCAAAAGTGTTTACCCTTGATTGCCGGTCATAAGTCAACTGATCGCTCACACCATAGATCACACCGGAAGTACCTGCTGTTGCCGCCACTTCACCCGGATTTAATACATTCAGGGAAAGTGCATTATTAGGTTGATCGCCGGCTTTGTAAGTGATCGGTATGCCGGCTTTTAATCTTAGTTTTTCGGCAACTGATCTTAATAGCGTACCGTGATTTGAAAACACCGGCTGTATAGCCGGAAACAGATTTTCGCTGAAGCCATAATAGCTCAGGATATCTTCTGAGAGCTGACTATTTGCAAAATCATAAAAAATACCTTCCGACAAAGCCGACACCGAGGTGGTGATCTCGCCGGTAAGTTTCATGGCGATAAAATCACCGGGGAGCATAACCCGGTCTATTTGTTCATATACAGCCGGCTCGTTTAGTTTGACCCATGCCAGTTTGGAAGCGGTAAAATTTCCGGGCGAGTTAAGCAGATGGCTTAAACATCTTTTTTCGCCGATATCATTAAACGCCTTATTTCCGATGTCAACCGCCCGGCTGTCACACCAGATGATACTATTACGAAGTACATGCTGGTCCTTATTGACCAAGACCAGGCCATGCATCTGGTAAGCAATGCCGATAGCCGAAATATCATGCGGGTTATAGCTACCGCTGTTATTACACAATTGAATGGCATGTTGCAGCTGCTGCCACCACATATCCGGCGATTGCTCGGCCCAGCCGGGTTGTGATGCCAGGATCGGGCTTTCATTATCAGGGTATTGAGCGGAAGCTATTGCCCTTTGTAAAACCGGATCCACAACGGAAACCTTAACGGACGATGTTCCAATATCAATTCCTAACAACAGCATGGTTTATTTTGGTTCGAAGTAATTAAGGCCTAAATTAAATTATTTTTTCATCATGCAATCGATTGCCACATTTTAAACGCAGTTCATTCGAATACTGCCTTGAAAATAAATGCATTACAAACGCTATTTTAGGTTTGGAAGTTAAGAAATCTCCGTATATTTATTTGGAAGTCGCGAGCTACTATCGCCAAAATATCTTAAGCGTTCATTCATTATTTTATACTTAAAACCTACGGTTATGCCTAAGTATGTAATTGAAAGAGAAATCCCCGGTGCAGGTGAACTGTCTGCCGAGCAATTGAAAGCTATTTCACAAACTTCTTGCGGGGTATTAAACAAAATGGGTCCGCAGATTCAGTGGATAAACAGTTATGTAACCGGTGACAAAATCTATTGCGTTTACATTGCGCCGAATGAGGAAATGGTGCGTGAACATGCACAACAGGGCGGGTTTCCGGCGAATTCTGTAAGTCAGGTATCTGCAATTATTGACCCGACGACGGCCGAATAATCTATCCAGTACTATATCATTATAAAAAAAACGAACAAACGTAATAATTTCGTTACATTTGATATACAATAATTGTACTTAACCTGCTCATTTAAGGAGAGTATTTATGAATTTGATTCACAAAATTGAAAAATGGGGAGATAGCCACCACCCTAGATTCCTGGACATTGTCCGGATAGCTTTAGGCATCTTTTTGCTCCTCAAAGGATTAGGCTTTATGGAGAATACAGCTAATTTGAAATATATTATTGAAAATCAACCAGACGTCACCCTTCCTTCCGGTGTGCTGGTGGCATTGGTATACTACGTCACCTTTGTACATATGGTAGGCGGAACCTTAATTGCCCTGGGCATCCTCACCCGTTTTTCAGCGATTATGCAGATTCCTGTGGTATTTGGGGCGGTATTTTTTATCAATATACTGCAATCACCCTTTAATACCGATCTGTTGTCATCGGTGGCGGCCCTGATATTCCTGGTCGTATTTGCGGTGATCGGCTCGGGAAAGCTGTCCCTGGAAAATTATCTGGAAAGCTGCAACGATTAACTTCAGTCCAGCTTTTTTTCTTTCCGTCGCGCATTGAAATGTACTAGTGCGGCGCAGCGCAGAACACTAATTAAAAGTACCAGTGATGCTGTAACGGCCTGCGTTACCTTCTAATAAAGCGATGGTAAATTAATAAGCTATGTAATTTAGTTACTTTTGAGCTTGTTAATATGGAGGGACTAATAACCAAATCAACCGGCAGCTGGTACCAGGTACAAACCAAAGAAGGGCAAAGGTTCGACTGCCGTATAAAGGGTATATTCCGCACCAAAGGGATTACCACTACCAATCCCATCGCAGTAGGTGATATCGTGGATTTCGAAATGGAGCCGGAGCAGGGAACAGGGGTGATCACCAAACTGCATCCCCGCAGAAATTATATTATCCGCAAATCTATCAACCTGTCAAAGCAGGCGCAGATCATAGCAGCCAACCTTGACCAGGCATTACTGATCGTTACTTTAGCATCGCCGCGCACCTCGCTGGGGTTCATCGACCGCTTTTTGGTAACTGCCGAAGCTTATGACATACCCGCCATGCTGGCATTTAACAAACTCGACCTTTTCAGTGATGAGGGTCTTGAGATATTAGCCGGCTATAAAGCCATTTATGAAAATATAGGTTATCCTTGTTATGAGGTTTCTGCCTTGAAGGAAACCAATATCACGCAGGTAGGTGAAATCATAAAAAACAAAGTCACTTTATTTTCCGGGCATTCGGGCGTAGGCAAATCAAGCCTGATCAATGCCTTACTGCCGGATCTGAAACTGCGCACCACTGAAATTTCTGAATGGCACGATAAGGGAATGCATACCACTACTTTTGCCGAGATGTTTGAGCTGCCGCAGGGAGGTTATATTATTGATACCCCCGGCATCCGCGAATTAGGCGTGATCGATATTGAAAAAAATGAACTTAGCCACTTCTTCCCCGAAATGCGCGCTTTACTAAATCAATGCCGTTTTAACAGCTGCCGGCATATTAACGAGCCTGGCTGTGCTGTGATCAAAGCAGTTGAAAATGGCCGGATAGAACTATCCCGCTACGAAAGTTATCTGAGCATTTATCATGGGAATGATACCAGGGCATGATTTAAGGATCAGGAATTAAAAGTCAGAATACAGGAAATAAAAAATCTTCTTGCTTGCTGGCGCTTGTTTGTTTATTCTTGACACTTGATTTAAACAAAATGCGCGCAGTATTACAACGAGTGACCCAAGCCAGCTGCACAGTTGATGGCAACATAACAGGAGCTATTAAACTTGGCTTTTTAGTTTTGCTGGGAATTGAAGACGCGGACACCAATGATGACCTGCAATGGCTGGCCCAAAAAATAGCGGCTATGCGCGTATTTGGCGATGAAAATGGGCTAATGAATAAATCGCTGGCTGATGTGGGTGGCGAGCTGTTACTGATATCCCAGTTTACCCTGTTCGCCCAAACTAAAAAAGGCAACCGCCCGGGTTTTACACGCGCTGCACGGCCTGATAAAGCCATACCCATGTATGAGCAGATGATAAAGACATTGGAAGAACTGACCGGTAAGAAAGTAGCCACGGGCATATTTGGTGCTGATATGAAAATAAGTTTGCTCAATGACGGCCCGGTCACTATTATTATGGATACCAGGGATAAAGACAATCATTAATTTAAGAAATAGTTTATGGAACTGAAGGCAGCCCAGCACCTTGTCGATGAATGGATAAAAACAACCGGCATCCGGTATTTTAATGAACTGACCAATACCGCCATATTAATGGAAGAGGTGGGCGAGGTGGCCCGCATTATGGCCAGGCAATATGGCGAACAGTCCTTCAAAAAATCGGATACGGAAGTGAACCTGGCTGACGAGATGGCCGATGTGCTCTTTGTGCTGATCTGTCTTGCCAATCAAACCGGCATTGACCTGACGGAAGCCTTTGTAAAAAATTTAGAAAAGAAAACTATCCGCGATGCCGGCAGGCACAGCAATAATGAGAAGCTGAAATAACAGCGGCAGCAGCAGGTATTATAAAAAAACGCTAACCAAAGGTGCTGCCGCTTACTGCCGCGGCGGACTATAATTGCAACGGTTAATAAAACTGCAGCTTAACCAATCTCTCCCCTTCCAAAACCGGTATGGCCGCAGTGATATCTACATTTAAGCAGAAGGCTATGTCTGCTTCAATACCCAGTTTTTTCAGGCGCTCGCTGTGCGATGTTTTGGCAAGATAGGCGTCCAGATCCCCTCTGCCCAATTGGTAGAGGTCATTGGCGGCAATAGCCGGGTCATCGGTTTTATAGTTGCCGCCCTTTAATTGCTCTACCACCGCGCCTGAAAACAAAGTATCTTCGAGATTGAAGTTATGTTTCCAGCCGGCGCAAACCAGTAAGATATTTTCGTTTTGTGTTTTAAGCCAGTCGCATAAAGCCGTCAGATTAAGAAACGAACCGATGACCACCCTTTTTGCATGCCGCGACCTATGCAAGGCATACGTTCCATTGGTGGTGGTCAGAACGATGGTTTTACCCCCTACTTTCTCTTTAGTATAGGAAAACGGCGAATTACCGAAATCAAAACCCGCTACTACTTCGCCGTTTCGCTCGGCAGCCAGCAGGTAGCCTGTTTCTTGATCACGGTAAGCAAGGCATTCATCAACCTCAGCAACGGGTATAATGGCCTCCGCCCCGTTGTCAATACCATAGCAAATAGACGATGTGGCCCTAAAAATATCTACGATCACAACAATGTATTCCTCCACGTTGTAAAGCGGTAAAAGGGACGGTGTTAAACAGACATGTAAGTTTTTGGTCATTGCTCAGCAGTCATTAGAAGATCATTGTATTGGGCCACGCTCTAATAGTGGCCAATGACAAATGACTATTTATAAAAAGGCGGCTTGGCAATCTTCGCCTTAATTTTATGATCTCGTATATTAATAAATATTTCGGTGCCCTCTTTGGCGAATTCGTTTTTCACATAGCCCATACCAATGGCTTTTTGCAGTGATGGCGATTGTGTGCCCGAAGTTACTTTTCCTATCACATTCCCGTCCGCATCCACTATATCATAATCATGCCTGGGAATGCCCCGGTCGATCATTTCAAAACCAACCAGTTTACGTTTTACACCATGCTGCTTCTGCTGCTGCAAAGTTGCCGAATTGGTAAATTCCTTGCTGAATTTGGTCACCCATCCAAGGCCGGCCTCCAGTGGTGATGTGGTATCGTCGATATCATTTCCGTAAAGGCAAAAACCCATTTCCAGACGTAAGGTATCGCGCGCGCCTAAACCAATCGGCTTAATGCCGAAAGGCTCACCTGCTTTAAAAACAGCATCCCAAACAAGTCCTGCATTCGCATTTTCCACGTATATCTCAAAACCGCCGGCTCCCGTATAGCCCGTTGCTGATAATAACACATTATCAACACCGGCAAACTTCCCTTTTTTGAAGGTGTAATACTCCATTGATCCCAGGTCGATACCGGTCAGACTTTGGAGCGCTTCAGCGGCTTTCGGGCCCTGTACCGCCAATAAGGAGGTGCGGTCTGAAATATCCTTCATTTCGGCGCCCTGGGTGTTGTATTTTGATATCCAGTTCCAGTCTTTTTCAATGTTGGATGCATTGACGACCAGCATATATGTTTTTTCATCAATACGGTAAACCAGCAGGTCATCCACGATGCCGCCGTTTTCGTTGGGCAGGCAGGAATATTGCACTTTCCCGTCGTAAAGTTTGGAGGCATCGTTGCTGGTTACGCGCTGTATCAGCTCAAGTGCCTTGTCACCTTTTAAAATAAACTCACCCATGTGGCTCACATCGAACACCCCTACGCCTTTGCGAACGGTTTCGTGTTCTGCATTAATGCCTGCGTATTGCACGGGCATATTGTATCCTGCGAAAGGCACCATCTTAGCACCTAATTGAATGTGTTTATCGGTTAAAGCCGTATTCTTCATAAAATATTAATTGGCGGCAAAAGTAATAATTTGCTTTGAAGAAGTGGTAAGGTTGGAATATTGTAAAGCTGGAACTTATAAATGCTTTGATAAAAAAGTAAGTCCGAGAATGAAATAGGATATCGAATCCATGACGGAAGCCTTTCAGCTTTTAAACAAAGATTGATACAGATCAACTAAAATATTGGTCACTTTATTTACATCATGCTGTTGCTCTACCAGTTTACGGGCATTGATGCCTACAGCCTTGCAATAGTCCTCGTCGGCCACACAGCGCTTAATGGCCTTAAAAAACTCGTCGCGGGTATTGGCGATCAATATATTTACCCCATTCTTAAAGTTAATCCCTTCAGCACCGAGCGAAGTAGAAATAATACATTTCTGCATGGCCATTCCTTCCACAATTTTAACCCGCATACCGCCGCCTGATAAAAGAGGGACGATCATGATGGACTTACTATTGACAAATTCCAGCCCGTCATCCACTTCGCCCTGAATAAATATCTTACCCATCACGTCATAGTCGTCAAATTCTTCGGGGATATTATTGCCGGCCACATAAAATCGCACCCGCAATTCGTCGTTCACCAGATCGTTGTGAAAAGTTTGCAAAAACCATTCTATCCCTTCCCGGTTAGGCATCCAATCCAGGGAGCCTAAAAAAAACAGGCTCGGAAACTCGGTTTTTGCAAAATCAGGATGATAATGCGCCAGATCGATTCCCACCGGTACAATCTCCACCGGTATGGTGGCGCCATAATATAATATGGTGTTTTTATCCTGTCCGGTAAAGACCGCTATGGCGTTAAACTTATTTATTTGCTGTATTTCGTACCGCTTTATTCGCCTGGCCATCAGCCTGAGGTAGAACTTTTTGAAAGGGTCGCTCCGTTGCTCAGCCAGCATTTCCCATATCTGGTGCTCGATATTGTGCGCCCGGTAAACCAGCTTTGAAGCACAGTTCTTACGCACAGCATCGACGTAGGGCGCCACAAATAAGCCCTCAAATTGTATAATATCGTAATTAATGTTCTTTACGGTACGCACCAGTAGTTTTTCGAAAATCTCATCATAATAACGGCTGATATTATAGGTGCTCTTGCTGAAAATATCCAGCAAACCATCGAAAAGCGAAACACTGGCATCAATGTCATACACCCTGTAATTTATTTTTTCAAGCAATTCATCTTTTTGTTCGGCCTGGTGGATGTGCTTTTTGGCATTCAGTGAAACTAAGGAAACCTCATGCCCCAGGTTAATCAGCCCGCGTATGGTATTGCAAACTACAATGGGATAACCCCCATTTTGAGGGAATGGAACGCGATGTGTTAAAATGAGGATCTTCAATTTGGTTTAACGGTTTTAACAAATGTAGAAACCATAAGCCCCTAATCAAAACATCTTCAGAAAATACTTAGTTGCGGGTCGGTTACCCTAAAAGTTCTCCGGTGATAGGGCGTGAGCCCCATCTTCATTACCGCCTGGCGATGTCTTATAGTGGGGTATCCTTTATTACTGTGCCAATCGTACTGGGGATGCTCGGCAGCTATTTGCTTCATAAAATCATCCCGGTAGGTTTTGGCAAGGATAGATGCGGCAGCGATACTGAAATATTTGGCATCGCCCTCCACGATGCAATGATGAGGTATTTTTTTATATTTATTAAAACGATTGCCGTCGATAATTAAAAACTGGGGGTTAATGGTTAATTTTTCAATAGCACGGTGCATAGCCAGGAAGGATGCATTCAGGATATTGATCTGATCTATCTCCAGGTTATCCACTGCAGCTACTGCAAAAGCGAGCGCGTTTTGTTCAATCTCGATTCGCAGGGCATATCTTATTTCTTCAGTGAGTTGCTTGGAGTCATTCAGCAGAGGATGATCAAAATCACCCGGCAATATTACAGCCGCTGCAAATACAGGCCCTGCAAGACATCCACGGCCTGCTTCATCGCATCCGGCCTCTATTAATTCATGCTGATACCTTGCCAATAACATGGTTACAAAAATAGTTTAATGTTGGCAAAGATGGTTGATTATGTTAGATTATGTTAGAATGGCTGACCGGGTTGAAAATTACCCAGTTATAGAACCGATTAGCCTATTGAGCTAATCTGAGGCAACCGGCCATCAGAATATCCTCAGCGTAAGCAGGGTTATGTCGTCAATCGGTTTTCCTTTGATGATCAGGTGCACATGATCAAGCAGGGTTTGATTAAATTTATCGGGCGAAAGATTGCCATTACTTATTACAAAATTCAATAATTTATCTTCATTCCATAATTTTGGTGCAGGCACATCATAGTCCATTAGTCCATCGGTGTAGTTAAATATCAAACTACCTGGCTCAATGTCTACTTCCCCCTGGTTTAAAAAGGGTAGCTCATCAAACGCCCCTATCATGGTAGTGCCTAATTTGAGCGGTATGGCTTCCCCGCAGGAATATAGTATGGATGGATTGTGACCTGCATTGATATAATTAAGTTTGCGCGTTCGTTCGTTATATTTAGCCACAAAGAGCGTAATAAACCGCTCACCTTTTGTATTCTTCAGCACGATCTGGTTCAGCCGGTCGACAATATTGGTCAGATCGTCTTCTACAGCGGCCCAGGCCCGCAAACTGGCCTGGAAATTGGCCATCAGCAGGGCCGCAGATATTCCTTTGCCCGAAACATCCGCAATACACCATAAAAATTCATTTTCGTTGATCCGCATGAAATCAAAATAATCGCCGCCGATATTCTGATGCGGAAAATATTTTGCTCCTATTTCAACGCCGGGCTCCTTATGCAGCCTTAAGGGAATCAACATATTTTGCACTTCCTGCGCCAACTCCATTTCGCGCTTAAAGCGTTCCGACTCCATTCGTTCGCGAAAAAGCTTCTTGTTTTCAAGCGCCACTACGATCACATTGATCAATGTCTGTATAAAATTCAGATCATTGTTCAGCATTTCCTCGGTTGTATTAAAATCGCCGATCAGCGCGTAGGCCAGGGCTTTGGTCTTATGATGGAAGGGAATGAAATAATCGTACTTTTTAAGCAGTGCATCTTCATGCCTGGCCAAAGGTTCGGGCGCCCTTACCTTGTTGAGTTTTTTACAGGCCTGGTGCAAGACCTTGGCGCTTTCGGTCTCACCCCCATAACTCGAAATACAAACAAAATTTCCTTCGTGTTCAATTAAAAAACGCAGCTTACCGACCTGTAAATAATTCTGCATAATTACCTCGAGCATCTGGATCAGTACAGGTGTCGAAATGTTTTTGTTGATAGCCCTGGTAACTTCAAGCAATGAATTCAATTCAGATTGCCGTTTAAGCAGCAGCCTTATTAACTCATCCTCACCTGAAATTTCGTCGATATTTTGCATTGGTGGTTTAGAGACAGAACAAAATAATGAATAAATTTTTTAAATACGCGTACTTTGTGATTTTATATCAAATGCATCCCTTAATCCTACAGTTACCAGGTTAAAGGCATATACCATAAGCATAATAGCTAAACCAGGCAGTATGGCAAGATAAGCAGAATTCATAATAATATAGCCATAATGTTCTTTTATCATGCTGCCCCAGGTAGGCATTGGCGGTTGGGCGCCAAAACCCAAAAAGCTAAGCCCTGCTTCGAGCAATATGGCCGAGGCAAAATTTGAAGATGCCAGTACCAGGATCGGGCCAATAATATTAGGTAAAATATGGCGGCGAATGATGCGTGCGTTATTAAAACCCATCGACCGCGCCGCCTCTATAAACTCCACCTGCTTTAAGCCCAATACCTGTCCCCTTACCAGCCTGGCTACCTCAACCCACATGGATAAACCCACTGCGATAAATATTTGCCAAAGCCCTTTACCCAAAGCGAAAGAAATAGCAATAACGAGCAGTAATGCCGGCAGCGCCCATAATATATTCATCAGCCAGCTTAATGCGGCATCTATCCATCCGCCAAAATAACCTGCTATAGAACCGATCGTGACACCGACAAATAAACTGATAATTACCGAGATAAAGCCCACAGCCAGTGATACCCGGGCGCCCAGGATAAGACGGCTTAACAGGTCGCGGCCATAACCATCTGTGCCAAGCCAAAAAGTTCTTTTTATGGTTTGATGGACTATGATCTCATTTTTTGCTTGATGATCGTTCATCCATGCTGATCCGGCAGCGCGGTCCCTGATTGAAACACTTAATTGTTTTTTACCGGTAACCACTTCAAATAAGCTATAAGCCTTCTTTTCCGGTTTATCCTCCTGGCCGATATATTCCTCGACATAAATGGAATCTTTGTCAAAGCGATAACCTGTTATGGGAACATCCCTGTAAAAAGCCGGTTGCCCGAAGAGCAGCTTAGTGAAAACATTTACGGTATCCACCGGTTGGCTTTTGCGAATTCGGAGCATGGTAAATTCTGCACCCGGCTTTTTTATGCTGAGCTGGATGGTCATGTTATTGGCAAGCGGAGTGGAATCGGGCATTACCAGATAACCGAGTATGGCAATAAGCAGGGAGAGAAAAATAAAAAGGAGTCCCGCGACGGCAATTTTATTACGTTTAAACGCTTTCCAGGTACGTTGGGATGGGGTTAATTCGGCCAAGTGCTGTATCAATATATCTCTGGCTAAATATCGTTTATTTAAGTGCAAAAACAAAGTTTTATCGCACCAGGCGGCCTTTCCACACATATTTGCGGGTATTGCCGATTAAGCCGATATATACAAAATAGATAATGTGTACCGGGATAAGCAGTACGAGCAAGCCAACCAGCCCGGTGCGTTTTAGAAATGTAGTAACCGGCAAAAGAAAAGCCACTTCAAACAAATATTTTAACAAAAATTGCAGGGCGAACAGCTTGAGAAAGTAACTATTATAAAAACTTAGCCCCGCATTTACCAGCAGCGAAAGGTTAAACAGCCAGATACCAACCGCCAGCGCCACAATTTTTTTATCCTTGTATTTGGTTGATTTTGATGCCCAGCGGCGGCGTTGCTGTAAAAACTCATTCAACGTATGCTTGGCATGGGTGTAAACGATGGCTTCCCGTAGCTTTAAAAAGCCGACACGCCCGCGGTAACGTTCTGCAACTTTTTGCAACAGCAGTTCATCGTCGCCCGATGCCAGATCATCGATCCCGTTAAATCCTCCTACTTCGTAAAATATATCCTTACGGTAAGCCAGGTTGGCCCCGTTGCAGGTAGATGCCCGCCCATTACCGATAAATGCAGCACCTATGCCGATAAGATAAGCAAACTCCAGCGTTTGCATATACTCAAACAAGCTGCGTTCTTCAAAATAAGCAACTGGTGAGGAGATCATAACCCAGTCGCTTGTTTCAAAATAATGGACTATGGAGGATAACCATTTATGACCCATCCGGCAGTCGGCATCCGTAGCTACCATCAAATCTCCATTTGAAATGCCAATGGCCCGCGCTATCGCTTTTTTCTTATAAGAATTGAGTGGTTTGTCCTCATTTAATTGCAACAGTTTTACGCCCCGGTCTGCATAGCTTCGGATAATATCCGCGGTACGGTCGGTGGAATGATCGTCCACAATAATGATCTCTGTCAGATGTTTGCAATAGTCCTGCGCCAATATATCATCAATGGTATAGCTTATCCTGGCTTCTTCATTACGGGCAGCGATCAATATGGTCACCTTTGTGGCGGCACTGCTGCCTCCGGCTTTCGGACGCTTCAGGTTGGCCCACCCTTTAATAAGGTAGACTAATACCAAAAGGTACAAGCCGGTAAGCAATAAGGATATACAACTATGGAGTGCGATCAAAGAATTTAAGTTTTAATACGAATACCGAACCTAAGATAGCGGGAATGATCAGGTTGATCAACCAAATAGCTGATACTGCCGCGATAACCGCTAATTTCTGATCGGTAATATAAACAAAAAAGACCGATGCTGTCATACTGCGCACGCCAACGTCAAGCAGGTCAAGCGACGGCAATGCCGATTGAACAAAGAAGAGTATAAATACCATCATCATCATTGGCAAAAGTGGCATCTGCGGCATTAGCAAGTGTATGACCAGGTAATACTGAAATGAAAAAACAAAAAAACGCGCCAGGCAAAACCACATCACGTTCAGCAGTTCTTCGGTTTTATACCGGCCCATGATATCAAAAAAGCGGTGGTATTTTTTGAGGAACCTGATCTTATTTAATAAGATGACCAGCCAGCGGATGTGAAAATAAAATACCAGCAGTAAAACCATAAAGCTGACGGCTACCAGCGACAGGCCATCTGCTGCCCAGCGATTAACCGGGTGAAAAGTATAAGCAAACCACATCAGGGCAGTAAGACCCAGCACATTGGTGATTACATTTTGGCCGAATGACCCTACTGCCATAGCGAATACTCCGTGTATTCGTTTCCGGTTTGGTAAAAACATTACCCGGCCACCGTATTCACCCAAACGATTGGGGGTGAATATGGCCCATGTTAAACCGCAAAATACAGCTTCAATAGCTTCCCATAAAGTGATCCTGGCCAATCTGCGGGTCAGGAATTGCCACTTAAGGGACTCCAGCACCCAATTCACCAGCATTAACAGCACGACAAATGACATCGTTACGATTACCTGGTCAGGGCGGATATCGGCTAAGAGCGCTTCAAATTGCTTTAGATTGGCATTGTTGTTTACCCGGTGATAGATAAATATACCTGCCAAAACTAATATTGCAGCTTTTAGCAGGTAGGAGAATATTTTTTGGGCAGCTGCAGTCAACAGGTAAAAATTTGTGCAATGTTACGAAAAAGGTTCATAGTCCGGTTGGCAGTAAGCGGTTCACTGCCGGCGGTTTTTGCATTATTTTGCAAACGGCCAACGGCCTGCTGCCAACCGAAAAGCTAAGGTAATGACGCGCAGCCTATTTCAAACGCGGCTTTAAAAAGGCGATAGTATGGGCATAAGCATCTTTGGTAGCATCGCTGTTATAAACCGGGTTACTCGGATTGGCAAACCCATGATCGGCATCATATTGGTGCAGTTCCAATTTTTTTCCTGCTGCTTTCATATCCGCATCAAATTTGGCCACGACTTTAGGATTGATCCAGCCATCCTTATTGGCAAAATTGCCCAACACATCTGCATGTAATGTTTTCAGCTTGTTGACATCCTGCTCAGGCATGCCATAATACATCACGCAGGCTACATCTTGTTTACCTGCCGCCAGGCTTGCCTGTAAACTCCAGCCGCCCCCAAAGCACCAGCCAATAGTGGCAATATGCGCATTTGGGCCAACGTAAGCTAATGCCCCTTTAATGATAGCCTGTGCACGGTCTTCTTTAACCCCCTGCATATATTTACCGGCATCCTCCCGGGTAGCGGCGACCTTACCATCGTAAAGATCAAGGTCCAGCACATTCACATTGCCAAGGTCATTGTAAATTTTTTCCGACTCGTGTTTTACAAAGTCGTTCAATCCCCACCATTCATGTATTACAAAAAGCCAGTTATTGGTAGCTTTCTTCGCCTTTATTTCAAAAGCATTAGCTTCCTTACCGTCGGCAGTTTTGTAGGTGATGGGCTTGCCGATGCTGCTTTGAAAATGATAGGCGCGCGGATTAGCGTGAGACCGTACAAACTTTTTATCAGAAGCCAGCATTGCAAATTTTTGTGTAGCGGATTGATTGCAGCAAGCCATTTTGTTCTGACTGAAAGCAAAGGCGCTCCATAAGATCATCAGGCTGAAAAGGAATAGTTTTTTCATGATTATGAATTTTGAGTATTGGTTATACAATAATATAGAGAATTTGTTTAAAGTTTATGCCCAATACGGCAAAGCATAGGATAAACGTTGCCCGGTACGGAAGATTTTCGCTATCCGGCTGAAAACCAGAATCACCGAATAAATCATTTCAAAGTCAATATTCCGGCTTCCGGAATTAACCCAAAATTTCCTTAATGTCATCAGCTGACAGTGACTTGATAAAGCTTTCCTCGGTAGTGATCAGCGAACGGGCTACTTTTAGTTTTCGGTGCTGCAGAGCGAGTATTTTTTCTTCAACGGAATCTTTAGTGATAAATTTATAGATGAACACATTTTTGGTTTGCCCTATACGGTGTGTACGGTCAATGGCCTGCTGCTCAACAGCGGGGTTCCACCAGGGGTCGAGAATGAACACATAATCCGCCTCGGTAAGGTTAAGGCCCACACCTCCGGCTTTTATCGAAATCAGGAACACTCTTGTTTTTTCATCTTCCTGGAACTGCTTTACCACATCGCCGCGGTTTTGCGTGCTGCCATCCAGATAAACATAAGGTATGCCCTTGCGCTCAAAATGATTGCGGTAAATGGTCAGCTGCTTGACAAACTGGGAGAACACCAATACTTTATGCCCGCCATCGAGCACGTTGGAAAGCGTATGCACGACATCCTCGAACTTACCCGAATCGCCTTCATATTCTCCATCTATCATCGATGGGTGATTGGCAATTTGTCGCAATTTGATCAGTCCCTGCAGAACCTGTATCTGTGTTTTGGCAAAGGTGCCATCCTCCAGGCTTTTCATCAGTTCATTGCGGTATTCCGACTTCACTTTTTCATACACACTTGCCTGCTCATCGCTCATTTTACAATAAAACAGGGTCTCTGTTTTAGGAGGCAGTTCGGTTGCAACCTGTTCCTTGGTACGCCGTAAAACAAAAGGCTTGATCAGTGCCTGCAGCTTGCGGGCCTTGTCTTCGTCCTTTTTCTTTTCGATCGGGGTGACAAACTCATTCTGGAAAAATTGCTGACTGCCCAGCAGACCCGGGTTGATGAATGACATCTGCGTCCACAGGTCATTCACCGAATTTTCAACCGGCGTGCCACTTAATATCAGCTTAAAGCGCGACTTCAATTCCTTAACCGATTGGTAGGATTTTGATGAAGGGTTTTTGATATTCTGGCTTTCGTCCAGTATAATATAGTCAAAGAAATAGGTTTTTAAGAACTCTATATCTATCCTGGTGATGCCATAGGTAGTGATCACCACATCGTAATTGGTAAATACCTCGGGCGATTTATAACGCAGCGTACCGGTATGCACCATCATTCGCAGTTTGGGCGTAAACTTTTCAGCCTCGTTTAGCCAGTTATAGATCAGCGAGGTAGGCATGATGATCAGCGAAGTGCTTTTGCTGCCGGCATCTTCGGTTTCCTCTTTATGCTTTTGAAGCAAAGCGAGGGTTTGTATGGTTTTGCCCAAGCCCATATCATCGGCAAGGCATCCGCCAAAATGGTAATGCTGTAAAAAGTGAAACCAATTAAAGCCCGCTTTTTGATAAGGCCTTAAGCTGCCCTCAAAACTACGCGGCAGTGCGATATCGCCCATTTGCTGGTAATCGCTCAACTTTTGCAGTTTACGGCTCATGGTAACACCGGCCAGCTCCCCTTCGGCCAGCTCATTTACCAGGCCGATATGATGACGGCGCAATTTAAGCCCCTGGCTGCCTTCCGAAAAATGCAGCAGGTTGCCATATTGCGAGAACCACTTTTCGGGAATGACGGCTATTTCGCCATTGGGCAGGGTAAATTCCTTTTTATGATTAAGGATGTGATTTCTTAACTGGATGAAGGGTATCTTATAGGAACCGAAATATACCACCGCATAAATGTCAAACCAATCGTTGTTTTCGGTCACCTCCAGGTCTATCTTGCTGTTGCCGAACAAATAGCGTTTTTGCCCTTCGGGTTGTTCGATCTCAAAACCCTCTGCAAGCAGCTCATCGTGATGCTGGTTAAGCCATTCAAATACCGAAAAAGAGCGATCCGCGCCTTCATCGCCTGCTGCAACTTCCAGGTTTTGGAAAAGAGTGGATACGGTTTGCAGACCCAAACCTTCCAAAAAGGTTAGTTTATTCTTTTCCCAGATAACTGAGCGTTTGATGCGGTGGAACAGGTAGTCATCGCCATTGCGTTCCATCCTTACCGAAACCTGCCTTCCATCGCCATAAGGAAAAATATAACCCGCATATTTAAAATAGAGCTGCAGCTGCGATGTTCCGCCCTCTACATAAATGGGTTTTAAAACAGGCGCCGCTTCGTGCTTTTCTGTATTGATGGTAAAACCCTCAGCATATACGTTATGCTTTTCTATCAGCGGTGTGACAAACTTCTCAAAATAGGACTGTTCTGACGACCGGGGGATGGCGATGTACCGTTTGTTCAGAAATGGGAACAATTTTTTCCCTTCTATCTCCTTATCAAAATAGTAAAGTGTATCGTCCATCAGCATCCATGCCGGGTGATTACAAATGATCTCGGCATTTTTGAACATAAATTCGATGCGCATGCCCTGATATTTGATCGTCGGGAAATACCTGATCTCTGTATCGTCACGCCTGAAATGGAACAGCACCGATGCCGCTTCAGCAGCGATTTGCAGCCTGCGCTCGGCAGGATAGCCCTCCTTGCTCATGACGTAAATTTGCCTGGTGGGCAAAAGGGTCAGGGCCTCGGCCATGCGCTTTTCTATTTTTGGGCGAATGGTATCAAAAAGCTGTTCGTTAAATATCTTACTAAAAAACTCAAAGGGACGAATGGGCTTTTTGTAGTACTTTTTAATGAGATTGCCCTGCTCTATCTCATCGAGTAACTTGACCAGCTTAAAATCGGTTTCATCCAGATACTGGCTGAATTCCTTAGCCGTGTTTGAAAAAAGACGTTGGTAGGTTAATGAAAATTCACCGTTGGGGTTGAGCTGAACAATGTGTGGTTCAATTACATACGAAAGATACTCATGCCGGCAAACGGCATAAATGATCTGGCATGGTTTGGAACTATCGACGCGTAACATTCGCTATAAGTAAAAAATTTAGAGAAGCTACGTCAACAAAAAAATTCAAACCTAGTCAGAATTTAATATAATTAAAAGCGTTTGGCGTTAAATAATTGTAACATGTTCGTTCAACGGTTCAATAGCCGATCGGTTTTGAATGGATGCAGTGCATCCCAGCGTTAAAAAAACTATCGATGAACCCTCAGGTTGTTAAGCGATCTTTAGCGCCAACTCTTTTTTATAAATGTCATAATTCTCCTGGTCAAAGCAAACGAATACCACCTTTTCTATTTCTTTATGCGCTGACAAAAAATCCTTCACCGAGCGGATGGCTATTTTAGCGGCTTTATCTTTTGGGAAATGATAAATGCCGGTGCTGATATTAGGAAAGGCAATCGTTTTTATATTGTTTTCAATCGCAATTTTAAGACTGTTGTAATAGGCATTTGCCAGTAATTCGTGCGCGCCTGATTTGCTTTCACTCCAAACAGGGCCGACAGTATGTATTACATATTTCGCCGGCATATCGCCTGCTGTAGTAATTACCGCTTCGCCAACTTTGCATCCACCCTGTTTTTCCCTTATTTTGAGGCACTCCTCCAAAACAGCTCTCCCACCTGCGCGATGTATAGCTCCGTCCACACCGCCGCCGCCTAATAAAGAACTGTTGGCAGCATTAACAATGGCATCAATCTGCATGCTGGTGATATCCCCATTAATCAGTTCTATTTTTCCATTGGTCATTAATTAACAAACTCCAAATAAATTGATTTGTTTTTAGACATCTACTTCACCTGCAAATACTTGTACGGCCGGCCCCTCTAAAAATATATGACTGAAATTCGTCCCATCGGTCTCAAAGCGGATATTCAGCTCGCCGCCTAATACCTTGATGGGCGTATTCAATTTGCCGTTTTGGTTATTGTGTTTGGCCATGGCCAGCGCTACTGCTGTAACCCCTGTTCCACAGGCATAAGTCTCATCCTCAACACCGCGCTCAAAGGTTCGCACAAAGTAGCCGCCGTTCAAAGGCTCGACAAAGTTTACATTGATGCCTTTTGCCTTGTAAGTATTATTATTTCTGATCGCATAGCCCTCGTGGTATACATCTTTACTTTGCAAACCGCTTACCAGTTTAATATAATGCGGCGAACCGGTATCAAGCACGTAGGCATCACCATCCCGGTTAATTTCTTTTACATCGATCATTTGCAGGCTCACCCAGTCACCTTTTCCTGAAATTTTGGCATGATGGCGGCCATCGACTGCCAAAAAATCGGCCTCCTTATCTATTATCCCCAGAAATTTGGCAAAGGCAACGATACAACGCCCCCCGTTACCGCACATGCTGCTGGGCTGGCCATCGGCATTATAGTAGACCATCTCAAAATCGTATCCTTCCGTGTCCTGTAAAAACATCATACCATCCCCGCCAATGCCAAACCTGCGGTCGCAAAAACGGGCAATAAGCGCAGGATTATGGTGATTTACAAGCGCTTTTCGGTTATCGATCAATATAAAATCGTTGCCTGCACCCTGGTATTTATAAAATTTAATTTTCAATATCCTATTTATTTAATTTTTAAGTAATTTTATATCAGGACAATAAGCACTGACAAAATTAAGCCGTGTTGAATTATAATTTAACAAATTTTAACAAAAATTGCCATAACTTATCATTGCACTTTACGTCTATATGGTATTAAATTTGACACTATTGATTAACAACAAATTAAACATAGTAAAAGAAAAGTGAATAATAATATCAAACCGTTATGAATTACCGCTAATAAACGGATTTACGACAATTCATGACAGTTTCATTACCATTAAAACAGATTAGAGAAAATGAAAAAATTTAGTTTAACAATCCTTACCGCATTTTTAGGCGGTGCTCTGGCATTAGGCGCATACAAAGTAATTGAGAATAAGTATGCCGACAACAGGAGTTTTGAGGAAAAACAGAAAGTCTACTTTACCAACAACCCTTTACCATCATCCAATTTATCATCAGCCGGCGAGCTGGATTTTACCCAGGCCGCGGCCGAAGTAACACCGGCGGTTGTGTATATCCGTACCACTTATGCCGCCCAGACAAACAGCGGACAGGACCAGATGCAGCAATTGTTCGGCGATATGTTCGGTGGACGTATGGCGCCGCAGGGGCCTCAAATGGCTTCGGGTTCAGGGGTAATTATTTCTCCTGACGGTTATATCGTAACTAATAACCACGTAGTCGAAAAGGCCGATAAAATTGAAATTACGACTAACGACCATCGCCACTTTGTTGCCAAGGTGATCGGTACTGACCCCAATACCGACCTTGCCCTAATCAAGATCAGCGCCGGTAATTTGCCAATTGTAAAATTGGGCAACTCTGATGCCGTTAAAGTGGGCGAATGGGTACTGGCTGTTGGCAATCCTTTTAAACTGACATCAACTGTCACCGCAGGCATTGTCAGCGCCAAGGGTCGTGGTTTAGGTCTTATCGGCAGCCAGGAGCAGGAGCAGGAAACTCCTTTCGGCCATATGCGTGTACAGCGCCAGGGTGCCAGACAATTAAATACCGGCATCGAATCATTCATACAAACCGATGCGGCCATTAACCCCGGTAACAGCGGCGGTGCCCTGGTTAACACCAAAGGCGAACTGATCGGCATTAACTCTGCTATCGCTTCGCAGACCGGTTCATATGAAGGTTATGGTTTTGCCATCCCGATCAACCTGGCTAAAAAAGTGCTGAATGATATCCAGAAATTCGGTTCAGTAAAACGTGGTTACCTTGGCGTAAGCTTTAAGGAACTTGACCAGGATGCGGCTGATCAGCTGCATATCGACCGGACCATAGGTTTATATGTTGATGACGTGGCCCCGGGCAGCGGCGCTGCCCAGGCAGGTTTGCAGCACGGTGACGTCATCACCAAGGTAGATGGCAAAACAGTTTATGAATCATCAGACCTTCAGGAGCCGGTGGCCCGTTTGCAGCCCGGCGACAAGATCAACGTGACTATTTTGCGCGGCAATGATGAGAAGAACGTAAGCGTTATGCTGAAGGCTGATGCCGGCAACCTTAACCGCACGGTAGCAGTTTCAAAATCGGCTGAGGAACTATATAATAAAATGGGTGCAAGCTTTAAACCGCTTAGTGCCGAGCAAAAAGCCAAATTCCATGTGCGCTCGGGGGTAATCGTAACCCAGGTTCGTCCCGGATTATTGTTTGACGATACCCAGATCCCGGTAGGTTCCATTATCACCGGCATCAACAAACAACCGGTTAACAACGCTGATGATATCAGTAAGGCTATAACCAGTATGAAGAACGGCAACTTGATCATTACCGGCTATTACCCGGACGGAACAGCCTTTAACAATGTGTTCCAGCAAGGTGCAGAATAATACAATTGTTATTAATAAAAACCAGGAGCCCGGCCGCAAGCCGGGTTTTTTGTTTTAATGAAGCCTTACTTGTGCGTTTTAGCGGTCGTTTGCCGGCATGCATCGACGGGTAATACGCGCTGATGTGCGATTGCATTCAACAACTGTTATGCCAGGTTTCAACGCGCGCCTTTTTCTTCTGCATTATTCATAAAATTTACCGTAGTGCTGAGGTTTCCGTAGATTCAACTTTAAAAAGATAAAACCAACGTTGGTATGATCAAAAGCCTTCTTCAAACAAACAATGACTATGTCTGCCTTTTTCTGAGAATTATTGCCGGTATAATTATTTTCCCATATGGAATGCAGAAACTCTTCGGATGGTTTGATAATCGGGGCGGCGGAATAGGAATTAAAGGATCCCTTGAACAGTTAAGGGCAAAAAAAATCCCTGTATGGATTGCCTGGCTGATTATAATAGGGCAGTCTTTTGGTTCGGTTGCC
Source organism: Mucilaginibacter sp. (assembly GCA_028287895.1). Taxonomy (GTDB): domain Bacteria; phylum Bacteroidota; class Bacteroidia; order Sphingobacteriales; family Sphingobacteriaceae; genus Mucilaginibacter. Next base: position 20,196 of record JAQBOV010000031.1, on the reverse strand, counting down.
TTAATATTTGGATGTTTTGGGAGGATTGCCGCCGGTGGAAATTTCATCATCTTTGCAGGTGCTCTGATTATTCATGCACCAGATGGCTGGACCATGAACTGGCTTGGAAAAAACAAGGGAGAAGGGATTGAATATTTCATAATGCTTCTTTCGATACTGCTGGTAATTATTTTAAAAGGAAGCGGTGCTATGTCAATTGACATCTGGCTTTTCAGGTAAAAAATGCTTTTCCAAATCCTGGAATTCATGCTTGTTTGCCGCTGATTAAAATTTACAATTTTAATCAATAGGAGGACGGGAATGAACTGATTCATATCCTGTATGTTCCCAATTTCTATTGGAAGTGCCATTTTCATAATGATGCGATACCCACTCGCCCCGGCTGGCAACACAGGAATTCAAGCCGGCTAATATTACAAAAAGCAGGGCAAAGCGTCTAATGGTCTTCACAGGGATATGGATATAGGTAAACAACATTTTTTTAAAGGTATTGTTGTAAATTTTCACCGCTATTCGGATGTTCCGTCCCAGTTCCCTTTCAAATCATATATTTAATATTTCCTGAACATTAAATTATTAATTTAAGGGCCCGCGGTGGCGGGTTTGCAATAACTTTGCATCGCTATAAAAGCACAAGCAAACATGGTACAATGCAAAGAAGAGCAGCGATCAGAAATATCGGCGGTATAATCAGTCTTTTTAACCGGCATTCCAATGTCAGGCTTTGTCTAAGCGGGCATATCCATTTATGGGATAAGGTGGTGTATAACAAGCTTACTTATATCTGCGGCGGCGCCGTAAGTGGTGCCTGGTGGGAGGGTAATAAAAGAGAAACAGCACCCGGATACGGACTGATCGACCTGTACGCCGATGGTACTTTTGAAGAAAATTACATTAATTATTGATTGGCATACACCGTATGAAATCCTAAAACATTCTGCAAACCGCTACACATGCTATCACAAACAGGCTTAAACTGATGCCATATATAGCCAATATCAGAAAAGTATCAACTACTGTCATTTTGTTACTCTGATCTGCGGCATCTTCCCCTTCCTTTATTCTTAACAACATATTTTTATGTTTTTGATGTAACAAGTTGTACGAAAGTTGTCAGTTTGGGGTTACGTTAGTGGAAAATAATTAGCCTTAATGAGGCAATAATCAGCACGACCTTAAATTCAGACCAGGCTAGGAGCCGGACAAATTCAAAGCTTTTTTATAGGTTTGCGGTGGATGAAACACGTATTGGATAACCCGGCCTGGAATGCTTTGATCTCGGGCAACAAGCATCTTTCTAACGGTAACGAACAGGTTAAGTACTTCGACAAGGAAGTTTCGCCTTTTGCAGGGCTTAAAGAAAATTCCCCTGATAATTTCTCCGTACTTTATCAGCTAATTCCGCATAACGTGCCCATACTGTTCATTACACCCGTGGAGATGGAAATACCGGGTTTGTGGAACGTGTTGCAATTCATAAGGGGTTTACAAATGGTCTATCAAACTGAGGCAGAATTAGCGGAAGTGCGGCAGGAAATAATCCCTTTAACAGATCAACATATCCCCCAGATGCTGGCTCTGACCAAATTAACCAACCCGGGGCCTTTTGCTACAAGGACAATCGATTTCGGGCATTATCATGGTATTTTCGAAGGGGATAAATTGGTTGCTATGACAGGTCAGCGCCTACATGTTTTTGAGTATGCGGAGGTCAGCGCCGTTTGCACACACCCGGATCATACGGGCCAGGGGTATGCCAGTCAGTTGTTGCTTCAGCAATTACACCGGATCAAAGCAGCATCAGGCATACCATTTTTGCATGTCAGGTATGATAATAAGCGGGCCATAGAAGTGTATGAGCATTTAGGGTTTACTACCAGGAAGGAAGTGTATTTCTATGTTCTGCAAAAAAACGAAAGCGAGCAAAGCAAATAATGGTGGCAGGCGGTTTGTTAAAAAACGCAACCAAATTCAATAATTTGGGCTTATATTTGCTGAACACTATACGCTCAATTGTTATAGTGTAATTAAATAGTAAATAGCCCTTAATTAATATGTTCAAATTATTCGTCAGTGGCTTTCCTTTGGATATTACTGAAATTGAACTTGTGCAATTATTTGGCCCGTATGGCCATGTCAGCACTATCAAGATCGTTCGCGATAAAAAGACCGGCATTTGTAAGGGATACGCTTTTTTAGAAATGGCCGATCCCGAAGAAGTAAACAGATCCGTTGAGGCCTTGAATAATAGCCCGATGGGTGACCGTATGCTTACCGTAAAGGTTACCGAAGATAAGCCGGCCAGCCCGGTGCCGAAATACGTTAAAGTACAAAAGCCTTCCGGCATTTTGAAAAAGAAACGCCCGAGAAAGTAGGTATCACCCGGTTAGGAACAGCGTTATAGGTAATCCGTCGATTCTTTTAGCCTACGGTCAGAGTCCTGATGTTACTGGCATCTGCAGCCACACTCTAAAAACAAAAACAGCCTCAAGTCTTTAAAGCTTCGTTTCGGAAAGTATCCGCAGAAGTTTACTATATCCCGACTTATATTGATCGCCCATAACCGCTTTTTTTTTATTTATACTTATCATAAAAATTAACCGATAGGTTTCCTCATTTAAAGAAAGGATCCGCACGGGTAGCCTGCAGCTTAATTTCCTGCCGGATGGTGATGATACCGACGGCACCCTTCAAGTGGCCGGGTTAGCAGGGACATTGCCGCGCTCGTCGATGCAGGCGGAAGGCCGGATAGGCAAAAGGTGCCGGCCGTTATCAAAAGCCACGGCCTTGAGCCGGTAAAACCGGCATCGGGATAGCCCCGCGGAGTTTCCAAACGGCGGCCTATGGGGACCGGGAACTCAGAATGACAACAACATTTGTAAAATAAAAAAGTCCTTAGATTTCGCTAAAGACTTTTGGGTATCTCGGTAGAGGATTAAATTCGAAGTAACAGGCCTGATTACAAATACGATTGCAGCAACCGGGCCTTTGAATTCTGCCTCAGGCGCATCAGTGCTTTGTCTTTGATCTGCCTGACCCGTTCACGTGTCAGGCTGAATTTTTCGCCGATCTCTTCCAGGGAATGAGGCGCACCGCTATCCAGGCCAAAAAACAGTACGATCACCTGTCTTTCACGATCAGCTAAAATGCCCAGTGAGCGTTTGATCTCCTGTGACAGCGAATCGGTGATCAGCACGCTGTCTGTACCTGCATCCGTACTTTGCATAACATCCAGCAGCGTATTTTCCTCCCCAACGACGAAGGGCGCGTCAAAAGATAAGTGCCGGCCTGCATTGGCTAAGGAATCGGTGATTTTTTCAACTGAAGTTTCCAGATCATCAGCCAGCTCTTCCGGTGTAGGCGGCCGCTCAAATTGCTGTTCCAATTTGGATGACGATTTACGGATCTTGCTTAAAGATCCTACCTGGTTAAGCGGCAGGCGCACTATCCTGGACTGGTCTGCCACTGCCGATAAGATAGATTGTCGTATCCACCACACCGCATATGAAATAAATTTGAATCCTTTGGTTTCATCAAAACGCTTGGCAGCTTTGATCAAACCCAGGTTTCCCTCGTTGATCAGATCGCCCAGTGTTAACCCCTGGTTTTGGTATTGCTTGGCAACCGATACCACAAAGCGAAGATTGGTCTTTGTTAAGCGTTCTAAAGCGGCCTGATCGCCCTCACGTATCTTTTGGGCCAGGATCACCTCTTCCTGTGCGGTGATCAGGTCAACTTTGGCGATCTCGCTTAAATATTTATCAAGCGATTGTGATTCGCGATTGGTTATGGATTGGGTTATTTTAAGTTGTCTCATGAATTGTTGCAAAGATACTCAAAGTAATGTGGTCATAATGTAAAGTGATTTTTTTGTCTATGCCGTGATTTGCGCACATCGGCGACCTGCTTTGCCGGAACCTTACCAACGCGTACGCCCGCAATGACCGATTAATTTAACGCATGCTGACTAAACAATAGCGGGCAAAGTTAATGCCTTCCAACTATTCACCAAATTTACATACCCGCCGTATTCAAGCTTTGACATTAATTTGATAACTTCTAAATTCCTGCCCTGCTTATCAGTTATATAAAAGTGGGTAACTGAAGAGGAAGTCTCTTCAAAAAAAATAGAGTAATTATCTTTAAGGACGGGGTTATCTTTGACAATTTCTGCAAACCTTTGTTTAAATTCTATTTGTGCCTCCGGTGATTTTTGCTGGGGTTGGATCATGGTATATTAACGCAACATGAATTAAATATGTATTAAAAACCCGTCAAAAAGACAAGCAAGTATCGGCAAATTATTTGATAACAACCTGGTTGTAATAATGTTTAGCGATTTAACCACTTTTTTCCATTAAAGTAATCTTTGGGCGGAATTGATCGTAGTGATCGTCCGTTTCTTTAAGCTGAGCCGCTAAAAGAAGCTGCTGGTTTCAAAACCGTTATCGCCTGCAGCGCGCAGCAATAATGGGAATACCCTTGAAATTCCAGCCTTTTCTTGATTGCTTTCTTCCATTGGGTGCGGCCATTATTTACCAGGGAATATTTCAGAAAATAGCATAAACTTTTTAAGCAACGGTTTTGTCAATGATACGCCTGATAACTGTATCTAACTCCTGCGTGACGGATTCGAGATGTTTTACCAATTCCCGGTTAGATTCGCTCTCAATTGCTTCTTTAAACAATGACAGCAATCCTAAAATGGTGGCAACCGGACGCCTGATTTCGTGGGCATTGATTAATGCGATTTCAGTAAGCCGCTCATTTTGCTGCTTCAGTATGGTGATATCCTGAATTGCTCCTATCATACGCACCCCCGCACCTTGTTCATCCCGTATTACAATCCCTTTATCCAGCACATATGCATATTCACCATTAGCCTTTTTAAACCGATATTCCTGTGTCCAATTTTGCATCGTTCCATACATAACCTGGTCAGGGTAAAGCACCACCCGCTCCCTGTCATCGGGGTGCACATGCTCATAATAAAACGGCAAGTTATCCGTATTAATGCCGTATTTATTATGGCCGAATAATTTTTGAATGTTGCTGGAATAATAAACCTCATTGGTTGCCAGATTCCAGTCCCAGATTATATCAGAGGTGGCCTCGGAAGCATATTCAAATCTTTCATTGCTTATTTTTAAAGCCTTTCCCCCCTGACAGCTTTCCAAAATTACCTGCAAAAGGTGCCCGGCTCTTCGTAACGTGTTTTCTTCGGATTCTGTCGGAACGCTTACTTTCCTGTAATAAATTGAAAACGTCGCCATGACCTGGCCGTTTCCATCCAGAATCGGGTAAGACCAGCATGTTTTAAACTGGTATTGTCCGACAATTTCTTTACAGGGTGACGACCATCGTATATCATTTGAAATATCAGGCACAATTACTTTTTCCTTTAAAAACGCAGCCGTGCCACAGGAACCCATATTGTTGCCAATTTCAATACCCCCTTCAATGTCGTTCAAAAAAGGCTTCGGCAAACTTGGTGAGGCCAGGTTAAATAATCTATTACCTCTTTTTTCCAGCAGAGAGCATACCATGCCGGGATGAAGAGATTCGATCCCTGATAAGTAGATGTCAATAAGCTCACTCAGACTTTTATCATTCCTGGCATTCATCTCGAGGACATTTTTTTCTAATCTATCGAGTTCATGATAATAACGGCTTTCAGTAACATCATTCAACAATACCAATGAAACCTTTTTACCATAATAATCCATCAAATGACCCGTAACATCGACATACATTATTTCTCCGTTTTTCTTCTTATGCCGCCAATTTTTCTTATGAAGGTCGCCATATGATTCTTCCGATTTTACCGCATCCTGAATAAGCGACACGTCATCCGCCGGCCGCAACTCTTGTATGGTTAGCTTCAGAAATTCTTCATGTGTATACCCATATTTTTCACACGCCGCTTCATTGCAGTCAATAATCAGCTGTGTGGCAAAATCCCAGATGGCGATTGGCAACGGGTTATTGTCAAACAGGTACCGGTATATTTTTTCTGATGCAATCAATGCCGCTTCATTTTTTTTCTTTTCTGTCGCGTCGCGGGCTATCCCATATCTGATTTTATCCTTTGGATCCCACCTGGCAGACCAAAACAAAGGAACCAATGAGCCATTCTTATGTATATAGCGGTTTTCAACGTTGGTCATGTTATGACCAGCCATAATCTGGGCGGCCAATTGCACGGTTCTTTCCAAATCTTCAGCATAGATGAAATCAGTCATAAGTTGGCCGATAAGTTCATCAGGCCTGTATCCCAAAATAGCTTGGGATGCAGCACTAACCTTTAGAAAATAACCGTTCTCATCAACGCAGCAAATCATGTCCATTGAAGAATCCATGATTTTTTCGAGTTCTGCTTTGGCATTCTCCAGGGCCAACAGGTTGATTGTGTCTTCGGTAACATCTTTAGCGTAGCATGCTACGCCAAAAAGTTCATCTTCGGCATTATACATCGGGTTAAATGTTACTTGCCAGTATTCCATGCACTGTTTTAATGGATTAAATATTGGTTCTTTTATAGTATACCTTTCCCCTTTTAGAGCCGTACTATAATATTCTTTCCATTTGCTGTTTATTTCCTGGCCATATTCTTTAATCAGTATAGTGTCACCTTCCTGTAAATACTTCCCGGTAATTATTTTTATTCCTTCCTGAAAAGATTTATTGGCTGTAATGATGCAAAGATCTTTATCAACCGACCAGATCATTTCTTCGGAACCGTTAATCAACGCCTCGTGATTCGCTTTCACGCGCTGGACGGTTTCAATAAAAGCATTTCGTTCCTCTAACTCTTTAAGTAATGCGTTTTGATTATCTTTTGCTTCCATCTCTACCTGTTACTGCCGGGGGAAAATATCATGCACTACTGCAGGCAAGTACTTGAGTTGTGCCATTTTGATTGGATGAGTTAGTGTTTGATCAAATAATTTCAAATATTGTTATAAGTAATTCCTTGTTTGTTGTACTATATAAGGTTTATATGATAATAAACATGGAAATGTAAAAGTTTTTAAACGTTTAATCCTGCCTGCAGGTTATAAAATATGTAAGTTTTATTCAAAAAAAAAAGCTATCTACAAGAACAGCTTCTTTTTTGTATTTAACTTATAGTTAGCAACTATAGCTTTATCGCTTTCAGTAGGATTGGAAATAATCAACTGGTTACCCTTTGAGAATTTTTACTTTGTATTAGATTAAAATTCAGACACGGTAAAACCATGATCACGCAGTAAAATGCTACATTCTGATAGATGGAACCAACATTTAGAGCATCCATAAATTGCATATGCGATGTGAATTTATTATTACTTTAACCTTAATGCCAAAGTTAAATAAAATTTAACTAAAAAATAATTAAATGCTGGAAATTCAAGCACATATCTATGCCGGGGTACATCTTTCCGCTGATAACCTTAAGGCAAGCAAGCATTGCTAATTCCTTGCCAATTGCAGCTATCACTCTTGATTATTAAGAAACGGACCGGGTTTTGTTTTTTATAGGTGAAACCTCTTAACGTTTTATTGGTTCTATACTATACTTTTCCATCTCGTAGAAAACCTGGCATGAAGAGGAATAAAGAGTAAGCCACATCATCCTGCATTTACTATGCTAAAAATTTTATTTTTTTTATGTTGCCTGATGCCTGCCGCCTTATTTGCCCAAGACGCCTCGAACATGATCCCGCAAAAGAACGTGGTAAAGGATACAGCCCGGCAAACCGACCTGATCGACCTGGCAAAAGAGTGGTTTCATATCAACCCCCATAAAGTCGGGGAGCAAGGTAAAAAGAGGATTTATTTTTCCATTCTTCCTATTTCCGGGGCTGTGCCGGGCGGTACAGGCCGTGCTTTAATTACCAGTACAACGGCAGGCATTTACCTGGGTCCGCAAAGCACCACCAATCTTTCCAGTGTTACCTTTGCACCCTACTGGAATCTGAAGAGCCGTTTTGGCTTGCCTCTGCGTTCCAGCGTCTGGTTGAAGGATAATACCTGGAATCTTCAAGGTGATATTCGTTTTTTAGTCTATCCGCAGTTTACCTGGGGCCTGGGCAGCAGCGCAAACTATAATCATAAAGTTTTGGCTGATAATAACTATATCCGCTTTTACCAGAATGCGCTCAAACAAATTACCCCCTACTTTTTTGCGGGCTTTGGCTATAACCTGGATTATCACTCCAGTATTAAAAGCGATGATCCGAATATAGATCTGAAACAGTTCACCGGCTATCTATATGGCACCAATGGCAGTTCGGTTTCCTCCGGGATAAGTCTCAACCTATTGTATGATACCCGGAATAACTCGATTAATCCACTACCCGGTGCCTACGCTAACGTCGTATACCGTGTCAACCCGGTCTTCCTGGGAAGTAACAAAAATTGGACTTCCTTGTATGTAGATGTCCGAAAGTATCTTGCTTTAAATCCAGCCAGGCCTAACCAACAAAATACATTAGCTTTCTGGTCTTACTTCTGGACGGCATTTGATAAGGCGCCCTATTTTGACCTGCCGAGTATCGGCTGGGACCCAAACAATCGTTCGGGTGAAGGTATCGATCAAAATCGGTACCGGGGTAAAACATTATTTTATTTTGAAAGCGAGTACCGCCGCGATATTACGGCTAACGGCCTGCTCGGCTTTGTGGTATTTACAGATGTAAATACAGTAAGCGGGTCCGGCACCTTATTTAAATCCTGGCACCCTGCAGCAGGCACAGGACTGAGAATTAAATTTAACAAGGGATCCAATACCAATATTGGCATTGATTATGGTTTTAGTAAAGGTTACCGTGCACTCATATTAAACCTCGGCGAAGCCTTTTGATCCCTTTAGTATCAAGCTCAGGAAAAAGAGAATCGACTGATAAACAGGAGCAAAACCCTGCGCCCATTCAGGCGTCCGAGCTGAACCGGCAGGGTAATTACGGGTTCATAAGACGATACCCGGCATAATAAACCAGAATAAACATTTGACCGATGCATTGGTTTAAAAAGTAGTTAGCTAATATTAATTATTTGAATTTGGAAATTTACAGCTTGATAGCGCAGTGCAGCGCGGCCTATAAAAAGCTTTCTTTATCGAAATTGCTATTATTATTCTCGTTTATCAGCATACAAGGACTTGCTTACAGCCAGGTAAATCTTCCGGTTGACTCCCTCAAAAAGGATACTTTACGTACTAAAACTTTAAAAAATAAAAAGCCGGCAGATAACATCAACAGGCAATATGATTTTGGTGATCTGACCCGGAACATTCTCCATCCTAAAAAAAAGGCAGATACATTTCATAAAGGGTCAGGTATCACGGTTGTACCTAACGTTGCTGCCAATCCCACCATAGGCGCTCAGTTGGGAATTAAGGCTGTGGCGGGAAAAAAATTGGGTAATGATCCTAATACCTTTCTTTCAATTGCGGCTACATCAGCTTCTATTACCAGCAAAGGGATCATTTATTTTTACATCAATCACAATGTATTTACTCCCGGCAATAAGTGGAATTTCCAGGGAAACCTGGTAGCGGCAAAAACGGTAACCCCCGATTTTGGCTTAGGAATAGGCCGGGATGTGAAGGGTGGAAGCGATGCGGAGCAGGTATTGGCAGATCCTGCGCACAAAGTTTACCCAATTCATTCTTACTATTTCAACATCAGGGAAAAGGTTTATAAGCAGGTAGAAAAAGATCTTTTTATCGGGGCCGGATTGTCATTTGAAATCCGGCGGAAAATTACAAACAGTGATACAGTCAACAATGCGACGCCCTCGGCCGTTTATGACACCCGCCATGGATTTCCCGGGGATCATTACTCAGCAAACGGCTTTCTCTTTAGTGCAGAATATACCACACGCGATAATCCAAACCGCGCCTACAAAGGCATTTATTTTGACGGAGGCTTCCGGGTCAATCAAACATGGATAGGAAGCACAAAAAATTCAGTACAATTTACCACTGACTTCAGGAAATACTTTAGTTTATCAGCCATACACCCCGAAACGGTGCTTGCATTATGGAATTGGGGTTCGTACCTGCTAAGCGGCGCGGTACCTTATCTTGAATTGCCGGGTACAGCGCGGGATGGAGCCTTTAGAAGCGGCAGGGGTTATACGGCTCAATATTTTAAAGGGACAAAATTCAACGATACAGAAGCTGAATTCCGCTTCCCGATATTAAGAAATAATTTTATAAGCGGTGTTACTTTCGTAAGTATGCAAACCGCCAACGATGAACATGGCACCAAACTATTCCAGGTATTTCAGCCGGGCTATGGCGCCGGTTTACGCGTGCTGTTCAACAAGGTTACCCGCACCAACCTGGCCCTGGATTACGCCTTTGGTAAATATGGCAACAAAGGATTTTTCCTGAATTTGAATGAAGCGTTTTAAGGAAAACAACATTTTTTGCCTCAAAATACTCAGCATGCACCCGCTTATGGCCGCACCATTAACCTGCAAAATATACTAAACGCAAAAAGCCTCAATCTTTCAACTATGCTGCATGAAGGCTTGAATAAAAGCGTCGAATGTTACCAACTATGTGAGCCGGCCCCGGATTATTTTATAGCAAGCCGGTGTGCTTTTTTACCACAGCAAGCGGGATGCCTTTTCACAAGCAGCAGACAAACTGTAGCGGGAAGAAAAAACCAGCCTGCCCAAATCAGTTAACCTCTTCCATCAGCAAATTTACCTTAAACACAAATTGCAGGCGATTTGTGTTCATTACTGACGCTGCGCTAAGGATTGACCCACAAACATTAAGGTTTTAGTATGCGGGACAATAACATGAAATTCACGCATTCCATAATCCCGGTCAAATGGTGGTTTTACTTTAAGGCCTGCCAGGTTATCTTTAATGGCATCCCATAAGCTGCCGATGTCATCAACTTCCAGGTAAAATTCCATTTCGCCGATATCGCCTGCACGCAAAATATGGATAAGATGATTGTCTTTATAGATGATGACATAATCGCCGTCCCTGGCCACTTCAAAACCAAATAACTCCACAAAAAAGCGCTTCGTTTCATTCACGTTATAAGATGGAATCATTGGACTCAAATACAACGCTTTATACATCTTGCATTAATTTAATGTAAATCTTTAATCTTTTATATAAATTTAGTTAAACCGCCTGAAGTGTTCCGCGCTTTGTTGGTGTTGTCACCACCGGTTTTTGGCAGGGTGCCGCTTTTTGTTAAAAAAACGATAGCCATTTACGCCGCTGCTTCTGATCCAAAAACAATAATACATATTTCTACTATTATTATTTTGTTTATTAATATTATTTATTTAGCTTCAAATATAATTCGCAACGCACTCATAATCAGAAGATAATTGGGCAGCCGATACGCTCCTGCAAGATAGTACCAACAAAATAACACGCACAAACGAATAGTTTAAAAATTTAATAGCGTTTGACGTTTGAAAACCTTCGCTATTAACGAAAAAATCGTTCTCCGAATAAGTTTACGGCAGTCTATAATTAATGATTACTACGGGGTGCGCTTATAAACCGAACTGACATATTGATCACCTTACACTTCTATTCACCATTAAAACCCAAAAAAATGAAAAAGAAAATTCTTTCCGCAGCAGTGCCATTCATCCTGTTTTTTATCGGACTTGTACTTAATTGTAGCACTGCGTTGCATGCACAAGGTATCACGGTTTATCAGTACAGACGCGTCGATCCGGATAAAATGGACGAATTTCTTAAGCGAGAAACCACCTATTGGAGCAAAGTCGCTCAAAAAGCCGTAGATGGCGGGAAAATGACCTTTTGGGCCGTTCTGGCAAAAGTAGGTGGCCTGGATGAGCCAAACTCACCTAACGTTTTATTTGTTAATACCTTTCCGGACATAGATGCAGACTTAAGTGATGTTTTTAACGCGGCAAAGGTATTCCCCAACATTCCTGTCTCAAAGATGGAAACCTATGCCATCAGTACAGTGACCGCTGAATACTTCGTTCAAGATAATGGATGGCAACAGGTGGCCAACGTCAATGGGGATAAAGATTTTAAATTTATCAAAATGAACTATCATAATTCAACAGATCCCAGATCTTTCAACGCCATAGAGAATAATAATTGGGCGCCATTTATCAAAGCAGCCATGGATAAAAATCAAACCGTGCAGAAAGCCTGGGGTAATGCCCTTGTATTATCTCCTAATGGCGGTGCGATGAAGTTCAATTGCTTGTCTTACGACATTTATCCGTCTTTACAGTCAGCCCTGTTGGAAAAATGGAGCACCGATACCAAATTCCCTGTTTCAGGCCTTGATTCATTGCAAAAAATTTCCGTAAATCCTCCAATGTCATTTATATACCGGATTGTAAAAGTGGTGGCTAAAAAATAATTTCTGCAGGATTAAATTACCGCATGCAAGTCGGTTAAATGGCCCTTCTAGTGATAGAAAGGCCGTTTTTTTTGCGATGACTAAACCATGGTTACGGACGTGATTTAGCACCGGTATCCCGTATAACGACCCGCTTTGTGCGTTCGTCCGGATTTCCGTATTCAATAAAATATGAGTTGATATCAGTGACCAGAAACAAACACAATTAATAAGATCACCGGGATGTAATGATTAAATTGTTTCCTCTGTATCTTAATTCTTTTTACCGATCGACAAACTTTTTACGCCTTTCGATTTCTTATGCACTTACTTGGTCGGTACAAATGCCCCCGGGGTGGATAGGTACATCAGGTACATAATTTGCCATCATAACACCGGTCATGGCAATCTGCTGCTCTGAGCTGATTACCGACATTATTATATACCTCTGTTTCGTTAAAAATTTAATCGCTTGGTAGACAGATTTTTCCTATTTTTATCACGGCCTCATCCTAAACTATGTTCCCTGAATAATCAAATAACAGGCAGGATGGGAGCTTTTAACCCAATGCCCTAAGATGAAAAAGTTATTAGTTTCATTTGCAGTTCTATTTTTATTTCAACCGGTCTTCGCCAACCAGGGTTATGATAGTTTGCTAAATAAACTCAATACCATTCTTGATAAAAAAAAGGATTATGACCAAGAGAAGCTAAGGCGGATAAATAATTTAAAAAAGCAGCTCAATGATGATGACAGCCCCAATCTGAATAAGCGGTATGGTATTTATTTGGAGTTATATAATGAATATAAATCATTCAATTACGCAGAGGCATTCAGCTATACCCAAAAACTCCAACAGGTAGGGCGCCTCCTGAAGGACCCTGCCAAAATTGCTTATGGAAAGATTAAATTGGGTTTTATTTTGCTTTCGTCCGGAATGTTCAAGGAGACGTTTGACTCATTGCGTACGGTTAATGTGAAACTGCTGGCCGATTCGGAAAAGAAAGAGTATTATTTTCTTACCGCCCGTACCTATTATGACCTCGCCGATTTCGATAAGGAAGATTATTACACGCCAATCTACAATGGCCGTGCCGACAAATATATCGACTCGGGAATGACGCTATGTAAAGCAAATTCATTCGAGTATATTTATTATGATGGATTAAAATACCTTAAAAGGGGAAATACTGACAAGGCGATCACTAATCTGCAGACGCTTGTCGGGCGATACCATTTAAGCAATCACCAATTTGCAGTAGCTGCATCTACATTAAGCGATATTTATATCCGGACAAACAAGCCCGATAGCGCTATCAACCTGCTGATGCTGGCAGCAATCGCTGATATAAAGGCATCCACCAAAGAAGCCGCTGCAATGCTTAATCTGGCGCAGTTGCTAAATAAACAGGGCGATGCCCGGAATGCTTATGTTTTCATAAAACAATCGATGGAGGATGCCATATATTATGGGGCCAGGCAAAGGAAAATACAGGTTAGTGCCATCTTACCGGTTATCGCAAGCGAACGAATTAATTCAGTCGAAGGGCAGCGCAGGGTCTTGTTTTTGTATGCCTCATCACTTACGGTACTATCTTTTGTTGTTGTGGTATTTGCCATAATAATTTATAAGCAGCTCAGAAAACTAAGAATAGCAGATAAGATCATCCAGCAGGTCAATCACAACCTGCAGGAAACTATTGGTAAATTGAATGAGGCCGATCAAATAAAGGAAGAGTATATCGGCTATTACTTTAATCTCATATCCGAGTATATTAATAAACTTGAAAAGTTTAAACGCTCGGTTGATAATAAGCTTACCACCAAAAGGTTTGATGATATTCGCATTGTAGTTAATAACATTAACCTCACGAAAGAACGTGAAGAGCTTTTTATCAATTTTGATAAAGCATTTCTGAAGATATTCCCTAATTTCCTTTGTAACTACAATGCATTGTTTGATGAGGAGCACCGGGTAAAACTTTTACCCAATCAATTGCTCAACACTGACTTGCGTATATTTGCCCTGATCAGACTCGGTATTCATGATACCGAGAAGATTGCCAATATATTAGAGTACTCTGTAAATACCATTTATAATTATAAAGCCCGCATCAAAGGCAAATCAACGGTCTCAAACGAGGAATTTGAACATGCTATCATGGCTATTAAAGCCTTCTGAATAAAGCTTAACGTTAGATTCCTGTTATACATCGTTTATATTTTATCCGCATACGCTATTTTATAAGTTGTTTATAATCAATAGCTTACAATAAAATACCTGTTCGGTTGATTTATATTTTCTCTGGGAAAATTGTTGCCCTTGATTTTATCCCGTCATTTTGATATGCTGTTGTAAATCTCTGAAAGTCGTTCAGGACTTACCGGCATTACAAACCAATTATTTCTAAATTCTTAATTTTTTTATGAAGCCATTCCAGGGGTATTTTCCGCTGTCTGCATGCTTTCCTGTGCATCGTTTATTGTACAGTAGCATGACCCGCAAAAAGCATTTCAATATGCATTTACTATCAGGGTAACGGCAGCTATAAAGTTTTACCGAACAACAACCAATTAATCAATCAATAACCTAAAATCTAAACATTATGTTTAAAAGACGATTACTAAAATTATTCGTTTATCCTTTGTTTTTGCTGATATCATCCTGGGCGATGGCGCAGAATGTGTCAGTAACCGGTAAAGTTACCGATGAAAAAGGGAACGCACTTCAGGGTGCGACTGTAGTTATCCGGGGAACCACCAAAGGCGCTAATACGGATGTCAATGGTAAATATACCATTGGGGCAAGCGGCAACGATGTGCTGGTATTTTCCATGGTAGGATTTATCAGACGAGAAGTAAAAATAAATAACCGGACATCTCTCGACATTTCTTTAACAGAAGAGGCACAGGCCCTGAATGAAGTGGTAGTGATTGGTTACGGTACACAGAAAAGAAAAGATCTTACCGGAGCCATTTCATCCGTAAAGGGCGATGTATTTAAAGATCAACCGATCACTAATCCCCTTGAAGGACTACAGGGAAGGGTTGCGGGTGTAAACATAACTACCTCTGGCGCGCCAGATGCTGTTCCGCAAATCATCATCAGGGGCGTGGCCTCTTTTTATCAGCCAAATCCATTATACATTGTTGATGGTATCCGGCAGTCAGACCTGAACAATATCAACCCGCAGGATGTTAAATCAATTGATGTTGCCAAGGATGCAGCTTCTGCGGCCATTTACGGCTCTGCTGCCGCCGGCGGTGTTATATTGGTGACCACTAAAAAGGGTTCAACAGCACAGCCCACAATCAGCTTCAGCGCAAGATACGGTATTACCAAACCGGAATTGGTTCACTTGCTTGACAGGGATAACTATATAAAATTACAGAATATTGTTAATCCGAAATTCTTTGCAGGCGCTACTAAGACCGATACCCTGGCAAATACAGACTGGGTCAATGAATTATACCGTAATGGTACGGAACAGAACTATAATCTGTCAATTGCCGGAGCATCCGATCATGTGAATTACCTTGCATCCGGCTTTTATAATCAGCAAACCGGTATCTTTATTAAAAACTATTCAAATATCGGCGGTGCGCGTATCAATACAGATTACAAGCTGAGCAAATATATTACCATAGGCGAGCAGGTGAGTGGTTCTCAACGGATAACTTCACCACTTATGGGCGCGCAGGCATTTGTACAAAACGCACCCTTCCGAACACAGCCTATCATCCCTGTATACAACAAAGATGGCAGCTATGGCACTGAACCGGCAGGATACAACGGCCTGTCGTTCCAGGGACCAAATCCATTGGGGGCAGTTAATGCTGCAAGCGCACAAAACACGAAGAACAATTTTCAGGCTAATGGTTATGTTGATATAAAGCTTCCCTTCCACCTCAACTTCAAATCAACCTTTGGCTATAGTTATTATTTGGAAACACAAGATTACTTCCAGAATACCTATAATTTCGGACCAGTTTCCTCAAATGTAAACTCGCTTTCTAAATACTATGCGGAGAGTAAGCAGTTAACCAGCAACTATGTGCTATCCTTTAACCAAAGTTTTAATAGACACAATATCAGCGCTTTGGTAGGTTATGAGCAGATTTCGGGTAGAACAAACAATATCTATTCAAGCGAAAGCCAGGTGGGCATTAATGGGTATTCTTATGTTCAGACTTCAGCTTCGTCTCTGTCACTTGCAGGTTCATATGATCCACAAAGTCTGATAAAATCGGAGTTTGCACGTTTGAATTATAATTTTGCCGAGCGTTATTTTATCTCTGGCTCAATCAGGCAGGATGCTAACTATACCCAGTTTGGTCCTAACAAAGCCAAAGGTATATTCCCGGCGGTATCTGCGGGCTGGGCCATTAGCGAAGAGCCATTTTTCAAAAGCCTGTTGCCGATCTTCAATAACCTGAAATTCCGCGGCAGCTATGGTCAATTGGGTAACAGCAATGGTTTCCCGGCATATTTTTTCACATCCAGTTACCTTCAGAACAATCTTACAACAGGTATCGCAGGCGGGGGGCAAATGTTTAATGCGGGTCAGCCAACTCAGATAGCCAATACTTTAAATGGAATACCTAATCCCGATTTACATTGGGAAACAATAACGGAGACCAATATAGGTATTGACGGTGAGGCTTTACATGGCAGTCTTTATTTTACAGCAGAATGGTATAATAAAAAGACCTCTGATCTGATCTATGCGCTCACATTGGCCCAGAGCTCGGGTTTTACAGCGCCTTATATCACCAATATTGGCGATGTTGAAAACAAGGGGGTGGACTTGATGCTGGGCTATCGCAATAAGATAGGTAAACTGGGTTTCGACATCAGTGCAAATGCATCCTTTAACAGAAATAGGGTAACTAAGTTAAGTGGTGCCGCTACCGATGCGGTATACGGTGGCTATAATTATTACAATTATAATAATGCCACAGGTGCAGGTGACGTGGCTTTCAATAAAATGCCAAACCAGCAATTGACCATTACAAAAGTGGGACTTCCTTTTGGTTCATTCTATGGGTATAAAGCGACCGGTATATTCACAACAGATGCTGATGCAGCCAAACAAACGGTTAACGGAAATGTCGCCCATGCTGGTGACCTCCAGTATCAGGACTTAGACGGCAACGGGAAGATTGATGCTCACGACAGGCAGGTAATTGGTAACCCTAATCCTAAAATGACCTATGGTTTCACGCTCCATCTTAATTATGGAGGCTTTGACCTGGCTGCATTATTTCACGGGGTGACCGGTGTTCAACTATTTAATGGCGTAAAGGCATATGAGCAATCATTATTTGCAGATGGTAATACCACCAGCCAGGTTTTCAACGATTCATTCCTGGGTTCAAATGGCCTTACATCGCAACCGAGGCTCGGCGTACCCACCAGCGGCGGATTTGTAACGGACCCAAACCAGAATTATTCATCAGTAAACAGTTATTTTGTTGAAAACGGGGCATACCTGAAACTTAAAAACTTACAGCTAGGCTTTACTTTTCAAGGTGGCTTTTTACAGCGCATGAGTGTTAAAAGCGCCAGATTATTTGTGATGGCAAATAATGTGTTCACCATTACAAAGTATAAAGGACTTGATCCTGAATTAGGCAGTGCATTTACTTCTGGTGGATCCATTAATGTTACTACCCAAGGAGTTGATGCGGTTACAAACTACCCGCAGGCGAGGATTTACTCTGTTGGTCTAGATGTTAATTTCCAATAATAACCTTAAATGATTATCAAAATGTCAAAGAAAATATATATAGCAGCGCTCGCCCTTGTTTTAGTGGCGGGATGTAAAAAGGCTCCCATCAACGTAGGGCCTCCAAATCAGTACAGCAGTAGTACTTATCCAAAAACTGTCAGCGACCTGCAAAGCGTATTGGTATCAGCTTATGCCAACTTGCGCGATCAGGGCATCTTCGGGTTTCATTATTTGCCTAAAGCATTGTCAAATTCAATGCATACGGTTAATTCTGAGTACAACGGCGACACCGGATGGAATGAAATGGCAGCCAATAATCTGTCGGTTGGTAATCAATATCCTTCAGAAACATGGCAGGCATTATACGTAGGTATAAAGGACTGTAACGTGACTATTTATGCAGCCGGTACTTTACTGAAAACAGATCCATCTGCCGATAAAAATGCCATCAACCTGATTTTGGGACAGGCACACTGTCTTCGTGGGTGGTATTATATGCAACTGGAATGCCTTTTTGGCGAATCTTACATGGCTGCCGGCGGCGTCAATGGCGATAAAATGGGCGTCCCGCTATATACGGAAGTTCCTGCGAACCTTGCCGGAACACAGGTAGCGCGCAGCTCGGTAAAGGATACGTGGGCTTTGGTCATCAGCGACTTTAAACAGGCTGCAACATTGCTTAAGGGAAAAGTCTGGCCGGCCTCGGATGCTGCTCGTGCTACTGAATGGTCAGCAAAAGGCTTATTAGGTAAGGCTTATGTTTATACCCAGGATTGGGCCGATGCAAAAACCACATTATTGGATGTAATTACCAATAGCGGAAAGTCGCTGATGCCTTATAATGTCTATCATGACGCATTTAACGGTAGCAATAAATTCAACAGCGAGTCATTGCTTGAGTTGTATATTGACCAGAATTCAAATGGCGGTTATGGTATATACAGCGGTGCAGCGAATTCATCCACGATTAATGGCCTTATCTGGGCACCGAGAACATTCGGCGGGTATAGCGGAACTGTCCCTTTTGATGGAACTGAGGGTACTACACAGGCATTGGGATATCCTAATGAGTTTGTCCACGATCAAAACGTGGTTCGCTTCGGTTATTCAATTGGCAGCGCTTATAATTTAGTTCCTAATCCTAAATATACCGGATCAAATCCATCATTCCTGAACCCTAAAGTTATTCAGGACCCTGTCTATAAAGCAAGTGCATTAGCAGTAAGAACAAATCAAACTGCTGACCCGCGCTTATGGGTAAACACCCTGCAGCCATGGATCGATTCAGTTAAGTTCGACGGTACCAACTGGGCGCTTGTTTCTAAACCTGATGTGTATGCCTTTCAACAAAATCATTATGGATTCAGCATGAGAAAATATGCACCGATCGACTATAATGAAAATACCATCAATTCTGATAAGTGGGATTATTATCTGTTACGTTTAGCAGATGTTTATTTATTATATGCAGAGGCCTCTATAAATTCGGGCGATAACGCTACCGGTTTGGAATACTTGAATAAAGTCAAACGCAGAGCCTATGGTTTACCAATTAACGCCGCATCTGCAATTGATTATAAATCTGTTACCGATCAAACAAGCGCCGCAAATGCTTCAGATCCTGTATTGGGTAACAACCCTTTATATTATGAACGCTGGGCAGAGTTGTTCAATGAAGGTTCATGGTGGTTTGATGTGTGCAGGTGGAAAATCGGGGCTTCAGAGGCTACGTTTTTTGGAACGGCCCTGAATACCACACAACCATTCTCCACTACATTTGATCCGGCCAAATCATATGTATGGCCTATCCCGTTAAGTGAGGTCAACACCAATAGTAAGATCAAACAAAACCCGAATTATTAGTATACAGTTGATTAATTAAGTGTAAAGCAGGTGAGATGGCTTTACACTTTTTTAATTTTAAAATCAAAATTATAACAAACGAGTTACTTTGAAACTTAAATCATTGATGAACCCCCATCATCTTTAAGCCGGATATTCTAATGAAAAAAATTTATACGTTTTTATTTTGCCTTTTCATACTGCACATTGCCACCGCCCAGGATAATAAACTAATAAAAGCAAGCATGGACAAAGTCCGGCTTGAATTTAT
>JAQBOV010000022.1 GCA_028287895.1 Mucilaginibacter sp. | reverse complement strand
TAAAGCTTCTCCAAGGTTCTGTTCCGCTTAAAATAGGGGAATACATGCGCAACAATTAATCGGTCATTCTTTAAAAATAAATCCGCTTCAATATTGGTAAAACCATTGTCGAGCGCATCATGAAGGGGATGTTTGTGCCGATAATCATTATGCGCAAAACCGTTGGGTAAAGGGCTCGACTGCGAGTAACAGTAAAACTGCGAAAAGATCAGGGAAATAAGGAGAAACGTTTTTAGATGTTTAACGTTAAAAATTATTAGTCGCATTTTAAAGTTCGGGGTTAAACTTTGTTGTACAATTGTAGCAGTTTACTGTGTTCATATTATAAAATCTTCATTAAGAAATCCTTAAAAAAGCCCTTGTTAACATTAACTTGTACGTCATATCATTGTAAATTGTTAAGAGGAAATGCTTAAAATACCAGAAATTATTTTAATTATTTTCCACATTTGTCAATGAAGTAACGGTATCCCGTTACCTATATTATTCTATATCTGAATATTTTTGCTTAAAAATTAATTAATGCTAAAAAAAGGGAATGTATTCAAGCGAAGCTAAGAGCGGATGAGAATAAAACCTGCCTATTCCTTATGGGAGACTACTGTCCGCTCAATCCGCGGATCGGGAATGAACCAGATGATCGCTACTACGATGTACAGCCCAAAGGCAATATACGAGTTAACGAAAGATAAGGCTATGGCCGTGGCATAAATGGCGATGGACACTTTGCCTTTCCAGCCGCGGCCCACGGCCTGGGCCAGTGTCGAACTTTTGCCGCCCGAGTGCCTGATGAGTACTTGCGAAAGCAAGCTATAGGCAAAGGCATTCATAATGAGCACAAAGCCATATGCGGCTACGGGTATGTTTGAAAAATGCGTCTCGCCCATCCACTCGGTCACAAAAGGCACCAGCGACAGCCAGAAAAGCAAATTGAGGTTGGCCCATAACGCCGAACCGGTAATGGTATCCACCAGATAAAGCATATGGTGATGGTTGTTCCAGTAGATACCCACATATGCAAAACTGAGCACATAACCCAGCAATACGGGCAGCACCGGCAACAGATCATCCATACTATTGCCGTGCGGAACTTTTAACTCCAGCACCATAATAGTGATGATGATGGCTATTACTCCATCGCTGAACGCTTCCAAACGTGATTTTCTCACCTGGTTTGATTTGAGGCTAATATAGTTATTATAGGGTTTATGGCGCGGGTTAAATTGGTAGCTTTAGGTAGATAGCGGCTAATGAGATACGAGGCCCCGCCGAGGGGCAAACAACCAATCACTATTCTCCACTTTACTAATCACCGGCCCCGCCTGATTTCACCCGAAGCTATTCTGCTGACCTTAAAACAAAAAATTTATGCTGACTGTCATCGCATGCTGCTGGTTTAGATTTTGCAAGTCCCAATATTAATTGCCTCCAAATGCCTCTCTGTCACCGCCAGGTTAAATAACACCCTGACCAACTGCAAACTAAAAAAGCCAACTATCTTTGTATCATGGATAAAATACAGATCCTTGTAGTGGGCCGCAACCCCGAGATTGTGCAAACCGTAGTGCGGCTGATCAATACCAATCCCGCCTGGAACGCTGCCCACGCCTTAACCGACGACCATGCCATTAGCACCTTTGAAAGTCAGCCTTTTGACCTGGTGCTTTTTGGCGGCGGTATTGAACCGGGATCCGACGATTATCTGCGCCAGGCGTTTATTTCCCGCGACCCCAAAATTACTATCATACAACACTACGGCGGCGGCAGCGGATTACTGGCTACCGAGATTAATATGGCTTTAGAGAAGTTGTGAGCTTTGAGCGGAAAGTCTTGAGTTTCTTTTGTCATACGTCGAAGTTCAGAAAGGCAGGGATATTGTTACCTGTATACGCTTGTCATTCTAAGGTTTGGGGAGAGTGATAATAACGCAGAAGAAAAGGGTAAAGAGAAAAGATTAAGCTTTCTCATTAGCCCGTGGAAAGGCTGTTCAGCATGCTAACCCCTTTACTCCTTGCTTAAGAGCTTGAACAGCTCATTAGGCCATGAGCCTGAATGCAGCATTGATTGCACAGACTTATTAATTTAACCAATTGGAAACAAGATAGATACGAACACCGTATAACCCTATAAATATCATTTACGCCCCCGGGAATTTTTCTGCTTTCGCCGCTCATTATTTTGGCGATGGCAAAATGCAATTATTTGTAATATCATTTTAACAAGTAAAATCACGAGGGTTATGAAAAACTTATTATTTATTATTCTGGTACCTGTTATGTTTTGGGGTTGTAAAAAAAGCAGCTCTACTGCCAATTTGAGCGTTGCCCGGCAGATGGCAGGAAAATGGACAACACCCAATTACGTTACCTTTTATTACAGCAGTGATGGCTGCGGCGGTTACGCAAGGTACAGTTCTTTTAAAATGAAAATGAACTGGCAGATAACCGCAATCGGCGATAATGCAATAAATGTGGAATGGACCCTGGTATCAATGACCGGGCAGACCATAACTGGCAGCAATTGCGGTTTACCTGCAGCGCCTATCGCATTTCCGGAGGAATATGTGGGTATTGTTACCGGCAGCAAATTTTCAATGGATCAAAACCAAATGCTGCAGGGTGTATTCAATTTTACTACTGATAACATAACCGGAACCATGTCGGAAAAAGATTGCCAGATCTATTGCGGCGGCTACGCAACCGATGCAAATACCTTTATATTAACAAGAGTGAATTAAGTGGGGAACGTTGGGCGCCGGCCGCTGCTGTAGGAAGATTGTAAAGTTGGAACGCTTGTTGGAAGGCTGTAAAGTTGGAAGGCTTTAACCTGGGTCGGTTTGATCAGGTTGACCGGAAAATATCCATTACTTTTCACCCATCCCTGCCCTCTCAAGGGGAACCTTACGCGCTATCCCTTTTATTTCATTGTTGGAAAGTGAAAAGTTGGAAGGTTATAACACCCTTGAATGCGAAAGTTGGAATGTCGGTTTTTTATTGTCATATGATACAGGCAGTGTTCTGTCAGTAGAGACGGGCAGGCAAGGGTTTGATTACCGGGCGTTCATTGGCATTACCGGGTATTCAGGGCCGCCGGAATCTGAA
>JAQBOV010000097.1 GCA_028287895.1 Mucilaginibacter sp. | reverse complement strand
TGTCGCAACCGATAAATACCAGTGATGCAAAACAGAATAATAATACCTTTAACCAGTTCTTCATGTAACATTTTTTTTTAAAATCCTCTCCTTTGCAAAGGATTTAAGTGAGGCTCCTGCGGGCCTTACCTTAACCTGTCTGCCGACTTTATCAGTTTCTCATCCCGCTGGATCGCTTTAGCAGCCATGATAACCAAAACAATACTCACAGAACTTAACAACGCGCCAATGCCAAAATTATCGGTGGTAAGATTTGCCCCCTCTGTAAACGATTTGACAGTTTGCGATACCCAAAAGCTATATCCAATAATCACTACAATATATCCGTAACACAGCGCCACTTGCTGTTTACGGTTCCGGTACAAAAATATCAGCATGAGTGGCAATATACCTATAACGGCCGTTGCGGCTATTAATGCAATAAAACTTTGGGTATGCGTCTGGGCACCGTTCAGATCCTGGTAAATGCCGGTAACTTTGATAGTGGAAGGCACGCCGGCAACATAAACATTGTGCACCAAAGGGAACAAAAAAAGGCTGAATATGACCAGGCTGGCTAGCAGCAACCAGATGCTTTGTATACGTTGTAACATATCTATATTTGATTATTGTTGTATTGTTCTCCGGTTGTTATAAAGCTTGAAATTGTTAATGGTATCATCAATTCATGCCATTAAAACTTCTCCAATTTCCACCCCTGCAACTTTTATTCGGCAAAGATAAAATTGTTTAACCCAAATTCTGGACTTCCGTCTAAAAACATGACTTTCAAATCGTAAATCGTAATTCTAAAATCCTAAATCAAAGTATAACTTTGCCCTGTGTCCGAAAAACAACGGTATTTTATTGAACTGGCTTATGACGGCACCAGCTATCACGGCTGGCAGGTACAGGATAATGCCAGGAGTGTACAGGAGGCATTGAATAAAGCCTTAGCGACCATCTTTCGCCAGCGTGTTGAAACCACAGGCTGCGGACGGACGGATACGGGTGTTCATGCCCGTGAATTCTTCGCACATTTTGACCTTCCCTCAACGGGCGGCGGCGGGCGGTCCCCGGACAAAGGCGCACAAGCTATGGACCATGATCCATGGACTGCAGAGGCTAATAAATACTTAAGGAGTTTGAATGCCATTTTGCCTGACGACATTGCTGTAAAACGCATCATCCCGGTTGCCGCGGATGCGCATGCCCGTTTTGATGCCGTTTTGCGCTCGTATGAATATCATGTGCATTTTGACAAAGATCCTTTCAAGATCGACCAATCGTGGCAATTGCGCGATAAACCGGACATTGCCCTGATGAATGTAGCAGCAAAAATCATCATGGAACACACCGATTTTAGTTGTTTTTGTAAATCGAACACACAAACCTTTACCAATAATTGTAAAATAACCAGGGCCGAATGGGTTTACAGTGAGCATTGTCTGGTGTTCCACATTTCGGCGGATCGTTTTTTGCGGAACATGGTACGTGCCATAGTGGGTACTTTAATGCTGGTAGGCCGGAAAGAAATTGCACCCGACCAGGTCAGGGCGATCATTGAAAGTAAAAACAGAAGCAATGCCGGTGTATCAGTACCGGCATGCGGATTATATTTAACACAAGTAAAATACCAATATTTGTAATGTCGACCCAAATAGAAGAACATGTCTCAAGTAACCGGTAAGGCGCTCGATTGGAACCTGCTAAAGCGGGTGATGCACTATGTAAAGCCTTACAGGGCAACATTCATTATAGCTGCATTCCTGACCATTTTTTTGGCAGGCAGCGCGCTGGTACAGCCCATACTGATGCAGGTTACCTTAGATAAATACATCCTGGGCAATCATTATAACGGGCTGGTTCTGATGGCCGGGCTGATGACCGCGCAGCTTGGCGTACAAACCATCGCACAGTATTATCAAACTTATTTAACCAACTCGCTTGGGCAGTCCGTAATACGCGATCTTCGTATTGATATTTTTAACCACATCATGAGCCTGAGGTTGAAGTATTTCGACCGTACCCCTATTGGCATGCTCATCACCCGGACCGTATCGGACCTTGAAACTATTGCCGATATTTTTTCCGAAGGCTTAATATCTATAGTCGGCGACCTGCTGCTGGTAGTTGCCATTGTTGTTGCGATGTTAATCGAGGATTGGAAACTGGCGCTGATTACTTTAATACCCATGCCCTTTCTCTTTTTGTCAACGTACGTGTTTAAGGAGGCCATAAAATCATCTTTTCAGGAAGTACGCACACAGGTGGCACAACTGAACACCTTTCTGGCTGAACATATTTCGGGCATCAGCATCATCCAGTACTTCTCGCGCCAGGAACAGGAAATGCGAAAGTTTAAAGACGTCAACCTTAAATATCGCGATGCCAATATCCGGTCGAACTGGTATTATTCCATTTTCTTCCCGGTTGTAGAAATATTGTTTGCCGTTTGCATGGCCTTGCTGGTTTGGTACGGATGTAAACGGATATTGACCGACGGACAACTGGTACACCTTGGTACCCGGGACCATCCGGTAACAGCAGGCATGATACTTGAATTCATTATGCTGCTGAACCTTTTATTCAGACCGATACGTCAACTGGCTGATAAATTCAACACCCTGCAAATGGGCATGGTAGGCGCCGATCGTATATTTAAAGTATTGGACACGGACGAAGTAGCCGTAAATACCGGCAAATTAAAACCTGCACATTTGCGCGGGGAGATCGCATTTGACAACGTATGGTTTGCTTATAACGATGAAAACTGGGTACTCAGAGATATCAGCTTCCACGTAAAACCCGGCCAAACACTGGCATTGGTAGGTGCTACCGGGGCGGGTAAGTCATCCACCATTAACATATTGAACCGTTTTTATGAGATCGGCAAGGGAACGGTTAAAGTAGATGGCATAGACGTCAGGGAATATGATGTTGATTATTTGCGTTCACAGATTGCCACTGTGATACAGGATGTTTTCTTATTTACCGATACCATTGCCAATAACATCAGCCTGAATAATGGGCTCATCACCCGTGAACAGATTATTGCCGCAGCAAAGGATGTAGGCGCACATGAGTTTATTGAACGCCTGCCCGGCGGGTATGATTATAATGTAATGGAAAGGGGCGCCACTTTATCATCCGGGCAAGCTCAATTGATCTCCTTTATCCGCGCACTGGTATACGACCCTGCTATCCTGGTGCTCGATGAGGCAACCTCATCGGTGGACACCGAAACAGAGCTGTTAATCCAGCGTGCGATTAACAAACTCATGCTGGGCCGCACGGCAATTGTAATTGCGCATCGGCTGTCGACGATACAAAATGCGGATAAAATAATCGTACTCGATCACGGCCAGATCAAAGAAACGGGCACCCACCAGGAACTGCTTAAAATTGAGCACGGGCACTACCGGAAGTTATATGATCTGCAGTTTAATTCAGCAGGAATTGTTAAGTCGTAAGTCTCCGCCGCCAGGCGGTGGTCCTCGGTTACAGAATTAACCCTGTTCCGGCTTCGCGCTCAGGACTTCCTCCTGTCACCCGGATGTACGGGCTGCTCCTCTTTTTCATGCTTTTTAGCAATATCACCGCCATGGGGTTTATCGCCATGGTATTCTTTATCGGCACGCCGTACTTTACTTTTGCCACCTTTATCCTCAGGCCGATGGGTAGGCGTATCGGCAGGCGATGGCTTATCAGTTGAATTAGCTGGCTTTGTCATAGCAGATGGTTTTATAGGTTAACAAGGCACCAGCGCCTTTTGTTGACACAATTATGGGATTTAAAGATTTCCCTCGTTTAATTTATCCCGCTGCTGATCCGGTGAATACTAAAAATTCTATAATCATGTTTTGTATTAATCGTTAATCTTTGTTAAAAATGTATATAGTTAAGTGCCCGCTGAATAATAATAACAGATAAAATTTTACCTTTATTGACAGGTTTGTTATTTTCGCAGCTTCGGGTGTGAAAACGGTATCACCTCAAACAAAAGCTTATGGAAGAATTTGAAGCAAGCGAATCAGCAAAAAAAACAAAGACTATATATATTTCCACTGTATTCGGTATTGCCATGGTATTGCTCATGATCGGCCTGCTCGGCCTTTTACTGGTTGATGCCAACAACCTTTCCCGGTATGTGAAGGAAAATATCGTGCTCAATATTTTTGTGGACGAAGGCGCTCATGAAACCGACGTACTGCAATTGCAAAAACAATTGGATGCCAACCCCATTGTAAAACAAACCCAGTATGTAAGTAAAGAACTTGCTGCCCGGAACCTGCAAAAAGACCTGGGCGAAGACTTTGTGAAGTTTTTAGGTTATAATCCCTTATCACAATCGCTGGATGTGTATTTAAAGGCCGATTATGCCAACAATAAGGATATTGAGAAGTTTAAGGCTGAATTATTAAAAAATCCGCTGGTGAAAGAAGTAAAATATCAGCAATCGCTTGTCGATCAGATGAACCAAAACTTAACTTCCATCAGCTTGATCATCTTAGTATTTGCGGCCATATTTGTACTGCTTTCTGTTGCACTGATCAATAACACCATCCGACTTGCCATCTATTCGCAGCGCTTTTTAATAAAGTCAATGCAACTGGTGGGCGCAACCAAAGGTTTTATCCGCAAACCATTTATATTGTACGGCATCTGGCACGGCATTTTGGGCGCTTTAATAGCCGTCATTATTTTGATGGGCACTTTGTTTTTAGCTGAGAAACAAATACCCGACCTGGTGATACTGCAAAATTATACCCAGTTCGGTATTGTGTTTTTGATCGTTATAGGACTGGGAATTTTCATTTCGGGTTTCAGCACATTCCTGTCAGTAAATAAATATCTTCGTTTAAAAATTTATAACCTTTACAGATAATCTGAAAAAAAAAACAATTCAGTCATTCGATAATTCAATAATTTAAAACATACATGGCACAAAGTCAAACAAAGGCCGGCACACCCGTTAAAACAAGTGCTTCACCAAGGCCACAGGTAAGGGAAGGCAATTCAACGCCGATAAAATTCATCTTTGATAAAAGCAATTATCGTTTATTTATAATCGCTATCGTAGTGGTTACTTTAGGCTTTATATTGATGTCGGGCACTACTGATATCTATAGCAATACTAAAATTGTGCTGGCACCACTGGTTGTTTTAGCCGGTTTTGCCATAGGATTCCTGGCCATATTAAAAAAACCTTCGTCTGATTGATCTGGTGATAAGCTGATCAGGTTGTGCCGGTGAGCGGTTGATTGTGCCGGTCACATCGCAGCAAAACAATGCCTGTCTATACCAAATCAACTTAACCCGCCGGCCGGGAAGGCAGGCAGGCTCAATCAACTTAGTCCAACTCAATACCCAATCAACTCAACACCAATGAACATCATACACGTTATCATCCTTGCAATTATTGAAGGACTGACAGAATTTTTACCGGTATCTTCAACCGGGCACATGGTTATTGCAAGTTCCCTAATGGGCATAAGCAAAAATGAATTTGTCAAACTTTTCGAGGTCGTTATCCAGCTTGGCGCCATTGTTGCCGTGGTGGTACTGTATTTTAAACGCTTTGTTCAATCCGTTGATTTTTATGTAAAGCTGGTTATCGCTGTTATACCCGCAGTAATTGCAGGCCTTTTACTGAAAAAACATATTGATGTCCTGTTAGAAAGTCCTTTGGTAGTAGCGGTTGCATTTCTGGCAGGCGGCATCATTTTATTGTTCGTCGACAGGTGGTTTAACCACCCGCTTATTAAAGACGAAAAGAAGATCAAGCACAGTACTGCACTTAAAATAGGTTTCTTTCAATGTCTTGCCATGATCCCCGGTGTCTCCCGTTCTGCTGCTTCAATTGTAGGTGGCATGTCGCAAAAACTTAGCCGCACCGCTGCTGCCGAATTCTCCTTCTTTCTGGCAGTGCCTACCATGTTCGGTGCTACGGTAAAAGATCTTTGGGATTTTAAAAAGAATGGCTTTTTCAATACTCCGGAGGTACACCAGGATATTAAGTTCCTGATCATAGGCAGCATTATCGCATTTATTGTGGCTATGCTGGCTATCAGATCTTTTATTACCTTTTTAGAAAGACGCGGGTTTAAATTATTCGGTTGGTACCGTATTGTAGCAGGTATTGTGATCATTATCATCTATTTTGCGGGCAATGCATTGCATACAGCCTGAACCCTGTTTTCCGGATTAAAAGATGGTCATGATGTTATAATTTATAGTGATGCGTTTGAAAGCCATCGCTATTGTTGTCTGAACCGCTGATTAAATGGAGTACCTGATTTCGCATTTCAAGCAATCACCGTTGGGACAATTAAAGCAAATCCACATTGAAAAAACGCTATTCCGATATACAAGAATTTGCTGAAGGCCAGCTATTGCTGGTAAACAAACCTTATCAGTGGACCAGCTTTGATGTAGTAGGCAAAATTCGCAATGCCTTCAAACCGCTCAAGTTAAAGGTGGGTCATGCAGGCACACTTGATCCGCTGGCCACGGGACTGCTCATCGTATGCACCGGAAAAATGACCAGGCAGATCGATAGTTTTCAGGCCGAAGAAAAAGAATATACCGGTACGATGGTCCTCGGTGCGGTTACCCCAACCTACGACCTGGAAAGTGAGCCTCAGCAGCAGTTCCCTACCGATCATATTACAACCGAACAAATTAATCAAGCCTGCAAACAATTCACCGGCGATATTCAGCAGTACCCGCCGGCACATTCGGCGGTAAAAATCGACGGCGAAAGGCTTTATGAAAAGGCTCGCCGCGGGGAAGCGGTGGAATTACGCTTACGCCATGTGACCATCCGCGAGTTTGAGATAACCAGGATTGAGTTGCCGGAAGTAGATTTCAGGGTGATCTGCAGTAAAGGCACCTACATCCGCTCATTGGTGAATGATTTTGGCAGGGCGCTGAACAATGGCGCATACCTCTCGCGTTTAAGGCGCACGCGCAGCGGAAACTTTAAAGACACGGATGCATGGGAAGTAATGGAGATCGTGAATGTTATACGGGAGTTAAAAGTGATTAATCCGTAATTTCGGATTTCTAATGTTCAATTTCGAATTTTAATATTGTGAAATGGCCTTAACAAACATATCCTGGATTGAAACAAAATCCTCAAAAACAATTTGAAACCATGAGGATTTATAATCATATCGACGAATTCGTACCCGTTAAAAACGCCGTAGTCACTATAGGCACTTTTGACGGGGTGCATTTAGGGCACCGCAAAATAATTGAAGGAATAAGGGAACTGGCAAAAGCATCGGGTGGGCAGACGGTGATCCTGACTTTCTTTCCTCATCCGCGGATGATCCTGCACCCCGAAGATCAAAACCTGAAAATGATCAATACCATGGCCGAAAAAGCTCAGTTGCTGGAACAGCTTGGCGTCGACCATTTGATCATCACCCCATTCTCGAGGGACTTTTCCAATCAGACTGCAGAGGAATACATACGCGATATACTGGTCAGCAAGATCGGCACAAAAAAAATAGTGATCGGTTATGATCACCGTTTTGGCAAGGACAGGCAGGGCGGCCTGGCAGAGTTGCAACTGCTGGCTCCGGGTTATGGTTTCCAGGTGATTGAAATTCCCGAGCAGGACATACATGAGGTGGCCGTAAGTTCAACCCGCATCAGGCAGGCTTTATTAAATGACGAAATCGAACTGGCGAATGAGTTTTTGGGCTATCCTTTTTTTATCACCGGTAAAGTAAAGCGGGGCGATCAGATCGGCCGGAAAATTGGCTACCCGACCGCCAATATTTTGATTGAGGAAACTTATAAACTGATACCCGGCGATGGCATATTCGCAGTGATGGTCCAGCTAAGCGGCCAGAAATACAAGGGCATGGGATACATAGGCCAGCGCCCCACCATAAACGGCATGACACGCAACATAGAAGTAAACCTATTTGATTTCGACCAGGATATTTATACCCAGCCTATCCGCATGGAATTCCTTCATTTTGTTCGTAGTGATATTAAATTTACCTCATTGGATGAGCTGAAAATACAACTGGAAAAAGATAAAGAGACGGTGATGGGATTGTTGAGCCAGTAGTCCATAAACCGTGGCCCATAGTTTGATAATGGAATATATTAGTCTATTTTTATATTTATGCCACCCGCTGCGGACCATCAACCATGGACAATGAAATTGAACTTAGACAAGCAGGAAAGTGATTTTCTCAACAGCGTTATATCTGACTGGGAAAAGCAAGGCCTGGTAAACAGCGAACAGGCTGAAAAGCTTCGCAGTACTTACCAGGTGAAGGGGTTTGATTGGATGCGCCTGGCCAAATATTCATTCTGGATAGCGTTAATCTGCGGTGCAACGTCCTTCACCTTCCTGATTGTCAATGATACCATAGTTAACTGGCTCAAAAAGCTGTATTATACACCCGATATTATCATCAGCATGATATCAGCTGCGATGGCTGCTTTTCTTTTTCTTTGGGGACGCAGGCGCCAGCGGCTTTCGCCCGAAAAAATCTACAGCAATGAGGCCGTCATATTTACCGGCGTATTATTTACAGCCTGTTGCATTGCTTACCTGGGCAAGACCTTTGATAACGGCTCGGGGCATTATTCCATCCTTTTTTTATTATCCGTATTTGTGTATGGACTGTTAGCTTACCGTTTAGATTCAAGGCTGATTTGGCTATTCGCATTGGTTTCCCTCGGCAGTTGGTTTGGTACCGAAACCGGCTATCAAACCCAATGGAGCCATTACTTTTTGGGTATGAATTATCCTTTGCGATTTGTTGCATTCGGTGTGGTATTAGTTGCCGCCTGTCATTTTCTCCGCAATCGAAAATGGTTCAGCGAGTTTTGGGAACTCACCTATGTAGTGGGCTTGCTCTACCTGTTTTTATCCTTATGGCTGTTGAGCATTTTTGGCAATTACGGCACTATGGACAGTTGGTGGAAAGTAAAACAAATATCCCTGTTTTACTGGGGTATGATCTCGCTGGCGGCGGCCGGTGGCTTTATGTTTTATGGCTTGAAAAAAAAGGACGCCATTGCCCGCGAATTTGGGATCACCTTTCTGCTGATATTCATTTACACCAAGTATTTTGAGTACTTCTGGGACAGCACCAATCATACTTTATTTTTTGCCATACTGGCGATCTCCTTCTGGCTGATCGGAAGGAAGGCCGAGAAGATATGGAATATCGGCAATGGTTGACTGAGCCCGACCTGCCGGCAGCCCGGCAGCTTAACTGAGCAGCTTATGACACACGGCACCAATTTTTAATGCCGGAAAACATGCAGATATAGCTGCTTTACAATATGATAAGCTGAAAAAGCAAAGAACAATATCGCAATACCGGTATTAATGGCGCGGTTGCTTAAAGCAAGTTTACTTTGAATAAACTTGGCTGATTCGGCATAAATAAACAGGCACAAAAATGCACCCGCGGCTGATCCTATACTAAAAATGATCAATGCAAGCCTGCCCGTTTCTATCCATTGATGGGTGATTAAATAAGTACCGGTGATCATCCAGAAAGGGATCTGCATCGGGTTCAGGAAGCCCAGTAATATGCCGTAAGTTATACTGTCGCGGCTTGAATTCTTTTTTGCTTTCGGGGATTTTTTGCGGTGCATCCAGGTGATCACCCCCATAGTACCGAACAGTGCCACCATCACCCAGTCGATGGCCGTATCCAGGTGTACCTGCTGCGACAGCCACTCGGCAGCATTCATAATAAAATAGGTAAAGAAAAATTCGACGCACGAAAAGGCGATAATAAACTGCAGGGCCTGCTTAATACCCCTGTTGATCGTTATCTGCACCAGGGCCATATTGATATTTCCCGGCGGAATATATCCAATGAAGTTTGCTATTAATCCAATAAAGAAGGTCAGAAAAATCATCGGCCTAAATTAAGGTATATTGTTTGAAAGTGGTAAGGTTGAAAAGTGGTAAGCTTATTTATTTCCTGATAATTTAAATATTAAAGTTTTCCAACCTTACAACAAAAAACAGACCTTACGACAACAGAACCTTACATTTGCAGTATGTCTTCTCAAAGAATCATATCCCTGCTACCTGCCGCTACTGAAATTGTTTGTGCCCTGGGCCTGGAAGAAAATCTCGTAGGCCGTTCCCATGAATGTGACTTCCCCGTTTCAGTGGGCCGCTTACCGGTATGCTCCCAGGCAAATTTTCCTGACAATTTAACCAGCGCCGCCATTGACAACGAAGTCAGGGCACTGCTTAATGATGCCCTTTCAGTTTATACCGTCAAGCGCGAGATAATAAAGCAATTGGCACCTGATGCCCTGATCACCCAGGCGCAGTGCCAGGTGTGTGCCGTATCGTTAAAAGAGGTGGAACAAGCGCTGGACGATTATCTGGACAAGCGGGCCCATATCATCTCGCTGCAGCCAAACGGTCTTGACGATATTTTTAATAACATCAGCGAAGTGGCTGCCGCTTTACATGTGACTGCAAAAGGTGATCGGCTGATAGAAGATTTGAACGAAAGGGTGGACATTGTCCGTCATAAGCTGAAATTTATTGAGAACAAACCGACCGTGGCCTGTATTGAATGGCTGGAGCCGATGATGGTATCGGGCAACTGGGTACCTGAACTGGTAAGCATAGCCGGCGGCATATCCGTATTAGCTCAGGCCGGCAAACACTCGCCTTTTATCGGCTGGGGGGACATTCAGTTACAAGACCCGGAAGTGATCATCGTCATGCCCTGCGGCTTTTCCATCGAGCGGACCTTACGGGAGATCGGAATTTTGCTGCAAATGTCCGGATTTGCTGACCTGAAAGCGGTAAAAAATAACCGCCTTTATATTGCCGATGGTAACCAATACTTTAACCGCCCCGGTCCGCGCATAGTGGATTCCATTGAAATATTGGGCGAGATCATCCACCCCAAACAATTTACATTTGGCTATCAGGGTGACGGATGGATAAGGTTTTCTTTATAGCATATAGGTGCCTGTCTCAGCACAGCACCTGCAACAGGCACCTATCTTTTTATAAAGGGTTGTAATCTTTTTAAAATTCACAATAAAGTTTATATTTACGTTTCCATAAACCTAATATTTAAGCTATGCGCTATTTTCTTATTGCAATGCTGAGCGGTTTGATCTGCACGACAGCCGGTGCCCGGACAACCGATGCGCCCGAATTCAATGCACGTGATCTTTCCATCAGTTGGGAAGTTATCGGCAACGACAAACCTGTTAAAGGGCAATCATTAAATGCGCTGACGTTTACCAACAACGGCAAGAGCACACTTGCTGCTAAGGGTTGGAAAATGTATTTCAATTCCGCACGCTTAATTGTGCCGGTTTGCCCAACCGGCAATGCCAGGATAGATTTTGTTAACGGCGATTTATTCAGCCTTACGCCAACCGGTACTTTCAAGGAACTCAAACCCGGCGCGTCCGTACGAATTGAGTTTATAGACCAGGAGCCTGTGGTTAATATTACTGACGGCCCCGAGGGCTTTTACCTGGTCTGGGACGCAGGGCCGGATAAAGGTTACAATTTAGGTGAATTTACCCGTAAGCCCTTCGAGCCCAGTTACCTGGGCTTGATCACGCCCGAAATCATTTATAATCAGAATAAAAATATCACCGATATTCCCGCGGAGCAGTTAACCAAAGTATTTCCAACACCGGTGAATTACAAGGAAGCGGGCGGAGCATTTGGTCTTACACATAAAATGACTATTGGCGCAGGACCAGAGTTTGCCAATGAAGCAGCTTATCTGGCGGGTGAACTTAATAAACTATTTGATAAAAAATTGCCCGCGACGGTACAGCCTTCATCAGGCACAAATGCGGTTATTACCTTAAATAAAGACCATAACCTCGGATCTGAAGCCTACGAATTAAAAGTGACTGCAGCGGGCATCATCATCAGCGCATCAACTCCCACAGGAATGTTTTATGGCATTCAATCACTCAAAAGCCTGATGCCTCCATCAGCTTATACCCGTCCCCAAAAAGAAATAAAAATCCCATGTGTTGAAATAAAGGACGAGCCCCGTTTCCCCTACCGTGCTTTTATGCTGGATGTGGGCCGTAATTTTCAATCCAAGGAAGAGGTAATGCGGGTGCTTGATGTAATGGCGCTTTACAAACTCAATGTGTTCCATTTCCATCTAACGGACGATGAAGGCTGGCGTTTGGAGCTTCCTTCATTGCCTGAACTAACGGCAGTTGGTGCCAGGCGCGGGCATACTTTGGACAGCAAGCACTTTTTACCGCCCTCACATGGCTCTGGCGGAGAGCTCGACAATAAAACCGGTACCGGCTTTTACAGCAGGGCCGATTATATCGAGATATTGAAATATGCCGGTAAGCTGCATATTATGGTAATCCCGGAGATTGAATCGCCGGGGCATGCACGCGCTGCCATTAAAGCGATGAACGCTCGTTATGACCGCTTAATGGCCGGGGGCAAAAAGGAAGATGCCGAACGCTATTTGCTAAGTGATCCGAATGACAAATCGGATTACAGCTCAAACCAATACTGGAAAGACAATATCATCGATGTATCCCTGCCGTCGGCCTATAATTTTATGGAGACGGTGATCAGCGATATCGTGGCCATTTACAAGGAAGCCGGCACCCCTTTGAAAACAATCAATTTTGGGGGCGATGAAGTGCCTGCACATGTTTGGGAAAAATCGCCTGCCTATTTAACCTTAAAAGCCACACACCCGGAAATCGGGAGCACCGGCGACCTTTGGTATTATTTTTATGGCAGGGTGAATCAGCTGGTAAAGGCCAAAGGGCTTTATCTTTCAGGCTGGGAAGAAATGGCTTTACGCAAAACCGCTCTTGACGGCAAGCCCGTGTATGTGCCCAACCCCGATTTTATGCCGGAGCATTTGCAAACCGAAGTATGGAACAATACCCTGGGCGATGGCAACGAGGACCTGGCCTATCGCCTTGCCAATTCAGGTTATAAAGTGGTCCTTACCTGCGTAACGAATTTGTATTTTGATATGGCCAATTATAAATCATTTGATGAACCGGGATATTACTGGGGTGCTTTTGCCGACATTGATAAACCCTTCTCGTTTATTCCATATGATTATTTCAAGAACTCAAAAGCCGATAAAAATGGCCTGCCTTTAAACAGGAATATTTTTATTGGCAAACAACGCCTGACTGACTATGGCAAGAGCAACGTCATCGGTCTGCAAAGCGCCGTATGGGGCGAAAATATAAAAAGCACAGGGCGTTTGGAATATATGCTATTGCCAAGATTACTGGGCTTCGCCGAACGTGCATGGAGCAAGGACCCTGACTGGGCTACTGAAGGCGATACCACAAAAAGCCAGGCGCTATACCAGCAGGCCTGGATAAACTTTTTGAATGTTTTAGGCAAACGGGAACTGCCGCGACTGGATTACCTGAACGGCGGATATGGCTACCGTATTCCAAAACCCGGTGTGATATTGCAGGATGGCAAATATTTTGCTAATGAGCAGTTTCCCGGATTGACCATCCGGTACACCACCAACGGCAAGGACCCCGATGCAAAAAGTCCGGTTTATAAAGATGCTGTTACAAACACCAATCCGGTAATAAAATTCAGAGCTTTTGAAAACAAAGGCAGGGGAAGCAACGTTACTCAGGCAGCTAAACAGTAAAGCAAGCAGCAATAAGAGCTTCCGCTCGAAATGGAAGCTTTTATTGCTCATCCAGGGTTAAAGCCTTACTTTCAACCCGATATAATAGTTACGCGGAGCTGAAGCATTATAGTAACGGTTACCCACCGCATTCAGGTCATCGCCCAGGCTGTATTTTTCATTTAACACATTATCCACGCCTGCATAGATGCCCAGGCGGGTTTTATGACCAACAGGGTGCTCCCATCCGGCTTTTGCCTGCAATAAATTATAATGATCCGCATAAACCGTGTTGCCGTCATTCAGTGGTATCCGCGAGGTATAATTATGCTCGACAAACACATATAAATCGCCGGGAAACTTTACCTGTACACTGGTAACAAATACTTCTGCCGGTACGCCTGTTAATTGTTTGCCCGAATAATTGGTAGTAGCATCCTCATAGTTGCTGAAAGTGAATTTATTGAGCGTGACGGACTCATTTATCTGAAGTCCTCTTATAAAATCCACCTTGTTTTGACGGATGATCCAATCGGTGAAATACAATTCAAAACCCGGCTGACTGGTGCCGCCTGCATTAATGTAATATTCCGTTTCATCAGGATTTAAGCGACGAACGATCGCATTATTTAAGCGGTAATAAAAAACCGAAGCATCCAAAAACATACTTTCATCCGCATTACGCAGCCTGAACCCCGTTTCATAGTTCCAGCCATCTTCGGCTTTTAAATTGGTGTTGATCAGATTGTCAGTAGGTCTTATTTCAGCTGTTGTCGGCGTAGAGTATCCCCTGCTTACCGATGCGCGCCAGATAAAGTTATTGGTGAATTGATAGGATAAAGCCAGCCGGGGCATGAGTTGCGGTGTAAAGTTACGGTTGGTGAAAGATGCCTCATTATTGGGATATACATTCCTGAAGTCATAATCATAAAAATTCAAACTCAGGGCAGCTTCTACGTGGAGCCGCTTACCGACGTCAGCCAGGTATCGGGCAAAAATAAAATGCTGGTTGGTGTTGATCTTGTCCAGCGTTTGGGCAGTATCCCTTACGCCCATGTTATTACCATAATTGTTTATATCGGAATTAGTTTGCTGCCATTCCAATCCTAAATTCACTTTCCAGTTTATAACGGTGGCGGGCCTGCCGCTTAATTCAAAATAGGTTCTCAGTCCGTAGGTGCTTTCGTAGCGCTGTTCATAATTGGTGATAAACGGGTTTGCAAAATCCACATAACTGCCGAATAATGCAGTCACATTTTTTATCCTGTCGCTCAGCTGCCATTGATTTACAACCCCGCCCAGGAGCATTTTTTGGTAAATGGCAATTTTTTGCTGGATAGCCCCGGGCACTGCTTTTGTCGGCAAGCGGGCTAATTGCGGATCAGCCTGATACTGGGCCAGGGTCAAACCACCGGGGGTTTGATAACTTAGCTCGGAATAAAAGCCTAAAACCTTCAACTGGTCATTTTTCGAAAGCCTTAATTTATCAGCAACCTGCACATAATTACGCTGCATGTAGCTATGCTGGCGGTAGCCCCCATAAGATTGAAAAGCCTGGTTAATGTTCAACTGGTTATTGCCTGATGTGCTTTGCAGACCTGTGTTTTCATGAAAAAGACCATAGGAACCCGTATTTACTTCTGCCCACAGGTGACTGCTGTCATTATACCGGTTAACCGGGCTGATCAATACTACCCCACCCGAGTTAGCACCAAACAAACTGCCATCGGGGCCCTTTAATACTTCTACACCCTGCACACTATTTACATCAATAGCATTTAAATAAGTATTGCCGCCGGCATCCGTAAGCGGAATCTCATCATAATAGATCTTCACATCACGCACCCCAAAAGGCGAACGCAGTAAGCTGCCACGAATGGATAAACGGTAACTGCCTGGAGAACGCTCCTCCATACGCACGCCAGGGACCGTATTAAATGCTGAAACAAGTGAGTTTTGGGGCTGTAAATTTAACTGTGCCGGGTTCAGCACGCTTACTGAAGCAGGAACGCTCAAAACAGGCTGCTCAATAAGATAACCCCTTACTGTCGCCCCGGCTAAATGTTTCGTGCTATCTTTTTTTAAGCTATCCGCAGGTTTTTGTGCAAGAGAAAGCGAATGAGCAATAACAATTAAGATCAGGGAAAAGTAGATTCTTATCATAGATGTTTAGTTGGTATAAAATTAGAATCTTTAAATCAACAAATTTATCTATAAACTTATCTGTTTATTTTGTAATCTTTTGGCTGCCTGTTCGCCAACTAAAACGCCGAAAAAGCCGTATAAAATGGTAATTAACGGAAAAAATAATTTAAGCCAGCCTGGCAGGAAGTAATGTTGTCTGAAAAATATGCCGGAATGCAATATTGCCGAAGAAGGAATATAGCAAATATTCACCTCTATTTTCTTATTCAATTCTATACCTGCTCTTAGGGGAAAAGATATCCACAATCCGGACGGAGGATTATTTTCCACATAATCAGGAAATGACCCATCGTATTTTGTCTGGTATTGATTGTGATTATAGGAAGATAAATTGAATGAAGCCCCTGCACCTATAAGACTGGTTCGAGTTCCATTCACGGTAGTCTATAAATCCGGGTAAGGTATCGCCTTTTAAGGTAATTACATAACCGGGTTTGTAATTGCTCTGGGCATAAGATAATGCGGGCAGTAAAACTACTGTCAGGAGTGTTTTAAAAATTTTCCGCATGCGATAAGGTTAAAGGTCAAAAAATAAGGATGAATATAATTAATTTTTTCGGATTCATGAACCTAATTCAGACTAATCATAAATAACATTTCGATAATCATCCTAATAATAATACCTGTACTTTTATAAGATGCATCATGAACATCATTTAAAAAGCTCAGATACAATAAGAGACATTGTCATTGGTATGTCGGATGGGTTAACCGTCCCCTTCGCACTGGCCGCGGGATTAAGCGGCGCCATCACCTCATCAGGGATCGTGGTCACAGCAGGCATCGCCGAGATCGTTGCAGGTTCAATAGCCATGGGACTTGGTGGTTTTTTGGCGGGGAAGACAGAATCCGACCATTATGCATCAGAATTAAAACGGGAATATGATGAGGTAGAACGGGTACCCGAGCAGGAGAAAATGGAGGTAATGGAAGTATTTGCCGACTTCGGTTTGTCTAACCAGTTACAACTCCAGGTAGCCGAAGAAATGGCCAAAGACAAGGATAAGTGGGTTGATTTTATGATGCGTTATGAACTGGGGCTTGAAAAGCCGGAAGCCAACAGGGCCAGGCAAAGCGCAATCACCATCGGCCTGTCTTACATAGTTGGCGGCATTATTCCTTTATCACCTTACTTTTTCATTGCCGATTCGCAAAGAGCGCTATTTTACTCCTGTGCCATTACGATGGTATGCTTATTTGTATTTGGATATTTTAAGAGTAAAGTTACCGGGCAGCCACCGTTTTCCGGCGCGCTGAAAGTGTTGATAATTGGCGCATTAGCCGCTGCCGCGGCATTTTTTATGGCTAAGCTGATTAATGGGGGGAAGATTTGAGTTGATTGGGTCAAGTAGTTGAATGCCTGATTGTGTTTGAAAACTTTCTTATCAAAAGTGATCAATGGGCGCCGAAGGATGAATTATCATCAACAATTCGACCCAATCAAGTTGACCAACTCAAAACCTGATAAACTTATCGATCTGCTCACTGGTAAACCGCAGCGTATCTTCTTTAAAAAGGTTACCCTGCGCATCCAGTTCGGTATGTATGGATGGGATGTGGATCTTCAGGGGCAGCACATGCAGGTGCAAATAGTTACAGATACCCGTAAAATGATCAACCCCTCTGATATTGCCGTACTTGCCTGAGGACAGGCCCACCAACGCTGCTTTTTTCTCATAAAAACTCTCCGGGAAAGAGCAGGCATCAATTAATACTTTCAGCACGCCGGGGAAACTGCCATTATATTCGGGTATGACGAACAGAAACTTTTGAGTTTTGGTCATTATATTCTGGATAGGCTCAAATTCATGGCTTCTTTGCCCGTACAAGTCGGTTTGAATCAGGTTTGGAGGTAACTGGGAAAGGGACAATAAACCCGCTTCAGTTCCCTTTTCGTGAAATGTATTTTGGTAATATCGGGCCAGTTTAAGTGTTGAACTGCCGGGGCGATTGGTTGATGATATGATGGTGATCATTATAGTTTTTTATTTACTGAATTATTCAATTATCGAATGGTAATTTTTGATTTTTGACATTAATGACTTGAATAACAAAGCATTTAGCAATTCAATTAATTCAGTAAACCAATAATTCAATAATTGCTTTTTGTTTGTAAGTTACCTTAAGCTGTGGATTTCTGAATTGTTTAAATATGTTATCTTTAGCGCGGTGAAATACCTCTGCGAAAATAGAAATTTCTGCTTTCATTTTGCGTTGGTATAAAAACCTATACCTGTAATAAAAATTGGAAATATAGAATGAGTAAAATTATTGCTTTAGCCAACCAGAAAGGTGGCGTAGGAAAAACTACATCATCTATAAACCTGGCTGCAAGTTTGGCGGTTTTGGAATATAAAACATTATTAGTTGATGCCGACCCACAGGCTAATTCAACATCAGGTATCGGCTTTGATCCCCGTGCTATAAAGAACAGTATTTACGAGTGCATCATTAATGACATTGATCCGCATGATGCGATTCAAAAAACAGAGACGCCCAACCTCGACCTGCTGCCGGCGCATATCGATCTGGTGGGCGCCGAGATAGAAATGATCAACCTGGTTGATCGCGAATATAAGATGAAGGCGGTCCTGAACGGCATTCGTGACGAGTATGATTTTATCATCGTTGATTGTTCTCCGTCATTGGGCCTGATCACTATAAACGCGTTAACGGCAGCTGATTCGGTGATCATTCCTGTTCAGTGCGAGTATTTTGCATTGGAAGGGTTAGGGAAACTTTTAAACACGATAAAGATAGTTCAGACCCGCTTAAATACGGCCCTGGAGATCGAAGGCATATTATTAACGATGTACGATGTAAGGCTGCGCTTATCAAACCAGGTGGTCGAAGAGGTGAAAAATCACTTCGAGGACATGGTTTTTGAAACAATTATCCAGCGCAATACACGTTTAAGCGAAGCCCCCAGCTTTGGAATGTCGGTGATTATGCATGACGCAAGCAGTAAAGGTGCAATTAACTACCTTAACCTGGCGCGCGAAATTGTCCGCAAAAACGGCATGTTGAAGGACCAGACGATAGCAACAACAGAAACGATATAAAAAATGAGTGCAGAGAAGAGAAATGCCTTGGGTAAAGGATTAAGTGCCCTTTTGAATGATTCTGTAAACGTACTACCAAATAAAAATGAGATAATTTCGGGCTCTGAAACAAATTCAATGGGCTCAGTCAATGAGATCAGGATCAGTGAAATTGAAGTTAATCCTTTCCAGCCGCGTACTGATTTTGACCATGATGCATTATCAGAACTATCTGATTCCATTAAACTGCAGGGTCTTATCCAGCCTATAACCGTTAGGCGGGTAAATGCACATAAATACCAGCTCATATCGGGCGAACGCCGCCTGCGCGCCTCAAAATTGGCGGGATTAACACAGATACCGGCATATGTGCGCACGGCCAATGACCAGCAAATGCTGGAAATGGCGCTGATAGAAAACATTCAGCGCGAAAATCTGAATGCGATAGAAGTTGCATTAAGTTTTCAGCGGATGATAGATGAGTGTAACCTGAAACAAGAAGAGCTGGGCGAACGTGTAAGTAAAAACCGGTCGACGGTAACCAATTACCTCCGTTTATTAAAACTGCCGCCCACCATACAAGCCTCTATCCGCGACGGGCAGATCAGCATGGGACATGCACGTGCGTTAATTGGCGTTGACGATCTTACAAAACAGCTATACATTCATCAGCAGATCACCCGGCATGAATTATCCGTACGTAAAGTAGAAGAATTGGTGCGCGACCTGCAGCGGTCGCCGGTGAAAAAGGAAGGTAAACAGCCTGAACCTTTATCCTTCCAGGTGCAAAAAATACAGGATGACCTGGCATCAAAATTCAGTACAAAAGTTAAACTTAAAGTGAGCAACCAGGGTAAAGGCACCATTGAGATCCCCTTTCTGTCAGAAGATGATCTTAACCGTATCCTTGAAATGCTGGATTGGTAAATGGCCCGGATATTGCATTATCCGCTGATTAACATCAATCAACCAAATCATCAAACCGTAGCCCGACTTAAAAATTATTTTTAGTTATAAATAAAATAACTAATTATGTACAATAACATTATCTGATTTAAGTTAGCTTACAATGTATAAATGTTTGTTCCTTATTGGGTTTGTATTCGGCCTTGTGCTTGCTGCCAAAGCGCAAAACCCGGACACCGTTGCCGTAAAGAGCAAAACAGACAGCTTAAATCGCAAACGCGATTCGGTTACCTCTAAACCCTTTAAACCTAAAATAACGAAGGAAAAGGCTTATCATCCGGATACTTTGCATGATCCGCACAAGGCAGTGATGCGCTCGCTGATGATCCCGGGATGGGGACAGTTTTACAA
This sequence comes from Mucilaginibacter sp., assembly GCA_028287895.1. Taxonomy (GTDB): domain Bacteria; phylum Bacteroidota; class Bacteroidia; order Sphingobacteriales; family Sphingobacteriaceae; genus Mucilaginibacter. Next base: position 20,952 of record JAQBOV010000097.1, on the reverse strand, counting down.
CCGCCGCTGGTGGAAACTGCCCTTAATTTATGGTGGGCTTGGCACATTGGGCTATATCGTCGTGATTAACCAGCGCTGGTATTCCAGCCTTTTAAAAGAGGCCAAGTTGCGCGAAAGAGGCATAACGGTAGGCCGTGACATACAATACGCTGCGGTATCCGATGCAGATATTCTCAGCGCAACTGACTACTATCGGCGAAACCGGGATTTGGGCATATTAGGTTTTTTGGGCGGCTGGGGCATTCAAATGGTAGATGCCTATATCGATGCTAAGTTTATCAGAAGCTATACCATGGATAATAATTTATCATTTAAAGTTAGTCCGGGGGTAATAGGGCAACCCGTTTATGCTTTAAACAGCAGCACTACCTTTATTCCGGCTATAAAAATTACCTTTACACTTAAATAAAAACGACCAGTTATAAATAATGAACATTGCATTATTAGGTTATGGTAAAATGGGCAAGATCATCGAAAAGATTGCCACCGACCGTAAACACACTATTGTATTAAAAATTGATCACCATAACCAGCACGAGCTTACCCGTGAAAACTTACAAAAAGCGGATGCTATTATTGAATTTACTACACCCGGCTCGGTTTTAAGCAATATCGGGCACTGCTTTGATGCTGGTGTCCCTGTGGTGGTGGGCACAACGGGCTGGTATGAGCACCTGGATGAAGTGAAGGAAAAATGCCGGCAGGGGGGTCATACTTTATTGTATGCCTCTAACTTCAGCGTGGGCGTAAATATCTTCTTTCATATAAACCGCAAGCTGGCAAAGCTGATGAGCAATTATCCTTATTACGATGTACAGGTAGAAGAAATACACCATACGCAAAAAATGGATGCACCGAGTGGTACTGCCATTACGATAGCTCAAGGGATTATTGAAAATCTTAACAATAAAAAAGAATGGGTGAATGCCCTGGCGGCGGATGGTCATGAGGCGGATGATAAAAACATAAAGAACGATCAGCTGCTGATAGAATCCTTCCGTATCGACAGCGTACCGGGCACCCATACCGTAATTTATGATTCGGAGGTAGATAGCATAGAATTTAAACATACCGCCCATAACCGCAATGGCTTTGCACTGGGGGCGGTACTCGCCGCCGAATGGGTACATGGCAAAAAAGGATTTTTCTCTGTTGAAGAAATGTTCGATTTTGATATTTAAAAAATAGCGTTTCATTTAAAAATTAGCATAGTGAACATAGTTGAATTTGCAATTGCCTTTATCATACTGATTATACTGCCATGCCTTGGCTTCTGGAAATTATTTGAAAAAGCCGGCCAGCCGGGTTGGAAAGCAATAATTCCCATTTACAATTTGTACGTCATGCTAAAATTAAGCGGCCGGCCAGACTGGTGGGTTTTACTTCTTTTTTTACCAGGGATTAACTTTTTAGTAGCTATGGGCATCACCATAGACTTTCTCAAATCATACGGAAAGTTTTCTTTACGCGAGCAAGCTGCAGGTATATTATTGTCATTCATTTACCTGCCTAAATGGGGCTTTGATAAACAAACCAAATATTTAGGGCCATCTGCAAGTGCCGGCTTTAAAGAGAAATATCAGAAGTCGTTAAAAAAGTCTACCACCCGCGAATGGACCGAGGCGATCATTTTTGCGGTACTTGCCGCCACGCTGATACGCACATTTTTTATAGAAGCCTATACCATCCCCACCCCATCGATGGAAAGATCATTACTGGTGGGCGATTTTCTGTTTGTAAGCAAGGTAAACTACGGCGCACGATTGCCTGAAACGCCGGTGGCATTTCCGTTTGCGCACCATACCATGCCTTTAATAAACACCAAAGCATACTGGGACGGCATCAAAGTGCCCTATTATCGTTTGCCGGGATTGAGCAACGTAAAAAAGGGTGATGTAGTCGTTTTCAACTACCCCATGGAAGCTGACTCACCGCTTAACCGGCCGGTTGATAAGCGCGAAAACTATATCAAGCGCTGCCAGGGTGCACCGGGCGATACCTTGAGTGTGGTGGATGCACAGGTATATGTAAATGGTAAAGCCGCTGCAAACCCACCGGGAGAGCAGATTGATTACACCTTTACCACAACAGGGATGCCTCTTAATCCGCAGATCAAAGAAGACCTGAACATATCCGACTATGGTAACGTAGACTATTCAACCATGACCAGGGAGTCTGCCGGTGCGTTAAAGGGATATTCCAATGTAAAGTCAATTTACCCGAATATAAGTAAAAGAGCGGTACCTGACCCTAATAATCCCGTTTTCCCGCTAAAGTACCCCATCCATGTTATGCTAAGCAGCAAACTGCCCGATTATAAATGGAACGTAGATAATTTCGGTCCGATTATTATCCCTAAAAAAGGCTGGACCGTTAAATTAGACAGCCTGACCTTCCCGTTATATGAGCGGGCCATTGAGGTTTATGAAAATAATAAAGTGCAGGTAGCGGGTAAAGATATTTTGATCAACGGCAAAAAAACGGATACCTATACCTTTAAAATGAATTATTACTGGATGATGGGCGATAACCGTCATGACTCTGAAGACTCCCGTTATTGGGGATTCGTTCCCGAAGATCATATTGTGGGTAAGGCCCTGTTTATCTGGATGAGTTTGGATGATAACGCTTCGTTCCTGAGCAAGATCCGCTGGAGCAGACTGTTCAGAGGGGTCAACTAAAAAGCATTTTGCACAAGCATGCACATGAGCGAATAAGACTTGCTTATCTCGATGCGTCATTGATTTCTCTTCTCAAATTCTTATTCTAAAGAATAGAAATTACAGGAAATGTTCTTTTTTCTGGATATAAAGGCTTTATTTTAGCCTTAACATTTACCATCAGCTTAAAATTATTATTGTGAATATTGTTGAATTTGCAATTGCCTTTATCATACTGGTCATACTGCCAGTCATTGGACTATATAAATTATTTGAAAAAGCCCGCCGGCCGGGCTGGGAAGCCATCGTCCCTGTTTACAATTGGTATGTCATGCTAAAATTAAGCGGACGTCCCGTTTGGTGGATCCTGTTAATGTTTGTCCCCGGAATCAATATCCTGGTTGGAATAGGTATCCTGGTTGATTTTTTAAAATCGTATGGCAAGTTCTCCCTCGGGGAACAAGCCGGGGGTATATTGCTTGAGTTTATTTATCTGCCGAAATGGGGTTTTGACCAGGAAACAAAATATATAGGCCCCTCTGCAAGCGAGTATTTCAAGGAAAAATACCAAAAGGGATTAAAAAAATCCCCGGCCCGCGAGTGGACTGAGGCGATCATTTTTGCTGTTGTGGCCGCTACGCTGATCCGCACTTTTTTTATTGAAGCCTACGTAATACCAAGCGGATCGATGGAAAGCACGCTTTTAGTTGGCGATTATTTGTTTGTAAGCAAAGTAAATTACGGACCGCGCATTCCCATGACCCCTGTGGCATTTCCCTTTGCACAGCATACCATGCCGCTGATTGGCACTAAATCATATTCCGATATTATAAAATTACCTTATTGCCGTTTACCCGGTTTTAGCGATGTAAAAAAGGGTGACGTGGTGGTATTTAATTATCCGATGGAAGCCGATTCCCCATTTAACCGGCCGGTTGATAAACGCGAGAACTATATTAAACGCTGCCAGGCAACACCGGGCGATACCCTTTCAATCCGCAACGCTCAGGTATATATTAACGGCAAGGCCATGCCCAACCCGCCGCAGAGCCAGCCCTCGTTTGTCGTGCAAACCGATGGCACCCCGATCAACCCGCAGATCCTAACTGATCTGCATATCTTTATTGCGCGGCAAATCAGCCCGGCGGGTTATGAAATGCTCATGACCCGGCAATCTGCCGCCACATTGAAAGGTTATTCAAATATCAAATCGGTCAAGGAGTATTTTGAGCCAAAAGGCATGTTCAATCCCGAAGAATTCCCTCACGATCCGCACCTTAGGTGGAACACCGATAATTACGGGCCTATTATCATCCCTAAAAAAGGCTGGACGGTAAAGCTCGATAGCTCGACCTTCCCGGTTTACAGGCGCGCCATACAGGTTTATGAAAACAATAGACTGGAAATTGATGGGAACGACATTGTGATCAATGGTAAAAAAACGAACACCTATACCTTTAAACAGAACTACTACTGGATGATGGGCGATAACCGGCACAATTCAGAAGATTCGCGTTTCTGGGGTTTTGTTCCCGAAGATCATATTGTTGGTAAGGCATTATTTATTTGGATGAGTACTGACTCAAACGCCAGCTTCTTAAATTCTATCCGGTGGAGCAGAATATTTACGGGGATACGTTGAGGATTTCGAAATCCGGAACACACCTCCGACTGCCTGGGGTATCGAAATCATTTAAGTAAGTTTTTGGAAGACCGTGACTTGTACAGTAAACCGAAATAACTATTTCGGTGTTCCCAAACGTGGAATCAACTTGGCAAACAGTATCGGAAGAAAACGTTTAACAAAAAGCGCCAGCCTTTCTTCACCTATAAATCTGCCGATGTAAGGCTCGTACGCTTCATTTTTGATAGCTTTAATTATTTGCACGGCAGCTTTATTTGCTGACAACCCGCCACTGATCTGTTCTGATTTACTGCTGAGAAAATTTCCGTCGCCAGATATTACAGATATCGGCGTCTGGATATAGCCTGGTACAAGTATGGTTATTTTAATGCCGTACCTGTCTACTTCGGCGCGAAGACAATCGAAATAGCCGTGCAAGGCATGTTTGGCAGCCGCGTAAGCCGCACGCAATGGCGTTCCTATTTTGCCCATTACGCTGCTGGTTACCACAAAATAGCCTGAGCGTCGCTCGATAAAATGCGGCAAAAGAGCTTTGGTTAATATGATATAACTGAAATAATTAAGCTCCATCACTTGTCGATGAACAGCAATTTCGGTCTCTGCAACAAGCGCACGTTGTGAAATACCCCCATTATGCACCATAATGTCGATATGTCCGAATAATGCTATGGCGGCTACTACTTTTGCTTCAAGATTGGTGCTGTCGGTCAGGTCGAGCGGGAGGATAAATATATTGTCAGGATGGGCGCAGTTATTCTTCACCCGTTCTAATTCATCTATCCGTCGGCTTGACAGGATAAGTTTAGCGCCTTGGGCCGACATCTCGCAGGCCAGCGCTTTGCCAATACCCGAAGATGCACCCGTTATCCATATAATCTGATCTTTAAGTGATTTCATGAAAATTCTTTGGTCTAATTTAATAAGAGACTTTGGGATTATATAATGAACCCGGTAGGGGAAGCTTTTCGAACCCCTTTTTGTCAGATTTAAAGATGCCTGCTTTTTAGACACATGCAACCATTTATATGTTGGTATAATGGATTGCAGGCGGTTGGCCTCCCTGTTCTAAAGTATTTCATATTTTGCTAGTAGCTATCTGCCAGATTATCTTTCTTCATTTATATAATAACTTTAATTTGATTTATATTCGGGAAGTGTATTTATAGAATAAAAGCTCAACTAAAGGCTGAGCTTATATTCTTTAAATTATTTTTTCCTCTCATTCAACAACTTCTCCAATTTCTCTTTGGTTTCCGGAATTGCTTTCAGTGCTAAAGCTTTTTTGAAACTCTCGATCGCTTTAGTTTTTTCGCCGGTTTCCAGATACAAATCACCAAGTGAATCATAACAATTGCCACTGTATGGATTGTTGGCAATGTTGAGTTTGAATAGAGTTTCCGCCTTTGTGAATTGTTTAGTGCCTATCATTTGGTATCCAAGATTATTAACTTGGCTTTCATCTGGCTTAATAATATACCCCATTTGTTCAGAAACGTTCTTGTAATGTGCGACCAATATTGAATCTAATTTAAAATCAGGATTTTTTAATTCGCTGTCATAAATTTTTAACTTGTAGAAATCAAAGATAAATCGAAGCGCATCATATTCTCCGGCCAATCTCACTGAAGGATGATTGTCATCTTCGTAATATTTATATTTGAAACGCAATTGGTTGTTTTTGTTTTTAGAAAGGTCTTTAATGAATTCTAAATTGCTACGAATAAGGCCCGTGGACTCGCTTGTATCTTTTTGCACACTTAGCGTGTCAACTCCTCTTTCCAAACGATTGGCTATGGCCATAAACAATGTTTTTCCTTTATAATTTTGAGTGGGCAAAATCGTTTTTGCTTCTTTCACAATTTTTTTATTATCCCACCACAAAGATCCCTCGAGAGAAACGTAAGAATTAAATAAATTCGGTTTATGCAGGAAAATATTCATGACTGTCAAGCCTCCAAGGGAATGACCAATAAAAGTTTTATAAGTTGTGGTCGGATAAGTCGCATCGATATAAGGAATAAGTTCTTTCTCGACAAAAGACATAAATTTTTCACCACCGCCAACAACTCCAGGCAATTCTTTATCGGTACCAATTGTTAGTTCGCTCAGTCTGTTTGAATGCAGGATTCCAACCACAATCATCGGAGGACAAAGGCTTGATTCAGTCATATGCTCTGTAATACTTACAACGGTGTTGAAATTTTCACTTCCGTCCAACAAATAAATCACAGGATAATGTCCTCTGTCTTTAATTTTATTCCCTCCGTTGCTATTAGGAATATGTATCCAAATTTTGCGTTCTTGTCCTAATACCTTTGAGGGAATCGTTTCCTCGAATCCAGTGGTAAAGGGGCTATTTTCCTGCGCATTGACACAAAAAGAAATTAATAGGAAGACAATAGAACAGAAAAAAAATTTCATAGAATTGTTTTGGTTAAAGGTGAATAAATAGTACTTCATAAAGTGTTTTATATATGCATGTAAATAGACAGATATTTCTTAATTGCTTTGCATAAACACTTCACAATAATTTTTTTCTTAGAAATTACCGGTAAAAGACTGCTTGTTAATCGATATAGGGCCAAATCAAAACCGACGCAATAAACAATTACGGTAACATACGCTACTCGATCCATAAAAAATTGGACAAATAATAATTCGATGGATTTATTTCAGATTTGGTTGCCAATTATGGTAAAGTTGACGAAATTTATACGATAGCATTTGCAACCAAAAGTTATTCAAAGTTTGGTGAGTCAGAAAGCAAATTTTACTTCAAAAAACGCGAAAAAACGCGCTTAAAGCATACCAGATGGGTTTTGCCGGAGTTGGTCGCAACCAGGTATCGGTATACGAGGTATGAAGCGGCTTTCAGAGGGAATGTCCGCTAGTGACCTTTTTTCAGATTTCCCTGAATTACACGAGGAACCAATAAAAGCGTGTTTATTGTATTCAGACAGACCGGTAAACAATCAAAAAATAATTTGGAAATGAAAATTCGAAGTCGAAATTTAATCCAAAGGATTTATGCCAAACCTCTCGGCCAATACGTTCAAATCCTTTACCACGGCATCTACCAAAGGGATGCCGCCAGCTCTCCGGTCAGCGTCAGCATCCATTTCAGGTTCGCCCGGGATAATCACTTTTTGAGATGGATCAACGGTAGCTGATGATCTGAAACGTTCTATCCAGTTGTCAAGGTGTGATTTGAATTCATCCACCGGCCGGAAACCATCCACTCGCATTGCTCCTACAAAATGCCCTATTCCCAACCCCACGGGGTCAGTCGGCGGATCTAAAAACGCTACGAAAGGTGGTACCCAGGGGCCGTAATTAGCACCGGATAACACGGCCGAAAGAATATCAACCGTAGCGCCAAGCCCAAAACCTTTATGACCGCCATGTTCAGCATCGCTACCCAAAGGAAGCAATGCGCCGCCTGATTTCAGCGCATGCGGATCTGTCGTACTATTTCCCTGCTTATCCTGTATCCAGCCTTCAGGAACTTGCTTACCCAAACGCTGGGCAATTTCCAGCTTGCCGTTTGCTGCTGCCGAGGTAGCCATATCCACAACTACTGGCGGATATTTTCCTGCCGGGAAGGCATAACACATCGGATTGGTACCCAGCAGGCGTTCACTGGAATAAATTGGTGAAACCAGCGGGCTGGCGTTGGTCATGGCAAAGCCGATCATATCTTTTTCTACTGCCATCAGCGCATGATAGCCTGCTATACCGAAATGATTCGAATTGCGCACCGCCACCCAGCCCGACCCATACTGTGTTGCTTTTTCAATGGCCACCCGCATGGCCATTGGCGCAACAATAAGGCCTAAGCCTGCATCGCCATCAACCGTAGCCGTGGTTGCAGTTTGATGAACTATCCTGATATCCGGATTAATATTGATACGTTTGTTTTCCCATAGCCGTACATAACCGTTCAGCCTTGCTACGCCATGCGAATCAATGCCCCGCAGATCAGACTTTAACAACACATCTGCCGCGAGCCGGGAATGTTCCGGGCTGCAACCGATGGCAGTAAAAACGCTTTCGGTAAAAGTTCTTAGGGCGGATTCGGAGATAAGCATACCGGCAAATATAGAATTGCCCGTTTAAAAAATTAGCTATATTTAATAATATTAATCCCGCAGCCCCTGTATCACAATAAGCCTAAAGCCGCTCTATTTGTCAGCCTGCTTATGCTCGCCGGCGTAACCTATGCTCAAAAACCGCGTGCCCGTGACATAGGCATCCCATTTAGCGGCACGCCGGGCAAATACAATGCGATAACTGATGTGGCACGGGTTGAGGTTGGGTATAGTACCATGATCCGCGGCTCGGGTAAAAATCATATTGGCAAAGGGCCGGTAAGAACAGGGGTAACCGCCATTTTTCCCAATGGCATGGAAAGCATCAACGGTAAAAGGGCTTACGGCCTGCCGCATGATGCGGTGATCAGAATATTAAAGAAGTATAATGTGCTGAAATAGTTGGCCGATTGAGTTAATTCCGGAACGACATCGCTTAATCCGGCTTAATCAATTGTTAGCTGTCTAACTTCTTAAGTATTTCAAGGCCCCGGTTCCACTGACCAAAACCCGAGGATACGTTAATGTGCCCCGCCTGGCCGACATTGACGTGTTCGCTGCCCCAGGCCCTGGCAAATTGTTTTGTCCGCTCAACCGAAGCAAAATAATCGTTAGCGCTTGCCACTACGATAGAAGGGAAGGGCAGGGCCGCCAAAGGCATGGGAGCAAATCCATGTGCTCCGCCCGGGAAGGTTTCCGCTTCCGGGTCAGCCGGTGCTACCAATAAGGCCCCTTTTATTTTAGTTGGATATTGTTGGGTCCATTCAACTATCGCGCCGCAAACCGCGCTGTGACCTACCAATATCACTGCCTTTGGGTCATATCCGGATACAACTTTTTGAATATTTGCCACCCAATCCGCACGGGTGGGCGTTTCCCAGTCACGCTGCTCAATCCTGGTAAAACCATATTCGTCCTCCCAAAGGGTTTGCCAATGCTGCGGCCCTGAACCGCCAATGCCGGGAAGGGTCAGGATGGTGGATTTAAACATTAGTTCTCGGTTAAAACGGTAAACTTAAAATCTAAGGGTTCAAAATTGCGGATCAGCTCATCGATGAAATATTGCCCCCATTTCACATAAAACAAGCCGAAATTTTCGCTGCGCTCCTGCAGACCGTTTTTCGGGAAAAGTTCGCATTTAATATGATCTATCTGCTCTAAACGGGATTGGTAGTTTTTCTTTTCAGCCTTGATCAGCTTTTTTTCGAGATTACCAATGGCATGTTCCAGTCTGGCCTGTACGGCAGCTGTTGATTGGGCTAATGTAGGATCGATCTTGAGCGAACGCAGTCTTATCTTTTGGAAAACATGTTGTAATTGGCACCATTCCTCCCTTAAAGATAGTTCGTGATCGCTATGTTTTTTTATCCAGCCGGTCTTAATGGTATCGGTGCTTTTGAATAGTTCAGCAATTTCCAGATCCATCCTGACTATTTTTGAGGCCGATTGTTTTGGAACAATCAAGCCGGAGTTGCGTAATATCAGTATTGGAAAATCAACCTTATAATGGTCGAAGCTGGATTTCAGTTCCATCCAGTAAACTACCTCTGCCCCACCGCCCACATAAGCAATATTGGGCAAAATATACTCCTGATAAAGCGGGCGCATTACCACGTTGGGACTAAAATGCTCGGGACGGGCCGCAATTTCCTTTTGCAGCTCCTCTTTTGTAAAGCTGATCTCGGTATTTAAAACTTTATAAACCCCGTCTTCAAAAACAACGCGTTCCCGCAAGCCGTCAGATAAATAGAAAAAATTGATCTCGCGCGGATTAACCTGGATAGGTACATGCAGCTTTTCTAACTGCTCATTGGTAGCCGAGATATTTTTGAAACTATTCTCTTCGGTTATATCCCGTTCAATAATACCTGCAAATTGCTTTTTCAGGTCATGGTCATCGGCATCAATGATGACTAAGCCGTACCGGCCGAATAGCGCGTTTACCAAATAACGCGTGGCATCGGCCAGCTTGTCAAATTTGACATAAGCCGTTTCCACGATATCAGCCAGTTCGTTCGCGTGATGCGCCAAACCCAACACGCCTTTATATTGATTAAGCGCCTGCCGCATGGTATCAGGGTTGATACGCCCCGTAGCGCCCGATGCCTCATACCACCAGTGCACCTTTTTTCCACCTATATTGGTATAATTGATCTCGGCAAAATCATGATCTTCCGAAGCCATCCAATATACCGGAACGAAATTTTTATCGGGAAAGGTTTCTTTTAGCTGCCTGGCCAGTTTAATAGCCGTAACAATTTTATAAATAAAATAGAGCGGTCCTGCAAAGATATTCAACTGGTGGCCTGTGGTAACGGTATAGGTATCAGCCGATTTGAGTAATGAAATATGATCCTGGACTGATTTCGAATTTCGCATGTTCAATTTCGAAATTGGTTCATATTGCTTAGTTAGAACCCGGGCTAAAAGATGCCTGTCAGTCGTTACTTTTTTGTTTTTCAGCAAGGCCCTGAAGCCCTCAAGATCAGGCCGATGGCTATAAAACGGTCTTAATTCAGGCTTATCTTCCAGGTAATCAACAACCGTCTGGGAGAAATAACCGGTTTCTTTATAATTTATACAGGCGGCATCCATTATGTTTGATTTCGAATTTCGGATGTTCAATTTCCAGTTTAGATAAATTGATCACCGCAAAAGCATTTTATTATTCTGTCGAATTTAGATTTTAAAATCCTAAAACAAGTACGGCGCAGCCAAATTCCCGTTATTTTACAATTTGTCCATAAAGGTCAAAGTCTTCGGCACTGTCGATCTTTACATTAACAAAGCTGCCAACTGTAGCATAGTGCTTGCCTGCATCAATCAGCACCTCATTATCTACCTCGGGTGAGTCAAATTCAGTACGGCCAACGAAGTAACCACCGTCTTTTTTGTCAATAAGGACTTTATAGGTTTGGCTGATTTTTTCCTGGTTCTTTTCAAACGAAATGCCTTGCTGGATCTCCATGATGGCATCTGCACGCTTCTGCTTCACCTGGTCAGCAACATCATCAACGAGGGAATGGGCATGGGTTTTTTCTTCGTGAGAATAAGTGAAGCACCCCAAACGGTCAAAGCGGGTTTCTTCCACCCATTGCTGCATCTGTTCAAAATCCTGTTCGGTTTCACCGGGGTAGCCTGTTATAAGCGTGGTTCTGATGGCCATGCCGGGTACTTTATCGCGAATGGCATTAACCAGGTCGATTGTTTTTTGTCTGGTGATACCACGGCGCATGGACTTGAGCATATTATCGCTGATGTGCTGCAGGGGCATATCCAGATACTTGCAAATATTCTCCCGCTCGTTCATCACATCCAGTATTTCCATCGGGAAGCCGGATGGATAAGCATATTGCAAACGTATCCACTCAATACCGTTTACATCCGACAGGCGCCGAAGCAGATCGTCCAGGTTACGTTTGCCATAAAGATCAAGACCATAATAGGTCAGGTCCTGTGCAATTAATATCAGTTCTTTGGTGCCATTCCTGGCTAAATATTGTGCTTCTTTAACCAGTTCTTCAATGGGTTTGGTCACATGTTTGCCACGCATCAGGGGTATGGCACAAAATGAGCATGGGCGGTTACAACCTTCAGCAATTTTAAAGTAAGCAAAATGCGAAGGGGTGGTTAACAGGCGCTCGCCTATCAACTCATGTCGATAATTCGCTCCTAAAGTGCTTAGCAGGTTTTGCAGGTCATTGGTGCCGAAATAAGCATCGACATTGGTGATCTCTGCTTCCAGTTCGGGTTTATAGCGCTCGGATAGACAGCCTGTAACGATCACTTTACCAACCTTACCCTGCTCTTTCAGTTCGCTGTATTGGAGTATGGTATCGATCGATTCCTGTTTGGCGTTGTCAATAAAACCACAGGTGTTAATTACGATAATATCGTCGCTACGAACCTGTTCCGACTCATGCACCACATCAAAAAGGTTGCCTTTGAGCTGGCCCATTAATACCTCGGAATCGTAAGTATTTTTGGAGCAGCCAAGTGTAACTACGTTTACACGTGGTTTGTTTATTTTTCCAGGCCGGCTAATTTCTTTTGTTTTCATAACCCACTATATCATTGAACAGGGCTATTAGCCCCTGTAAGCCTCCCCCGGTAGTGAAGATTTTTTGGTATTTCTTTTAACAGCCCTCCCTACCGGGGAGAGTTGGGTGAGGCGCTTATTGCTTAAATAAACTATCAACAAAGGCTTTCCGGTCAAATAACTGTAAATGATCCATGCCTTCGCCTACACCGATATATTTTACGGGTATCCTGAACTGGTCGGATATGCCGATCACTACGCCGCCTTTGGCTGTGCCATCCAGCTTGGTTAGCGCCAGGGCATTAACTGCAGTGGCTTCGGTAAACTGTTTGCACTGCTCAATCGCATTTTGCCCTGTAGAGGCATCCAGCACCAATAGGATCTCATGAGGTGCTCCGGGAACCACCTTCTCCATTACATTTTTGATCTTGGTCAGCTCATTCATCAGGCCAACTTTATTGTGCAAACGACCGGCGGTATCTATGATAGCCACATCATCGCCACCAGCAACTGCCGAACGCAGTGTATCAAAAGCCACTGATGCAGGATCAGAACCCATAGCCTGGGCCACTACCCTTACGCCCACACGATCTCCCCAAAGCTGAATCTGTTCAACTGCCGCCGCCCGGAAAGTATCCGCCGCGCCGATCACTACTTTATTGCCGGCCTGCTTCAATTTATGCGCTAACTTGCCAATGGTAGTGGTTTTGCCTACACCGTTAACACCAACGACCATTATAACGTAGGGCTTATGGTTGCCATATTCAAAATTGGTAAAATCGCTGCTGTTGTTTTCGGCTAATAAGTGCTGTATCTCGTCGCGAAGCAGGTTATTCAATTCAGATGTCCCTACATATTTATCGCGTGCTACACGGTCCTGTATCCGTTTGATGATCTTTAAAGTAGTGCTTACGCCTACATCGGAGGTTACCAGTACTTCTTCCAGATCGTCAAGCACATCATCATCAACAGTTGATTTGCCGGCCACCACTTTGGTGATCTTGGAAAAAAAGTTGTCTTTTGTTTTTTCTAAACCGGTATCCAGCGCCTGCTGTTCCTGCGGCGTGCTTTCTTTCTTTTTAAAAAAATCAAATAATCCCATAGTTTAATGTGCAGATGTTAGGATGTGCAAATATGCAGATTTGTAAATATGAAGATATGCAGATTGTTTAATTTACTAAATGTCAAGCTATTAAAAATTTATTTGTACATCTGCATATACACACATTTGCACATTATTAAAAAATTCACCGGCACATCAGCGTATCCGGACATCAGCATATTAATAAAAAAAGCCCTCTCGTTAAAACAAGACGGCTTTAAAATATTTTAAAAAACTGATTACTGACCTTTTGCGGCATTAATCGCATCCTTAACGTGGTCGTTATGTACGATTATTTCTTTAAATGAGTAAGCACCTGTTTTTTGTGATTTCACCATGGTGATCACTTTTGAATATTCTTTGCCTTTACCTGTCTTTAAGGTCGCAACTACTTTCTTTGCCATCTCTTTTTAATTATTGAATTAGTGAATTAGTGAATTAGTGATCATTAAGACTTAACTTAATCAACCAATCAAATAATCAACCAATTATTTTATTTCTTTGTGAACGGTTACTTTTCTTAAAACAGGGTTGAATTTCTTCAATTCCAGTCTTTCAGTTGTATTTTTCTTGTTCTTGGTGGTGATATAACGAGACATGCCTGGCAGTCCGCTTTCTTTATGCTCGGTGCACTCTAATATTACCTGAACCCTGTTACCTTTTTTTGCCATCTTCTTATATGTTATGAGTAATGAGTTTTAAGTTTTGAGTATGCATACCCATCACTGACCACTCAGAACTGTGTACTATTAAATGTATCCTTTTTTAACAAACTTGTTGATACAAGCGGTTATACCGTTTTTGCTGATCGTTTTAACAGCAGAAGTAGATACTTTTAAGGTGATCCACTTATCTTCTTCAGGAATATAAAACTTCTTCAGCTTTAAATTTGGGTGAAACCTGCGTTTGGTTTTAACATTCGAGTTAGAAACGTTATTACCTACCAGAGAACCTTTTCCTGTTAAATCACAAATTCTTGACATGACAATCGATTTAATTCAATCCCTTTTCTTCAAAGAGTTTGCAAATATCAGGATTTTAAGTCAATAATTCAATACTGATTTTAAAATATTTCAAATATCTTTTTTCTATACCCTTTTAGAACAGATTTTGTAAATTAGGCCCACCATTTTATACACCACATACATACCCGGACAATAACAGCTTGAGCTCCCAACAATTACAACCATGAAGATCACCTCCTTTGAAGAATATCAAAAAGCCTATAAAAAAAGCGTAGAACAACCTGAAGAATTTTGGGCAGAAATAGCCGGCAATTTCCAATGGCGCAAGTCATGGGATAAAGTGCTTGAATGGAACTTTACCGAGCCAAAAATAAAATGGTTCCAGGGAGCTAAACTAAACATTACAGAAAACTGCCTCGACCGCCATTTGGAAAAATTGGGTGATAAACCTGCTATTATATGGGAGCCGAATGATCCAACTGAAGATCACCGTATTTTAACCTATCGTCAGCTGTATGATAAGGTTTGCCAGTTTGCCAATGTGCTAAAAAATAACGGCGCCAAAAAAGGAGACCGCATTTGTATTTATATGCCGATGGTACCCGAACTGGCTATTGCCGTACTGGCGTGTGCAAGGATAGGCGCTATTCATTCGGTAGTATTTGGCGGCTTTTCGGCGCAATCTATTGCCGACAGGATACAGGATGCTACCTGCAATATTGTAATAACCGCAGACGGCGGTTTTAGGGGTACAAAAGAAGTACCATTAAAAAATGTGATAGACGATGCACTGGTGCAGTGCCCCTCTATAAAAAAAGTGATCGTTTTAACCCGCAGTCGTACCCCTATATCCATGATAAAAGGGCGCGATGTATGGTGGGAGGATGAAATAAAGAAGGTGGAGACCCAGGGCAATATCCCTTGCCCGGTTGAGGAGATGGATGCCGAGGATATGCTATTTATATTATACACCTCGGGATCAACGGGAAAACCGAAGGGTGTGGTACATACCTGCGGGGGCTATATGGTATATACCGGTTACACTTTTGCCAACGTGTTCCAGTACAACCAGGGCGAAGTGTTTTTCTGCACTGCCGATATCGGCTGGATCACCGGACACTCCTATATTGTATACGGACCGCTTTCGCAGGGAGCTACTGTACTGATGTTTGAGGGGATACCCACCTGGCCGAACCCTGGTCGTTTTTGGGAAATTGTTGAAGAATATAAGGTGAATATCCTCTATACTGCCCCTACCGCTATCCGCTCGTTAATGAGTTTTGGTACCGATGTGGTTAAAAGCAAGGATCTGAGCTCGTTAAAGAAACTGGGGTCTGTGGGCGAACCAATCAACGAAGAGGCCTGGCATTGGTTTGACGAGAACGTGGGCCATAAAAATTGCCCGATAGCAGATACCTGGTGGCAGACAGAAACCGGCGGTATTATGATATCGCCCATTGCCGGTGTTACCAAAACCAAACCAAGTTATGCCACTTTGCCGCTCCCGGGTGTTCAACCCGTGCTGATCGATGAAAACGGCCAGGAAATTGAAGGCAATGGTGTAAATGGTAATTTATGTATCAAATTTCCGTGGCCTGGTATGCTGCGCACCACTTATGGTGACCATGAGCGCTGCCGCCAGACATATTTTTCGGCGTATAAAGGCAAATATTTTACCGGCGATGGTTGCCAGCGCGATGAGAACGGTTATTACCGCATCACAGGCCGTGTGGATGATGTTCTGAACGTATCTGGTCACCGTATCGGCACTGCCGAAGTAGAAAACGCGATCAACATGCATAGCAGCGTGGTTGAATCGGCTGTGGTTGGTTATCCGCATGATATAAAGGGACAAGGTGTCTATGCTTTTGTGGTGAGCCCTAATAAACATGGCGATGAAGAACTGACCCGAAAAGATATCATGATGACCGTATCGCGCATTATTGGCGCGATTGCCCGGCCCGATAAAATTCAGTTCGTGAGTGGCTTACCAAAAACAAGATCAGGCAAGATCATGCGCCGTATTTTACGCAAGATAGCTGAAGGTGATACTTCTAATTTGGGAGACACCACTACCCTTCTTGATCCGGCCGTGGTGGAGGAAATTAAGGCCGGGGCCCTTTAAAGAAGCGGGAAAAGACAAAAAGGACTAAATTTTCGCATCGTGGCTGTTCTTGCATTCTGGCTCTAATTCCAAAACCAAATGATGGTTGAAGATGTTTTATTAAGACATCTTAAATAAAAAACGTCATGGATAAATTACAAATTAAAGGCAGCTGGAACGAAATGAAGGGAAAAATTAAAAAAGCATACGGGGACCTGACTGACGATGACCTTGTTCGTGAGGAGGGAAAGGATGACGAAATGCTGGGCAAACTTCAGAAAAAAACCGGCAAAAGCCGGGATGAACTGGTCAAATGGATTAACAGTTTATAAAACCAAAAGCCCCGTCGGGGCTTTTGGTTTTATTTCCGCAACCTATTTTATAAAAGACTAATTTCGTCCCGTGATGAAAGCAGCCCAACCAACCATACTTGTTGTAAATGATGACGGCATAACCGCCCCCGGCATCAAGGCCTTAATGGATGTAATGAAAGAGTTGGGCAAAGTAGTGGTAGTAGCACCGGACAGCCCGCAATCGGGGATGGGGCATGCTATAACTATCGGCAGTCCCTTACGACTGGACAAGGTCGAAATTTATGATGGTATTGAAAGTTACCGATGCTCAGGCACACCTGTTGATTGTGTAAAACTCGCTGTAAATAAAGTTTTCAAAGGCAAAAAGCCCGATCTGTGTGTTTCGGGTATTAATCATGGTTTAAATAATTCTATCAATATACTTTATTCGGGCACCATGTCGGCTGCTGTTGAAGGCGCTATTGAGAGTATTCCATCCATCGGATTTTCATTCGACGATTATACTTTGCAGGCTGATTTTAGTTATTGTTTAAAATATGTGAAGGAGATCGCATTACAGGTTTTACAAAACGGTTTGCCTGCATCTACCCTGCTTAATGTCAATTTCCCAGACACGCCGCATATTAAAGGGATAAAAATATGCCGCCAGGCCAATGCCAAATGGGCCGAAGAATTTGATGAACGTATGGATCCTCATAAAAGGCCCTATTACTGGCTGACTGGTGTTTTTCAACTAAATGACGCGGGCGAAGAAACCGACGTATGGGCGCTGGATAACAACTATGTTTCGGTCGTGCCGGTGCAGTTTGATATGACGGCACATCATGCCATACCTTTGATAAATAACTGGAAGTTTAATATTTAGCGGCTATGAAGTACTACCTGGTAGCCGGCGAGGCCTCCGGCGATTTGCACGGGGCCAATTTGATGAAGGCCCTGGGGGAAAAGGACCCCCAGGCCCAATTTCGTTTTTTTGGTGGCGAGCTCATGCTTGCCCAGGGTGGTGAACTGATAAAGCATTATGCAGATATGGCTTTTATGGGTTTTGCCGAAGTGGTGATCAATCTCGGTACTATCCTGAAAAATCTGAAATCATGCAAAAATGATATCGCCGAATGGCAGCCAGATGTACTGGTACTGATCGATTTTCCAGGATTTAATTTAAAAATAGCCGAATTTGCCAAAGCCAACGGGATATTGGTTTGCTATTACATATCACCTAAAGTATGGGCGTGGAACCAAAAGCGCGTTTTAAAGATCAAACGTATAGTTGATCATCTATTTTGCATTTTGCCTTTCGAGGTGGATTTTTACAAACAATGGGGCATGCAGGTGGACTACGTGGGCAATCCGCTGCTGGATGCAGTCGCTGCGTTTACGCCCGGTGCGGATTTCTATCAGCGCCACCAACTGAACGATAAAAAGATCATCGCACTTTTGCCAGGCAGCCGCAGGCAGGAGATCAGCCGTCTGTTACCAGAGATGGTTGCCGCAGCGGGAAACTGGCCGGATTACCAGTTTATAGTAGCCGGTGCACCCTCATTTGATCAGGCTTATTACGATCAGTATTTAAAAGAAACCGGGATAAAAATTTTATTTAATTCCACCTACTATCTGCTCAATAACGCGCATGCAGCTATAGTGGCATCGGGTACTGCTAACCTGGAAACCGCTTTGTTTGATGTCCCGCAAATAGTTGTCTACAAAGGCAACACGATCAGCATAACCATCGCAAGGGCCTTGATTAAGATCAGGTTTATATCGCTGGTTAATTTAATCATGGATCGCCGAGTAGTAAAAGAGCTTATACAACAGGATTGCAATCCTCAAAAGATTACCGAAGAACTGGAGCTGATCGTAAATAACAAAGCCTATCGTAATAGCATGCTGGAAAACTACAAAAGGCTGCAGGATAAAATGGGCAGGCCCGGCGCCTCAGAAAAAACTGCCGGATTAATTATCCGGTACGCCACAACACAAAAATAAATCCTCTTTTTGCCCCGGATGGAGGAAAAATGAGGATTTATCCGCTTTCATGGATTTTTGTAAGAAGATTTGAAAGACTGATCTATATTGATCAGGCGACGGATCAGCTAACCTGTAACCGTGCCTGGTGATTGCTGCGTAAAAATTGATGTTTAACATTTCTTATATGATTAAGATCATTAACTAAAATGGTCTTCAATTCATTATCAAAACGAACTAATAATTTGTTGGCTGAAGTTTTCTTATGGATTTTCATGAAATTGTTTTTGAGGTTATACTAATTTATAGGTGTTTCGTTTTTGGTTTTCGGTCGATATGGTCTTTTTCAGTAAGATTATCTTTTCTGCGTTTTGCCTCCTTGTACTGCCGTTCTATTTGTTCCTTGTCACGGGCATCAGAAGGGTTTTCAGGATTGAGCGGATCTTCCCATTCCTGTTCTTCGCTTTGAATTTTTTTCTTCTTGATAACCACCATATCAGTTCCTGACAGACATCGTCCCAAATTAGTGCCACAATTTTCGTCGGTGCTACATTTAAAATGAAATCGACTAAGAAAATGAACCTATGAAAAAGACAGCTGGTTTTTATACTGTTTTAAAAAATGGTATTTAATGAAGCATGTATAAAATTGTGCAAAATATGCTGCAAAGGATAATCAATAATCTATACACCGCGCCTTGTTTTTTGTACAATTTTGTGGCTAAACAGGTGGACTATGACTGCTATTACAGATAAAGATACCCCAACTGCACATACGCCCGGCCATTTATAATGATCCCATGCCAGACTTGCCAGGTACGTGCCCATGCCTCCGCCTATAAAATAAGATACCATATAAATTGTATTTATACGGTTACGCGCCCGCGGGTGCAAAGCAAAAATAAGCGACTGGTTGGATATATGCGTAGCCTGTACACCCATATCCAAAACGATAACGCCGATAATAAGCCCTGCTATGCTGTTAGCGGAAAAGAAAAAAACTATGAACGAAACCACTATAAGTAACAGTGTAAAGGCCGAAAGCTTATAGGCGTCCATTTTATCGCTTAGCTTTCCCATTAAGCCCGCTGCTAAAGCTCCAAAGGCCCCTACCAACCCAAATAAACCGGCAACATCACTACCTTTATTAAAATTCAGCCTTAATAAAAATGCCAGGGTGGTCCAAAAGGCGCTAAAGCAAGCAAAACATAAAGCTCCTCTTATGGAAGCTATCCGAAGAGCGGGTTCCTCTTTTATTAAAGTTACCAACGACCGCATTAAGGCTTTATAGGTACCATGATATTCAGGTTCAACTTCGGGCAGCAGAAAAAACAACAATAACCATATAATTATCATGATGCCCGCCGCGATATAAAACATGGCCCGCCACCCAAAATGAGCTCCTATAAATCCGCTAATAGTGCGCGAAAGCAAAATGCCCATTAACAGGCCGCTCATTACGAAGCCGATTTTACTTCCCCGTTCTTCAGGCTTGGCTAAGTGCGCGGTCATAGGTACCAGTAATTGTGGAATTAAAGAAAATATACCCACCAAAAAGCTGGCTATTATCAGAAGGTTAATATCCGGAGACACGGCTGTGAGCAATAACGATAACACTGCTAAAGCGAGACAAACCATGATCAAGCGTTTACGGCGCAGCATATCAGCGAGCGGTGCTATAAAAAGCATCCCCGTTGCGTAACCCAATTGTGTAAGCATGGCTACCTGCCCAACTTTACCATTGCTGACATGGAATGTCCGGGCCATATCATCCAGTAAAGGCTGGTTATAATACAGGTTGGCAACGATTAATCCGGTAGCTATGGCCATTATCCACAATAATGATCGTGTCAATTCAGGATGCAGGGGCTTATAAGCAGAAGTCATAGGAGCTGAACAAATTTTCGAAGGCAAAAGTGATAAAGGATTTGGATAAAGATGTTTGTATTAAGTAATATTTAGGGAAAATGGGTGTTAGTATAACAGCCGTAAAAGCCAAAGTGCTTGGTTATTCGCGGCCGCATAGGTTTTAAACTATATGATCGAATATTTTTAATGCCAAACTGTTTTA
>JAQBOV010000065.1 GCA_028287895.1 Mucilaginibacter sp. | reverse complement strand
AAGCGTTTTAAAATCCGCATACCGTGTAGGTTTGTTAAGGACGCGAAAAATAAGAAAGGTAAAAATGATCGGCATATGCACCATATAGATGGTAAATGACCAGTCGCCCAGGCGCTGCAATACCCTGGTATCTAAAATGCGTTTTATGACGGTTTGATTATACGCAGCGGCTATGATGATCAGCGGAAAGAAGCCAACGGTAATGATATCCATTATCCCAAAATGCATTGCTGCCAGCACCCCCAAAAAGCTTAATACGAAAAACCAGTCGCGCTTTATAATACTATAACCGGAGCGGTGCTGATAAAAAGTAAATAACAGCATGCCGGTAAAAAAACCGGCAAGGCACCGAAAAAAACCAAAATCAGTCAGGGTATTAAGTGTCGGACTGGGATGGAAGTATTTGTTAGGCCCCAGAACATATTTGATAAAAATAAAAAAGGCGACGATCATTATAGTAGTGACTAATTTACCAGTGCGCTTAAGCCTGGTAAAATAAGGAACGATGAAAGGAAAAATCATATATACCCACCATTCTGTACTCAGTGACCAGGATGCCGTGTTCAGCGGCGCGGTAAAGTAACCGATGTGCATGCTCTGAATGAGCAGCAAGCTCGCCGGCAGCGCTTTGGGGTTGAAAATCTCGGCAAAAATAGGGTCCAGGCCGGCAGCAAGGTGAACAATAATAGCGCTGCAGGCAAACGCCCATATCGTGGTGATGAAGTGCAGGGGATAAACCCGGGCAAAGCGGGCACCCATGTATTTTTCATAAGCGTTCATTTTAACCTTGTCGTTAAAATATTTACCATAAGCATAGCACATAATAAACCCGCTAAGAACAAAAAAGAAATCGACCCAAAGCCAGCTATTGTTTAAAAATTCAGAGTAACCAGGAGGCAAAAATGCTTGAAACATCAGGTTGCAGTGAAAAATAACAACCAGTAATGCTGCAATGCCACGCAATGGGGTAAGCGTGGAAAGATAAGGGTGTGATTTAGGTTCCATAATTAAAATTATATTAGGTAGTTTAAATATAATAATAATTACCGTAAAACGAAATCCTAAATTGAAGGTATCATTCTGGGTATGAGGATTCGCTATGAGAAGTCTTTCCTACTAAAGTTAAGTATGAAAGCAGTTACTAAATTTTAAAATCCAGCAATTCCTTCGGCTCTACACCAAGGCCTTTTGCTATCTTTATTAATGTACTTAACCGAATATCCACCCGGCCTCTTTCTATGTTAATTAATTGATGGTGTTCTATATCGGCGATAAGGGCAAATTCTCTTACCCCTAATTTTTTCAGGGTTCTTAAAGCCGCAATTTTTCGTCCTAAAGTTTCTTTAAAATTCTCGTTGTTGTTAGACATTAGGGAAATATCAGCTTACTTTAAAAAAAAAGTGGTACATTATTTTGTACCAGTAAAAAATATTTTTTATCTTTAGAGAATTGTAATATACGCCATATGATAATAGATTAACTATTTTTGCGATACTTCACAAAATATTAGAAGCATTCGCACTTAAAACTCGCTCTGGGAAACTGGTAATTTCAAAAATGGAACGAGGGTATAAGTGAATAATGCTCACGCCTAAGGCGTGGGCTCACTTATTCGTTCCCAGGTATACCAGTACCACCAGAGCAATAAGCTGAGTTCCACGTCTTATTTTTTACGGTTGAACCAGCTTGCCATAGATTATTTCAAAATGGAAGCAGTGATCATTAAAAAGTATCCAACATCCAATTTACTCTTAGAAGAGGTCATGGCGATCTTTTTTAAAGTTAACACTCCTGAGTCAGTTAAAGTACTGTTCTGGAAAATATTTCAGTGCTGGGTGACCCGCGACTGCAAGATCAAAGCGGATTTATCCGATGAAGAAATCGCCCTGTTCTTCGATCAGTTAATAGACCTGGTGGCCGCGGCTCATATCGCGCACCAGGCGAACAGGGCCTCTGGCTCCAAATCAAAGGAGGGATCCGATGATTAATTGTTCAGTTTCTCTCTGGTTTTTAGTGATTTGCCCGCCTGAATGATATCGGTGGTTTCCTGATACGGAAAGTTTCTAAGTCAAATCATTCCCTTTTTTAATTATAAAACCAAATATAATGAAGCCAAAAATTGGCTTCCGGGAATTGCTATTGTCTTTCCGGAAGCGACTTAAAGAAAAAACCACCCAGTCAAATTTTATCAAGGACCCGGAATTGTATTATGCCGTTG
Organism: Mucilaginibacter sp.; assembly: GCA_028287895.1. Lineage (GTDB taxonomy): Bacteria > Bacteroidota > Bacteroidia > Sphingobacteriales > Sphingobacteriaceae > Mucilaginibacter. Next base: position 31,962 of record JAQBOV010000065.1, on the reverse strand, counting down.
CCCTGGTTATTGTATGGCTGCTGATCTTCATCATCATTCATCTTAAATTTTAACTATTCACAAATGAAAAAATATTTACTCGCCATCATTATCCTTTATGCATCGGAATTGAGAGCACAAAACATAGTGCGGGGCCAGGTTATCAATGCCGCGGATAATACACCATTACGAGGGGCAACCATCACCATTAAAGAAACAAAAATCACGACAACTTCAGATGAGCAGGGCGATTTTATAATAACTGCTAAAGGCGACACCGGCACATTAGTCGTCAGCTTCGTCGGGTTCCATACCTATCAGCTCAAATTTAGCCCGATAAGCAAAGGCCCGTTTACTATCCATTTGAGGGACGATGCCAGTTCACTTAATGAAGTGATGGTCATCGGCTACGGCACGACTACAAAACGTTTGAATACAGGTAATGTCGGTAAGGTGACGGCTGACGACATATCAAAACAGCCGGTAAGCAATCCCCTTGCAGCACTGGAAGGCCGGGTGCCTGGTTTGGTGGTTACGCAAAGCAGCGGTGTTAATGGTTCCGGCTTTTCCGTTCAGTTACGGGGCCAAAATTCGCTGATACAAGGTTCCGATCCGCTGTTTATCATTGACAACGTTCCCTATTCCCCCGGTAATTCGCCGCTCAACCAGTTGACCTCCGCAGCAGGTTCAGGGTCATCCGCCAGCGACGGGATCAGTCCCTTTAGCCTGATAGATCCATCAGACATTGAAAGCATTGATATCTTAAAAGACGCGGATGCCACTGCCATTTATGGATCAAGGGGAGCAAACGGGGTGATATTAATCACCACCAAAAAAGGCAAAGCAGGGAAAACGGTCATTGGTGCGAACGTTTATACGGGTATGGGCCGTGTAACCAGGACAATGAATATGCTTGGCACCCAGCAATACCTGCAAATGCGCAGGGAGGGATTTGCAAATGATGGCATAACGCCGGATGCCTCCAGTGCACCTGACCTGTTTCTTTGGGATACGACACGCTATACCGATTTTAAGAAATTACTGATCGGAAATACAGCACATACAACGGATGCCCAATTATCCTTATCCGGTGGCAATGATAATACGCAATTCTTAATAGGCGGAGGTTATCACCGGCAAACAACGGTATTTCCAACCGACCTGGGAGATAACCGGGCCTCTGTCCATTTCAATTTAAACCACAATTCAACCGATAAAAGGCTAACGGTTAACCTAAACGCGATTTACTCGTCAAACGTCAATAATTTACCGGCATCCGATCTGACCGGCTATATCAATACCGCGCCCAATTTTAAATTGTATGACGCCTCGGGCAAATTAAACTGGCAGGAGGGCGGTGTTTCTTACTTAAGCCTGGGCCTTTTTAACGCCAACCCGCTGTCCTTTGAAAACCAATCCTATACCGGGAAATTTCAGAACCTGAGCACTAACCTGCAGCTGATCTATAAAGTATTGCCGGATCTGAGCCTGAAGGTGAGTATGGGTTATAATATGGTTACCAGCGATGAGGTCAGTTTATATCCAAGCACTTCCTTAGACCCCAACCTGGGGGCACTGCCTTTCAGCAATTTTGCAAACCAAAGTCAAAAAAGCTGGATCATTGAACCGCAGGCGGAATACATTAAGAAAATCGGAGCTGGTAAATTAGATGTGTTGATCGGTAACACCTGGCAGGATAATACCAGTAGCGGGATTTTGGTAAGCGCCAACAATTATTCAAGCGACCTGCTCTTAGGTTCTATTTCAGCATCAGGGCTGACCTACTCCAGCAACCTGTTTAACCAGTACCGTTATGACGGGACATACGGCCGAATTAATTATAACCTGTCAGGGAAGTACATTTTAAATTTAAGCGGCAGGCGGGACGGATCGAGCCGGTTCGGGCCGGATAAACGGTTCAGCAACTTTGGCGCGATCGGAACAGCCTGGATTTTTAGTGAAGAGAATTTTATAAAAGACAAACTTCCCTTTTTAAGTTTTGGCAAACTCCGGGGTAGTTACGGTATGACGGGGAATGATCAGATCGGCAATTACAAATATTTAGACACCTGGACACCGGGAACAGCGACATACCAGGGGGTAAGCGTCTTAAACCCCACCTCACTTTACAATCCATCCTATTCGTGGGAAAAAAACAGGAAAGCTGAAATCGGCCTGGATCTTGGGTTTTTTAAAGACAGACTGCTGGTGTCCGGTGATTATTTTAATAACCGGTCGAATAATCAACTGGTCAATTATACCCTGCCATCCCAGACAGGTTTTTCCTCCGTGTTGGAAAACTTAAATGCCCTGGTACAAAATACAGGATGGGAGCTTCAGATCAATAGCAAGAACATCAATTCCGGGTCATTTACCTGGTCAACCGCCTTTAACATAACGATCCCTAATAATAAACTACTGGCTTTCCCGGGACTGGCCACTTCCAGCTATGCCAACACCTTTGTGATCGGCCAGCCATTATCCACCCTGAAGCTCTATCATTACGTGGGCGTAGACCCGAACACGGGTATTTACCGTTTCGAGGGCGAAGATCAAAACGGCAATTTAACTACCGCGGACAGGACAGTTTTGAAAAATACCGACCCGAAGTTTTACGGCGGGCTGCAAAATACGTTCCGGTATAAAAGAGTTGAATTAAGCGTTTTTCTCGAATTTAAAAAACAAAACGGCTTTAATTACCTGAATACACTCGGCGGCAATGTTCCGGGATATTCCTATTACAATCAGCCGGTCATCGCACTATCCGCATGGCAGAAACCCGGTGATAAAACTAATATCGAACGGTTCACCAGTACACCGGGGGATACCTATAATGCGGCCTCCAATTATTTAATCGGTTCAGACGCTATTATTTCTGATGCCTCCTACATCAGGCTCAAAAATCTGTCGCTCTCTTATAATCTGCCCAATGCCTGGCTGTCCAAGCTTCACATTACCAGCAGTCGTCTTTATCTGCAGGGCGAAAACCTTTTTACCATCACAAAATATGTTGGCGCAGACCCGGAGAATCAGAATATGTACATACTTCCCCCGCTTAAAACGATTACTCTAGGTATTCAATTAACCCTTTAAACTTTTTGAAATGAAACATATAAATAAGAATTTATTTTATATCCTGCTCATAGTATTGGGTGCGGTTTCCTGTAAGAAATTTGTTGACATTCCGCCGTCCCCTCAATTGATCGCCACGAGCGCCATTTTTTCGGATGACAATACCGCCACATCTGCCGTGGATGGTGTGTATGCTTCCATGCGGGCAGGTTCCCCGGCCTTTGAAAACGGCGCCATCAGTATTTACTGCGGCTTGTCGGCGGATGAAATTGTGAATACCTCGTCGAGCTCCGCTTACGGTCCGTTCTTCATGAATGCGATTCCCACCAATAACACGACCTTACTGGCCACTTTCTGGGCGGGGCCTTATAATACGATCTATAGGGCAAATGCCATTTTAGAGGGCTTGAATAAAACTACGGCTTTATCGGATTCTGTCAAAAAACAGCTAACCGGGGAAATGAAGGTCGTTAGAGCATTAACGTACTTCTATTTAACTAATTTATACGGGGACGTACCTTTAATTACCAGTTCCGATTATAAACAAAACGCTACCCTCCCGAGAACGGCTTCTGTAAAAATTTACCAGCAAATGGTGGCTGACCTGACCGATGCTGAATCCTTATTAAATAACAATTATCCCAGCACCGGAAAAGCCCGGCCTAACAGGCAAACCGCAGCGGCACTTTTGGCAAGGGTCTATTTATATGGGAAGGACTGGGTAAACGCTGAAGCGCAGGCAAGCCAGGTAATCAATTCCGGCTTATATAATCTCGTACCTGATCTGAATAGCGTCTTCACCGAAGACAGTAATGAAACGATTTGGGAAATTGCCAGTCCGGGGGAAGCCCGCAATTCCGCTGAAGGATCGGTCTTTATTCCATCTTCTTCCAAGGTAAAACCCACGTTTACGGTCAGCTCCTATTTATTAAACGCCTTTGAAGCCGGCGATTTAAGAGCAGCGAATTGGCTCAATAGTACCACGGTATCGGGCACCACTTATTATTATCCCTATAAATATCAAAACCGGGCGCTTAGTCCCGTAACCGAGTATGATATCGTATTGCGTTTGGCGGAGCAATACCTGATCCGGGCGGAAGCCAGTGCGCAACAGTCACCGAATAAGGTGCCCGATGCAGTTAGTGATCTGAACGCGATACGGTCAAGAGCTGGGTTGGCACCCTTATCTAATGCCATTTCCCAGGCGCAGTGCATGGCAGCTGTTGCGCAGGAAAGGCGTGTCGAACTATTCGCGGAATGGGGACAACGCTGGCTGGACTTAAAACGAACAGGTACCATTGATGCCGTATTAAGCCAGGAAAAAACAGGCTGGCAACCTTACGGGGCACTCTATCCCATACCTTTTAAACAAATTATTGCCAATCCGGCCTTAACGCAAAATCCGGGGTACAATTAATCCCCCCGGCTACCAAAGCCGGAAAATCCGGCTTTGGTTTTAAAAAATTTAATATAAAAATCAAACATCATGAAAAAGTCATACCGGTATATATACCTTTTAATACTACTTACGACCATCAGGCCCTATTGTTCCTTTTCACAAACCCGCGAACTGAAACGCGGCCAGCAAGTTCCCGACCTGGAATTTGCAGATGCTTACAATTATAAGACCAATAAACCAGCCCCTGTTAAAATAGCTGATTTAAAAGGGAAATTAATCATACTTGATTTTTGGGGTACATTCTGTGAACCCTGTTTAGAAGGATTCCCGAAATTAGATTCCATGCAAAAGCATTTCGGGGACAAAATTCAGGTCTGTACGGTTAATTTACAAAGCAAGGCTGTTATTGACAAATTCTTCAAGGTTCACACCGCTGTTTTTAAACCATCAGTTCCTTTTATTACCGGGGATACGGTGTTATTTAAAATGTTTCCGCATACGGGTGTTCCTTTCCAGGTTTGGATAAGCCCGGCTGGTAAAGTGCTCTATCTGACAGACGGCTATAACCTAACTACCAGCAATATCAATTCCGCGTTGGCTGGTAAGGAGTCAGGTATCAGGGAAGCTGCAAAAAATGTATATCCGGAAACCTTGTTCGATGAAAAATGGAAGGACCTGGTCGAATACTCCTCTTATTTATGCCGGTTTAAAGATGGCTTGCATCTAGAAGGTCCGGTTAAGGGAAAAGGATTTTCCGCTATAGGAACGATCGCTGAGCTGTACCTGCAGGCTTATGACGGGTTAACCGATCATCGGTATAAACTCCTGGAACCCGGCAGGCTGGTGCTGGAAGTAAAGGACTCCGATAAATATGTTACTAAGGTGCATGGTGATGCCTACGTGGACTGGCAGGAAAAGAACCTTTTTGGTTACCAGCTCTCTGTTCCTCGCGATGCAAGGGTCAACATATATAAACTCATGATCCAGGATCTGAACCGGTATTTTAATGTAAAGGCGGGTATTCAGCAACGAATGGTCAAATGCCTGGTTTTAATCCGCACGAGCCAAAAAGACAAATTAAAAACGATGGGTGGTATAGAAAAGGATAGTTTCTATCATTTACAAAAAAGAGCTGTCCCCCTTGGCCCAATGCGCTATTTAATGAATAAGCCATTTACCGTTTTTGTCGACAGGATAAAAAATATGAGCGAATATGGATTTCATCAGTTATTCAGAGATTCAACGGGCTATACAGGGAATATCGACATAAAAATGGACGGTGGTATTTTAGACGATTTAAATCTGATAACATTTAAAAAGGAGTTGAATAAATATGACCTGGATTTGGTAGAAAGGGAATGTTTGCTGGATGTATTAGTTATAAAGGATAACGGGCAAATTGAATGACCATTATTAATAAAACAGGATCGAATGATCGATCCTGTTTTATAGTTTAACCCATATTAATTATGGTGCTTTTTCCAATATCCGGTCTGCCGGTGCGGGTGAGCCCACATTGATTCCGGTTGCCAGATTGGAAATGGCTGATCCAAAAAGGCAAATTGGCTGGGTGGCATCATCCTTACAGGGCTGACCCGGATCAGCGACCACATTGCTTTTGGTATCATGGTATTCAGCCGGCCCGGTGGTCTGGTTCGTGCTTGGGTCAACGGGATACCAGTAAAGAGACGTAAAAGCAGCTTTATTGTGACGTGTATTATGGGTTGAAGCAATTGCCACCCCAACGCCTAATACGATAGTAAGCATGGCAATCATAGCCATGACTTTGTTTTTGAACAGGTTAGTGTTCATCTTGATTGAACTTTTTATAATAGCAAAAAAGGGCTCCAAAAACTTTATATTTATAATACGATTAATTTGGTTCGCCCGTAAGGTGAGCCGCCCGGAAAGGCCCGTCTGCTACAGATGGGTCTTTCTCATGTAATAAGGCCATGTCCGGCGCTACACGGGAACAGGGCGAATTTACGGTCGTGAATATTGGAGTTAACAATTCTCTTCGGGGCATAAGCAACATTGGAGATATGCATATCGGGCACGTAAAAATACAATATACCAACTGCCGCGTATGCCATGATGAAACGGATGCTTAGCAGTGCCATAACGGCCAGCATTGCCGGTCCGGAAATGAGCCCTGCAATGTTTCTGATTTCAGCTGTGTCTAACATTTTCATCTTTTTACATTTTTCTTTTTAACTGCTTTTACACCGGCCATACAACCTTGTTATGGCCCACCCCGGGTTCGGAACCTGCACTTACCCGCTGTGCCTGCGCTCCCTGCGCATGACCCGGTTAAAACTTAGGGGAACAACGGGTTTTTTGCAGAGATGACTGAATCATCATCTTCCTTTTTTTACCTGTTGATTACCGGTCATGGTGCCCTTGTTTTACTGGAAGTAAAGTTAGACTGAAAACAAAATTATTCTTCCGGCACAGGGCTCAAAGATTCCGGACTTTTGTCACCTAAAGACGAGCCTTCCGCCCATGGAGAGCGCCCCGAGCGTTTTGAGAAATTGTTTCTCAGCCGTACAAAATGTCTTCTGGATATATTGATGTACGAGGCCAGCTGATCATAATGTCCGCGGGCGAACAGAAACGGATAAGTTTTGGCAAGATACAGATACCTTTCCTCCGGAAGCAGGCGCAGCATATATTCCCTTTCTTTCCCGGTTCTGATACTATCTTCAGCAAGTAATAAAAACATAAAAAATGCTGCCTGGTAGCTGCTGACTATTTCCCTTACTTTATCAAATGGCATGGCTAACAGCGTAGTCTCCTCCAGAAAGGTTATAAATTCCGTTCCAGGCTGCTGGTGGAAAAAATAAGATGGAATCAGAAAATTATCTTCATTCATGAACCAGGTGACCATTTGCGGTTTTTGCAGCCCCGTGTAGCCCATAGCCAGTCCTTTTTGAACATAGTAAATGAAAGCTGGGACATACCCCGGACTGATCAGTCCGTCATGAGCCTGAAAATGAACTTCTGACAAGCTGTTTTTTAATTGCTGCTGCAATTCTTCCGTCAAAAAAGATTTCTCGCCGATTTTCTTTAAAAAATTTGCTGCTTCCATACCGAAATTTCTTTGCGATGGAACGCAAAAGAAAGATTTAACAGCCTTCTGTCAAGTGTCTTTGGCCTGGGTTAGTCAGACACCTTTGTTAAAAAAAACCCGGCCAGCAAGCCGGGATCAGCGTATTTCCGCTTCCTTTACAGGCATAGTTCGTTTGTTCTTTCCGCCGCACGAAATAACTATTAGTTTAAAAGCAGCCGCCTATTGTTCATTTATCATTAACAAATGATTAAAATAAATTTTCAAATGTTACCACTTTTAAAAATATTCACTTCTATTTTTATTGTGTAAGATCAAAAACACTTACTTAAACCTTATGGAAATAGATTTTGAAAAAGCAAGCTTCAAGGATTTTGAAAATATTGAAGGCTGCCATAGGTATGCCAGGGCTTCAATTTTTAACGATTACTTAAACTTTTCAGACCGCAGCTGGCATTTAAATTACCGGATGGAATCAGCTTCCGGATGCGCGCCCGAACGGAACGTTTTAATTCCCGGTAAATGCAAACCGGAAAAGCTGGCAAGCGCGCTGTCTGATGATTATCCGGCGTTCACCAAGCACCAGAAAATAAAAGAAGCGGTAATGCGCGCGGCCGGGCCACATGCAACGGGTTTTAAACAAGGGCTCCCGGGCATGGATGCAGGAATTACCAGGCCAGCCATTATACCTGTTAAAATTGCTGATCTCCAAAAAACCGGTAAAGCCGTCCGTCTCCTGTTCGAACAGGGTGTTTATACCCATCCGATTATTTATCCTGGAGTATCTAAACGCAACGCCAGGATCAGCATGCGCCTGACGGGCACCCGTTGCAAACAGCAACCGGATAAGACCTTAAACGCATTTGAATATGTGGACAATAAAATCGGGAGCAAAAAAAGAAATGTAGCCAGCGATGAAAACAGAATATAAACGAATTTCCGCAAAGACACATAACCGGCCGATGACAGAGCGCCGGTTAATTGATGCCGTCGGCACCATCATCAGCAGGCAGGGTTATCAGGGACTGGGCGTTAATGCCATTGCTAAAGAAGCCGAGGTAAGCAAATCCCTGATCTATACTTATTTTAAATCAGTGGACAATCTCATTGAAACTTATATTCTTGAAAAGGATTTTTGGATGGCCTCTAAAAATCAGATGACAGAATTGCTGCGAAAAGCAAATAAGAAAAGCAGCCTGGCTGAAATACTCGTGGTTGCACTGCAAAAGCAATTTGATTATTTCTTCAGAGAGGAAGAAATGCAGCAACTGATCATCTGGGAGATCAGCGAAAAATCCGACCTGATGAACAGCGTCGGCAATGCAAGGGAAGGTTTGGGAGAGGACTTTTTTGAATTAACTGACCGTTACTTCGACGGTTCAGATGTAAACCTTCACGCCATCGCAGCTTTGCTGGTGTCGGGCATCTATTATTTGATTTTGCATGCAAGAAAAAATAAAAGTAAGCAGTGTGGTATTGATATCCACACCGAGGAAGGAAGAAAAGACATACTGAAAGCCATTCGCCAAATCATTCAATGGTCGTTTACCGCCGGTAAAATAAAACAAAAGCAAAATGCATTGCAGCTGGCCGGCCAGCCGGGTGCTGCAAGATTATAATAACAATTGGCAAAAGGGATCTGTATGAATGACCTGGAGCAACTGGAAATATTTTTAAGGGAGTTTATTGAAAAAGCACAAACTGCCGGTGAGTCAGTGGCCCTTAATGAAGCGCAAAATTACATTGCCGGGGAGCGGGAAATTATACTGCAGCGAGTTTGGAGCGCCATCGATAAGTTCCAGGGGGATCCCAATAAAACCAGGTTATACATTGAACATTTACAGATTGAAATAACCCGTCTTTCCGACTTATATCATCAGTATCTGCAGTCTCAAAATAAACAATCCGCGCTTTGTGATTTAACGCGCATGCTGCTTTCAGAACTGAATTCGCTTTACGTGTATCTCAGAGAAAATTTTAAACTCTTTTTTAATCCCCGGCTGTTAATCCCCCAGGCGCTTAAAGATTCTTATATTCCCTCTATTGGAAAGATGTCTAAAAAGATTCTCGGCACGATGACCGCCGGAGGCCAGGATAAAGAACTTATACTTTTGATCCAGGACTATTTGTTTACCTTATCGAGGCCAGGCCACCACCGGATTAAAACATTCGCTGATTTGGATTACCTTATTAACTTCACCTGGTCGGTTCACCAATTATTTGCCGAACATACAGAAACGGCTTTAAGCCTGAGAATATTTCGCAGACTAATCTATTTAAATTTCAATTGTCTTCCTGTTATCTGGTTCTATATTAACAGAATAAAACGGGATTATAATCAGGTGGATTTCTACGAGGAGGAACTGGTTAGTGCGATTATTGAACTTAGAAATTTACAGCAAATGCCGACAAAATCAGATTTCGGCTATCAACAGGAGGCAAAATCACTGAAAGAAACGCTCTGCAAAGTTTATGAGGAAGAGATTTCCTGCCTTAAACGGCTGCAAAGGCTTCAATCTAAAATTACGTATAAAAAATGGTCGTCAATGATTTTTACGCCATTCTACTTTCATGTAACCTTTACATTAGAACAGTTGGTTCTCTTTTTCCGGTTACTGATTGAATCGGGCGTCGTCAATGCTGAAAAAAAAGTAGCTTTATTTGATTTTATTTCCAAACACATCGGCACGGCCAGGAAAGAACAGCTTTCCTTCGGAAGCATAAAAAATAAGTACAATAATCCTCAGTATTCAGCGGCCAAAAAAATTAAAACAGCCTTATTGGAAATGATCCGGTTAATTAATGAGAAATATCTGGCATAGTCCAAGCGGGGAAATCAGTTGATCATTTTCCCGGCAGCCTTTTCATACGCGCGGGTGGCAAAGTAATTCTTTGCGAGACTTCATTTATGCAAAGCAATGGATAAATCTTAAAAAATAAAGATCGCACTTTACAGCTATTTGATGACCCTGGCCGGTCAGGGCCGGCCCGGCGGCTTCCTCAACTTCCCCCCAGGGTATACAAATGCTCGCTCAACTTTCACTAGCCCCATAAAGGACCTTGACGGAAAGAAACTCGCGCCGCTTAAATTGGCTCAAGAGCGGAACCGTACGCCGTGCAAATTATTTTTTTTGGACACGCTTAAACCCGCCCGGTTGCCGGTATACGGGGCGATATATTACCCGGGTGTCTTGGATTGCCGACCTGTCAGACACTTGACGGGGAAGGAGCTTTATAACGACTTTTAACCTGTTAACTGTAATAATTGATTCGCAAAATCAGTCACGACACTGCTTTGCAGTCACTGTTGCCCCCAGCGCGGCAGTCAAGGCAAACGACCCGCTTAATGCCATCAAAGGTCATGTTAAAAGATGTAACACCATATTATAACCAGCGACGGTGCCGAAGGCTGCATCCGTTACCAATGCAGTGGAGGACACCCAGCGATCTCTTATTTCATCATTCAAATCTGTCAGCATAAGTATTTAGCCATGAATGAATACATAACAAAACTTAATAATTCACTTCAGGAAGAATTAAGCATTTACAGCGAACCTGGCGTACCTCTGATCAAAAAGCTAAACGGCGCCTTGACCAGTGTGCGGGAAACTCTGGCCAAGTTAAAACAACATGTCATTGAGCACCCGTTCCGAAACGAACAGGAAGAGATTGATTTCTTCAAGCACCAAAAGCCAAAGTTCGTCGCCGAGCAACTCTACCTGATAGAACTGACCATGATTCAGACCACTCGCCCGCCCTATGACAGCGAAACAATCAGGTGCTTCTTCACCCAGGAGCTGCAGGCAGTACGGCGCTTCTTCGATCAGCATAAACTGCTGTACCAGTATTTCCAGGCCGACGCCTCGGATATGGACCTCGTGTTGTTTTTGAGAGGCAGACGGCCTTCTGATGTGCTGTTGCCGGAGATGCCTGATCTGGACGGGGAGTTTTCCGCCGCGGGCGACTTTATCTTCGCAAAATTTGTTGCCTTAGAGCGCCTGCAGGATTACCTGCTGGATGAATTGCAGAGCATTGACTGGTCCAAGGCAAAGCAAATTGCAGGGCCGGAGGCTGAGCTTACCAGGTTAAAGTGGACCGGGGAGTCGATTAATCTGGTGGAACTGGCTTACGGGATCTGGCTGACAGGTCAAATTAATTATGGAAACGCAACGATTACAGAGATCCTTGAATGGCTTGAGATACATCTTCAGATCAGGATCGGATTAGCTTTCCGCAGATGGTTTTCCATCTCAAAAAGAAAACGGGTAAGCCAGACGAAATTTATCGACCAGCTTAAAGCTGCTGTTCTGAAAAGATTAGATGACGAAAATGGAGTCAAATAAAGGGTCTGTTTTGTAGAAAGCATGCTAAAACACAGGGCTCCTAACATCGGGGAGAAAACTAAATTTCTTTTCATAATTTTTAGAATTTAATACTACTTAACTATCATTAAAAATAGAATTTTCTTAAAAGTGCAATCCTATCCCATTCGCCTTCTGATTGTTAAGACCATATAAATCAATCCGGAGGCGATCCGAATGCGATCAACTTAACCTTATTTAACAAAACGATTTCAAAATCATTGCCCAGCTTAGTTTTGATAAAATAACTCAGCAATCAAACCTTATGCTCCTGATCAAAAGTCATTTTAAAAAAAATGACCAAACGGTTAAAAAACCAAACAATGAGCGGGAGCAAAATCATATGTCGGATTTCAACAACATTCCGGCATACTGCCGCGTATAATCGTTAAGTTAACATGAAAAAATTGCTGGTAATGGTTTGGCTGATGCTTCTGCTTTCAGCCGTAGGCGCGCTCTTTTGGTATAATGAATGGAGGTACCACTTACCTACGCCCGTTCCGGCTGGCTACAAGCCCGTCGGCCGCGGTACACCGATCCGGTTGAACTGGCCCAAGGAAACAGATTCCCGCATGCAAGAATGGCGAACACCGGCCTGTTAAACGATCATTCAAAAATCATCTTTGACCGGCTGGCATTAAGGGGCCCTATGGCTGCAGTTTGCCAAACTGCAATAAATAACAAGCAATACGAATGAATGATCAGTTAACCGCATCAGCCCGATACTTTACAATTTATAGATGTCAATGAGGCGGCTGTTACACATTATGGATATAACAGGGAAGAGTTCCTGTCCATGACCATCAAAGACATAAGGCCGGCTGATGAAGTTCCTAAGCTGGAAAAAAGGTTGAGAAAGCGAACAACCGGTACAGGAATGGATCACAGGGGAATATTCTGGCACAAAAAGAAAAACGGGGAAATTATCCAGGCCGACATTCAAAGTACAGACATTCTATACAAGGGACAAAAGGCTAAAGTCATTTTAGCCAATGATATCACCGAAAGATTGAATTATATCAAAGCGATTGAGGAGCAAAATGAAAAACTAAAAGAGATTTCCAGGCTGCAGTCGCATGTGATCAGAGCGCCCCTGGCAAAGATTACCGGACTCATTCCGCTTATCAATGATGTCAAAGAAAATATGGTTGAAAGGGAAAAGAACTGCCTGTTTTTATCAGCAAATGAATTGGACCAGGTAATTGGTATCATCACGGATAAAACAAACATAGTTGAAATAAATAGGCCCTGATCAGTAAAGAATTGTTTAATGTTACTTTATTTACCGCCAACAATCCCCGGATGCTTACACCCGGAGATTGTTAATTTACAAATATACTATACTTACCAAAGCCCCTATAATCAATTAAAAATATATGGTAGGGTCGCCGCATCCAAATAATACTCCATGGGTTGCGCCCACCGCGGTACCATCAGAGCAGACACACTGAAACCATACCCGTGCGCCACAGTTGGCTCCTAAGGGCAATACAAGAGTTGTGGTATACAGATTAGTGGTAGTTATCGGAGGCGATCCGGCAGGGTAGGCGACTCTATTATAGTAACCCCCGTACTGAAAATGGTCAGGTGAACCCGAGTACGTAATGGTGATCGTAGCCGAACTGCCGCTTACCGAAACAAGTGTAACACCCGTAATGGAAGCCGTACAATTGGATTTTTTAGTTGTTTTATTTTTTGAAACAGTATGTTTCGTTAAAATGTGGTCCTTTTTAATTAACGAAAATGAAAGCATGCTAAAACAAAGGACTCCTAACATCGAGGAGAAAACTAAATTTCTTTTCATAATTTTTAGAATTTAAGGTTTAAATAAATACTACAATGAGAAAGGCTCGGTAAATATTAAATGCAAGCTAAATAAATATTTTAATATTACTTAACTATTATTAAAAATAGAATTTTCTTGGGACTTCAATCACTATCCCATTCACTTTCTGATTGTTAAGATCACATAAATCAATCCGGGAGGCGATCTGCAGGCGATCAATTTAACCTTATTTAACCTTATTTAACAAACGATTTCAAAATCATTGCCTAGCTTAGTTTTGATAAAACAACTCAGCAATCAAACCTTATGCTCATGATTAAAAGCCATTTTAAAACCGCATTCCGCAGCCTGCAAAAGAACAAAGGATTTACCGCTATCAATGTTTTGGGACTGGCCTTAGGGTTGGCTACCTGCCTGCTGATCATATTTTATGTGGCGGATGAATTGAGTTATGATCGCTTTAATATCAAAGCCGACCGAATTTACCGGGTAAATACCGATATAAAATATGGCGGCAATAGCAGTTCCTATGCGATATCGCCACCTCCCCTGGCTGCCAGTTTGAGTAATCTTCCTGAAGTGGAAAAGGCAATAAGACTAATCGCATCTGTTGGTACCCGCTTTAAAAAAGGGAATGAAAATATCATTGAAACCCAAGTGGTCTATGCGGATGCTGACATTTTCGACGTATTTACCTTACCGATGATCGACGGCAACCCCAAAAACGCACTAACCGAGCCAAATACTATTGTTATCAGCCAAAGAGCGGCTCAAAAATATTTTAACAGGATCAACGTGGTGGGGAATTACCTTTTTCTTGTTTCGGAAAATAAGAATTTTAAAATTACCGGCGTGATTGGTAACATGCCCCGGCAATCGCATTTTAACTTTGATTATTTCTTATCGATGCCGTCCCTTGCAGCAAGTAAAGATAACAACTGGAACGCTTTCAGCTTTAATACTTATATCTTGTTTAAAAAAGGTACGGACCATAAAAATTTTGAATCAAAATTGAATACGCTGATCAGGCAGCATTTTGGACAAGATAATTATGCCAGAATGGAAAAGAGCGGAGGCTATATCAAGGTTAATTTAACACCGGTCACGGATATTCACCTGCAGTCAAACCGTCAGTATGAACTGGAATCAAATAGCGATATAACTTACGTGTATATATTTTCTGCCATAGCGCTGTTTGTGTTATTAATCGCCTGTATCAACTTCATGAACCTTTCTACCGCCCGCTCAGCGAACCGTGCCCGCGAGGTCGGAGTACGCAAGGTCCTGGGTTCATCACGCCGGGGTCTGATCGTACAGTTTATTTCCGAATCGCTTCTGGTAACACTGACCGCTACCGTTATAGGTGCATTTTCGGCATGGGCGCTGCTGCCTTTATTCAACCAGGTATCCGCTAAGGAACTATCACTCACCCCGCAGACGCTGGGATGGCTGCTTCCATCTTTAATCGTTATGATTATCGTAACCGGTGTTCTTGCCGGCTCCTATCCGGCCTTTTATCTCTCGGCATTTAAACCCATCGATGTGCTCAAGGGTAAATTATCAACAGGTTTTAAGCGAAGTAATTTCCGTAATTTTTTAGTTGTGCTCCAATTTTCCATATCTATTTTTCTGATCATCGGCACGCTGGTGATCTATAACCAGTTGAATTATATTCAGCATAAGAATATTGGATTTAACCGCAACCGGGTATTGGTGATCAAAAATGTGAGCACCCTTGATAACGCCAAAATATTTAAACAGGAGGTTAAAAACATACCCGGCGTGGATAATGCTTCGTTAAGCGGCTTTTTACCAACAGGAAGCCTGAGAGCCCCTGATGCAGTATTCACCAATAAAACACCGGACCCTAAAAACGCGCTCTTTACGGAGATATGGCCTGTAGATGAAGACTATTTAAATACAATGGGCATGAACATTGCAAAAGGCAGAAACTTTTCAGACCAATTAAAAACAGATTCATCTGGCATCCTTGTCAATGAAACTGCGGCAAGAATGCTTGGCTATTCTAATGACCCATTGAATAAAAAATTGTACAGCCCGCAGAATAAGGGCGGAAAAACCATTATAAAGGAATATCATATCATAGGCGTTTTGAAAGACTTTAATTTTAAATCGCTGCGGGATAACATTACACCGGTGGTGATGATACTCGCTGAAGATAAAGGCGCTCTGAGTGTCAGGATCGACGCAAAAAATTTAGCGCCCTTTGTCGCGAAGATCGAAAATAAATGGAACGCCCTATCGCCCGACCAACATCTGGAATATTCATTTATGGACAAAGATTTTGATGCCGTCTATAAGTTTGAGCAGCGCACATCTAAAATATTCCTGTCATTTACCGCCTTTGCCATTATCATCGCCTGCTTAGGCTTATTTGGCTTAGCAGCTTATGCAGCCGAGCAACGTAACCGTGAGATAGGTATCCGTAAAATATTGGGCGCAGATGTATCTGCCCTTGTTACCCTGCTTTCAAAAGATTTCATCAAGCTTGTTTTAACAGCCATATTTATTGCAGCGCCATTAGCCTGCTGGGCCATGCACCGGTGGCTGCAGGGCTTTGCTTACCGGCAAAATATACAGTGGTGGCAGATCGCCTCAGCAGCATTTGGCGCCATTATCATTGCTTTGGTTACTATTAGTTTCCAGTCGCTAAAAGCAGCGATGGCAAATCCTGTGGAAAGTTTGAGAAGTGAGTAGCCCTATATGATTTTCAGCTAGCTCCCAGATAAAAGATGGCGAAATACTGAAATTTAAACGATTGCAGCATTCCGCCGTTTAAAGATCTGGCCGGAAGAATAAACATCATCCAATTCTTCAGCTTACTCTGAAGGGGCATTATTAGGTAAAACTGAAACTATTGATCCTGCCAAATATTATTTTATTATTTCTGTCACCGGCAGGAGTGTTTCAACGTGCTGACGCTGAAAAATCAAGACTCCAAGTATTCATATCTTTTGTATTGTTAGAACCATCCGATGGGAGGATGGGAGCATTCCGGAATGGTCTTTTGTATAGCCTCACATAACCAACCAGTGGCTGAAACGGCTGTTACGACTTACTATTGCATCTGCCTCTGGCATATTCTTTTCTAAAAATTACAGCACAGTGCAGGTTGCTGTAACCGTAATTATCGACGATACTTGACAAAATAACCAATATAAAACAGGTTCAATTCTGAATTTAATTTGCTTCCAGTACTAAATACATAGCTATGCCGCAGGCTGTTTGCGCGGAATAGCTTTGATCAATAATTAAGACGCCGAAAAACTTTAAAAAACTAATGATGAGATCTGTATCAAAATTATTCTTCGTTGTTTTCTTAACCTGTAACTATTTCCCTTTTGCTAAGGCGCAAACAACTATTGACAACATTACCTGCCTCGGTAATGGCACAATGGCTGTATATGAAGCCAAGGCCGATGTAATACAATTATTTGGGCCTCCCTACAGTGCACCGTCGGCAATGGAAATAAAGCTGGATACGGCAATCAAGGTAGTATCCGAACGCGAAAATGGGACCGCAATTTGGAAGCATGTTTTATTTTCAGATAACAAAAAGATCGGCGAAATGACAGATTATATAGTTGCGGGAATTCCCGGATTTATAAGGCAGATCAAAAATACACAGCCCCTTATTTTTACCATACAAAAACCTGCTGCTAATGCATGGATTAATACCCAAATTAATTATGCCCATTATGGCATTTCCGGCGCCGCTCTGTCAAAAACGCCGGCTGGCACTTTTGTGTATTCAACTTATCCTATGGCTAATGAGGCTTACCATATGGTTATAACTAAGGGTAATAATGCTTTAAAAAATTCAGGGAATAATTGGTATGTAAAGTGCAACGCAGGAGAAAGCTCAATCATCGTTGTCGGCGGCCCTTCATACCCTGAATGTATTACCAATACAAGCACTATTTTAAACAAGACGCCAGCTGAATGGCTGGCCGAAACCCGAAAGTGGTGGCTTGATTTTACAGCTCGGCGTATTAATTTTAACAGGCAATTAACTACCAATGTGCCTGCACGCGAAAAACTGCTTCAAACGATAGACGACATAGCGGTGCTCATAAAAACACAGCAAAGTACTGAGGGCGCTGTATTAGCCGGGCACAATTATCACATGGGTTATGTGCGCGACCAATACGGCGTTTCCAGGGGCTTGCTAAGGATGGGATATTACCCTGAAGCCAGGGCAATCTTAAATTTTTACTGGAATGTTTGGTATAGAAAAGGTGTACTACATAATGCCCAGGGAATAGGAATGGACGCCTTCCATATTCATGAAAATGACAACGTGGAGCTCTCCGGTTATTTAATTATGCAGGCATTTGATTATTTTAAAAAAACCAACGACAAGGCGTTTATAAAACAAATATTCCCGATGCTGGAATGGGCATGGCATAGCCAGCAAAAACAGTTGATAAAACATATGTTGCCATTTAATGGCGATGAGACTTACGTTGCGGGCGACATGCTGCCCCGAAGTGCACTGCTCGACGGTTCCTCAGAAGCTACAATGTTATTTCTTACAAGTAGTGACCCGTTCCTGCAATGGATCGATAATAGCAAAAGCTGGCCTGCAAGTGATTTAGCTGATGCAAGGCTACTGGTTAAACAGGTAAAGGAACATTTCAGTGAAAATTTTATTGAAAACGGTAAGCTTTTAACAAACAACCCTCGTCGGATGGAAGGAGAGGTATATCCCGGGTTCAGGCATGGTGTTTGTGAATCATGCAGGGCGTTCGGGTGGACACAAAAAACTGAGAATAACCGTTATTTATGCCCGGTATGCTTTGCGACCAAAACACTGCCCAAAGCAGAGCCAAAAAAGTATTTTATCCCCTCTGTCACCCTTATCCCTCTATATATAAATGCAAGCATTCTTACCCAGCCGCAAATAAAGTTTATGGTTGATGATATCGTTTCATCATACAAGAAAACAGGTAAACTTTCATCCGGCGCAAATGAAAATACTACGGTAGGTTATGACTATGGGTTCTTCCTTTACTCATTAAGCAAATTGAAAGACCCTTTACAAACTGATATATATATTAATATGCTAGATGTACTTGATAAAACAGGCGCCTGGGTTGAATACTATCAAAATAATATGCCCAAAGGAACCCGCTACCGTCCCTGGGAAAGCGCCATTAACATTGAAGCAGCAATTGACTATGCCCTCAACTACAACATAAGATAACTACCATATGCGCAGATCCCTTCTCAAAATTTTAATCATAGTTTTCTCTTTTAACCTCTCCCATGCCTCAGCATATCGTCGCGATACTTTGGTCATTTCGCTTACAGACCTGCGAATAGAGCGTATGGCTGAACCTATGGGTGTGGAAGCGATTCATCCGCAGTTTAGTTGGCAGATCAAGAGCAATAAAAGAGCGTTTATTCAATCAGCATATGATATCATGGTGGCTTCGTCCCTCAAATTACTGCAAAATAATATAGCCGATGTTTGGAACTCAGGCAAAGTAGCTTCTGATAAGCAAAATGGAATTGAACTGAAAGAAGGCAAACTGCTACAATCTGGCAAAACTTGCTATTGGAAAGTGAGGATATGGGACAAGGGCGGTACTCGATCAAAATGGAGCGAAACTGCATCCTGGACAATGGGCATTTTGGCGCCGGATGAATGGCACTCCAAATGGATAACTTACGATACGGCCAAAGCAACTGCGCAACCGCTGTTCAGAAAAGCCTTTATGCTTTCAAAACCAGTAAAGAGGGCTATCGCCCATATTTCGGGTCTTGGCTATTATGAGTTATTTATGAATGGCGCTAAAGTAGGCGACCATGTGCTCGACCCTGCACTTACCAATTATGACGATTACGCACTGTATGCAACTTACGACATAACCAAACAGCTTAACAACGGCAGTAATGTGCTGGGTGCAATGCTCGGCGATGGCTGGTACAACCAAAACGTGGTTTGGGACCCTGTGAACAATACATTTGCATACGGAAAGCCATTATTGATCTGCCAGGTTAAAATTGAATATGCCGACGGCACAACCGATGAAATAGTATCGGATGAAAGCTGGCAGTGGACGAATGGCCCGGTGATAAAAAGTAACGTTTATGCCGGCGAGACCTATGACGCCTGTAAAGAAATACCCGGCTGGTGTTCACCGGGTAAGCCGCAAGGTAACTGGATGAATGTGAAATTGGCTGTTGAGTATCCGCCAAAATTAATAGCACAAAAATTACCGCCGATTAAAGAAATGGCGGAATTGACAGTGAAGAAAATTTATAAGCTGGATAGTGGCGGTTATGTTTTTGACCTGGGGCAGAACTTTGCAGGTTGGGCCAGGATAAGAGTTAAAGCGCCAGCGGGAACTCACATCATAATAAAAACCGCGGAAGAGATGGATAAAGACGGCAAACCTGATTTCAAAAGTACGGGCGTATATGCCACTCATATTATACAAACCGAAGACTACACCTGTAAAGGTAGCGGAACAGAAATATGGGAGCCTCGTTTTACTTACCACGGCTTTCGTTATGCCGAAGTGAGCGGTATTCCTTACCGGCCCGATTCAACGTTTCTTAAAGGTATTATAGTGTACTCTTCGGTTACTAATGCAGGTGATTTCGCTTGCTCAAACGAGCAGATCAATCGCCTGCATAAACTTGCAAACTGGACGCTGACCAGCAACTTGCATAGTTTTATTACCGATTGCCCGCACCGTGAAAAAGGCGGTTGGCTGGGTGATGCGCACGCGGTAGCACGCATGGCTATCTATAATCATGATATGGAAAACTTTCTTATCAAATATATCCGTGACATACGGTCATCGGCTAGAGTAACCGGTCCTGCGCTTTTTCATGTGAGTAAGAATGTTGTTTTTCGCGACGGTATAAAACCGGCTGGCATTCCTTTTATGATAGCGCCGGGCAAACGCTTGCCGGGTGTGGCCTCTGTTGACTGGGGCACGGCTTATGTACAGTTACCCTGGTATGTGTACCTGTATTATGGTAATGAAAATGTGCTCCGTGAATTTTATCCAAACATGAAACAGTGGGTAGAATATTGCCGCACATTGGCTAAGGATAACATCATTTACGAAGGTTTGGGCGATTGGTGCCCGCCGGGAACCAATACGCAGATGGATTGCCCGGTAGCCATCAGCTCAACAGCGTTTTATTATTATGATATCTCTATCATGGCGGAAACAGCGGCAATTATAGGCCATAATGAGGAGGAAAAGATATTTAAAGAATGGCAGGCAACCGTTAAAAAAGCGTTTAACGACAAGTTCTTCGACAGTAAAAACCACACGTATGGCAGCCAGACCGCTGATGCCATGGCATTGGAGATTGGTTTGGTTCCGGATGATGAAAAGGAAAAGGTTTCGGATGCAATAGTGGTAAATGTGAACGATAAATATGAAGGCTTTATGCACACCGGTATATTTGGATTACCGCGATTGTTTGGTGCATTAAGCAGGAATGGTAATGAACAGGAAGCTTTTCGGATTCTTACTAAAAAGGGGGACAATAGCTTTGAAACCATGTGGAAGGATTATAACGCAACCACGCTATGGGAAATTTTACCGGTTAAAAAAGGGGCCGATTTAAGTACCGCAGAAAATCACCCTATGCAGGCGGGATTTGACCAATGGTTTTATGAAGATATTTTAGGAATTCGCCCCGACGTTGAACAACCCGGGTTTAAAAAGACTAATATGGACCCTTACTTAACAACCCAGTTACATTGGGCAAAAGGAACTTATAAGTCCGTTTACGGGACAATAAAGAGCGAGTGGAGCAATGCCCATGGCTTGTTTAAGTGGATAATTTCGGTTCCCGCTAACACAACGGCTCTTATTCATATACCTGCAAAAAGTATCGGTAGTATAAAAGAGAGCGGGGTCGCAGTCAACAGCATATCCGGAATCAGGTTTGTCAGAATAGAAAATAAGAAAGCCCTGTTTGAAGTTGGCTCGGGCAATTATGTATTCACCAGCAAATTATCGTTATGAAGTTCTGTTTACCGGATCACAAAATCATAAGTTCCGGAAATCAAGTGCAGTGTGCCGCTCATGCTTATCGCTTTATCATCTATGTAAACCTTTTTTCCGTTCAATTCCGGAAAAGTTAGTCTTGCTGTTGAATTTGCAGGTATAACTACGTGGTACGCAATATTGGCTCCAACTCTTTTCCAAGACGAAAGGATCTTGCCGAATGGTCCGTCATGCTCTGATTCATAGTGGTCAAGGTCCTTTATAAAATTTGGGGTCAAGATCACGTTTTTAAAACCGGCTTTTTTTTCATCTGGCTTTATACCGCCTATGCCCTTGTAAAGCCAGGCGCCAATCTCGCCGAACATGATATGATTGAGCGAAATGTCGGATTTGGAATCAATTTTCCAGTTCTCATAAAGCGTATTGGCCCCGTTAACTATCCACCATCCCCACGATGGATAAGTTTCCTGCGATGCGATAGCATAAGCAACTTCCGGGTATCCGTTATCGCTTAGCGCACTCAGCATCGCCTTTGTGCCCAATATACCCACATCCAGGTGATAATTGTCCTGCTTCACCCTTTCAGCCAGGTTAGCGGCAACTTTGCTTTTGAGTTCATCAGGCACCAGTCCCCAAAACAAGGGTACACACAGTTCGGTCTGGTAGCCTTTATCATACATGCCGGTCTCTCTATTCAAATATTTTGCGTTAAAGGCATCCTTTATCTTTTGTGCCAATGCACAATATTTGGCCGCATCGCTGGTTTTATGAAATAGTTTAGCCGCCTTTGCCAAAATGGTAACGTCGGTAAAATAATAGGCGGTGGAAGTTAACTCGACCGGCGACACGGATTTTACAGGCACCCAATCGCCCAGCCCCCAGGTGGTAAGTCCGGTAGGGTAAAGTTCATTAATATGGTTTACGTAGCGTTTGATGTTGTCGTAGTTGTCAGCCAGTGCTTTGCTATCGCCATAAAACAAGTAAAGGTTCCACGGGATGATCGCTACGGTACTTGTCCAGTCAGGACCGTTACCCCATTCATATCCCCAGCCGTTGGACGGGATGATAGACGGCAGTACACCGTTGGGCTGCTGTTCATCACGGTGATCGGCCATCCACTTTTCATAAACGGTGATACCGTCAAAATTATATAACCCGGTTTCGCTTGCGATATGCGCATCACCGGTCCAGCCATTTTTTTCCCGGTGCGGGCAGTCAGTAGGGTAGCCAAAAAAGTTAGACAAATAGGAGTTGTTGGTAGCCTGCCATATTTTGTTTACAGTATTGTCGGAGGTATTGATTTTCCCGGTGGCTGCAATATCGCTATGCATAAAATAACCAACCAGGCTTTCTTTAGTTAAACTGACAGGCTTATCGCTGCTTACCTCCACATACTGAAACCCCTTGTAATTAAAGCGGGGCTTAAAAGTTTCCTCGCCCTTACCGCTTAAAATAAAAATATCGGTTTGATAGGGGTCTTTATCATCTGTAGGCCGGTAGTGCATATCAATATTGGATTGATCGGCATGCCCGTCCTTATTCAAGCGCTCAGCATGTTTCAGCTGGATTACCGTACCTGCTTGGCCCCTAACGGTGATCTGGCTAACGCCTGATATATTGCGCCCCAGGTTGAAAACGTACGTTTCGTCGTCAAACTTCTTCATGCTTTCGGCAGGTATTTTCTCCACGTCACGTATGGGCTGCATAGTTTGCGAAACGATATTCATTGCGGGCGCCTGGCGAAGGGTAACGGGTTTCCATAAACTATCCGTAAAATTTACAGTGTTCCAGCCCGGTTGTTCCAAACGGGCATCATAGTGCTCAGCCGTATAAATACTGTTAAAAACTATAGGACTGAGCGCAGTTTTCCAGTTTTTATTAGAAGTGATGGTTTCTGTGTTGCCATCCTCATAGGTTATGCGTAGGTCGAGGCAAAAGGTTGGCCGGTTGCGCCACGGCGCCTTGTCAAAAAACCATACGGCTGTCGACTGATGGTTGTACCAGCCGTTCCCCAATAAAACCCCAATGGCGTTTTTGCCGCTTTGCAGCTGCCGGGTAACATCAAAGCTCACGTACAAGTTGCGCCTGTCGAACCGGGTGTACATGGGGTCGAGGCGATGATTGCCTATTTTTTGGTCATTTAAATAAAGTTCGAATAAGCCCCCCGCAGCGATATAAGCCCTGGCAGATTTGATCTTTTTATTCACGGTAAACACGCTCCGGAAATAAGGTGCAGGTTTAACGCTGATACCATTATCATCGCTGATCCATGTCCCCTTCCAATTGTTTTTATCCATCAATCCGGTTTCAAAACTGGCCACAGGCGATACGATACTTTTACCATCTTTATCCCATACGGTTACCTGCCAGTAATATTTTGTGAAAGCTTGAAGTGGAGTTCCCTTATAAGTAACCCTGCTGATGTTAGATGATGTTTTATTGGTCTGCCAGGCGTTACCCTCCTTTACAAGGACAGAATCTGTACTTACAGATAACTGCCACGCCGTTTGTATTGCGCCATGGCGGATGTCATTTAACATCCACGATAACCTGGGGTGTTGTGAATCAATACCCAAAGGACTTATAAGATACTCGCATTGCAGGCCTGAAATTTTAGGTGCGGCACTACTATAAGCGTTGGCAATAAACAGATAAATGACAGCAGCAAAAGATATGCTAAAACGCAGTTTGGATGTTAGATAGCTAAGCATTGAAGGTAGAATAATAAGTATTACCGGAAAATAATTTAAGTAAGTTAAGCAGCAAAAGTAAATAAGTTTTCATTTCTACTGTGATGCACTGTAAGGTGGGCACATGACAACAACCTTTTAACTTTTCGATATGACTCGGCACAGTACAGCACGATTAATAAATTACTATTATCTAATTTGTCGGCTCTATTATAAACCGGTTTTATCCAGGCTAACGAAACTTAATTAACGTGTTTAAAGTGATAATTTTATTCGTCATTTGGTTTTCCCAAATATCAAATCGAGATATTTTCAGAGAAAGGACCTTTAATTTTGAATGGAGGCTCAGTTCACCAATTGAAAATATTTATCAATGATATTGCAAATGAAAAAGTGCTTTATTTTCTTATACGTGTTCCTTACCGGCTACTTTGGCGGGTACTGCCAAAATAAACTAACAGGGATAAAAGCGGTAAAAACCGGATTCATAAATCCACCTGCCTCTGCAAGACCTGGGGTATACTGGTATTTTATGGATGGCAATATGAATAAGAAATCCATAACTGCCGATCTGGAATCCATGAAAAAGGCAGGCATCAGCAATGTGATCTTTTTGGAAGTAAACGTTGGGTTACCCGTCGGTCCGGTTGATTTTTTAAGCGAACAATGGCAGGATATTTTTAAGCACGCAGTTCGCGAAAGTAAGCGTTTAGGTATCGCTATAACATTGGGTATAGGGCCCGGGTGGACCGGCAGCGGCGGTCCATGGGTTCCGGCGGAGCAATCCATGCAGCATTTAGTTTCGGACGCCGTTAAGGTAACCGGAGGCTCAAAGCAAAAACTACAACTGCCTTTACCGCTTCCACGCGAACCATTTTTTGGCGAAGGGGTTTTTACACCAGAACTGAAAAGACAATGGCTGGCTTATTATAAGGATGTTGCCGTATTAGCCTACCCGACACTTGCTAAAAGCGACAAAATTGCTGATGTTGATCAAAAGGCTCTTTACTATCGCCCACCATATTCGTCGGCGCCAGACGTTAAACAGTTTTTGCCTTCAAAAGCGAAATATGACGATGTTCCGTCGCAATCCGTTATCGACAAAAAGAACATCATAAACCTAACCAAAAAAATGCAATCAGATGGCACGCTTGAATGGGATGTACCACCTGGCGACTGGACCATTGTGCGCTTTGTAAGCCGTAATAATGGCGCAATTACAAGGCCTGCACCGGTGACGGGTTTAGGTTTTGAATCAGATAAATTTGATACGGTTGCCTTAGATGCGCACCTGGATAATTACATCGGGAAGCTTATAAAAAAGGCTGATCGCCCCGACGCTAAAACTGAGGGCGGTTTAAAATGGCTTCATATGGATAGCTGGGAAATGGGTGCCCAAAACTGGACCGGTCATTTCCGCGAGGAATTTACTAAAAGAAGGGGATATGATCCATTGCCTTTTTACCCGGTATATGCGGGCAACATCGTTGAGAGCCCCGAGATCAGTGAACGTTTTTTGTGGGACCTGCGCCAAACCTCCAATGAACTGGTGCTGGAATATCACGCCGCCCAGGTAAAAAAATATGCGCATAAAAACGGCTTAAACCTTTCCATTGAGCCTTATGATATGAACCCGTCTGCCGATATGGAACTCGGGTCGGTTGCCGATAGGGTAATGTGCGAATTTTGGAGTAAGGGTTATGGCTTCAATTCCTCTTTTAGCTGTATTGAGGCAACTTCTGTAGCACACGTAAAAGGCCAGTCCATTATGCCGTCCGAGGCATTTACCGCCCAGAACGACGAAGGCTGGAGGCAATATCCAGGCTCTATGAAAAACCAGGGCGACTGGGCTTTTGCTACTGGCATCAATAGGTTTGTCTACCATACCTTCATCAACCAGATGTTAAATGACACGTTGCGCCCTGGTATGACGATGGGACCCTATGGCGTACACTGGGACCGGGGCCAAACCTGGTGGCCCATGGCAAGTGGTTATCACGACTATATTAGCAGATGTCAGTCCGTATTGCAGCAGGGAAGAACAGTTGCTGATGTTTTATATTTAACGCCTGAAGGCGCACCGCATGTATTTCGCCCGCCATCTTCAGCGCTAACCGGTAACGATACGATACCCGACAGGCGGGGTTATAACTTTGATGGTTGTTCGCCTTTGCAATTGTATTCAGCTAGCGTAAAAAATGGATCGATCGTTTTTCCAAGTGGCGCAACTTACCGTTTGCTGGTGTTGCCGGCCGTAAAAACCATGACACCGGCTTTACTAACTAAAATACTTGCGCTTGTGAAAGCTGGGGCAATAGTGGTTGGCATGCCGCCTGTCAAATCTCCCGGCTTATCGGGTTACCCGGCCTGCGACCAACAGGTACAAGCCCTGGCCAAATTGCTTTGGGGAACAGTAAGCAGCCCCGAAAATCAAACTAGCCACAAATACGGACTGGGAAAGGTAATTTTTGGCGGCGCGTTTGACCGGAAAATAAATAACCTGTATCCTGAATACGATCTAACCGCAGCTATCTTAAAATCAATGAATGTGGTTGTTGATTTCAAGGCTGATAACGCAGTTAGGTACACCCATCGCACCTCATCCCTCTGGGACATTTATTTTGTGTCGAATACCACTGCCATGTCCGAAAAGGCAAATGCAGTTTTCCGCAGCGTAAAAGGTGCACCTGAATTATGGGACCCTATAACCGGTGAAACCCGGAAATTAGCCCGGTATGCAGTAAAAGGGAGACAAACGACTATATCGTTGCAGTTTGATTCGAATCAAAGTTATTTTATCGTGTTTAATAAAAATGGCATTACCAAACCGGCATTAAATCAGGAAAATTTTCCTATACTTAAGTCCCTTAAAATTTTAAGCGGTCCATGGCAGGTTTCGTTTGATCCTAAATTCGGCGGTCCCAAAAACACTACTTTTGATAAACTGGAAGATTGGACGAAGAATGCACAAGACGATATTAAATACTATTCAGGCATTGCAATTTACAAAAAGGATTTCAGCCGGCCTG
The DNA here is from genome assembly GCA_028287895.1 of Mucilaginibacter sp. Lineage (GTDB taxonomy): Bacteria > Bacteroidota > Bacteroidia > Sphingobacteriales > Sphingobacteriaceae > Mucilaginibacter. The sequence continues at coordinate 4,576 of JAQBOV010000065.1, read as the reverse complement.
AAAATACCAATTTATCAGAAGGCAAAGTGTATTTAGATCTGGGCGATATCAAAAACCTGGCAAGGGTTAAATTAAACGGTAAAGAGTTGTGTGTGCTATGGACCGCACCATGGCGGGTGGATGTAACCGGTATGTTAAAAAGCCATAACCGTTTGGAAATAGAAGTTGCCAACTTGTGGGTAAACAGGCTTATAGGCGATGAAAAATTGCCGGATGACGGCATAAGAGATGGCAAATGGCCGGATTGGCTCATTAAAGGCCGGCCACGTACCTCAAGCAGGTATACGTTTTCCACTTTTCATCCTTATAATCGAAATTCACCATTATATAAGTCAGGCCTTATGGGGCCGGTAACCTTGCAGCAAAGTTCCTTCTGATCGGCCATGATAAAACAAACAAAAAATAAACCTTCAGCTAAAATTGGTCTGTTTGGAATCGGACTTGATACCTACTGGGCCCAATTTGATGGTTTGCAACAGCGCCTTGCCAGTTATCTTGACATAATTCATCAGCGGATTAACGGTTTTGGGGTCGAAACCGTCAACCGGGGTTTGATTAGTAATGCAGAAAAAGCTTTTGAAGCTGGTACCGCTTTTAGAAAAGCAGATGTGGATATTATTTTTTTATATGTTTCGACCTACGCGTTATCCTCAACCGTTTTACCTGTCGTAAGAAAAGCGAAGGTTCCGGTCATCGTGCTCAATTTGTCCCCGGAAGCGGCTATCGATTACGTCACATTTAACGCAATGAATGATCGCACAGCCATGACCGGTGAATGGCTCGCCTTTTGTTCAGCCTGCCCGGTGCCGGAGATCGCAAGCGTTTTCAAACGCTCCAATATCCCTTTTTATCAGGTAACCGGTATGCTCAACAACGATCCGGTGGTTTGGAATGAAATTGAAGAATGGATTGAAGCTGCAAAAGTAGCCCACACCATGAGCTACAATAGACTGGGTTTGATGGGTAATCATTATGGCGGTATGCTAGATATTTACTCTAATTTAACGTTGCATTGCGCGGTTTTGGGTGGGCACGTGGAAATTATTGAAGTTGATGAACTATCCGGGATCTGCAGCGATATTTTAGATAGTGATCTGGACAATAAGATCAAAGAGTTTTATGACACGTTTGATATTCAGGATGATTGCCCCAAGGACGAACTCAAACGGGCGGCCCTTACCGCTGTGGCATTAGATAAGCTGGTTAAAAAATATAACCTGGGTTCCTTCGCTTATTACCACAAGGGAACAGGTAATGCCATGAACGCTGATGTGATGAGCTCGTTGATCCTGGGTACTTCATTGCTTACCTCAAGCGGCATTCCTGTTGCCGGTGAATATGAGATTAAGAACGTGCAAGCTATGAAAATTATGGACAGTTTTGGCTCAGGTGGGTCTTTCACAGAATACTACGCCATGGATTACAATGATGATATCGTGATCATGGGCCACGATGGTCCCTGTCATCCTGCCATCGCCGAAGGCAAAATCAAAGTAAAACCGCTAAAGGTCTATCATGGCAAGGTTGGTAGCGGTTTATCAGTTGAGATGTCGGTTAAACACGGAGATGTAACGCTGTTATCGCTGGTGGAAACTGGCGATGGTAAATTGTTGTTCCTGGTGGCTGAAGCAGAATCAGTTGCGGGGCCAATACTGGAGATTGGCAATACCAATAGCCGTTACAAATTTCCTATCGGCGCCAGGAAATTTGTTGAAAGTTGGAACGCCCACGGCCCTGCCCATCATTGCGCGATCGGCAAAGGTCATATCGCGTCAAAAATAATAAAACTTGGTAACCTGTTAAATATGCAAACAATACAAGTTTGCTAATGGGCTAAAAAGATCAGCAAACTATTACTCAAGCATTATTTAACTCACATTACAGTACATAACAGTTATCATTAACTTGTTATTTAGCTTAGCGGTTTATAACCAATTAACCTAATATTCATGCAAGCAATTTTTGGAATTATTTTCCATTTTATCGGCGGTTTTGCGTCCGGTAGTTTTTATATACCCTACAAAAAAGTAAAAGGCTGGGCCTGGGAAAGTTTCTGGATTGTTGGCGGTATTTTTTCATGGTTTATTGTGCCGCCGCTTGCCGCCTGGTTAACTATACCTGGTTTTGCCAAAATTATTGAGCATACTAACGGCCACATTTTAATCCTCACCTACTTATTTGGTGTGCTTTGGGGGATCGGGGGGCTCACTTATGGGTTGGGCGTAAGATATCTGGGTGTAGCATTAGGCAGTTCCATTATATTGGGCTTATGCTCAGTTTTCGGCGCGCTCATCCCTTCGGTTTATTATGATTTTTTTCCAACAGCCGGCAAGGATACCATCACCATTTTGATGACCAGCCACTGGGGACAAATGGTACTGCTTGGCATTGCCGTATGTGTATTGGGGATCATCACTTGCGGCTATGCCGGTGTAATGTAGGAACGTGAATTGTCTAAAGGCAGGGAGGTAGCCGTTAACAACAAAGAATACAAATTTGGCCTTGGCATATTCGTTGCTATCGTATCAGGGGTACTCAGCGCCTGCTTTGCCTTTGGTATTGATGCCGGCAAGGTTATGGCTAACGAGGCGAACGGAACATGGAAAGCTATACATCCGGGCAGTGGCGAATTCCTCTTTCAAAACAACGTAACCTATGTGGTCATCCTTTGGGGCGGTTTAACAACCAATTTTATCTGGTGTATGTTCTTAAATATGCGCAACAAAACTTTTGGCGACTATACCAATAAGAAAACACCTTTAAAGGCTAATTACCTCTTTTCGGCGCTGGCGGGTACTACCTGGTTTTTGCAATTCTTTTTTTATGGCATGGGCGAAAGCCGTTTGGGCAATGGTGCCAGCTCGTGGATATTGCACATGGCATTTATTATCCTGATTGCAAATATGTGGGGGTTAATTTATAAAGAATGGAAAGGGATAAGCCGGAAAGCATTGGTTACGGTTATAGCGGGTATCGCTACCATCATCATTTCGGTATTAATAGTTGGTTATGGTAATTCTATAAAACTTTAAAATCTAATAATATCATATATGTTATCCTTGTTGATGAAATTTAAAAAGGAAAATGCATTGCGCATACTGACATTCACCCTCCTTTTACTATTAACCATAATCAATAGTTTTGCCCAGCAGACTATTGCTCTTTATCCTGGTAAAATTCCTAATTCTATCAAAGTTCCTAACATTGAAAAGGAAGATGCAAATCACTTTTTGGTAAACGTATCACAACCTACCCTCACTATTTACTTACCTGGGGCCGGCACCGCCAATGGTACATCTGTTATTGTTTGTCCGGGCGGAGGGTATAGTGCTTTAAACATTATCCAGGAGGGATCGGCAGTTGCCGAAAATCTGAATAAATTGGGCGTAGCAGCTTTTGTTTTAAAATACCGGTTACCTGATGATAAGGCCATGCCCGACAAATCAATAGGCCCGATACAGGATGCTCAACAGGCCATTATGCTGGTAAGGCAGAGAGCAAAAGAGTGGCATGTTGATACAGCCAGGGTCGGTATCATGGGCTTTTCTGCTGGCGGCCACCTGGCATCAACAGCAGGTACTCATTTTACTAAGTCTTATATTGACAATCCAGGAAAGATAAGTCTTCGTCCAGATTTTATGATTTTGGTTTACCCTGTCATCAGCTTTGCTGATTCAATCGGACATCTCGGATCAAGGGATAACCTCATCGGCAAAAATCCGTCGGCGCAGCAAATTGCGCTTTATTCAAATGAATTGCAGATCACCCACGAAACCACGCCAACCTTTTTAATACAGGCCGGCGATGATGGTTTAGTGAGTGTGAACAATAGTATTGTATTTTACCGGGCCCTGCAAAAAAACAACGTGCCGGCGGGCTTGCATATCTTCCCCAAGGGGCAGCATGGTTTTCCTTATGAACCCGCGCATTCTACTTGGTTTCAGTATTGTGCGCAATGGTTAACAGAAAATGGCTGGCTCAAGCCATAAGTAACTCCTAATCATTTAATTATACTGCGTTTTTGCCAGATTTATTGTTGATATTTTTGAATAGCCTTAATTAGTTATTGCACAAAGGGCAGTACAGCTTACATAACAGTCCATAACAGTTAAAAGATTCAGGTAGATTAAATTCGTGACATAATTAGTAACAGTAAACCAATTATTGCCAACGAGCAATTACAGATTCATTTTCCGGTGTCAATTTCAATGGTTGTGATTATCGAACGGTATATAGCTGAAACAAAATTTGCTGTTTATAAATTTTATAAGCGTGTTCTGTCTAAAACAAAATTTCAAATACAATGACCTTTAAAGCTACACAATTTAAACATGTGAGTTACTTATGGGATAATGCCCAGGCCGCTGAATTAGCCGGCGACGAAGTAGCCTTTTTAATATACCGATCAAACCTTTTGGGCGCCGATCTGCGACTTACCAATTACGGGGGCGGCAACACATCCTGTAAAACTATGGGTAAAGATCCGCTTACGGGCAAAAAGGTCGAGGTTATGTGGATCAAAGGCTCGGGTGGAGATATAGGGACGTTGAAAAAAAGTGGTTTAGCGGCATTGTAT
>JAQBOV010000060.1 GCA_028287895.1 Mucilaginibacter sp. | reverse complement strand
ATAATTATTTGAACCAGATTATTTTTTTTTGAAAATATTTCCAAAGCATCTTTGACGATTTTCCGCTGCTGAGCGTCATCATCTACAAGTAAAAGGTTTAAGGTCATTATAGGTTTTTAATGAGTTCAATAATAAAGTTTGCTCCATTAGGGTTACTTACCGCGCGAATCATGCTATCATTTCTTTCCAATGCTTCCCCCGCAATAGACAATCCTAAACCTGTTCCGGTAATATCGCCAATTATTTTAGTTGAAAACCCTGGGTCAAAGATGTTTTGCGTATCAATTTTTTCGTCGTCTATGCCTTCGCCAGTATCGGAATAATCAATGGTAATTGACTTTTCGAAATCCGTAATGTTAACGCTAATTAATTTGCTTTCCGCGTTTTTTAGCCAAAAAATACTGTTCTCTATTAAATTGGCGAACACTATATAAAAATCAACTTCCCATCCGGTGTAGACAGTTTCGTCGTCGCCGATAATTTGAAAAGTAATTCCTTCATCAGTTAATTCCGCCTCAAATAATTTAAAGGCGTCAGAAATGGGTTTATACAACTTAAATTGCTTTATCGAAGGTCTTTTGCTATTGGCTAGCGGCTGAAGTTTCTTGAAAATATTAACGAATATTTCGGCCTGTATTTTGTTATCATTAAGTCTGTCGATGATTTTTTCAACGAGGACATTAAGGGTAACATCTTTTATAAGATAATTCTTTTGAAGCAGCTCAGTGAACTCACTTGTCCATTCTGAAATAAACTTCGGATGTTGTTTTAACGCATTTAATGGTTTTCTACCTTCATGGAGCACAACGGACATAATCTTACCCAGCGTTACCTGCCCTTCATAAATTGCTATAGTTTTTTTTATTTCCTCAATCTGCTCATCTTTTTCTTTGGTCTCTTCACTAATAATGTTTTTTACCTGAGACGCCAGATCATGGGATATGTTAGACGTGGTAAGTAGCGAACTTATTCGATCGTTTAACTTTGTATAATTGGAAATTTCTTGAATTCTTTCTGTAACAGTTTTTTGTTTTTTTCCACCTTTATTGTGTTGTCTGCGGTAATTGTACCGAAGATTTTCCAGATTGGCTAATGATCATCTCAAGAAAAAACTGTTTTGGTTTATCACTTTTAAAAAAAGAGCGCCATTCGGCCTGATTGCTGAGAAATGAATATTTTTCAATGTAATTGCCAAATGCCCAACTCCCGCTTTCTTGTATGGAGTAATCGCCGAAAGTCAACATAGCGCGGCGCAACGTATCGGATAGATTACCGGTCACTTCAGGCACGATAAGATCCTTGAGAATTATCCAGTAATCCTTGAGTGCTTCCAGTTCTTCGTTTCCCAATAATAGGTCGTTAAATGATACAGAGAAATCGTATGCCACACAATCGAACAGTATGGACATATTGCCTTCCAAAAAAGCATTTGTCTTTTTATCATTTGTAACGTCCCACATGATATGTTCGAGTTCGTCGCGTTCCTTGATTCTATCGGTTGAAGTCCCATGCCGTTTCAATAACTCAAGCCTGTTACGTTCTGATACGGGTAATATCTCACTGTATTGGCCGGGTTTGACTAAGGTTAACAGGCCAGCTATATCATTTTCGTCGGCTTCGATCATCAGCTTCATTATTTCCAACAAATAGATAGTCGAGTCGTCCGGACGGCGGCCAACGGTAGAAGAAAAATAAGTTAGATTTTTTAGCCACATACCCATGCTTTTCATGGCGGCCAGATGGTCATCGGATTCTTTCAATCGGATATGACTGTAATAATATATTAGCGGGCAAATAATCAAATAGCTGCTGGCTTGGAAGTCGTTCGCCAAGTAAGCGCCTTTCATGAAACCGCCAGCAATAGCTATATGGTCATCATATATTTCGATAATTGCATCAGCAAGCGTGCCTAAGTATTCGGAACTGAACTCCGCGCGAGCGAGTTGATAGTTTTCGAGCACGCGGAGTTGATCGGCTTCCCCTCGTCGAGAACGCGAAACTAGTGATGTTTTTAGTTCGCGATAAGGTCGGCGCGCGTTGCCGCTTTGACCACTTAGGTACACCATCAATTGTTCATTGTCGCTTGTCGCAACTTGGATGATCGTCGCCCATTTCAGAAACTCTTGGAACCCAGCATCCGCATTCTCCCGTGAAACTTTTTGCTCCTGCTCGTTTTCATATTTGCGGTGTCTCCAGAAAAAATTCTGCCAATCCTCCCATGCTTTCCCTGCTTGCCGTTTATCATCCACAGCTACCCTGCTAATAACAGTTGACTTAATCTCCTCTTGGAAAGAAAGTTGTTCGCCGCGAGCATTCATATAAAGGTAAAGCTGCTCCCCTTGCGCACTGAGTTGGGTGTCGAAAAAATTCAATTCAACGAAATCTTCCAAGAACCCCCTCAGGTCAGTTAAATTGCGATTGGGTCCTGTTTTGCTTTTGATGTATTTTGTAATGAATTGGTAATTGATCAGCAGGTTATTGATTGTTACATCGTTTTCATAATGCCGGTAATAGAATTTGCTTTTTGAAAAATCATGAGTTTCATCACTGAGTTCATGACGTACAAAATCACGCATAAAATCATGCACTGCGCGCCTTACTTTGTAGTCGATTTTTAATTGGTCACCGGAGAAATAGTTGTATCTAAAATCATCTTGTCGGCTTGTCATTTTATAAAGAGATAACAACAAAAGGTAAAGTGTTGTAAATCGCTGTTGACCGTCGATTAAGAAAAATTTGCCGGGATAGGATGGGTCATGATAGGCGTAAATGAAGCCGATCTTTAAATGATACTGCAACCGTTCCAGTTCCTTTTGCAAGTGGCTAACCAGGTGTTCTTCGCTATTGGCAATGCCGTTTATACTAATTTCAAGCCTCAGGTTACTGCGCTCATCAAAAAATTGCAGGATATTGTCCAGCAAGCGTTCTACATTCGGCGTTTGCCAAACATAATCGCGCTGCACTTCTGGGATAATGATTTGCTCTATTTCCTGGTGAAGGAGTAATTCTCTAAAGCTATAACGTCCCGTTTTCATTAAGGTAAGGTTTGAATAGTTTGCTAACGCGATTAATAATCCATAAGCGGTGTGTATTAGCGTCATTATCCGACCATGTTTCATAAGTGTCGTCAAAGTCGGCGGCATTTCCATCCGCATCCTCAAGTCCGCTAGTTCCGAGCATTTTTGAGAATGCATCGATAGTATGTTGCGGAACGAAATTGCCTTCATTGATCCGCTTGACCAATATCTTGCGCTTAGTATTAAAAAAGCCGTTGCTTAACGCAGAATTAACTTTTGATGAAAGGAGCGCCATGTTTCCGAGCTGATGAACGTCGGTTACCGATAACAGAATCCAATCTATTTTTGAAGCTTCTATTTCATTGCCGGAATTTATCTGAGCCTTCAATGCTTCTTTTTCTTCCGGGTCTTCGTCGTTCCTCAATTCAATCTGACTCAACAACCAATTCCTGTCGTCTTTAATAATAAACTTACCAGATTTAGGGTTTTGCGGGAAGATATGTTCCAACGTCCAGTTTTCGGAAGCATAACGAAAGAAATCAAAGCGGTGATTTCGGTTTATCGCTTCTGGAAATACGCTGAGGGCTAACAGCACCCGTTGAATTTGTCGCTTTCCATTGTCATACCGTAATTGTTTAATAGCTGGTGATGGATTGAGCTGCAATTTAAGGTAACCTTCCAATTCTGTCTGTACTTGTGTGTTATTTGCTTTGCTTAAAAGCATAGCGGTTGTCTCGAAGTGCTTGTTTTCTGTTTCTTGGCGGTACCCTAATAGATTATACAAAATTGGTTCTTCATGCCAGCTTCGCATACGTTGATAAGTATGCCTGATCTGTTCGAGAAGGGTAAAAGCATCTTGGGCAGAACGGATACCATCATGGTAGTCGTTAAAAAGCAGGTATTCGCCGGAGAGAACGCCACTTTGTAGTGACGAGCGAAATGTTCGTACTACGTTGCTTTCAGCTTTTCCCGCTGGCTTCACAAGCCGGAGCAACATCGTCATCCCGTCAGCTTTATCGGACGGATTACCAAAAAAAAAGCGGGTTATTTCATGTAGGTTAATCCACGAACTTATCTCATCCCAAATACCGCCCATTAGAATCCGCTCATCTAATATTTCGGTAAATCCCCGGTCGGTATGGTCTGGCCGGTAACGTCGGGATGAACGAGTCAATAACAATCCTTTAATCAAATATACATTGGTCAGTGGCACCCGGTTCATGTTCAATTGCGCGAAAACTTCTTCGGGCATTACTGAAACATTCTCCTTGTTAATAATCAATTTGACACTTTCAAATATAAATTTTATAAATGGTTCAAGGTAATCAGGATCAAGCTCTTCAACTAGCTTAAAAAATTCTTTACATCTTTTATAAGCGCTGAGCATATAAAATTCATCCTGATTATCAAGGTCTTCGGGAGATTTGTCTTCGTGTTCCATTTGAGTAATGCTTTCGAAAACATCATAATCGTACCTTGAATATTGTAACATTTGATAATTATCCGGGAATTCCGGCGCCGACTGCCCGAAATGATTTTTCAGCACGAGAAAAATAAGCCGCAATGTAGTCAGCCGCTGTTGTCCGTCAATAACTTCAAAAAGGCGGTTGCCATTTATTTCAGACTCTTTGACGGTAATATATTGCAGAAAATATTCCGGGTCAGACCGTTCATCAGTTTGACCGCGCAAAAAAGCTTCATATAGGTCTGTGAGTAACACAGGAACGGAATCGGACATACTTTTTGAACCCCATTTGTACGTTCTCTGGTAAGGGCCAATATAATACCCATCAACATTGAAACTGTGCAGACATCCGCCTTGTTTTGAATTAAAAATTTCTTTGGTTGAAAAAATAAAACGTTGTTGTGCCATAATTACAATACCCTGCTGTAGATCTTTGATAGGGTAATGTAAATACCTAAAAAACAGAATGACAGAAATAGGTTACGTAATGATACGGTTTGATGTGATATTATTCAAATATTTTTGCCAATTCTAGTTCCAATCGATTGCATTTCATGTAAACCGGAGATTAAAGTGACCGCGATTTGCAGTCACCTTAAATTTGCCATGAGATTAATATTTACGTGCATTTATTTGCTGAAGCCTTGTCTTTAATATTTCCATGTCTTCGCTTATCTTCAGATCAACAATTTTGGCATAATGCTGCGTTTGCTTTAAACTTTTATGACCTAACATTTTGGAAACCGTTTCAATAGGAACGCCATTACTTAAAGTTACCGTTGTAGCGAACGTATGACGTGCAATATGAAAGGTTAGGTTCTTGGTGATCCTGCAACCGTCAGCGATCTCCTTTAGATATGAATTCATTTTCTGATTAGTTAGCACTGGCAGAACCAATCCTTTATTCACGCATTTGGGGTCATCGTCATACTTCTCCACGATTTTTAATGCAGCTGGCAATAAAGGCAGGCGGGTAGCAGATTCGGTTTTCTGTCTTGTTGTTACAATCCACTTACCACCATCTACACCTGTAACCAGATCAGAACGCCTCAATTGGTAAACATCTATGTAGGCTAAACCAGTATAACAGCTGAAAAGAAAAATGTCACGTACATGGTTGAGCCGGTCTGTTCCAAACTCTTTGCAGGCAATATCATGCAGTTCTTCTTTAGTGAGCGCAACACGTATCACCTCTTTCCTGTTAGTTTTAAATCCCGCAAAAGGATCTTTGAGCAGCCATCCCTTTTTAATACACTCCAACACGATCTTTTTAAAGTTACCGAGATATTTCATCGTCGCATTGTGACCACATTTTCTTACGCTTTTCAGCCAAAAAGCAAACTGCGAAACGAATTCATAGTCCAAATCTTTAACATCAACATCTTCCACCTGATACTTCCACTTTATAAATGCTGCTGTGTGATCGTGTGCCGTCTTATAACGGGTTAAGGTAGATGGGGCGAACTCTTGGCCAATTAAAGCTTTCATTTGGTCGTTATGGTGCTTGAATGCTGCAAGGATCATTCGCTTTTCTTCGCCTTGACCGGTCAAGACATTTTTGAGGTTTTCCGCAGTCAAAAGCTTATCTGCATCCATTAGCATTTTCTTTGCCTGGTAAACTTTACCGCACATTACATCCAGATAACTGTTAAGTGCTTTTGCATCTTCTTTTAAGCCGGTCGCACGGCCTGCCGAAGCATTCCAGCGCAGGTTATCCCATTGCCTTTTAGTGGTTACATCTTTTGATATGCCATCAATTGTTAAACGCAGATAAATGTACCTGGCATTTCCTTTTCCATTTTTGGGTTTCTTCAGAAAGAAGAACAGCCCGAAGCTTTTTTCTAACATAACGAACATTAAAGGGTTAAACAAATGTCGAAATGCAGCGTCTTTAAATCAAGATGTTTAATCTTTGAACATGTTGACAGTCAATTAATTATACTGATTCCAGCGCGTCTTTTTTTTCAATTTTAAAGACGTCATGAATGACGCGCTTAAATATTGAATAATCCGGGTCGCTTTGGAGGGGCTTAAAACCAAAAAGCCTCTAAATCATATGATTTAAAGGCTTTTGAACATTCTTAAAATGTATTTAGCGGAATGGACGGGATTCGAACCCGCGACCCCATGCGTGACAGGCATGTATTCTAACCAGCTGAACTACCACTCCGTTTGGGATGGCAAATATAGTCACCATTTTCCATTCTACAATGATTTTTTTTAACTTATTGCGGATTGTTTTCTTTCTGCTGTGCTTAACGACGTGAAACGATCAGTAAATCAAGATCTTTACATGGAATGCCAAAACGTTCACCAATATATTTACTGGTAAGCTGGCCTTCATAAATATAGACGGAATTGCGAACGCCGGATTTTTGCCAGATCACATTTTTAAGCCCTCCCTGCTCGCCGATATCCAATAGTATAGGGGTGAAGATGTTGGTCAGCGAATAAGTGGCTGTACGCGCCACACGGGATGCGATGTTAGGCACACAATAATGAATGACATCATGTTTGCGGAAAACAGGGTGGGTATGGTTAGTTACTTCTGACGTTTCAAAACAGCCGCCCTGGTCAATGCTTACATCAATAATTACTGAGTTAGGTTTCATCCGGCTTACCGTATTTTCTGAAACAATACAGGGACTTCGGCCATCTTCGGCACGCATAGCGCCAATGGCAACATCGCAGGTGGTGATCGCCTTCTCCAGAACGATCGGTTGAACTACTGATGTGAAAACCCTGGTGCCAATATTATTCTGTAATCTTCGTAATTTATAGATCGATGGGTCAAAAACCTTTACTTCGGCACCTAATGATATTGCTGTTCTTGCTGCATATTCGCCAACGGTGCCTGCGCCTAATATCACAATTTCGGTTGGGGGTACGCCGGTTATTCCGCCAAGCATTAAACCCTTGCCATCAAATATGTTACTCAGGTATTCCGCCGCTATCAGGATGGATGTCGCCCCTACTATCTCGCTCATGGCCCTAACCACACTTAGGGAGCCGCCTTCGTCCCTTAAATGTTCAAAACATAGTGCAGTGATCTTTTTATGCATCAGCGCATGCAGGCAGTCGGCCTTAAGTGTTGACAGCTGCAGTGCCGAGATGAGAATTTGATGAGGCTTCATCAGCTCGATCTCCTGTAGCGTAGGAGGCGCTATTTTGATGATAATATTGGCTTCGAAAACAGCTTTTGTGTCATAAACAATATGTGCACCCTGGTCGCTGTAATCCTTATCTGAAAATTTTGCTGCCAGGCCCGCATTGCTTTCCAGCATAACCTCGTGACCGTTATTAATTAACAACGCCACTGACAAAGGGGTTAAAGCAATCCTGTTTTCCTGAAAGGAGGTTTCCTTAGGGATGCCAATATACAGTTTGTTCTTTTTGTTTTTCACCTCCAGCATTGACTCCTGGGGCTGCATCATTGCCTGTTTGGCAACATCGGAAAATCCACTATATAACTCCGAACTCATGTGTATTTATTTCAGAATGTTGAAGATAGGCAAAAAACAAATGATGTAAAACTAAATTTTCCCGAAAGTTAATAAACGTTCATGGTTATCCAAAACTTGTATATCAACGCGCACATAATGAGGAGGTAATAGATCAGCGATCTTTTCGGGCCACTCAATAAAGCAGTAATTGCCCGAGTAGAAGTATTCTTCATAGCCCAGGTCCAACGCTTCATTTTGACTTTTTAGCCGGTAAAAATCGAAATGATAGATCCGGCTTCCCTGGCCTTCATATTCATTGACAATGGAAAATGTAGGACTCGTTATTGACTCGTGTGTGCCCAAACAATGGCACAGAGATTTTATAAGCGTGGTTTTACCCGCGCCCATATCTCCGTAAAAAAGAAAGATCTTTTCCGCGCCACCGAATGTGATCAATTGCTCGGCGGCATCGTTTAGTTCGTCAATGTTTTTAACAGGCAAAGTCATAGTGCCCAAAGTTAAAACATTAATGAAATTTACTTAGGCCCGTACGTAACTATTGGTATGATCATTTCCTCAAGCGATATGCCGCCGTGCTGAAACGTTTCATTATAGAAATTAACAAAATGGTTGTAGTTATTAGGGTAAACAAAATAACTGTCGCTCTTGGCAAATACAAAGCTCGAGCTTACGTGGAGCTTCGGCAGCATAATATCGTGCGGGTTGCGAACATGAAATACCTCTTTCGGGTTGAAATTCAGGTTTTTGCCCTGCTTATACCGCAGATTGGTATTGGTATTACGGTCACCAATTATTTTGCTTGGATTTTTTACGCGTATGGTGCCATGGTCGGTAGTAATGATCACCCTGACCTGTTTTTGAGCCAAAAATTTCAGCAGATCAAACAGCGGCGAATGCTCAAACCAGGACAAGGTTAACGAGCGGTAGGCGGCATCGTCACTGGCCAGCTCGCGTATCATCTGCATATCCGTACGGGCGTGCGAAAGCATATCCACAAAGTTGTACACTACCACATTCAGCTCATTGTTCATCAGGTTGTTTACCGAATCATTGAGCGCGCGTCCTTCATCAATGTTTAATATCTTATGGTAGGAATATTTAATATCTTTCCGTAAAACACGTTTTAAGTGATCGCCCAAAAATTTTTCTTCATACAGATTCTTCCCGCCTTCATCTTCGTCATTCTGCCACATATCCGGGAAACGTTTTTCCATATCCAGCGGCATCAGGCCCGAGAAAATGGAATTACGGGCATACTGTGTAGCAGTAGGTAGTATACTATAATAAGTATCTTCTTCCTCCAGCCTGAAATATTCGGATATATACGGATTAATGATCTTAAACTGGTCGAACCTTAAATTATCGATCAGAATGAAAAACAAGGGGCCCTTGCCATCCAGTTTAGGAAAAACCTTCTTTTTGAATAACTGGGACGATGTTGTTGGTGCGGCCTCGGGATTCTGTATCCATTTGGTGTAGTTTTTTTCAATAAACTTACAGAACTGCACATTGGCCTCAGCTTTTTGCAGGGTCAGTATTTCGTGCATCCCTTCATCCTCAAGCCTTTCGAGTTCCAGTTCCCAGTAGATCAGCTTTTTATAAACATCCACCCACTCCTGGTAACTTAAATTATCATTAAGGGTCATACCAAGCGTCCGGAAATCCTGCTGGTAAGCCATGGTGGTTTTTTCGGTCACCAGGCGTTTGTTCTCAGTAAGCTTTTTTATAGTAAGCAGGATCTGTTTGGGATTAACCGGCTTGATCAGGTAGTCATCGATTTTTGAGCCGATGGCGTCCTCCATCAAATATTCCTCCTCGTTTTTGGTTATTAAAACGATGGGTACCTCATTATTGATGTTTTTGATCTCCGACAGGGTTTCAAGCCCGGTCAGGCCAGGCATATTTTCGTCTAAAAATACCAGGTCGAAGTAATTATTTTTGAATGAATCCACAGCATCGTTACCATTGGTAACTGTGGTTACATTGTAGCCTTTTTCTTTTAAAAAAAGCACGTGTGGTTTTAACAGGTCTATCTCGTCATCAGCCCACAATATTGTCGTTTCCTGCATAATATTTTGTTTTACCCGGATATAACCGCAAAGCACGGTTTTTGTTATGGCTTATTGGCAGTAATTAACATAAATTAACAATAATAAAACAGAATATTACTATAATTTAACATTTTTGCACAGCATTTCACCCATTGAATAAAAAGAAAATCATAAACGATCCCGTGTACGGGTTTATCAGTATTCCCACAGAACTGATATTCGATCTTATTGAACACCCGTATTTTCAGCGACTAAGATATATTAAGCAACTGGGAATGACCCATTTGGTTTATCCCGGTGCGCTGCATACCCGCTTTCATCATGCTTTGGGAGCCATGCACCTGATGGGCCTGGCTATTGAAACGCTGCGGAGTAAAGGGCACCTGGTTAGTGCCGATGAAGAAGAAGGATTAACCATCGCCATATTGTTACACGATATTGGTCACGGGCCATTCTCACATGCTTTGGAGCAATCTATTGTTGAAGAGATTTCGCATGAGGACATTTCTATCCTGCTGATGAACAAGCTGAACGTGCAGTTCAATGGCCGCTTAACAATGGCTATTGATATATTTAACGGGACCTACCACAAAAGATTCCTGCACGAACTGGTTTCCGGACAGCTGGATATGGACCGGATGGATTACCTTAACCGCGACAGCTTTTTTACGGGTGTGTCTGAAGGGGTGATCAGCTTCGACCGCATCATCAAAATGCTTAATGTGATTGACGATCATATTGCAGTTGAAGAAAAAGGGATCTATTCAATAGAGAAGTTTTTGATAGCCCGCCGCTTGATGTACTGGCAGGTATATCTGCATAAAACGGTAATAGCTGCCGAACAGCTGCTTGGCAAAATATTAAAGCGCAGCCGGGAACTTGCTTTAAAAGGTAAGCCGCTTTTTGCAACACCGGCATTAAATCACTTTTTGGTAAATACGATCAGCAAGGATGACTTTATAAATAAAGATCAGCATATTGAGATATTTGCAAGCCTTGATGATAACGATATCATGTCGGCGGTAAAAGTCTGGGCGGGGGATGGCGATCCTGTTCTTTCCCGCTTATGCCGGATGCTAATGCAGCGCAACCTTTATCAGGTTGATATTACCAACAAACCTGCAGATAAACAGGTGATCAACCGCTTAACCGAAAATGCCAGCCAGAAATACGCAGTGACCAAAGAGGAAACGGGTTATTTTGTATTTACCGATACTATTAAAAACAATGCCTATAAACCGGGAGATGGCAGTATCCGTATTTTGATGAAAGACGGTACAATACAGGATATTACCATCGCCAGTGACAATTCAAATTTGGAAGCATTGGCCAAAACCGTAAAAAAGTATATCCTTTGTTATACCAAAGGCCTTATATAGACGTATGAGGCTGATAGATTTATAATTTGCTGCTTTAATTTTAACATTTAAATTTGCCTGATGCAATTTAGTGCACATGAAATAAGTTTACTGCTAAATGGAACTGTTGAGGGAGACCCCTCGGTAACAGTAAGCCAGCTAGCAAAGATAGAAGAGGCATCCACCGGCTCACTTTCGTTTTTAGCTAATCCGAAATATGAGCAGTACCTGTATTCTACCAGCGCATCCATAGTGATCATTAATAATGACCTGGTGCTCGCTGAACCTACTAAGGCTACGCTCATAAGAGTCGAAAATGCCTATAGTTCATTTTCGGTCCTGCTTGAAAAATACAACACCATGAAACTAAATAAAACAGGTGTTGAGGATCCAAATTTTGTGCATCCTACGGCACAGCTGGGCGAAAATTGCTATATCGGTGCTTTTGCCTATATAGGGCCCGGGGCGAAGGTAGGCAGCAACTGTAAAATATACCCTCACACTTATATTGGTGATAATGTTACGATTGGAAATAATGTAACACTTTTCCCCGGCGTAATCGTTTATTTTGACTGTGTGATAGGGAATAATGTGATCATACACTCGGGCGCCATAATTGGCAGTGACGGATTCGGATTTGCACCTAAACCCGACGGAACCTACAGTAAAATAAGCCAGATCGGCAATGTTATTTTAGGAGATGACGTAGAGATCGGTTCCAACACGACAATTGATCGTGCCACTATGGGTTCAACTATTATACATAAGGGTGTAAAGCTGGATAACTTAATACAGATCGCTCATAATGTCGAAATAGGTGCCAATACCGTGGTAGCGGCACAAACAGGGATATCCGGAAGTACTAAAATCGGAGAGAATTGCGTAATTGGCGGGCAGGTAGGTATAGTGGGTCACTTAAACATTGCCAGGGGAAGCCAGATAATGGCTAAGTCGGGAATTAACCGGAATATTACCGAGGAAAATAAAAAATGGGGCGGTGTGCCATTTTTTTCCGGCTATGTTGACAACCTGCGCATAGAGGTAGCTGCCAGTCATTT
>JAQBOV010000043.1 GCA_028287895.1 Mucilaginibacter sp. | reverse complement strand
AGCCCGTAGGGGAAGCTTTTCGAACCCCTTTTTACAAGCCTTAAGATTATTAACTTCATAATAAATTTGGTTCCGGTCCTATGAGGCTACTTTGCCTGTGGTTAGCCCTTACATTTTTATTAACTTATTGCTATTTAAATAAATACATTAGATTTGATTATCGGCGCTGATTACTGATAACACTAGTCATTTTTTCATTCCAATTATCAGGCATCGGTTATGCAAGGGATCACAGATGAAAACCACAGCCTGGTATATTAGCCTGTTCGCAACTTTTATTTTTTGTGCCTTTGAATCAAAGGCACAAAACGCCTATGTGGACTCCTTTAAAAGGCTGATGCTTGCACAAAAGGCCGATACTAATAAAGTAAAGCTATTGAACAGGCTCAGCATGTTCAACGTAGGCTACAATGCGGATTCCTCCTTATTTTATGCAAAACAGGCCTTAACCCTTGCAGAAAAACTCAATTATGAAAATGGAATTTTCAATGCTGAAATATGGTCCAGCATATCACTATCAACATTGGGCAATTATCCGCTGGCAATAGACTTTGGGTTTAAGGCTCTTAAGATATCAAATAGTAACAGGCCATTTCTTCCCAAGATTAAGGCTAACAGTGTTTTGGCTTATTGCTACTTTTTCCTTGGTGATTACAAGACCAGCCTTTACTACGATCGTGAGATCGTAAAAATTGCCAGGAAATATGCGCCGGATAGCCTGGCATTTATCAGCGCGGATATATCAAGGAACTTTGAAGCGATGAACCAACCCGACTCGGCTTTATACTATGCTAAAGTATCTTACAGAGGCCTTAAGGCATGGCATTACCTGGATGCCAACACACATATTTTTGTTACCTTAGGCAACGCATATCTTAGCAAAGGGAACAGTGATTCCGCGCTTTATTATTATAAAGCCGGTATTTCTGCTGCTATCAGGGGGTACATGGAAACAGACTTGATCGACATGTATTACGGAATTGCACGAGTATATAATAATCAGAACCACCCGGATTCTGCAATACGGTATACGAAAAAAATATTAGCAGACAAATTAGCCAAGGCCTACCCGATAGGTGTTCTTAATGCCGCTAACCTCCTTTCGAACATTTATCAATTACAGAAAGAACCCGATAGCTCCTTAAAATACCTCAGGAAATCAATCGCCTTAAAAGACAGCTTATTCAACCGTGAGAAAATCATCGCCGTCCAAAATATTAATTATAAGGAACTTGAAGCGCAAAAAGGCATTGAGGCTGCAAAAGTTGAGCTGCGAAATCAATTTATTTTCTATTTTTCACTTGCTGGCTTAATCGGATTACTGGTCATTGCGGGCATCCTGTTAAGAAATAAACGGCTGAGAGAATTGCAGAATATGCGAAATAGAATAGCCGATGATTTGCATGATGATATTGGCTCTACGTTGAGCAGCATCACTATTATGAGCGAACTTGCCAAAGCAAAATCTCCGGAAGCCTCGTCACTGCTTGCTTCCATCGAAGAAAGGACGAGTACTATACAGGAAAGTATGAGCGATATCGTATGGGCTGTTAATCCAAAAAACGATCGTTTCGAAAATGTTTTGCAACGCATGAACGAATTCGCGGCGGAAATACTGGATGCGAAAAATATAGAATTGGAGTTTACCAGCGCTGCCTCACTTTCTAATTTAAAGATACCAATGGGGCAACGGAAAAACTTCTATCTCTTTTTTAAGGAAGTGATAAATAACGCCGCAAAATATTCCGATGCAAAAAAGGTAACCGTTTATATTGATCAAAAGGATCACCGGGTCGAAATGAATATCCAGGATGACGGCAAGGGTTTTGATACTGCCAACCTATCCGCGGGCAATGGTATGCATACCTTGAGAAGACGTGCTGCTGAACTCTATGCTGATTTTAAGATAAAATCATTATTGCAGGAGGGTACGTCAGTAAGGCTGCTGTTTAAAATCACATGAACAAGTGATTGTCCATTATTAAAAAAACGTGCTCTTTTACCCTAAATATGTCAATGGAAATAAAAGTAGCTGTATTTGAAGACAATAAGATGTTGCGCGAAAGCCTGCAGCAATTGATTAACAACGCTGAAAGTATGTCGTGTACAGGCGCATTTCCTGATGCCAATAAACTGTTGCACAATATGCACCTCGCTAACCCCGATGTGGTGATGATGGACATTAATATGCCGGGAATTTCAGGTATCGAGGCGGTGCAAATGATCAAAGCAAAATTCCCGCATGTGCATATCCTGATGCAAACCGTGTTTGATGATAATGATAAGATATTTGCCGCTATTTGTGCGGGGGCATCAGGTTATATGCTTAAAAAAACATTCCCACAGAAAATGATCGAGGCGATCCGGGAAACCTATCTTGGCGGCGCACCGATGACGGCATCAGTTGCTGTAAAAGTCTTACAGATGTTTCGGCTGCAAATCGCTGAGAAAACAGAATTTATTGATCTGTCCGAACGCGAGAAGGAAATACTGGCCCTACTGGTAAAAGGCAAATCCTATAAAGCCGTCGCAGCAGAGTGCTTTATATCCATCGATACGGTAAGCACTCATGTACGGCATATTTACGAGAAGCTTCATGTGCACTCCAAGAGCGAGGCCGTTGCCAAAGCCATTAATCAGAAGTTAGTCTAATCTTTTTACTTAAAAATCACCAGTTTAGGTGATTGACCGCAGCCTTAAGATCGGATAACTTTAGTTAATCAATCAGTTAAAGTTATGGTACAACAAATTCCTGTGTTTTACATACATGAAACTTGTGACTGTAAAATCGTCACAAAAAGAAAACCGTCTTTAATCAAATAATAACAATGGATGTAAAACCTTTTAACATAACCAAACCGCACCTCTACCGCACAGCCGGTCGTGCCGCAATTGCAAGTGGCATGGCCGGTGTTATCGCCATCGCTTTCTTAATCACTTATCTCGTAGTTCGCGATGAAAATATTTACAAAGCTATCGCGCTGATGCGATTTCATGATTTGGCGCTGACTATTCAAATGCTGCTATTGATCCCTGTCGCGATTGGGCTTTATAAACTTTCGCAACAAATGCCGAAGGGAATAAGCAATGGCATGCTTAATGCCGGAATAGGGATGCTTCTTTTCACCGCGGTGCTTCTTTTACTTGGAATTTTTAAAGTTGTTTCCGATGTGCTTTATACGGCGCCCCAAGGTTTTTTTGGTGTATGGTTAATTTTTGTGAACTGGCGCCTTAAACGAATGCTCCCAATTTGGCTCCGGTTGTTCGGAATGGTTGTGGGTCTTGGCCTTGCATTGGTCGGTGTTTTTTGTATTGGGTACGCCTTGTTTGTTGATGTAATTATTCTCCGAATACCGGCTGCGACTGTGGAAGAGGTTCAGAAAGTTCCTGACACGCCTGCAAATCAAATTTTACATCAAATTAATTGGGTGGGGGCGCCGATGGGCGTTTTGACCCTTCCGTTTTGGGCGTTGCTTTTGGGACTTAGATGGACAAAACGAATTAGTCGAGATAACATGAAGTTTTAACATTCCAGGTAGCCTGGTTGGTTCATAAATGAGAACTTGGTAACTTTGGCGCCTGAAGCAAAAAAGCCTCAAATCTTTTGATTCGAGGCTTTTGACTTACTAAGTAGCCCATAGGGGAAACTTTTCGAACCCCTTTTTAGCAGATTTAAGATTATTAGCCGCCTCCTAGCTGTTTGTAATCTCTTGATATTAATTTAAGTATGAAAAGGTGAAAG
Organism: Mucilaginibacter sp.; assembly: GCA_028287895.1. Taxonomy (GTDB): domain Bacteria; phylum Bacteroidota; class Bacteroidia; order Sphingobacteriales; family Sphingobacteriaceae; genus Mucilaginibacter. The sequence goes on along the minus strand of JAQBOV010000043.1, from coordinate 17,944 downwards.
GGTATCATCCCTGAATTTTACTTAATATAACATTTTTATAAACGTTCGAGCGCTCGGACTTCTTTTCTTGCAAGAAAAGAAGCAAAAAAACCCGAAAAGATTTAGGCCTTTTTTATTATTATTTCATAAGGTTAGAGTCCCGTTGGGTTCACAAGATTGACTATGTAAACTGAGATCCCGCTGGGACTTTTTTCGAACCAACTTATTGAAGATAAGCAAAGTCCGGGAAGCGATCACCTTGATGACCCAGCTATATAGTTAAGTAAGCATCGCCTTCCAGCCTTCCCAGATCATGACCATTGCCAGTGTATCCAGTTCGCAATAGCGTAATAAGGATTGTCTGATCTGGAGCCTTTCTACATCACCCATTTGCGTAAACTGCATACGAGAATAAGCCATCATCGCCGCACCGCCTTCATTGATCTCGGCTGTTTCGTCCAAGATCATAGCATCCAGCAATTCCTGATCTACACCTGCAAATACAGGGTCCAGCTGTTTATAGGGGTTGACCACTTTGCCGTGTTCATCAAGTTTTATCCAGGTTTGGTCTTTAAAATTCAGACTGGGAATGATGTTACCGTAAATAGGTTGGCTGTATTTTGTTTTTAGGTAATGACTATTATTTAAGATTGCCGGCAGTATCTGTTTAATGGAATTCGAGCCGCGGCATTCTGCTGCGAAATAATATTTTTTTACCCAATCCCATAGATCTATCATATCTCTGTCGCCTTTCCATTTCAGGGCGCTGTCACCGGTAGCATGGGTAATCGTTTCTATCCAGCTGCAAAGCGAAGCCCTATCCGACTCTGCTGATAAACGAAGCTGCTCGTGTATCTTGTTTAATACAGTATTCTCATGATTGGAATACCGGAAAATACTGCCGTTATCGCCATCCAGTGCTAGCTTCAACTGGCGTATAAAATCAAAGTTAGGAAAACGGCCCTGCTGGTCATCCAGCCACTCATCTTTATGTTCTAACCGTCCATCTTCGTGCAACATGTGATGGGAAAATTGGAAGGCGACCTGTTCGTATGGTCGTCGGCCCTTGTTAAACGGAATAGCAACTGCGGTGGTTTCAAAATCAATAAAATGCAAGGGATAAACAACCGTAGCGAATTTTTCATTTAAACCTTCTTTATCAAAGTGGATCTCCGGATCGGCTTCCGCAGATTTGGTGACTTGCAACCATTGGCGATCAACCCGGCTCATGCCCGGGTCTACATGCGGCTTCACTTTCTCCGCTTCCAGGTCGGTCCGCGAGAGCTGAGCTAAAAAGTATTTTCTATCAGCGAAATAATTGTCTTTTTTCCTAAAGTCCCATAGTTCCAGAATATGCGGGCGGGTGAAATCATCCGGCGTAAAACCCGCGGCCCGTTGCCAGCATTCTTTATAACCACTCTTCAAACCCAAAGCCTCTTCTTCGGGCGTTGCCTGAAACTCACATTTACCGCATCTGCCCAATAGTTTGCCTTGAATCACATTCCCCGCCTGGTAATTGTCCGCATAAAAGTGGGCCCATTGCTTAAAGGTCTTCGGATCATCCGCCTCGAAGGGCTTATCCTCAAAAAGTTTGCTGCAAATGTCATCTACATTAACCGCACATAATAGGCGTTCACCCAGCGCGACAGGCGAAACATCTCCTGTTTGTAAGATCAAGGTCCGGCCTTTTTCATCCTCGCTTAACATAAACAGTTGGTTCAGGCCATCGACCGTGGCGCGTTTGCTTTTATCTGCCAACATCAGGTAGGCCCGGACATCATAACCCGGTTTGCTGCTTTGGACAACGTATTTTTGAAAAGCGACGTCATAGACATACGGCTTCCATTTGCTGACGATCCCTTTGGTGTTGGTGAGCGTATCATTGGCTTGATCGAAAGATTTGGCCTTTACCTCGTAAAGTTCCAGGCGATTGCCCTTTTTGACCAGCACATCAGCCCGGATAAAGAGGTTCTCGAACAAAAAAGCCGCCTCGTAAATGACCACTTCCTCCCGCGTCAGCAGGGCATCTGTTTTAGCCAGCGATGTCGCATAATCTAATTCCCTTATTTCTACGCCTCCCGGAAAATAGCATTTGGCCAATTCGCCTACTTGATAGCCGCCTTCGGCAAGTGCTGCCAAAAAAGAGTCGTTGAGTTTTTGATCCGGATAAGCTTTATTGCCGGTATAAGATAGTTTAGTAGGGCATTCCAGTGCCAGCTTGAAGCGGGACTTGGTAAGGTAGCGGTTAGGATTCATCGGTAAAAGATAAAGGCTTGTTTAGTTCAGGATAGTTGTTATGGATCTTTTTAGAAATTTTAACAATTTGTTTCTTCAGGTGTACGGGCGCGATCACGGTTACTTTCGCACCGTAGCCTAAGATGATACCGATCAATTCAAAATTGACGATCAGGCGCAACTGGATCACCAGGCCATCTTTGTCATCGGAAATAATATGCTGCGACCGGTGCATTTTCTGCGTTTTTAAATAATGTCCTTCGGAAGGGATAAATTTGAGTAGTACATCCTCTACAACCTGATCTTCTAAATTAATGCCGATGCAATCGCTTAAATAATCACGATCAACAGCGAACCCTTTATTGTATTCACAGGAGGTTGCCGACAAAGAAACGATCCGATCAAGACCGTAGGTTCGCATGTCTTTTTTTTGCTCATTGTAGGCGATCACATACCAGCGATTGCGGTACTCCTTCAGTAAATAGGGGTGGATATCGAATTTCTCCGGCTTTGCTCCAAATTTTTGATAACTGAGCTGAAGGCACTTTTGGTGTTGGATCGCGTCAGTCAGCTGATCCATGAATTCCATTCCGGAGGCTAATGGCGTCCTTTCAAAATCTATAAATTCAAAAATAGAGCCTTCCCTGATCTTACCCTTTTCTACCACGTCTACCACCTTACCGATCGTAGCCACTAATTCACTGAGCAAGGGCACATTCCGGTATTGGTTCAATGTAGAGGCCGCCAGCTTTAAAGATTTAATATCGTTGGCGGAAAGGGGCAACTTATCTATCGAATAAGTAGGGTCCGTGTAATGGTAGCCATCGGGAGACTTTGAGTGTTTGATTGGTGCGTAATATTCGAGCAAGCTACTCTCTCTCATTAATCGAATATCCGCAATAACGGTGCGCGTCGAACACGGAAGTTGGGTCAACTCACAGATCTCTTCGGCCAGCTTTTCTTTTGGCCAATATTTTTCTTTCCGGTGGCAAAGGCAATCGTTGATCACCCGGGTACGCGCCAGTACATTTAGGTTGACAGGCAAGGTTTATGAATTAAAATTAAATAAATATAAGAAAAAAAGCAGCACGCAGATACAGTGCGTTGTGCTCGTCTACTTTTGTTTTCAAGCCTACAGCTGGGCTTTGTCTTATGGAAAAAGAACGATTACAGTTTAACATGCAACGATTTGATACTTATTATGATAGCGTCAACAGTAAATGCGGGGTGTTCCTCGCGTTAAGCACATTTATTGTCGGTGGCTTAGCGGCGGCTTACGCACCCATTATTATAGCTGTGGAGTGCGGCTGGTGTATTCATTTGCTCATGAGTTTACTCCTCGGTTTAGGTGTTGCGATCATGATATTGGTCATACGGGCGTCCACGCCCTTTCTCGATAGCAAAAAGAAGTCCCTGCTTTACTTCGGCTGTATCGCCGGGATGGAACGGGAAACATTCATTAGTAAATCCAAAGGCTCCAGCGGAGAAGATGACCTGACCGATTTACGTAACCAGGTGTATGACCTGGCCACTGGCTTAAGGTTGAAATTTGTGCGTTTGCGTTGGGCCGGCTGGCTTTTCACTGCTCAGTTCATCCTGATTATTCCGCTTTTAATCACCCTGATTTATAATTTAAAGAAGACCCCATGAACATCTATGAAGATTACCTGCAACCTATCCGCAAAGCGATAGCGACAGATGGACAGACCCGGACTTACAGCGAATTCGCTGGCGGCAATGTCAGGAACAAAATTAACCTACGGGCTTTGAACGAAGCGGTGCCCGAAAAAAGGCTGCTACCAAGTTTGGAACAATTTGCCGACGCCGTTGGTTTGAAACCGGATTTTACACAAAAACTGGGCTCGCATCCTGATTTTGCGCATTTAAAACACACGGAAGATACCGAGGAGCATTACATTGTTTCTATGTTTGTCGATGTAAGGCGCTCAACGCAGCTTTATGGACGTTATGAGCCGGCCACCGTGTTTGTTATCAATAATGCGATACAGCGTGCGGCCATACACACCGCCCTGATTTTTGGCGGCTACGTACATCGTTTACAAGGAGACGGGCTCTTTGCCTATTTTGGCGGCAAGAACATGCCTATTAAGGATGCGGTTAACCGGGCGTTACAATTTGCCAGTGTTTATTCTTATTTTGTTAAACATGACCTTAAAGAAGTGTTTGAACAACAAGGCATCGAGCAGATCTATACGCGCATAGGCGTTGATCTTGGCTATGATGAAGATGTCGTTTGGGCCATGGCCGGTATAGGCGAGATCAGTGAAGTGACGACTTTCAGTTTGCACACTAATTTAGCCTCAAAGATGCAGGCTAACGCCGTGAGTAACGGTATCGTCATCGGCGATCACATCAAAAAGGAAACTGCCTTATTGCAGGAGTTTTTTTCACCCGTATGCCTGCGTACCGGCAAAGAAACAGATCGCTACATCTTCGAGATCCCGAAAAAAGGGTTTAGATATACACAACATGATTTCGATTGGCTGAAGTTCCTTAAAAAACAAGATTATATCGCTACGGATTTTTCCGGCAACATTCAGCTTAAAAGAAAGCAAGCTCCGGCGGTTTATGCTAATTCCAATAATTTAGCACCAATAGCCGTGAAGAGCAAACCCTACTATGATTTTTAAAAAGCCTACACTTTTCGAAAAGGATTTTGCTGCTATTAGTGATCTATATCCAAAGCTCCACTTTTCCCGGGATGAAAAGCATAAAAGCTGGGTCATCTCGGGAGAGTTGGACATTTGTGATGCAACCGGACTTTACTGGGATACCTTTCGGGTTCTGATCATTGTCCGACATCCGTATCCTGTCCATGTGCCCGATGTATTCGAAAGAAGCACCATCATACCCAGAACAGAAGCCTGGCATATTTCTGAACATGGTGAATGCTGTCTGGATATCCCGCACAATCTAAAACTGGCTTTTAAGCGCGGTATGCGCCTGGCCGGCTTTATGCATGAAAAGGTATATCCGTACTTTGCCAACCAACTCCATCGCTTATCCCGCCAGGGCTACGCGGGCGAGGAATACGACCATCGTTTCGAAGGTGTGATGCAATATTATAAAGAGGAGTTGAACTTGCCTACCCCGATGCTGGCGAGGCAATTCATCAAATCTATTTTGGATAAGAGAACACTTGACCGCAACAGCGCCTGCCTTTGCGGAAGTGGTCGAAAAACGAAAAAATGCCATTTAGCCGTTCTTCACACACTAACTGAACTCGGCGAAAAAGTATTACGCCAGGACCTGTTGAACTTTGAGCAAGCGTGAATATGGAACATTCGACAATTATTATACTTACTGCGTTTTCCGGCTTGGCGGGAGCTTTGCTGACCCAACTGATGACCGGATTATTTAGCTATATCAATGACCGCCGCAAGCAAACAGCTGAACTCACCGGCCAGTTTCGCAATAAAAAAGTCGAAATTGGTGAAAGCTTTTATTTCATTAACGGCGAATTGATGACCATGATCCGGAAGAATATCGCTTATTGGAAGAACTTACATAATGGACGCAGCGAGGCCAGCCGTAGTTTTATGCATAAGGAAATGGAAAAGCTGGATGCCTACCAGGCTAAATTAAATGCGGAGAACTGGAAATATAATTTGATCGGAATTTATTTTGATGTTCCGTTTACATTTAACGAAATGTTGGATGCTAACCGCCGTTCCCATGAACTGTATTTAAAAATCACCGATCTTTCGGAAAAGATCAAAAGTGCCGCTACCCCAGAAGCGGAAGAATTGTATAAATTTTATAACGTTTCGATCTTTGTTCTCATTATGAAAGCACCTATTCTCGAATGGAAGATAATATGGTGGCGGTCAAAGGGCAATTGCTGACAAATTTCAGGTAGCCTTCATTGATGGAAAAGTTTTCTTTTTTCACAAGCTAGCCTCATCCGTAAGAATTGCCTTTTTCGATAGGGTCAAATATGCGACGACGATGATTAAACTTCAACCATTTATTTCAGAACTTAAAGATTTAGCTACTATTATGAGATTTTTGGGAAAGCTTTTTCACAGTCCGAGGTTAAAAAATTCCAATAGTATAAGCAAAGAAAACTTTTAGTTAAACGGATAATTTTAAAATATCTTTAGAAAATTTTAATTACTCGTTTAATAGATAGTTATGAATAAAGCAGAAATGACATGGAATAATTGTTTTTCAGCAAGAAGATATGGAATGGGCAATGATGAAAAGGGAATAAGAACTGAATATGAGCGGGACTGGGATAGGATAATTTTTTCTAGCCCTTTTAGGAGACTGCAAAACAAAACACAAGTTTTCCCTTTGCCAGAAGAGGTCTTTGTTCATAATAGGCTAACTCATTCGCTTGAAGTCGCTAGTGTAGGACGATCATTAGGAAAGATAATAGGTAAACATTTGGCCGACCTTCCTGAAATTAGAGATGTTGAAGAATCAAGAAATTTCTATAGAAACAATCTAAAAAACGTTATTTCTGCTGCATGTTTGGCGCATGACCTTGGTAACCCGGCGTTTGGTCATTCAGGAGAAGAAGCTATTTCCAAATACTTCAAAAAAAGAGATACTTCACAAGTGGAAGATTTAGAATTCAAGAAGAACTTCTCGCTATCAGAATGGAATGATTTAATAACTTTTGAAGGAAATGCTAATGCTCTTAGAATACTGACTTTACAACAAAAGGGAAGGGTAAACGGCGGTTTTAGATTAACCTACAGTACATTAGGGTCTATAATTAAATATCCTTGCGAATCGTTAGCGTCTGAGGGCAGTAAAGGCTCGAAGCACAGAAAGAAATACGGTTATTTTAAATGTGACGAAGGCGTCTTTTTAGATATTGTCAATGAACTCCACATGTTAGAAGATAACTCTGACGACAAAATAATTTTTAAAAGGCATCCATTTGTTTATTTAGTTGAAGCAGCCGACGACATCTGCTATAACATAATAGATTTAGAAGATTCACATAGATTAGGAATCTTACATTATGAAGAGGTGAAAAACCTGTTACTGTCGGTTATTGCGCAGAATCCAAAGGATGATATGGATTCGGTAAGAAAACAAGTTGAAGAATTAGGGTTTGATAAAAATGAAGCGTTAGCTTATTTAAGAGCAAAATCCATTAACACTTTAGCGTTAAAATGTGCAGATGTATTTATTGTCCGTAAAGATGCAATTTTAAAAGGCCAATATAACAATACATTAATTGAGGATATTCCAGAACTAGCCAATGAGTTAAAAGCTATAAACGACCTATCCATTGAAAAAATTTATAATTATAAAGAAGTAGTGAAGCTCGAGTTAGCCGGATTTAGAATTATGTCTGGTTTGGTTGAAGATTTTGTAACGGCTGCTTTAACCACAAAGGAGCAAAGACAAAAAGAACATAAAAAAGTTTTAGAGCTTCTCCCAAGCCAATTTAAATTTGACGAAAGCGATAGTAACTATACAAAGGTTATGCAGGTAATCGATTTCATTTCAGGTATGACTGATCTTTTCGCTCTCAAATTATATCGAAATTTAAGAGGAATTGAAATCTAATTCTCCCGATTTTCGAAGTTTATAACTCCGGACTGAATATCAGAGTAATTTTATTGTTATGAATATACTTCGCCACTGGCAAATGGTTAGGTGGAGGTTTGAACATTTGATAGAACAGATGTGCATTCCTGTAAGAAAAAGTTCAGACCGCGCTTTTGTGGCTTTCGGTTACTTTAATTATACAAAATACAAAGTGTTGAACTTTCATAAATATTAATGGGTACAACATCGATTATACCTAACCTACCATATAAAATATGTTTTTTAAATGAGCTGAAAGTGATAACATTGTGTAATAGTTGCGTGTATAAGTTTGAGGTATAATTTATTTTAATTATTTTACCAAAAAATTTAGCAAAATAAGTGGCAATTTAAGCAATGGGTAAAGTTCGGTATTTAGGTTCGAAAACCAGGTTAGTAGATCAAATCACAGAAAAGGTTGGTAAACCTTCTGACGGCCGATTTATAGATTTGTTTTGTGGGACAGGGTCTATAGCACTTGCATCTGGCCTTCAAGGTTGGAAAGTGTCCGCAAACGATACTTTAAAGGCGGCCACTACATTAACCAGCGCTAAACTCATTAGCGCATCTGACGTGCATTTTCAGTCATTTGGCGGGTATTACTCCATTATTAAAAAACTTAACGCCTTAACGCCTCATAAAGGGTATTTTTATTCTGAATACAGTGGTTCGGCGGAAAATAAAGAAGGCAAAGCAAGACCATACTTTTCGCTTAGTAATGCGCAGAAGATAGATTCGATTCGGGCAGAAATCCGGAATTTGTATCAAGAGAATAAAATAACAGCGAACGAACGAACACTACTCATCGCAGATTTGATTGAGTCATCAAATGAGGTTGCAAGCATAGCTGGCACCTATGGTTGCTTCTTAAAGGATCTTTCATCCAATGCCCTCAAGCCAATTGTTCTCAAAGCCCGTCCGCTACAGAAAAGAACGATTGACTGGCACGTTTCGCAAGGGGATGCATTGAACGCCAAGGTGGAAAAAATTGATACCGTTTATATTGATCCGCCGTATACAAAACGCCAGTATGCAGCTTATTACCATATACCTGAAACTTTGGCTAACGACGATGAACCGCTTGTCTCGGGAATTACTGGGCTGAGGCCATGGAAATCTAAAGCATCCGATTTTTGTTACAAAGCAAAAGCACCAATTGCAATAGAAAACCTCATAAAATCACTTCCATCACGAAAAATTTTAATCTCATATAGTTCCGCCGGACACATATCTTTTCAAACCCTTGTAGAAATAGCTTCAAAGTATGGAGATACGGATGTAAGCACTTTTGAAAATTTTGGTAAATATATTTCGAGCAAAAAATCTAGCATCAACGCCAAAAGCGACCCTTTAACTGAATATTTAATTGAAATCAATCGTTAATATTTATGTCAAAAGTGAACAGTTATCAGAAAAGCCTCCTTTACGATTTACAGGAAACTTTAGAAAGGGCTTTGCCAGTAAACGACGATCAGCAAGAAAGGAATAGACAAACATTAATTTTGTTAGAACAAGTGTCATCGCTGATTGGAGGTTTCGACATAAAAGCTTATCACAATTTAATAAACGAAAAAAAACTGGAGTACGATTTTCAAGCAGCTCAAACCATAGCGAATAAGATCTTAGCCTCGACATTGCCAGCTTCTGTACTTCTTGGAATATTAGCCACCGAGAAGTTAAATGAAATTAGTCAAAAAAACAAAGGCGTTTATTATACTGATTATAGGTTAGCCGAAAAAATGGCAGATATGCTGTTAGTAAAGTTTAAAACCTTAATTGAGACTGGTAATGATGCACCTAAACTGATCGACCCATCTTGTGGGTCGGGTATTTTACTTTGCGCTTTTCTCGAAAAAGCAAAGCATATTCAGCCAGTCGAACAGCTAATAACTCACACAATTCATGGTTCAGATATTTCTACCCACGCAGTAAGAGCAACTATACTTTCCATTTCTTCTCTCACATCTGACCTTGCTGCTATTAGTGATTTAAGTAAGCACTTTGCAGTAGCTGACAGCCTCATTGCGAAGAGTCAACTATTTGAAATGGTCGGGTCACAGAAATTTGATATGATAATCGGGAATCCACCGTGGGAGAAATTAAAACTTACGCGTCATGAATACGAAGTTGCCCAAGGTACGACAAGGCATTATGGTATGGAATTTAAGAAGTTGTCGAAAAAAAAATCAATTGAATTTGAAGAGAAAAAGGCGAATTTAAAGAAATATGCAACGGATGTTGATGAGTTTGATTTAGAGACGCGCGGTGAAAAAGATTTATACGTAGCATTTTTAAAGCTCGGATTAAAACTTTTGGGTACCGGCGGAGAAATGATACAGTTGGTCCCAGCTTCGTTTATTCGCAATCAGCAAACAGCGCAATTGCGAAAGACTTTAATAGCTTGCTGTTCTAAATTGAATATTACTCTTTTCGATAATAAAGCTCGATACTTTGAAATTGACTCGCGTTTCAAATTTATCATGATCCAACTGAAAAAAGGGACTGGTTTACAGAAAATTGAGTTTTCAATAAACGACACCAAGCTAGGCAAAGCGCAGGTACATATTGATATTAACAAGTTACAAACTATACGCCCCGACTTTTCAATTCCAGAAATACAAAACGAGAACGACTGGCAGCTTTTCTACAAAATCAGTTCTACATTTCCCCATTTTGGAAAAAATGAATCAATGTGGAATCATAGCTTTTGCAGAGAAATAGATATGACTTTAGACAAAAGCCTCTTTGTAAAAAACCATACCAAAAAGAAAGTTATTCCAGTGATAGAAGGTCGTATGATACATCAATATGCGACAGGCGTTAAAGCATATGTATCAGGGACTGGACGACAGGCGTTATGGGAGCAGTCAACATTTAATAACGTGAATGACTTGAGGCCACAGTTTTTTGTAGAACCTGCCAATCTAAACAAAGTTCAATTACTTAATTCGCAGAAATGGCGAGTAGGGTTTTGCGATATAACAGGGCAAACAAACGAAAGAACGATGTTGTGTGCATACGTTCCCCCTGGAACGATTTGCGGAAATAAAGTGCCAACTATTGAATTCACCTATGAAGAACAATTCGAAGGACTATCACTTCTTTGGCTTGGAATCGCAAATAGTTTTGTTTATGATTGGCTTATTAGAAAAGTCATAACGACTAATGCTAACTTCTTTATTGTTGATAGCATACCCGTTCCTAATGTCGAGTTAGGAGACTCAAGATGTACAAAAATAATTGATATAGTAAAAAAAATAATTTTCGAATGCCGAATGAATTTTACTTGGGAAACAGCTGAATTGAGAGCAGAAGTAGAAGTTCTGGTTGCATCCTTGTATAAATTAAACTTATCAGACTTGAAAACAATCTTAGGCGATTTTCCGATCGTCGACAAACAACAGCCTTCTGTAGCGAAAGAACACAGGTCATCCGTTACACGAGACCTTATTATATCTAAGTTTTTAACCATAAACAATGATATTAGTCGAGAGTCAGATGACTTGGGGCAGAGGTTATTGTTTTATAAAAATGCAAAATCAGTACCTTTTCTCCCGAGCCAATTTAAATCACAAAACTTACCATGGCCACACTTAAACCCGGTAATCCAGTAATTGCCTTTTTTCAAGAAGTTGTTGCTGGTGACATTCGTAAATTCAATTTGGAATCGAACGATTCACCAACAGGTGGTGGAGCGAGAGATTTACGGATAAGCCCTGTTGCAGATTATTGGGATCAACTATTGAGTTTTTTTCCTTTGACAGTATCCGCCCGTGAACAACGAGGGAAAATTTATAGCGGAAATAGTGTAGTTGAAATTAAATTAATGGCACCTACTGCTAGTAGGTCCAATGAATGTAGAATATGTAAGATATCGCAGATCAATATTTGGGAAATAAGTCAGCAAGATTTTGATACTGTGGTAGCTCAGGGGCATAAATGGATGTATCTTCTTATATTAGACGACCAAGGCAACGTTTGGGCGTCGAAATTTTCCTCTGACAAATTGAATCAAATGCACGCAAAAGTTTCGAATGCCATCGCCCCACTACTTACTATCAACCAGACTGTAAGAGGTTTTATCACTTTTTAAATCACACTATGACAATAGCTGAACACGTAGAAAATTTATTGAGGGGTCTTAGTTCAAGTAAAAATGTATTGTTACTTGGACCGCCGGCTTGCGGTAAATCAATGCTGATGGCGGAAACCGCACGGGAATTTACGGGTAACAGACAAACTGTTGCAGCATTACAACCCGAAGATGCTGTCCCTTTGCCAGCGGTCCAGGTTAACAACATCCCGGTTTGGATGCCGTCTCCAGATCGTACTGACAGAAGGGTTTTCCAAATCACTTTTCATCAAGGTACAAAACATAGGGATTTTGTCAGCGGGATAATACCGAATTTGCTTCAAGGCGAATCAGGGTTCAGAGTTATTCACGGTCTTTTGATGGTAGCAAATGAGCATGCGCTAGCAGGCGGTGCATCGCTCATTATGATAGATGAAATGAACCGAGGTCCAGCAGTTTCAATTTTTGGCGATACATTAACGGCAATTGAATCTGACAAACGTTTAGATGACAACAATTCGTTATTATACACATCTGCGCCATTTAAAGTATTTAATGCAACAACAGGCGAGCCGACAGATGTCTATCTTTCCCCCCACGTCTATCTTCTCGCTTCTATGAATGAAGCCGACACCTCGGTTGAAGCGTTAGACATTGCATTTTTACGGCGATTTAAATCTCAAAGGCTCCATCCATCAGTTCAAGCTATACAAGATTTTTTTGAATTGGAATTCGACGAAATTCCTGAACAGGCTACTACCTCTGAACACATCGTTATTGCTTTAGTAAATGCATGGTCGAAAATAAATGAAAAGATTTCTTTGGGAAAAGGCGCAGCATTTCAAATAGGGCATGGTGTAATTTTAGGTAAGAAAAAGCCAGTAGATTTAAATGAAGCTAAAGCTTGGGCCGTAGATTGTTGGCTAAGTATTGATGCATTAATAAAAGAAATGTTTTATGGTAATGACCAATCTCTTGCCATAATTTTAAACGCTAAGCCGGCAAACAATTACAAATTCACCGAATTGCAGTTTGGTGATGAAATGATAGACAAGCTTATAGAACCTGAAATTACAATTGATAATATATATTCAATATTGCGTGAGATTGTAAATTAGTAACATGCTGAAGACACTTTCTGTTCGAGAATATGGTGAGTACACCAGCCTTAAAACGGCCTCGGAAGAGTTAGATATCACTAAAACCGAACTTTGGATGCTCATCATGGATGGAATGAGAAAATTATTTCACGCCTATCCTGGACAAGGATTTATACAGACCAAAGGCCTAGACCAATTCCGTTTTGCAGGAATCGCAGGTATATTAGCACTCAATTCAAGAATTCACATTGAAATAATACCCAAATTTCTTAAAGGTAATGACAGTAATTGGAAGGACGACTTTCTATATCTTTCAGCTATTACAAATAGGGGGCATTTGTTCAACAAACGTCTACATAAAGCCGCAGGCGGGTCAAGTGACTTATACGAAATTATAGCGTCAATTTGGGTTAGAAAGTTTGAGCAAAGCCAGCGCAAGCTTATTAAAACTTATGTCAATACAACTTGGAATGACTTTTTGCTCGATGGTGATACTGATGAAGAAGATATAATGCTACCCAATTCCGATGGATATAAACAGAGCGGATTGAAGCTTTCTCGAGCTAACAAGCATAACGACACTTTGTTGCGATCTTGTGTTGTCCTATTAGATAAAGTGCGAAACCCTCAAATAAGCGAACGTTTACTAAAAGTAAAACACACTTTGGAAAAGGTATTCCGCGAACACCAGTCCTCGACTTCAAAACGGATGAATCTTTCTAGAAATAATGCATGGCTTGAAATTTTGGAACTGTCTGAATTGCTGATAAAAAATAAATCTCTAAGTTATTCAAATAGCGGACACGCCTTAATGCCAGGTTTCATAGTTCGAACAGACGAGATATGGGAACGTTTGCTGTTAAAAGCAGCTAAAGCGGCTTTTCCAGAGTTTGTCGTATCAAAAAATGGTTATGCTATTGGCCAGCGAACATATCGAAACAACACATTAGCAAATATTATGGCCACACCTGATCTAACAATTCAATTTCCTGATCGATTGTTTGTGGCGGATGCTAAATATAAAACAGTGTTTGACGGTGAAAAAATGTCTCGCAATGCTGTGGTATCCAGTAGCGACTTCTACGAGTCTCTTGCATTTATGGAGGCAACTGCAACTAACCTTTTGTTACTGATTTATCCTCATGCACGTTCCGTTGATGATCCTGCTACTGCTGATCATCCGGTCGAAATAATCAATGCTGGTAATAAAAGGATTATGGCTTTTACTTTGGGCGTAATTGGTATAGCGAACAAAAACGGCTACAAGATATTTGTCGACACCTTTCGGACTCTCATTGATGATTTAAAAATCTAATACAAATTTTAGTCAGTACATCCAAAAATTATTCTTATTGAGCCAATCCAAAGCAAGTTATGTTTTGGTAATACCAAAACGACTTGCGAACCAGTTCGCTTCGCTCACATTTGGTACCTCACTTCGTTCCGCAGACACTCAACTGCCGGTAAATACGAGTTGAATGTTCGACACTAGAAACATATATATGTTTCTGTACTACCGAAAAGGTTGTGATAAATAGAGGTCCTCGATCATCAGCTTTGCTTGTAAATTAACGCAGGTACATTGGGACGTCCGAAAAAGAATAAAGAAGATAAGCTATCAAGGGTTGTAGTAATTCGTCTTACCGAAGGTGAGCTGAAGCAGCTTGAAGAGTTTAGTATCATGTGCAGTCAGCATGTTTCGGTGTTGGTAAGGGCACGTTTATTTTCAGGCAGGTACCCCAAAGCCATTGCACCCAAGGTCAACATCCTGTTATACGCTGAACTTAACCGCATAGGTGTTAACCTTAACCAGCTTACCAGGCAGGTAAACGCCGGTAAATTGCCAATAGGATTACTTAATGTATTAAACGAGCTTTCAGCGCAACAAAAAAAAATCATTACTCATTTGTTGAATGATCGCAGTTGAAAAGTTCGGATCGAACTTTATGGGCGCACTGGCCTATAACGTTAAAAAGCTTAACCATCCGGATAAGACGCAACGCGCAGTGCTACTGGCGACAACCTTTTCTACTCTTTCAGAAACAATCATAAAAAAGGAAGTCGAATTGATCAAGCAGCAGCGCCCCGCACTCGGTAAGTACGTCTGGCATACCAGCCTGAACTTTTCAAATGCGGAAGAGCCTGAGAGTTTAACAAATGACCGCATGCTCGAAATCGCTTTTGACTATATGAAAACTATGGGGTATGATGATAACCAATACCTCATTGTCAGGCATCATGATGCAGACCATCATCATGTACACCTGCTGGTCAACAGGGTCAAGTATGATGGCAGCGTAGTATCCGACAGCAATAATTATCACAAAAGCCAGGCAACTTTACGTAGGTTAGAGCAACAGTATGAACTTGTTCCCCTGCAACAAGTTCGGCAAGAACAGGTTCGACAAAAACAGATTAAAGATGTACAGCTTCGAAAGAAACAAATTCATAAGGGACAAGTTCGGAAAGAACCAGTTCAAAGCAAGCAAGTTCTAAACCGGCGTGATAACCGAATAACCAACAACGAATCCCGGCTTGTCTCGCAGCGTTCGCTTACAAAAAACGAGATCGAAAAAGCTATCCGAACTAACCGGCCGTCCGATAAAAGCATTTTGCAGGCAATGCTAAACGTCAGCCTGCAGAAACCCAATTTGTCACTGCAAGAGTTTATTCAGGACTGCGAAAAGAATAACATCTCGCTGCTTTTCAATCAGGCGACCACAGGTAAGATCAGCGGGATAACTTATTTTATTAACGACTTTAAAATCAAAGGGCAGGCATTAGGTAACCGCTTTAAGTGGGGCGAGCTAATTAAATATATTGACTATGAGCAAGACCGAGATAGCAAGGCAATTAGCCAGGCAAACAATCGCACCAAAGCAAGATATGGCGAACTCACCACAAGCGGAGGAAAGGCAGGAAATGAACAAATCGCAACAGGAGGAAGAACGGGCTTTATTGATTCAAACGTTGGGGCAAATGCAGACGAACGCGACAGCGAACGCAAAGTTTATTTGGGAGATGAAAGGCAGTCAGCAATTGATCTTGCAACGGGTAAAGGAGTTGGAGAAAACGGTGAGCAATCAGAAAGCTACTTTGAGAAAGCTTTGGATGATCATAATATCAATAACAGTGATTATACTGATGATGATCTACAAGCATTTCCAGGCGTAGACTTAACGGATGATGTAGATGATGAAGCCATGCATGGTAGAAAAAGGCGTAAGCAAAAAAACGGATGGACGTATGGAAGGTAATTAGCCGTTTCTTAAACTGGAGATTTAATTCTTGGCCTTTTTGGCTTAACCGCAATAGCCGTTTCAAGATTGGTAGTGTTAATTCGTTTAGCAACAGGCGGCGGCATTACGGTTGCTACTTCAGGCTCAACAATAGTAATTTTAAGCTCACGGCCTTCCATTATCGTTCCGTGTAAAGCTTCGATAATTTCCTGAGCATCCTTCCTGCTTTCAATCTCTAAAAAAGCATATCCTTTGCAGATCCTGGTCTTTTTATCCCTTACAATTTTAATGGTAGCAACATTGCCAAATGGGCTAACATGTTTTACCAGATCAAATTCTGTAATCTGTAACGGAAACCCTCCAACAAAAATCTTGGTTAAATTATCCTCGATCAATCTTAATTTATTTGCCTTTTAGTAATTCAATTTTCTCACGCTCACTTGCAAGTAAACGCTCGTACAACTCAACAACTTTGTCAATTGGATTAAAAGTACAATGGTGACGAAAATCACCCGAACTGCTATCATGAAAATTATTAAAGTAATTAAATACCGCATCTTCTGTAAAATTTTTTACAGCCTCCACTGATACTCCCAAAACCTTCGCAATTTTCTCCAACACATCCTCCTCAATTTCTTCACTTTGCTCGATACGCGAAACTGTTTGCTGGCTTATTCCTAATTCTGTTGCAAATGCTTCTTGCTTGATGCCGCGCAATTCGCGGATACGGCTAATTTTTCGTCCGATATGTTGGTTTAAAGGCTTGGCTGATGTTTCCATAAATCAAATATAAATAATTGTCAGTGACAACTGCAATTACTAAAAAGGTATTAACAATTGGCACATGAGTAAAATACTCACATTGATGGGTAATTTACTCATGCTTTAAGTTCGGTACGCAGTCTTCATGCTTTTATTTTGAATACCTGCCAATGCCGACAGGTACAATATATGACATCATGCAGGTTGTAATATATAATAAATGGGATTTTTATCCTTTAAACCTAACCTCTGAACAGGTTAGCAACCCGTTAAGCGTTATAAGTACTTTTTTTGATAACGACTCATTGCCGGGGCACTTGGAAACTTTGCGCAACTGGTGCTTTGCTGTTTTGAAACCCGGTTACTTTCGGGACGAAAAAGGCAGTCCTTCGGGCTTGCTTTATTTTCACAAACTCACTATTATTTTGATCGAAGCTGTATATCTCGTTAAGGATCTGTCCGAAAAGCCGGTTGTTTCTGCTACAGCTAGCCAATTAGCCTTTGAGCAACAAGAATGGAGTTCCTATCCATCATTGCTAAGTAAGGAACAACAGCTCAATCCTTATCTAGTAATCGATGATTTCTTTAGTCAATATAGTTTGCCCCAATACCGCGAACAATTGTATGACTGGCTGGAATTCGGACTTTCGATCAAAAGCGGAAGTGAATTTATAGATGCGGCGGATTTGATTACCGTTCAGGAAAACCTGCAAAAACTATTCGGCGCAGCATGGCTTATTTTACAGCGTACAGCCGCTAAGCCGTTTTCAAAAAGTGCGGACAATGACAGCAAATTTATCACAACTGTATTGGAAAAATCAACTACTCCGAAAACAGCAATGAATTTACGTCCGCTTTGTGAACTTAATAATAACATGGCAGATATGCAGGCCGCGCTGATAAAAAAAGTTGTCACAGTTATTACCCATAAAGTTGATAGTGTGCAAGCAGTTCTCTATCTAGGTGCTGCACCATCAGGTAAAGTT
>JAQBOV010000030.1 GCA_028287895.1 Mucilaginibacter sp. | reverse complement strand
TCACTTTCCGCATTAAAAATAACGATGGGGCAGCGCAAAAACCTTTATCTTTTTTTTAAGGAAGCCATCAATAATGCGGCAAAATATTCGGAGGCAAAAAAAGTATCTGTATCTATTTCCCAAAGAGATCGCCAGGTTGAGATGAACATTATTGATGACGGTAAAGGTTTTGATACTGCAAAAATATTTGGCGGCAATGGCATGAGTACTTTAAAAAAACGGGGTGCGGAACTATGCGCTGATTTTAAAATTCAATCCCTGTTAAAAGAGGGAACGGTTGTAAAACTTAAATTCAAGATCACCTGAACTGGTGATGGATTCCTAATAAAAAATGTCATTCCTTTATGCACCCTGTATACCCTAATTATGGAAATTAAAGTGGCCATATTTGAAGATAATAAGCTGCTTCGCGAAAGTTTGCAGCAGCTGATCAACAATGCAGAAGGCATGGCTTGTTCCGGAGCGTTTGCCGATGCCAATAAGCTGCTGCGCAATATGCAACTGGCCAATCCGGATGTGGTGATGATGGATATTAATATGCCGGGTATATCGGGTATAGAAGCCGTGCACTTGATCAAAGAAAAATTTCCGCAGGTGCATATCCTGATGCAAACGGTGTTCGACGACAATGACAAGATATTTGCTGCTATTTGTGCCGGGGCTTCGGGATATATGCTTAAAAAAACATCCCCGCTGAAAATGATAGAAGCTATCCGCGAAACTTATCTTGGCGGCGCCCCCATGACGGCATCGGTCGCGGTGAAGGTTTTACAGATGTTCCGGCAGCAAACCGCCGGAAAAACGGAGTTCATTGACCTGTCCGAACGCGAAAAGGAAATCCTGGCGGTATTGGTTAAGGGTAAATCCTACAAAGCTATTGCAGCAGCCTGTTTCATATCTATTGATACCGTCAGCACCCATGTACGGCATATCTACGAAAAGCTTCACGTACACTCCAAAAGCGAAGCTGTTGCAAAAGCTATTAATCAAAAACTGGTATAAATCTCTCCTCTTAATTTCTATAAAATTCACCAGTTCAGGTGATTGACCACAGCCTTAAGAGCGGATAACTTTATTGAATCAATCAGCTAAAGTTATGACACAACAAACTTCCATATTTAACAGGAGTTATACAGCGACGATCATCCTTATTGCCTTTGGGATCACATTGATCCAGGCCTATTTCTACGCAGAATTTATTTTGACACTGATCAACTTCCTGGCGATTAAAATATCGACCCATGGATTAGTACATGAGTGAGTAATAAAGCTAAAAAATGGATGCAGCAACTCAACCGGAATTGCGATTTAATCACTCCTATAACCTAACGAAAAAGAGGTCCAGAAATACTTGATTAACGAATTATGAAACGGATTGATAACTTATTTTTTCATTAACAATCAAGACTCAGGCGTATGGCCAAAACAAACGAAATACCACGGATTGGAGGTTTCACGATGGCCTTCCCGATCGCCTTGCAAGTAAATGGTATGCAATGGTGCATAGGAGCCCGTGGGGATGCGTTGGCCTTCATCGGTAACTCGGCCAACGCTGTCTTGCTGGGTGTGCTCGTCTGGATATCAATGGGCTTTGTCATTTTTCATGCTATCGGGGGAACCTGACAACACTATAAATTGTGCACTGTAACAAGAACTGAATAATATTGATAAACATTAAGAAAGTACTTACATAAACGTTTACGCCATGATTAATGAAGTTTTAAACCCTAACGTAACGGCCGGTTCAGTTGCCCATGATGAGGTGAAGAAAACACGACTGCGGTTATTCTACACCCGTTATTTCTTTGTGGCAATGGCCAGCCTCTTTCCCGTGATGGTGGTAATTGGTTTTACGCCAGATTACCAGGCGATAACCTCCGGAGGACTTGAAGTTTATTGGTTTCTTCACGTTCACGGTGCCATAATGGCATCCTGGCTACTGGTTTTCCTTGCGCAGGCGGTACTTGCGGCAAAAAGCAACCTCAAATTTCACCGCAAGCTCGGCCTTATTTCCGTGGTGCTTGGTGTACTCGTTTTGCTTAGCATTGGTATTGCCACCGTTCATGCAAAAATTGCCAATTCACCCCCATTAGGCGACGCCGACGCCTGGGGCATTTTGTCACAACAATTGTATGGGTTCCTATTATTTGGCCTACTCTTTACATGGGGTATTCTCGCTAGAAAAAATGCAGCGGCACACAAACGCTTGCTTTTTTTGGCAACGCTGATTTTGATGCAGGCTGCTGTGGACCGAATACGTTTTTTACCAGGTTTAAACATGGCGTTATATATTCGTTTTATTTATTTCGATTCATTATTAATTCCACTATTCATTTATGATCTTCTTACTGTAAGGCACATACATAAAATAACGATGATCAGTATAGTGTGCATCGTCTTTTTACAATTTACGGTAACGATGGCCTGGGGCTCACCCGCCTGGAATAAGTTAGCCTACAGCCTGTTTGCACCCTTCATGGACCAGCGAGTCGAAATAAAGCTTACCGATGCGCAGACTGACCCGCTGCTGGGCTATTACGGCGACAAAAAATGGAAGATGTCAATTATCCGGACGGGCGGAAAGGTTTATCTTCAATTACCAGGCGTGCCTAAATTTGAAATGGCGGCGATTTCTGAAACCGAATGGTTCCTAAAGACCACCACCTGGAGGATTTCTTTTATAAGATCCCCGGATGGCAGCATAACGAAAATTGTCAACAAACAACCTAACGGGACTTGGGAGGTGCCGAGATTTAAACAGCAGTAGCGCCGGCAAAAAACAGTTGTTATGAACTTAACAAAAAACAAATCGATTCCACAAGCTGAATGGTTAATGCCATTTTTAAACGGGCAGGAAAAAAGTAGTCCTGCTTACGGCAAATTCCTTTTTAAGTGAGCCATCCCAAAACATATGCCGTTTCTGTTTTGAATTTGGCTATCGGACGTCGAGGATGGCGAAATAATTATTGCTGATCGGCAACGTGAAGTTATTTGCTGATTAACTCGCCAAATAATTTTTTATTCCCGCACCTTAAAAGATGACTTCCGAGAGTATGGTCGGAAAGAAATGGCCGGTTAAAATAAACTCCCTTGTTCTGTTTGCGATCCGATTAATTCCTGCTGGTAGGAGCGGATGAGCGTAATAAGCTCCGGACCGTACTGCGCCGCTTTCTGCGGGCCGACTCCTTTGACAGCGCTGAGTGCTTTGAGCAAAGAAGGAAGCTTCTCGGCTATAGTGGATAAAGTCTTATCCGAAAAAATCATGTTTGGCATCATATGCGCTTTTTCAGCTGTTGTTTTGCGCCACGCCATCAGTTTTTCAAAAAGCTTTTCGTTCGGCAGGCTATTGAGGGCTTTTAAATAGGAGCGGTCATGGGTGCTTAGCTTATTTTTTGTCAGGGTTAAATAAGCAGCGGTCGTAAATGGGTTCCCGGCGAAATACTCCATTAATTGTATGCGGTTCATCAGCCAGACGATGAGCTGGTCCGCTTTTTTGGCCTGTTCTTTTGACTGGCCGATGCGCCCCGGCAACCGGCCGTGCAGGTCTTCTATGGCTGTCCGTAATTTTTCCAGGAAATAGGCAGCTGCCTGGTTACTGCGTTGTGTTTTTAGTTGTTTGGTGAACTTATTGGCGACGTCCAGAATATCCGTTTGCAATTCTGGCAGCAGGCTTTCAAAATTTTCTATTTTGGTTTTTAGTGGCTGAAAATTGAATAATTCGCCCAATAAAAATATTTGATATAATTCCCGGTCACGTGTCAGACTTTTTGCGTCTGGTTTGATTGTTTGAGCCTGCTCGTTAAAACGAACGACAGCCGGGTCACCGATGATATTATGGGCAGCGACCGGGCTGCGCAGCACCATGCCGGATAAGGTGCGGCAACGGCTCAGCGCTACGTAGGCCTGGCCATGGGTAAAAGCTTCGCTTACATCAATGATCGCTTTGTCAAAACTCAATCCCTGGCTTTTATGGATTGTGATGGCCCAGGCTAATTTTAAGGGTATCTGCGCAAAGGTGCCGGCGTTGGTTTCGTTGATCAATTCGCCCTCCATCCGGTACTTTACATTGGTCCACTCCAGCGCTTCAACGGTTATTTCTTTGTCTTGGCGGCCGCACTGCACGAATACGATGTTGTCTTCAATGCGAGTGACCGTACCGAGCTTGCCGTTGTAAAACAGCTTTTCGGCCGAACTGTCATTTTTGACGAACATGACCTGCGCGCCGATCTTTAATTTGAGATCGGTTTCGGTCGGGTAGGCATCTTTCGGAAACTCGCCGCGAATGGTCGCTTTAAACTCGTGTTCCTGCTCCTGCAGTGCTTTAATAAACTCGTTGTTGATCTGCTGGGCGATATGGTTATGGGTAGTTAAGGTAATATAGGGATCATCGGCGCCCGGATGAAAGTCGGGTATATAACGGGCGTTCAATAAAGCAAGGCTTTCCGCGCTGATAGTTTGGTTACGTACCTCGTTTAACAGGTCGACAAAGGCCTGCTCTTTTTGCCTGAACACCTGGTCCAACTCAATGCGGACATACGGCGCTTTTTGAAGTACCAGGCTGCTGAAGAAATAAGGCGTACGATAATAGCGGCTCAGCATCACCCATTCCTCCTCCCGGATGATGGGGCTAAGCTGGGAAAGGTCGCCGATCAACAGCAGCTGTACGCCACCAAAGGGCTGCCCAGTCCCTTTGACATTACGCAATATCAACTCGATCTGGTCCAGTACATCCGGCCGCACCATGCTGATCTCGTCGATAATAAGCAATTCCAGATTCGCCAGTAAGTCTTTCTTTTCCTCGCTGTAATGCATTTCCGGCTGGCCATTTCCTGAAGGAATGATCGGGCCGAAGGGAAGCTGAAAAAAGGAATGAATGGTCATTCCGCCTGCGTTGATCGCCGCCACGCCGGTAGGGGCGACCACGGCCAGTTTCTTTTTACTTTCCTGCCGGATCTTTTGCAGGAAAGTCGTTTTCCCGGTTCCGGCTTTGCCCGTTAAAAAAACAATGGTATTGGTGCTTTCCAAATAATCATAGGCCAGTTGCATGACCGGGTTCAGCTCACTCATTTCTTTTGCAATATGACCAGGATCATCTAAAATTCCAAGTCTGAAACGGCAAACATAATACTAAAATTATTAGTATTATGTTATCTTTGTGAAAAAATATCGTTAAGCAGTGGAACAGTTAAGTTTTTTCGCAGAGGCCGGGCAAAGCAAAAATTTGCCCATAGAGATGCTGGAATATATGCCCGGTTTGATCGATGGGGAAAGCAGCGACCGGCTTTTAGCAAAATTTATACAGGATACACCCTGGAAACAAACCGTTCAGAAAATGTGGGAAAAGGACTACCTGACACCACGATTGACAGCCTGGTACGGGGATGTCGGGACAGATTATTCGGTATCCGGAAAAATAGCCAATCCCTTGCCATGGACTGATGAATTATTAATGATCAAAGAAATGGTGGAGCCACTGGCCGGTATCAAATTCAACAGCGTTTTGTTGAACTATTACCGGGACGGTAATGATTCGGTGGCCTGGCACAGCGACAGGGAAAGTGTTTTGGGTAAACGCCCGATCATTGCCTCGGTAAGCTTCGGGCAGGTCAGGAGCTTTGACATTCGCAAAAAGCTCGATCATAAGGAACATTATTCGGTCAGGCTGGAACATGGTTCTTTACTAATGATGAAGGCGGGTTTGCAGGAAACTTTTGAACATCGGATCGCCAAATCTACACAGCTGATCAAGGCCAGGGTGAATTTGACTTTCCGGGTAGTGATCTATTAATAGAGTAAACTATATTTGCCGTCATGGATATTTCAAAGCTGGAGCAGCTAACCAACTTGAGCGCGGGATACAAAGTTTATCTGTATGATTGCGATGGTACTTTAGCGGATAACATGGGGGCCCATAAGGAAACTTATATCAAAGTTGCCGCCGATAAGGGACAGGTGATCGAAGGCGATATTATTGACGAACTGGCCGGATGGCCGGTGATCAACGTCATTCAAGAAATCAATAAGAAATACGGGACAAATTTTGATCCGCAGGAATTTAAAGACCAGAAATATAAAATATTCCTGGAGGAATATATTGAGCACACCTTACCGGTGGTGCATGTGGTGGATCACCTGAAAGCCCATGCCGGGAAAGTCAGGATTGGTGTTGTTTCCGGGAGCGGCCGGATAGCGGTGGAAAAAACACTGCGGGTGCTCGGTATAGATGACCTCGTGGAGGTGATCGTTTGCGCCGGGGAAACGGAGCAGGGCAAACCCTTCCCTGATCCTTTTCTGAAAGCCGCGGCGCTATTGGCTGTTGCTCCGGAAGATTGCCTGGTATTTGAGGATGGCGAGGCGGGTACGATAGCAGCGGAAGCTGCCGGCATGAAATGGATACGTATTGATCAGCTATAATGGAAGAACCTTTGTTATTACCGGTTACTTATCAAAACAAAGACCTGGAATTTGAATTCAGCTTGCAGCGTTACGGCTATATCCGGCGGGCCGGCGTTAAAATAGGTGAAGTGACGGTTTTCTTTGAGCCGGATGAGGAAGGCCGCTACCGTGCCATGGTGAATTCGGAACAGATCGAACAGAGCAAGTCGCTAAGTGTTGGCTTATTGCAGGCGATTGCGGAAACATTGGAGCAATTGCGATGAATCCCTGTTTGTTTTATTGGATAAAAACTGCTTATTTGAAAGGGTTCCCAAGCGCCATCGGTCTGCTTTGCCGGAAGAAGATAACAGGGTTTAGTACATCATATACCCGAAAATTTATAGGTATACTTTGCTTATCGGTCTGGAAGGGAACTTACCTGGCTGACCGGCAGGAGCTGACCAATAGCGACCTATTCCGTAACCTAAGTTAGTTTGAGATAAAAAAGTGCGTTGATTTTCAAGGTATTAGACATACCGGTTCGAGCCCAGGTAGACGCATTTTATAAAGAGAAGCCTGTTCAAATTATTAACCGAACATGCAGGCGTTCCCCGATAAGAAGCAATGCATTGCATGTGTTCAGGTTTTTGCAGGTTGAATGCTCTCGATACATTTAGTAATTGATTATCAATTACTTGCATTTTCAACTCGCTGTCGCCACTTTGTTTAATCCTTTGTCTTGGTAAAAGTGCCCCATCGCGGGAGGCTCAACTTAAGCCTGTTTCCGAAGGGGTCAAGCCAAGCAAAGACCTGGTGAGTCCGCCTATGTGCGGAATATTTTTTGGTAATGCACAATTATTAACTATTTTTAATCGAACGCTTTTTTGTCCATTTTACATCAACCAGGCCATTTTTAGACGCTTCTTATAAAAAATGAAATATATCTGCATTGTTTTATTAAGCTTGCTCAATATCAATCAGATAGCACAGGATCTCTATACCTGTAAAAATGCCAGGATAACACTTTTTTCCGGTGCCCTCATAGAGGATATCAACGCCGCATCATCAGCAGGGATATCCGTGTATAATGCCGCTACGGGTGAATTAGACTTTAGTGTAGCAATAAGTACATTTCAGTTCGAGAAGGCATTTATGCGGCAGCATTTTAATTCGGATTATATGGAGAGCGATAAGTATCCGAGGGCCATATTCAAAGGAAAAATACAGGAACATGCCGATATCACCCAAGACGGTACTTACTCCGTAAATGCCACGGGCGACCTTACAGTCCATGGGGTAACCCAAAAAAGAACAATTCAGGGTAAATTGACGGTAAAAAATGGGATTGTATCCATGGCATCAGAGTTTATGGTGAAATGCGCTGATCATCATATAGATATACCTCAAATTTTATTTTATCATATTGCCGAGCGTATTAAAATAACGGTCTCGGCTACTTACAGCCCTTATAAAAATGTCCCATCAAAATAAATTTCAGAGATGAAGAATTCAATACTATTAGTCCTTGTTATGCTAAGCACCGGGTTAATGGCTCAAAAAGCCGACTCCATAAAACGCGCCACGGCTGCCGATTCATTATTCACTGCGATGAATGGTGATAAAAAAGAGGAGCCCGTTACTGTTTTTGAATCCTCAAGGCTTATCTTATCGCAAACTACCGAAACAGTTAAGAAGAAGAACTTTAATTTCCTGGTCATTCACCGGTTTGGTGATTTTGCCGGCAAAGCGGGTGGCGGTAAATATTTTTATGGCCTTGACGATGTCGCTGATGTGTATATTGGTTTTGAATATGGGCTGACCAATAACCTGAATATCGATCTGGGCAGAAGTACCATACCTGTAATAGGAGGATTGGTTGATCTGGAGCTAAAGTACGCTGTTCTGCACCAAACAAATGATGGCAGCTCGCCACTTGCAATAACGGTGATTGGTGAAACCGGCCTGAGGCCGTATAACTCGTTTGATAATTTTAGCGACCGGCTTTCGTATTTCACACAAGCAATTTTTTCGCGCAGATTTTCACATACCTTCTCTTTACAGGTGGCCCCATCATTAGTGCATAATAATTTACCGATTCCAAATACGCCCGCAAGTGGGCAGGATATTTTCTCGGTATCTGCCACCGCCCGATTAAAAGTAACCAAGCTAATGGGTATAGTTGTTGATTATGCACATCCCTTTTCTTCGTACAGAAACGGCGCCAATGGATTTAGTGATCCCCTTGGTTTTGGTATCCAGGTAGTAACCGGTGGCCATGTGTTTACCCTTAACATTACCAATTCGCGGGCTGTTTCAGAAATTAATTATTTAAGCAATACAACGTCCGACTATGCAAGAGGACAGTACCGGCTAGGCTTTACAATTTCAAGAATGTTTGATTTCAATCATAAAGAAAGTTATAAGCCCAAATAGGGTGACCGGCTATAACGCAGATTTTTCCAGGATTCCTATTTCATCCACTTTCTCGTTGTTCTGCCTTAAAACATAGTCGAGTTCGGTTGAAGATATTTCCAGCAGACGAAGAAATTCGTCCCTTTCCTGGTCGCTTGCTTCTTTCAGCAATGAGACTAAGCCCAGAATGGAACAAAGCGGTTTTCTGAGCTCATGGGAATTCGACCAGGCCAGTTGCATCAGAACCTCGTTGGAAGTTTTAATTTTTTGGTAAGCGTCCTTCAATTTTCTTTCTTTCTCAATCAGCTCGGTAATGTCTGTGGCCATCACCAGGTTGCAGGGTTTGTTGTTAAATAATACCGGATAGGAAACGATAGACACCATAAAGGTTCCTCCTGTTGCCTTTACGTGTTCCCTTATGCCGGCCAGGCGGTATTCACCCTCAGTTTCGTTTAAGTAGTCAGTAAGTATTTCGTTGCCTGCCGCCGAGTTAATATCCTCAATGGTCATTTTTAAAAACTTTCTTCTGTTGTACCCGTATTTTTCAATGGCTGCATTATTTACCTTAACAAACTGGAGTGCTTCATTGTATATCCAAAGCGGATTAGGATTGGATTCAAATAGTTGCCGGTATTCTTCTTCCGATTTAGTTAGCTTATGTTGCTGCTTTTTGATTTTGACATACAAAACATAGCTTATGATGATCACAAAAATTAAATCATTTAAACTCCGGTACGAATCCTGTTCGTGTGGTGCTAAATGCCTGTAAAATAGGGTAATAATGGGGTTACTGAATAAAGCCCAGCAAATACCAATTATCAAAAAGGAAATGGGGATTCTTGCCGAATTAAACATTTAATAATCAGGGTTATAATTTCTGTAATCTATTTTACGTAAAATAGACTTTTAAGTTTGATTTTTTTAGCGTGCCCTAAGTGCGCTCGCCTACCCTGTAAAAAATGCAGTAATCATGCAGCCGGATTCTTACCTAATATTAATTCCCAAAACATCATTTTAGTCAGCAGACCGGCTTCGGCCGAAATCAGCCAAAACCGTAATGGCCATCAGCGCGAGCAAGGGCATAGCAATAGCTGCGGAAGTACTGGCCCCTGCACCGAAAAGTGGGGCAACGTTCTGCAGTCCTTGGTTTTGACGGATTTGCCGCGCAAAGCCATGAGCGAAAAGGAGCATTTCTGCTGTCAGTCAACTGTCTTTCTGCATTCTATAAAGCATCCTTTCCGGCGGTCAGTCACTTTTTTTTTCGACCGGAATATTATTATTCCCGGCTGTTTCCGCCCCCCGGAGGCCTGCCGCCACTTCGTTAAACCCGCGGAGTGGTCATTATTGTAACCAAACGACAAATAAAACCGGCTTCCTTGATCAGCTATATCTTCCTCTCCAATCATCCGATTGCAAGCTATTACAGCAAAAAACCGCCTTCATAATTATTTAGAAGACGGCTTCTTTTTTGTTTTGATCACTGCAAAGCAGGATAATTAAAATTGTTTAATTGGTAACAGTAAAGTTATCTGTGCTCACCACTGTTTGTCCGCTTGCATTGACTGTGATTTTCATGGCACCATTACCGGTATTGGATGGAACAGTTACCTTAATGGTATTGTCAGTAATGCTTAATACATTGGCATTAATTGTTCCGAAGCTGACAGCTGCACCATAGTAAGCAGAGTTAAATCCGGTTCCTGTAATTGTCACAATAGTTCCGGCAACACCTGATGTTGGAGAAAATGAGGTAATGGTAGGGGTTGTAACCGTGAATGTCCCTGGAGCTGTTATCGTTTGGCCGCCAATCAATACGGAAATTTTCACATCCCCGGCACTTATGCCACCGGGAACGTTTACTGTAAGGGTACTTGATGATGATACATAACCTGAAGTACTATAGGTGCCAAAATATACAGTGTAGTATTGACCTGCTATAAAGGTTCCGTTTATAGTAACCTGTGCGCCTATGGGTCCGGATGAAGGTGTAAAACTTGATATTGTCGGAGATGTTACTGTAAATTGTTGTGAAGCTAATATACTGTTAGGGCCGGCTTTTAAAACAAACTCATAACTTCCTGGAGACAAGCTGCTTGGAACGGTAAATGAAAACTGGCTACTACTATAAGGACTGACGCTGACACTGGTATTTCCTAATGTTGCCGCGATGCTTCCATATGATGTCGGGAAATTTGTACCGCTAACGGTGACTGTGCTCCCCGCCAAACCAGAGGCTGGGGACAAGGAACTAATGGTTGGAGCAGTTACATTGAAAGTACCTGGCAACGCATAGGTTTTACCACTTACGGTAACCGAGACCTGGAAATTATTGGTCGTAATATCAGAAGGCACGGTTGCCTGCATTACCGATGAATAATAGTAATTAAGGCTTTGCGACACACTTCCAAATAATACACTGATATCTGAATAATAATAAACGGGAAGATTATCACCGGTAAAAGTTATTAATGTGCCTATCGGACCGGACTTGGGTGAATAGTCAGTAATATTAGCCTGAATAGTAAAGCTATACGATACCGTTATATTTTGTCCTGCTACCGATACCTGAATAGGAATCTGAGTATTGTGAGAAGCGGGAATACCTGATGGTACCTTAACTGCAATTTGTGTTGGCGAAACAGATACCACATTGGCCTGAATGCCACTGAAACTTACTTTAACATCACTAACAGCGGCTGTATAAAACTGTCCGTATATCGTAATCTGGTCACCGGACTTTCCGCTTAGCGGAGACACGCTGCTGGTACTGGGCGTTGGCAGCGTAATAGAAGTTAAGGTGCCAAAAGCCGTTCCTTTTGCATTTGTTAAATAGGCTCTTACATAAATAATGGGTGAGTAACTATTAGCTACGCTAATACTATCAACTTCCTTACTGTATTCTCCGAGCTGAGGGCTTTGCCCTAAAGACACTTTTGTACCTATGGTTTCATTGATGGCAGAGGTTGTTGTACTATAAACAAATCCATAATCTAAAACACTAAAGCTCCCTTTACTTACAATGTTCCCCTTAAATAAAACCTTACTTGGGGAAAGTGCAGTTACTGAAGTTGTCTGTATTTCGGGATCTGTACTTTTATCCTTTTTACAACTTTGCAGTTGAATTGATGCCAATAGCAACAGGATCACGCCAAGGCAAAGTGAGTATTTTTTCATTAAGTGTAGGTTGTTAAATTAAAATGAATAGCCCAATCTAATTCCATTCATTAGAGCCGGTCCAAATGTTGCTATTGAATTTTTGGTGGAATTATTGGCGGAATTGTTGTTTGTTGAGGGGGTTGTCGTTATCGTTACATTTTTCCAGTTAGTTTTAGTAATACTGTAATCAAACTCATAACCAAAAAAGAAGTGCTGGGCGATGTAAAAGTCAAAGCCTGTGAATAAGCTTAAGCCGTACCGGGTGTAACCGTTCTCCTGTATCTGGGTAACTATAGTGTTGTTACTATAATAAGTGTAATTCCATGCATTGGTTATTGTTGTCGTGGATTGATTGTCACTGATACTTTGACTCGAAGATTTATCTGTTATTGACAAATCAGCTCCAATATAAGGAGACAATCTTTTTGTACCCGCAAGATGTTTTTCTATACCCAGGTTAACTCCCACCGTAGAGGACTTTCTTTCGTTATTGCTAAACGAACTATTAACACCATAAGGAATATTTACATTATTAATGGAATCCTTTCTGCTAATATTAAACCCCAGTCTTACTGCAACAGAAGGCGTAGCAAAATACCTGAATTTGATCTGATTAAGTGAATTATTGAGATTCACTTGTCCATTAAACGGATTAACATTTAGTTCGGTTGTGAAACTTTTAGCGTTAGGTTTTAAGCTTTTTAAACTATCAACTTTTGTAGATTGGGCAAAACTTCCGACAGCGGCAAGCACACTTACCATGATAAGTATAGGTTTTTTCATTTGTAATAAGATTTGCGCAAATATATAATAAGATCATATTAAATCGCACTTATCTGTATAATTCTATTTCACCGATTTGAGCTTGCCCCGGCTGTCCGATATCTCTCGCTTCGGACCGGGCAACAACGTTTTAAGCATCCTTTGCTGCCCTCAAACCAGGTTTTTAAATGATGAAAATGTGATCATTCGCAGCTATTTTCGCGGGGAGATTTGCAAGCCTGCAAATAGCCAAATTTTGTGCAACAAAAACTGATCAAACTGTAAACAATAGATTTTCCTGAATGTTAAAAAGTAAAAGGTTTCCCCGCCTGCTTCCTTTGTTCATCCGATACTCAACGCGCTGAATTTGAATAAATAAATACATAATTAATGTGTGGCAATTAAATTTAATATCATGAAAAGGGGAAAATTAGTCATCTTGATGATTGGCTTGGTGGTATCCGGATTAACCAGCGTACATGCGCAAAGTAAAAAAGAAAAAATTGAGATGTTAACGCGAAGGACGGATAGCCTTCAAAGATTATTGTCTTTCAAAAATGAAAGCGTGATTGCGTTACAGGTAAAATTAGCGCGGCTGGAAGGCATAAAAGAAGCTCATAATGAAGAAATTCAACGACTTGAAGGTAAGAGTGACAGCCTGAAAGAACTGCTTATTGCCAGGAATGCGACCATTGAAAGCCAGGCAGCCAAAATAGCTCAATTAAATACCGATCTGAATGGATTGCAGGCCCAGCAAAAAGATTGGGCAAGTAAGACCGAAGCATTAACTGCGGAGTTAAACTCCCTGAGACCAAAACCCGTTGACGCCGGGATAACCCTGAAGGAAGCAAAAGCGGCAGATACGCCAAAAGAGGAAATAAAAACCGGAAATGTAGTTTCGGGCAATAAGCCAAACCCGCCGATAAAAAATTAACAATTGAAGGGTGGTTCCGGATTCGTCGCCATTGTCCTGAACTTTTGGCTTTAGCGAATCCATTGTTCATATTGCAGAAATTTGATCAGCCGCTGATCTTTGAGCGATACAACCGGAATCCAATCGCCGATTCGCGCACGGGTCCACCAAAGGCCTTGTGGGTTGCCGGGCTTTGCAAATTGATAGCGGTATATGACGGCCCGGATAAATTGTGGCGGCTTGCCTGCAAAGGGATTACAGGCAAACAAGCTGACAGCGCCGGGGTCATTGTGAAGAAGTTTCCACGCCAGGTTATATGTCCATGGATATTGATCGGCAGACGACATGGATGCGAACCACATCTGCCAGTCTAAACGTAGCTGGTATGGGGCTACTTGAGGCGGCCGCCTGCCGGGCAACACCGGCAGGCCTTTGTAGATGTACGGTTTCCAGTTGGCTTTGTTGCCGGTCGTATCGTCCATTGTTCCTTCGAATACCACGTTCAAACGTTCCTTCCCTACAGTGCCGAATGCACCATAGGTATTTACCAGATCAAAAGGGTCGAATGAGGTGTTCATGATCTGTCCCGGAGATAGTACGTTAAGCACAGGCTGGATGCTCAGGAGTGCAATAACAAAAGTAACAGCCCAGGCGGTGGTTAGCATAGGCGTTGATTCTTCGGCTCGGTCAGCAGCGGCTTGCGCCTTACGAACTAGCCGGCGCGGAAGAAGCCTGCCCCAGAAGCTGTCATCAAAACAAGCCAGGGCGGGCACAATAGTCAGCCAGTTTAAAAACGAGAGGTTGCCGCTTAAGATAATGCTGACCTGGAATAACACAATCACCACTCCGGCAATATGACGCGCAAGCGGCGGCCAGAATATGAACCATGGCGCCACAAGCTCGGCCACAAAATTGAACCACACGCCAATTTGCAGAGCTATACGCGGCAGAAAATGGAACCACCGGCTCAGCGGACCTGGAATGGGCTGTGTTTCGAAGTGGTAATATAAGGCGGTGCCGTTACGCCAGATCTCATCGCCGCGGATCTTGATCAATCCTGATCCGATCATCAGGCGGAAGGTAAGCCACCGGAATAAAACGATGATCGGCAGGGGTGGCGCATACCGGGGAAATGGGCGCAGGTCCAGAAGCGGACAGAGAAAGATAGCCAGGAAACCGGTTTCGGTAAGCTGGATTTCCCAGCCGTATCCATACCAATCTTGTCCGGCATGAACGATTGACATGTAAAGGAACCATAGAACACCAAGCAGCAGCGCATCCGCATAGCCTGCCACTACAACACATGAAAGCACCAATCCGATCCAGGCGACCGTTAAAAGGGCAGTGTCAGAATGCCAGAGCCAAAACAGTGAGGGCAGATGTACGAAACCAGATCCGGCCGACCCCAGTGCATGGCTTACCTGCTTCAGATAGATCCCCAGGGGAAGGAGCCCGCTGGCGCCTATCAATGGAACGATCTGATTGACGGCCACCAGGAACGCCACCGCGTAGATTACGCCAAGCAGGCGAAGAATAACAAAGCGGGTGAGCCAATAGGAGTGAGGAGTGCCCAGCGTATGAAGAGCCCGTTTGAATTCACTATCTGTTTTGTCTTTCAGTTTCATTTCCGGTCCCCTTATTCGGGCAAATCATTTCCCATTAATAATATTACAATGATTTGCAAAAATTGATCCGAAAAATTTCGTTTGGCGCACAAGCCCGCTACCGCTTTGTTATTGGTTTTTTTACAATAAGCATTCCCGGAAATTGTATTTTTAGGGTCAGCAGAGCAGCTTCGGCCGAAACGCGCAACGATGGCTATGAGCGCAGGCGAGGGCATCGTAGTAATTGCTCAAGTGCGGCCTGTGCAACAGAAGCGGGGCAACATTTTGCAGCCCGCGGTTGTGGCTGATTTGCCGGCAAAGGCCATGCGGGCAAACAAGCCGATCTGGTGAAAGCATTTTTGGGAAAAGCAGGTACAGTAGATCTATCATTTAATGCCGAGTTATTTTATCCCCTTGCCGCCAGGTCAGGAGGAATAGGCTGTCCTTTTACGGGCGGTTTTGCGCCATAGAAAGCTTTTCGAGAAACCTTGCTTCAGCGTCAGGCGTATATGGCGTAAATTATACGGCCGGCAGGTTCCCCAGACTCCGGGGTGTTTAAAGAGGCGATTGACCGTCACCCCGAAGGAATGGCGCCTATTATCCAAAAAATGGAACAGCACACCATGATGAAAAGGCTTCGGTTGACGGAGGATATAGCCAATGTTGCGGTATTCTTATCGTCTGAGATGGCGGGCAGATAACTGGAGTGACCAGTGATGTAACCTGTGGTACAAAGCCGCATTAAATTACAGAACGCCTCCGGTTCCTTTTATCTGAGAATTTTATATTTTCAAATTGAGCTAAAAAAAGGTTCCGGCACCCGCCCGGGCGCACAAAAAGCGGATAACCTGTGGTTACCCGCTTTTATCCTATTGAACATAGCGTTATGTTTGAATTGAGATTGTTCAGGCCCTTGCTGTGCTGTTTTAACGGCGCAGCCGGTTTGGATTGTATGCAATTACATATTGCAGCTTATTTTCGGTCGCGCTTTTTTCATCCAGCGTCTTTTCGAGACTGTCAAGAGCCTGGCTTAGCGTAGCTTTAACAATACGGAACATTTCTGATAAAACTTCGGGTACAACCTCCGTGGAAATGGTCGGGTAATAATTTTTTTCGATCACTTCCTTTTCAGCGGCGGTTGCCAGGCTAACCTTCCAGCGTTCATCGGCCTTAAAGCCATTTTCTTTGGCGGCGTTATTTAAGTCAAAAAGATATTCTCGGGCTTGGTATTCGATACTTTGATTGTTCATCTTATTTATATTTTTTGTTAATGGAAGTTATTTCAATTTTCGACAGTGCCCTTGGGTCTGTACTTATAGTATGATCTTTAATACGCTTTTCTTAAGCTAATGATCCGCATCCAATGCAGGAGTTTCATGACCGGGTAAACCGGGTCGATCTCGAACCACTTCTTGCCGAAGTTGGCACTGTTAGGATGCTTGTGGTGATTATTCTGAAAAAGTTCACCAAGCATTAGAAAGTCAAAAGGTGTGGTGTTTTTTGATTTATCCTTGTTGTCAAAATTCCTGTAGCCGTATTTATGGCCGCACCAGTTTACTATGGCACCATGAATAGGCCCCATCATAAAATGTACCGGCAATAACAGAAACATCCACCAATGCGTTGCAAAGAAGATATAAAAACAAGTGTAGGCGGCAGCAAAAAGCAGCCTGGATAGGATGGAAGAGCCTATACGGTCAATTACTGGCCATTCCGGGTAGTGGCCGGGAAATTGCCCCTCAGGATCTTTGGTTCTTTTCACATAGTCCCCGAAGGTATTAATAGTCGCCTGCATCATTTGATAAATGTCGGTAAAGAAGTGCGGCGAATGTGGGTCCTTTTCGGTGTCGCTGAAAGCATGGTGCTGCCGGTGCATCATCGCATAAGCGCGCGGATTTAAAAAAGAGGTGCCCTCAAAAAGATAGGCCATTAAATAAAATACACGTTCCCAGAATTTATTCGTGGTAAACATCCGGTGGGAAGCATAGCGGTGCTGGAAAAATGTTTGAAAGAAAAGCGACATGAACCAGTGGGAAATAAAAAAAATCAGTATCATCATAAAAAATAGTATTGTTGATAGTAAATAACAGCAGGCTATTCAATTGCCGGTGACGGTAACAAAACAGAGAGGTGTCATTCACTGTTACCCTGGATTTGCCCTGATTGAACGAACGCAATAAATTAAGCTGCGCTGTAAACAACCGGCAAACGTTTGTGGATATCCGGCCAGAAACTGCAGGTACTTTGTAGAATATTGAAAAACTGTGTTATATAGTAAACTGTTAATTCACTTATTTATTATTGCCTAGCCTTTTCAGTTAATTGACACCGGTGCCTAAATCAGGAATGTAACCAGGGCGGTTGAGCTTACTTATGCAGCTTCGGAATTTTTAAGCAGGCTTTGTGGCATTACAGAAGTTAGTTCTCCAAATTCATTTACATAAGCCATCATATGCTCTAAGCCACCACCGGTTGAATATTCGCGTCTTTCCTGCTTACGCACTGCTTTTTCTTCTTTTTTCTTTTGGCGATTCTTTTCGCGTTGCTTCTTCATAAAGGTTGCCTGTGATTTTGCCATAATTCTGATATTTGAATTTTATAGATGGATTTTAGTAATAAAAAAAGCACCCACCGGTAAAGGCGGATGCTTTACGCGTAATTTATAGTTATTGATTAAACGACTTTTACATTTACTGCGTTAAGGCCTTTTTTGCCTTCTTCTACATCGTACTGTACTTTATCGTTTTCACGAATTTCGTCGATCAGACCTGTTGAGTGTACAAAAATATCACTTCTGTTATCACTCTGCGAAATAAATCCAAAACCTTTAAGATTATTGAAAAACTTCACTGTTCCTTCTTTTTGCATTGTATTTTATTTTAATAAGCGTGCAAGGTAGTCATTTTATCTGAAAATGTTTCTTAATGGATAAATAAATTAATAATAAATTAAATAAATGACAAAAGTATTATAGCGTGTCGCTTTTAAATTCAGGCAGACCGGAATAGCAGTCAGGCATTTATTAAGCATAGAAGTTTAGCCCCGGAAAAAAAAGGACAATGGTCCACTGCCAACTGAATTAAGGAAGCTTAACCCCATTATAATCGGAAACATTTGCCAGCGGTATTGATGAACCATATTTCCCATTGATCGCCTTTATAAATTCATTGGCCACTATGGCATATCCCCGTGGCGTAAGGTGCACACCGTCCAGGGAGAATAAACCCCCGCTGATATAATTTGAATTGACGCTTACGCCATCTACCACCAAACCGTTCTGCTTTACATTGTTCAAAAAAGTATAGGCGTCAAATACCGCCAAACCTTTTGCTGCCGCGATAGATTTAATAGTAGCGTTGTAGGATTGTATATAGCTCTGGGTCAGGACAACTTCCTTTTCATCCAGCACATATTGATTATCAATAGGCGTATAAGGCGTTAAACCATACGGCAGCGCACCATAAGGGGTCATCACCGGCTGAGCAATCTTACCGGTAGGAAAGGTAAGGACGATCAGGTCCTTTGCCGTAGCAGGTCTTGGTGCATAAGTGCTGCCTGATACAAGTGCATTAATAAAAATGGCCTGCACCTGTGGATTTGCTTTTTGCACGCCGCCTAAAACGGCACCAACGGTGATGGTATTAAAATAAGGGATTGCCGTTACATCCGGAATGGTAGCCACAACACCTTTTTGCCCGCCGGCGGTCATTTTGCTGATCAGCATGCCGTACAATTGGGCAAAGGTGGTTTTATCCGTCAGTACATCCGCCGCTCCGCCCGATGTAGCATAACCCAGGGCATCATTATTACCCAGCCAGTTGGAGAAAAAGGTAAATGGCTTTGCTGTTACAAAGTCAAGATAATCGGTATTGTTGGTTGGCGCATTGCCGGCTAACAACCGTTCATAATAACCATTCACGTTACCGTAAGGGGCATAAGCAATATGCAGTAATTTTATTCCCGGTACGCCATAGTTGTTAATGTCGCCGGTATATTTGCTATATAAGGTAACATTACCAAATCCGGGCACAGGAAGTATGCCACGTATGGCAACGTTAGTGGTAACAGGAGTGGTAATGGGTGTGCCATCTGCATTAAATCCTGTCAACGATAAATAACCCGAACCGTTTGCCTGGTCGGCACTGAATAATGGCTGTGTAAAAACGCCGCCGCCAACAGATTGCATTTGTTTGCCGATAATGCCCGGATAGGACACCAGCTGCCCTGCACGATATAACCCGCCATCGGCATAACCGGCAGTTAATGAATTGCCGATGGATATGTATCTTGAAAAATCGGCCGAACCGCTGGTTGGTTTCGGCGTATGTATCTCGGGCCTGCAGGCTGCTAATAGAAGTAACCCTGCAATGATATAAGTATGTTGTTTAAACGTTTTCATGAATAAATTTCTTTAAGGATTACCAATGATAAGCAAGTGAAATACCCGGAATATATACATCGGTTTTAAAAGTACCCGCTAACTGCGATTCGATATTGGTTTGCGTGCGCTGCATCAGGTGCTCATACTCAAAAGATAGGTCCAGATCAAGATGTTTCTCAATGGCATAACCCAAGCCTACAGTGCCATATACACGGTTGGCATCAGGCGCTTCGGGGGTTACATAGCCATCCATAACAGCTGTACTTGCATAACCTCCGCCAAAACGCAGGGCCAGGTTATCTTTGGCTTTATATTGCGCACCGCCACGCAAACTAACCGCATCCTGGTAATTCCTCGGCGAGTGGGTATCCCCTAATGCTGCCGTATTGGATTTATAATCAAATGATAATACTTTATATCCATCCCAGCCAACCAGGTTAACATCCAGGGCCAGCACCCATTTACGGCAGGGATAAAATCCAAACCCGATTGAATTAGTTGCAGGCAAAGGTATCGTCGAGCTAAAAGTATTGGGCTGGGGGAAACTGCTTTGCACTGATGCAGGCACATTAAAAATAGCATTGCCATTGGGAAGGGTGGTATTAACCTGCGAGCGGTGGGTGATACCTATGGAAACGCCTGATTCCGTTTTGAAGTAGATACCGGCGTTCCATCCATAGCCTTTTCCGGTGCCTTTCAGTTCGGCTTGCCCTACCTGTCCAGAGCCGTTTACCAAAGGGATAGCCCTGGTCAGGTCTACACTGCCGCGGTTATATACAAAGCCTCCGCCCAGGCTCAGAAAATCAGCCAGCTTAATACTCAATGTAGGCTGAATATAAATAGCTTTCAGGTTAAGGCTTTCAAGCACATATTTGCCCTGCCAGGTATTACCCCAATCAGTTAAACCACCGAAGGGCGTATAAACACCCAGACCTAATTTCCAGAAAGCTGATTTAGGCCCCCAGACTGCATAAAAAGTGAATGGAGTTGCAATCTTATTCGCAGTTTGATTTTGTATGGATGTACCGGAAGGATTAAAATCAGATTTGAAAAATAAGGGGCTGATCCCTGCCTGCAGGTAGTTTTGCGGCAACATGGCCACAGCGCCGGGATTGAAAAATACAGAGGCGCCGTCTTGCAAGATCCCGGTTCCGGTATGGCCCATGCCTATTTGTTTTTGTCCCTCAAGGTTCACCTGGAAACCCTGGGCAAAGGCCATAACCGGCACTAAGGCAAGCGCCAGGAGTAAAAGTTTTCTCATAAGTAAATAATTGGTTTATGACAGGCAAATGTATATTGAACTACGATGCAGCTATCGGGGATAAAATTAGTTTGGATTGAAAGGAAAAAAAGGGCTATAATGCGGAGATATTAGTCAAAAAGTCGGATAAACCTTAATTTTAGTACCGGGCTGGAAAATTACTTAGAAACCTTGTTTTTTAATAAAGACAGTAATTAAACTGTATATTGATGCTGCATGAATAAAAAAATTGGACAACTAAGCTTATCAAAATTTGCAGATCTATATGCGGACAAACTGGCGGGAGCTGATTTTTTCGTAGCTGATGAAAAGCAATTATTGAGCTTAAGTGAATTCCCTTATCGTTCCGAAGGCTATATCGTAGGTATCTGCACACGGGGAACTGCACAGGTAGAAGTAAATCTGCAGGTTTATCAGGCCCGGCCCGACGCCATGCTGCTTGCAACACCTTTTCACGTTTTAAGGATCTATGACAGCAGTGATGATTTTTTATGCCGGTTTATTGTTTTTAGTAAAGCATTTTTAGCAGAGAATAGTGTCAACAGCCATTTTCTGGAATCATTCGGCTATTTTAAAAACGCATCGATCCCGGTAATTTATCCTGGTAAGGCAGATGCTGAAATGATACTGGATATTTATTTATGGATACAGCAAAAACTTGAGCGGGAACAGCATCCGTACCGGGCTGAAATATCAAGGGGTATTTTAATCACACTGCTTTATGAGGTGCAGGCCATTTACGAAAAGCAGCATTCCATGATAAAAGGCAAGCAGACAAGGAAACAGGAACTAAATGCCCTTTTCCAGGATCTTGTTTTCCACCATTACAAAGGACACCGGAATGTGCAATATTATGCTGACGCACTTTATGTATCTCCAAAACATTTAACAGAAACCATTAAGGAAGTAACCGGCAGGACTGCGGGAGAATGGATAGACGACGCGGTAATACTCGAGGCGAAAGTATTATTAAGAAATCATGAAATAAGTATCGCCCGGGTAGCCGATGACATACACTTTCCCGATCAATCCTCGTTTGGAAAGTATTTTAAAAAACATACCGGTATGTCTCCGTCGGATTATAGAGTGGTATCTGCTTATTGAGTTGATTGAGTTAAATTAAGTTGATTGGGTTTGATTTGGTTGGCTTAAGTCGATTGAGTTCGGTGGTTGATCCAAATCAACCGACTTTTTGACTAATATCTCCGCATTGCAGCCCTTTCATTGCTTTGGCAACTGGTCTAATTTTACCTGTGACTATAAAACTGAATGGACGAACATTAAATATTTATTTATGAATGCCACTGAATCTATAAAAGCCATCAGGGGTGGTGAATTCCTGATCCGCGAAACTTCTGCCGAAAGTGTGTTTATTCCCGAGGAGTGGAATGAGGAACAGTTAATGATCGCTGAAACATGCACCAACTTTATTGCCCAGCAGGTAACACCCAATCTGCAACGCATTGACGACCAGGAAGAGGGCTTAATGCCTCATTTAATGGATCAGGCCGGTGCACTTGGACTATTAAGCATATCCATACCGGAAGAATACGGCGGCTTTGGCAAGGATTTTAAAACATCTATGCTGGTTACTGAAAAAATAGGAGCCGGGCATTCATTTTCAGTAGCATTTTCGGCACATACGGGTATAGGTACGCTACCTATATTATATTATGGCAACGCAGCACAAAAGCAGAAATATATCCCAAAACTGGCAAGTGGCGAATGGAAGGGGGCCTATTGCCTTACCGAACCCGGTGCAGGCTCCGATGCCAATTCCGGTAAAGCAAGGGCAAAGCTATCAGCCGACGGAAAATATTACCTGATCACCGGGCAAAAAATGTGGATCACAAATGCAGGATTTGCCGATATATTTACCGTTTTTGCCAAAATAGATGATGATGAAAACCTGAGCGCATTTATTGTTGAAAAGGATTTTGAAGGCCTTTCGCTCAATACAGAAGAGCATAAAATGGGTATTAAAGGAAGCTCGACCAGGCAGGTGTTCTTCAACGAATGTAAAGTGCCGGTTGAAAATCTGCTTTCTGAACGGCAGAACGGCTTTAAGATCGCAGTGAACATATTAAATCTTGGCCGTATCAAATTAGGCGGTGGAACGGTTGGGGCAAGCAAAGATGTGATTACCTCATCGGTGCGTTATGCCAATGAGCGTGAGCAATTTGGGCGCCCTATCTCCAAATATGGCGCCATTAAATATAAATTGGCTCAGCAGGCCATCCGCACCTATGCTTCAGAGTCAGCGGTTTACCGGGCAAGTCAGAATATGGAAGAGGCTACAGAGATGTTAATAGCATCGGGCCTTGATGAAATAAAAGCCAAATTGAAAGGAACAGAGCAGTTCGCTATAGAAGCGGCAATTCTTAAAGTACATGCCTCAGAAGTTTTGGATTATGTGGCCGATGAAGGCGTACAGATATACGGTGGCATGGGATACAGTGCAGAGGCTCCCATGGATAGGTCTTACCGTGACTCGAGGATCAACAGGATTTTTGAAGGTACCAATGAGATCAACCGCCTGCTAACCGTGGATATGATGCTTAAGCGTGCCATGAAAGGAGAACTTGACCTGATGGGCCCCGCGCAAAAAGTTGCAGGCGAGCTGGTAAGCATACCCGACTTTGACGCTGCCGGCGAGGAAGGCTTATTTACAAAAGAGAAAAAATACATCGCCAATTTTAAAAAGGCGATACTCATGGTGGCCGGCGCAGCTGTTCAGAAACTAATGGCCCAATTGAGCAAAGAACAGGAAGTATTGATCAACCTGGCTGATATGCTGATAGAGCTTTATGTGAGCGAATCATTGCAGTTGCGTGTTGAGAAACTGGTTGGTTTAAAAGGAGAACAAGCCTGTAAAGAACAATTGGATATGATGCGGGTCTATATTAATGATGCTGCTGAGCATATTGCAAAGTCAGGCAGGGAAGCCCTGAACTCATTTGCCGAAGGTGATGAAAGAAGGATGATGCTGATGGGGCTCAAGCGCTTCACTAAAACCCAGGATATCAATACCACCCAGGCCCGCAGGAATATTGCTGCAAAACTGATCGCTGAAAACAAATATTGTTTTTAAAAATTAATCACCGTATGAATTTCTTCTATGAGGGACAGGTACTCTGGTCGCAGATAGATTCTAACCAGCACATGCGGCATTCTGCTTATGCTGATTTTGCTGCACAAGCCCGGATAACGATGCTGGAAAGCCTGGGTTTAAAGCTATCGACACTTTATGAATATAAAATAGGGCCTTTATTATTCAGGGAGGAATTGATTTATCTGCGCGAGATCGGCACCAATGAGTACATTAAAGTAAGCTGCGAGATTATTAAATCCCGACCTGATGGTTCACGCTGGTCTATACGGCATGATTTATACCGCAGTGATGGTGTTAAGGCCGCAACCGTTATTGCAGAGGGCGCATGGATCGATATGGAAAAGCGCAAACTTGCTGTATTGCCAATAGAACTGAGCCGGATGTTTATGATGGCGCCCAGGAGCAGTGATTATGTTCAGGAGGGTAATCCTGTCTGACCGAACCGCAAGCAAAGGATTATTGTCACGGGCTGATAAGCGGCTCAGCCTTGTAGCGCTATTGTCCAATAAAAGTGGTTAGCTTTAAATGTTCCGAAATATTGACAAATGTTTCCGTCATTTAGACCTTTATAAAACGCTGCCGAAAAGGATATTTGTTATTATAAACCATACTGAATTATTTAATCATTTATAATTATGCCGGTATGTTTTTAACCGGGCGACTTCTGATGCCGGGAACCACAGTTGGTTTTCCATAAAACATGGATACGCCCCAAACAGAGATGGTTCAATTATTAAAAATAATAACTAAAGCATGTCACTAACAAACAAACATTTTATCCGGTTGATATTAGTTGTACTAACTGTTGTATCTTTAAGTATCCGTGCAAAAGCGCAAACTGATAAAATTGAGGGTTTATGGTATAACGATATCAAAAGCGCCAAAATACGGATCACCAAAGAGAGCAACGGCAAGTTTTATGGGAAGGTGGTCTGGCTCAAGGAGCCCTTAAAAAACGGACAGCCCAAAGTTGATGAGCTGAATGCTGAGGCAAAGTTACGCACCAGACCAAGACTGGGTTTACCTGTTTTGGCTGATTTAGTAAACGACGGGGATAACAAATATACAGAGGGAACAATTTATGATCCGAACAATGGCAAAACGTATTCCTGTAATATAACCTATAAAGGAAAAACACTGGCTATCCGGGGATATATCGGTATTTCACTTTTCGGGCGTACAACCACCTGGACCAGGGCGGAATAAATTTTAAACTTTAATAAAAAAACAAGCACATGCCAAATGGATGCTAAACGAATTATAAAAAAGGTTGCAGTATTGGGTTCGGGAGTGATGGGCAGCCGTATCGCCTGCCATTTTGCAAACATCGGCGTGCAGGTGCTACTGCTTGATATTGTACCCAAAGATGCGCCTTTGGATGATAAAAATGCCCGGAATAAAATTGTTAATGATGCGCTGGATTTTGCTTTAAAATCCAACCCCTCGCCTATCTATCTAAAATCATTTGCCGGCCGCATTACAACCGGGAACTTTGATGATGATATGTCAAAAATTGCTGATTGCGACTGGGTGATCGAAGTGGTAGTAGAGCGATTGGACATTAAGCAAAAGGTATTTGAAAACGTAGAAAGATACCGGAAACCTGGAACGCTGATCACTTCAAATACATCAGGTATACCAATACATTTAATGGCCGAAGGTTGCAGCGATGATTTTAAACAACACTTTTGCGGTAGCCATTTCTTTAATCCTCCACGGTATTTAAAATTATTGGAGATTATTCCCACAAAGGACACATCGGCCAGCGTGAGTAATTTTTTAATGGACTATGGCGAAAAATACCTGGGCAAAACAACGGTATTAGCCAAAGATACCCCCGCATTTATTGGTAACCGTATCGGCGTTTTCAGCATCATGAGCGTGTTGCATTACGTAGAAAAAACCGGTATGACTGTTGAACAGGTAGACAAGCTTACAGGGCCGGTAATAGGTCATCCCAAATCAGCAACATTCCGCACCAGTGATATTGTTGGCTTAGATACCATGGTACATGTTGCCAACGGCCTGTATCAAAATGCGCCAAACGACGAGGCAAGAGAATTATTCAGGATACCTGCATTTGTAGAAGGCATGGTAAAGAATAACTGGCTGGGTAGTAAAACCGGGCAGGGTTTTTATAAAAAGGAAAAAGTTGACGGAGCCGACCAGTTTTACGCCCTCGATCTGGGAACGCTTGAGTACAAACCCTCACAAAAAGCAAAGTTCGCCTCGCTGGAAGCTACAAAAACGGTTGATGATCTTAACGATAGGCTAAAGATACTGTTTGCGGCAAAGGACAAAGCCGGTGATTTTTACCGGGCTACATTTTACCGGTTATTTGCTTATGCCAGCAATCGTATCCCTGAAATAGCCGATGAGCTTTATAAAATAGACGCCGCCACCAATGCCGGTTTTGGCTGGGAAATGGGGCCTTTTGAAAAATGGGATGTGCTGGGGGTGGGCGATACGGTAAAAGAAATGGAAAGCGCCGGAAATAAACCCGCAGAATGGGTATATGATATGCTTGCATCCGGCGCAAAAAGCTTTTATAAAATTGAGAATAGCAAACGCCTGTATTATGATATTCCATCCAAAAGCTATAAGATAATCCCTGGTACAGAAGGTTTTATTTTGCTGGATAACATACGGCCGGCAAATACGGTATGGAAAAACAGCGGTACTACCATTACCGATATCGGCGACGGCATACTCAACCTGGAGTTTCATACCAAGATGAATACGATAGGCGGCGAAGTGATTGAGGGCATCAACAAAGCGATCAGCCTGGCCGAAACAAGTTACAAAGGCCTTGTTATAGCTAACCAGGGTGCTAAT
Organism: Mucilaginibacter sp.; assembly: GCA_028287895.1. Classification (GTDB taxonomy): domain Bacteria; phylum Bacteroidota; class Bacteroidia; order Sphingobacteriales; family Sphingobacteriaceae; genus Mucilaginibacter. Next base: position 30,928 of record JAQBOV010000030.1, on the reverse strand, counting down.
TTTAGTGCGGGAGCCAATGTCGGGATGATATTCATGATGGCCGTTGAACAGGAGTTTGACGAGCTGAATATGGTAGTGAAGGCATTTCAAAACACCATGATGCGTATTCGTTATTCATCCATTCCGGTGGTGATCGCAGCTCACCAGATGACCTTGGGAGGCGGTTGTGAAATGTGCCTGCATGCCGATAAGGTGGTAGCACATGCGGAATTGTATATGGGTCTTGTTGAGTTTGGTGTCGGTTTGATCCCGGGCGGAGGAGGCACCAAAGAATTTGCCCTGCGCCTGTCAGATGAATTGCAGGAAGGTGATATCGAACTAAACAATTTCAGGGAACGGTTTTTAACCATTGGCCAGGCAAAAGTGTCCACCTCGGCATATGAAGCATTTGAGTTCGGTTATCTTAAAAAAGGGCGGGATGTGGTAGTGGTATCCCGCAGCAGGTTACTGTCCGAAGCAAAACAACAATGCCTGCAAATGGCCGAAGAAGGGTACGTTCAACCTATCCCGCGCAAAGATATCAGGGTGTTGGGCAAACAGGCGCTGGGTTTAGGATATGCAGGGGCCAATACCATGTACAGCGGTAATTATATAAGTGAGCATGATGTGAAAATTTCACAAAAACTGGCCTACGTGCTTGCAGGGGGCGACCTTTCCCAGCCTTCGATAGTGACAGAGGAATATTTGTTGGGTCTGGAACGTGAAGCTTTTGTTTCGCTTTGCACCGAAAAGAAAACCCTTGAGCGAATACAATCCATTTTAACAGGCGGTAGGGTATTGAGGAACTGACAAGAGTCAAGAACTAAGAATTAAGAAAAAGAAGTGTTAATTTTATTGAACTATGAAGTGACCTTTTACCTTGATTCTTTGTTCTTGTCTCTCAACTCGCATAAAAATTAAAAATATGAATGCATACATAGTAGCAGCCAGTCGTAGTGCTGTTGGAAAAGCTACCCGGGGCGGATTTAGGTTTACCCGGCCTGATGCGCTTGCCGCCGATGTTATAAAGCACCTGATGGCATCGGTGCCTAATGTTGACAAGGAACAGATTGATGACGTCATTGTGGGCAATGCTACACCCGAGGCTGAACAAGGTTTAAATGTAGCCAGGCTGATCTCATTAATGGCCCTGGATACGGATAAGGTAGCCGGTATGACCGTGAACCGCTATTGTGCGTCAGGATTGGAGACAATCGCCATCGCGTCAGCAAAAATACATAGCGGTATTGCGGATTGCATTATTGCAGGGGGCGTAGAAAGCATGAGCCTGATTCCGATGGGGGGCTGGCGCATCGTTCCTAATGCCGACGTTGCCTTAGCACATCCCGACTACTATTGGGGCATGGGTTTAACAGCTGAAGCAGTTGCAAAAGAATATAATATCAATCGCCAAGAACAAGATCAGTTTGCTTATAGCTCTCATCAAAAAGCGATCAATGCCATTAAAGAAGGTAAATTTAAAGACGAGATCGTGCCTATCATTATCGAGGAAACTTATATTGATGAGAGCGGCAAGAAAAAGAAAAGGGAATTTAAAGTAGATACCGATGAAGGCCCGCGCAGTGATACTTCCATTGACGCCCTGGCAAAACTTAAACCTGTTTTTGATGCAAAGGGAGTTGTAACTGCCGGAAACTCGTCGCAAACAAGTGATGGGGCAGCTTTCGTAATGGTCGTTAGTGAGCGGTTTTTGAAAGGAAATAATCTTCAGCCTATTGCAAGGCTGGTTAATTATGCAGTTTCCGGCGTTCCGCCCCGAATTATGGGCATAGGCCCGCTTGTGGCTATTCCCAAAGTGCTGAAAATGGCAGGGATGAAACGGCAGGATATAGATTTGATCGAATTAAATGAAGCTTTTGCCTCACAGTCTTTAGCGGTTATTAAAGGCCTTGAACTTGATCCCGAAATCGTCAATGTAAATGGAGGGGCAATTGCGCTTGGTCATCCGCTTGGTTGCACCGGGACCAAGCTTTCCGTTCAGCTTTTTAACGAAATGAAAAGACGGGGTAAAAAATACGGGATGGTAACTATGTGCGTAGGCACCGGGCAAGGGGCGGCGGGTGTATTTGAATTATTATAAAGAAATTTTTATTTTTAAATAAAGCTGCAAGCATGGAAAAAGCGTCAAGATTGTTTGATTGCATAGCGGTTCAGGCTAAAAAGCCCAAAGCCGATCTTTTAAATGCAAAAATGGATGGTTTCTGGAAATCATTCAGCACATCTGAAGTGCACAACATGATTTACCAGTTGGCCGGGGCGCTGTTAGATATGGGGATTTCCGGCGGGGACGGCAGTACTGAAGGTCGTGATAAAATAGGGATGATCAGCAACGGCAGACCTGAATGGTTAATCATCGATCTTGCCGTGCAGCTAACCGGCGCTGTATTGGTGCCATTATACCCAAATACCAATGCTAAAGAGATTGAGCAGATATTAAACGAAACTGAAGCTAAATATGTATTTGTCAGCAGTAAGGACCTTTGCGACAAGGTAAACGCAATACATCGGAATATTCCCTCGTTAAAAACAATTTTCACTTTTGAACGCTTCGAAGGTTGTTCCCATTGGACCGAATTGCTTAAACCCATAACTGAAGATGATAAGCAAAAAATAACTAAGATAAGTGACGGGATCACTGAAGATGATGTTGCAACTATCATTTATACTTCAGGTACTACCGGCCGGCCTAAAGGGGTAGTGCTCACTCATAAGAATATCCTGAGTAATGTGATTGAATCAAGTAATGTGCTCACTCAGATACCTTTAAAAGAAAAACGTGCGTTGAGCTTTTTGCCATTGAATCACATTTTTGAAAAAATGTGCAGTTATATCTATCTATACAACGGTTTTTCTATTTACTACGCCGAAAGTATGGACACTATAGGCGTAAATTTAAAAGAAGTAAAACCGTATCTTTTTACAGCTGTACCCCGTCTGCTGGAAAAAGTATTTGAGAAAATATTAATTGAAGGTCAGAAATTAACGGGCATAAGACGAAAAATATTCATGTGGTCTATAAAAATAGCAGATCAATTTGAAATCGGTAAAAAGGATATATGGTACAAAGTAAGATTAAAGATCGCAGATAAGTTGGTTTATAGCAAATGGCGAAATGCCATAGGCGGAAATGTAAAGGCGATAATACTTGGAAGCTCTGCTTGCCCGGTCAGGCTTGAAAAGATATTTACCGCAGCTGATATCGTTATTTTGGAAGGTTATGGGCTTACCGAAACTTCACCTGTAATTGCTGTTAATCATTACCCGCAAAACGGCAGAAAATTTGGCACCGTTGGTGCGCTGCTCCATGGCGTGCAGGTTAAGATTGCAGGGGATGGAGAGATACTGTGCAAAGGCCCTAATGTGATGCTGGGATATTATAAAAACCCCGAACTTACTGCTGAAGTAATGCAAGACGGGTGGTTTCACACGGGGGATATCGGTGAACTGGATAAAGATAACTTCCTGAAAATAACCGACCGCAAAAAAGAGATATTTAAAACTTCCGGCGGCAAATATGTGGCCCCATTACCCATTGAAAATAAAATGAAGGAGAATTATTTTATTGAGCAAATGATGGTGGTTGGTTCGGAGAAAAAATTTGCAGCGGCACTTATCGTGCCTTCTTATACTCATTTAAGGCCCTGGTGCGCGAAAAACGACGTGCCTTTTTCTTCAAATGAACAGGTGATCCATGATAAAAGGGTAGTGGCACTGTATCAATCCATTGTGGATTCCTACAATCCTGAATTTAACCATGTGGAGCAGGTAAAGAAAATAACATTACTTTGTGATGAATGGTCAATTGACAGCGGTGAACTTACCCCAACGGGGAAAATGAAACGGAAGATCATCACTGAAAAATACATGGCTGAAATAGAAAAGATGTATGCTGATGAAGTTAGTAATAGTCCCAATCTGGTTGGTTAATTAATTATGAGCACGCTTCAAATAACGGTGAACGATAGGCTGGGTATAATTACACTCAACAGAGGACGTTCAAATCCGATAAATCACCAGATGGTTAAGGAATTGGCCACTTGTGTAAAAGCGCTGGAGAACGACCACAGCGTGGGCGGGCTGATCTTAACAGGAAAGGAAGGGTTTTTTTCCTCGGGAATCGACCTGATTGAGGTTTATGATTACAACGAGGAAGAAATAAGGACGTTCTGGATCGATTTTTTATCCTTACAGCATACGTTGGCATCTTTCAAAAAACCGATGGTAGCTGCCATAAGCGGTCATAGCCCTGCCGGTGGTTGTATTATAGCTATTTGTTGTGATTACCGGATCATGGCAGACGGTAAATTTATCATTGGGTTAAATGAAATTCCCGTAGGTATCGTCGTTCCCGACAGTGTTTTTAATTTATACTCTTTCTGGCTTGGTCAACATAAGGCTTATAAATACTTAATGGAAGGCAAGCTGTTTAATACAAGTGAAGCGCTTGATGCAGGATTGATCGATGAAATTTGCTCCCCCGAAAGCCTGATTGATCTGGCCCGGAAAAAGGCAAGATTATATATGCAAATGAACCCGAACACCTGGAGCCAGAGTAAACTGAATTTACGAAAAGAGCTGATCAGCAAATTAAACTTTAGTCAAGCCGATACTTTAAATAAGATGCTGGAACAATGGTGGGCGCCTGCAACCAGGAAAGGTTTACAAATGATGATACAAAGCTTAAAATCAAAAAATGCTACTGCTAATTAATAGATGATGAGCGATAAGACAACTACAAATAATTCTGCAGAACCCGGTTCGGGAACTGCCACGGGAATGTTAAAGGAAGACGCCTTGAAAGGGAAAACCATCATTATAACCGGTGGCGGTACCGGTCTTGGCAAAGCTATGGGGACTTACTTTCTGAAGTTAGGCGCCAACCTGGTCATTACCAGTCGTAAGCTGGATGTATTACAGCAAACCGCAGCAGCAATGGAATCAGCGACCGGGGGAAAGGTGTTGCCAATTGCCTGCGATGTAAGAAAGTATGACGAAGTCGAAAGTATGCTGAAGCAGTCTGTTGAAGTTTTTGGGCGGGTTGACTCACTGGTAAATAATGCGGCCGGGAATTTTATTTCACCCACAGAGCGCTTGTCGGCAAACGCGTTCTCTGCTGTTATTGATATTGTATTAAAAGGTTCGGCCAATTGTTCATTGGCTTTGGGTAAATATTGGATCAGTGAAAAGATAGCCGGTAACATACTTAATATAATAACAACTTATGCATTCACGGGCTCTGCTTACGTGGTTCCCTCAGCCTGTGCAAAAGGAGGCGTGCTTGCCATGACCAGGTCGCTGGCAGTAGAGTGGGGTAGGCACGGCATTCGCACCAATGCTATTGCCCCCGGCCCCTTTCCCACCAAAGGAGCATGGGAAAGATTGCTGCCGGGCGAAATAGCTGAAAAATTCGATTTCAAAAACCGGGTGCCCCTTAAACGGGTAGGCGAGCACCAGGAACTGGCCAACCTCGCCGCTTTTTTAGTGTCCGGTTTTGCGGGTTACATTAATGGCGAAGTAATCACTATTGATGGTGGCCAATGGTTACAGGGCGCCGGTCAGTTTAACGCACTTGAAATGATACCGGCCGAAATGTGGGACAGCATCGAGAAAGCTACCCGGTCAGCATAGTTTGGCAGTACCGCCTAATAGATTCCAACGTTCCAGGATATATTTACTTATTTAGGTATTTTACCTCAAAAACCGCTGTGGGTAGGGATAAGGCTACTTATTGCTTATTTCGAACGCACATTAAATTAATGGAAATTAATCTAAATTTGATTGTTCGCTAATTGCCCTTGCGGGATTGTTCTTATCAATGTCGTCAAAGCCAGCCACTAGCAAATAAGCCGTTTCCTGTTAACAGGAAACGGCTTATTCGATTATTAAATTAATCTACGCTATTACTGCGCGTCATTTCGGGGATCAGGTTTGCTTTTTAACAGGTATCCGTCAGGTGGTTCAGCGCCTGATAGGTTCTTCACAAAATAGTCCCAGCGGCGGCGCATCATGTATGATGAAAACGGGCCATAACCATGTGCACTGTTTGGAAATACAAGCAGGTCGAAATCTTTATTGGCTCTCTCAAGGGCCTCTACCACCAATAATGTGTTTTGCGGCGGAACATTATTATCCATTAAGCCATGAGCAAGCAGGAGTTTGCCTTTCAGGTTTTTTGCATAATTCTCATTTGCCTGTGCCTGATAGTCAGCGTTATTCACCAAACCATCATAACGTTCGCCCCAGTCATCCTCGTAATTTCGGTTATCATGATTGCCTGATTCTGAAATACCAACCTTAAAGAAATCGGGGTAACGGAACATAGCCGTTGCAGTGGCAAAACCACCACCTGAATGGCCCCAGATACCTACCCGGGTAGTATCCATATCAGCATACCGCTGAGACAGTTGCCTGATGGCTGTGATCTGATCGGGCAGCGTATTTTCGGCTATGTTTCCGTAGTTCATATCATGAAAGCTTTTTGAGCGTAGCGGATTGCTTGTTCCTTCAATTTCCACAACAATAAAACCTAATTCAGCAAGTGCCTGGTTATCACCCCTTGAAGCTTCGAAGGACCAGCTGCCAACACTGCCGCCCTGCGGGCCCGGATAAATGTAGTCGATAACCGGATATTTTTTATTGGGGTCGGGTTTTGTGGGAGTAAATACCAATCCGTAGATATCCGTCTTGCCATCATGCGCTTTGACCTTAACGGGAATAGGGGCGTGCCAGCCTATTGTAACAAGCCTTGACACATCAGTTTTTTCCAGGGCCGAAATAAATTTACCGTTCATATCGCGTAAGATGGTAACCGGAGGGACATCGGGTTTAGAATAGCTGTCGATAAAATAGCTGCCCGACGGCGACAAAGTAATTTGATGATTGCCATTCTCTGGTGTAAGCACAGCAAAGTGTTTTCCATCAAAGCTGATTTTGCAAAGTTGACTGAAGTATGGGTTTTCTGCCTGGCGCCCATTGGCAATGAAATATAAAACACGATTTTTCTCATCCACTTTAAGCAACCTGGTCACCACCCAATCGCCCCTGGTAATCTGATTTTTTAGCTTGCCGGTTAAAGCATTGTATAAATAAAGGTGTCCCCAATTGTCGCGTTCTGAGAACCAGATGAATTCATTCGTTTTTTGCAAATAACGCCAGTTGATGGCCTCCCATCCTGATTCAAATTGGGTTGGCACGGTTTCTTCAAAGACCTCTCGTACAGCACCGGTCGAGGCGTCGGCAATACGTACTTTTTCGTTTTTATGATCACGCGAGGTGGACACAAAGGCCAGCTGGGTAACGTCCGCGCTCCAGTCCACATCGTCAAAGGTGCCGCTGCTTGCGATATCATCGCCCAGTGACGCCCTGTGGGGGTCGGGCGAAACCTGGATACTAATCACCTTTGGCTTATCAACATCGATAATAACACGTTCAATGGTAGGGATGTTTTTATCACCCGGCAGGGGATACTTCCATGTTTTTAGCGTTGGTTTGCCAACATTGGTCGTCACCAGGTACATGTCGCTCACCTGGCGCTGATCCTGTTTAAATGTGGCGATCTTTTTAGAATCAGGCGACCAACGCAGGATAGGGCCGTCGCCGCTTTTCCAGCCGGCGTTATCGGTAGCATAGCCGAAATCTTTGATGCCATCGGTTGTAAGCTGGGTCTGCTTATGAGTTTTAACATCACGTACCCACAGGTTATAATCTTTTATAAACGCTTCGCGCTTACCGTCAGGCGATGGGATCTCAATGCCAATTTGCCGCTTGCGCGGGCCTTTTGCCGGTTTTTTTACATGAACGGAATTGTCTTGTGCGCATTTATAGGTTTGCAGGTCACAGGTCCACTGTTTGCCATCAGCTTCAAAAATGATCGCTCTTTCATCAGGCGAATAAGTGAAGCTTTGAAACGGTAACAGGGCGGCTTGATAATGTTTACCGGTTGCCTCTGAAAGTGAAGAAGCCAGCTTTTGTTGATCAAAAGCAGCAGAACGCGATTTTTTAGCCGGGTCCACTAATATGAATTCGCTGCCTTGCGCCGTTAAAGTACGATACCAAAATCTGTCATTCGTCAACCACTCGGGCCTTACGCCATTGTGGTCAACCAACTGTTCGGTATTATAGCCCATAAAACGCTCTGCCTGTTCATAATCCTTTGCAGTTAACCGGCTGTTTTGCTGAGCATTTACGGCTGTAGCCAATGCAAAAGAGGTAATTGTAAGTAAAAATTTATTCATGCTGATGTATTAGGTGTTGAAGAATCAACTAATGCAAATTAAGAGTTTTTATACTTATGTATACTTGTGTAATGGTATTGTGGCAAATTATTGTTGATACTTCTCGTTCGTTTCGTTCACCGATCAATATATTGTGGAGTTTATTTGCGAGCCGGTTGGCATTACTGAGGAATGGGGCTATCTGATACAGCTTCATCAGATAATTACAAAGCCATATCAAATTGTATATCCCAAATTATAATACGTTTATCATCGCTTACAGAAATCAAGTGATTTCCTATCCATGCCAATTTATTGACAGACAGCTGATGACTGACGAAACCTTTTTCGCGGCTGATGATCTTGTACAGTTTAAAATCATCAGCACCCCAAATTTTAATGCTTTTATCCATACTTGCAGTTGCAAAGTAAGGCAGGGTAGAGTGGAATACAATGTGATTAACCGCAAATAAATGCGCAGGTATATTTTTAAGCTGCTCAAATGACAGGCTGTCCCAGATCTTCACCTGGGCGTCACGCGAGCCGGACAGGAGGTAAGTGCCATCAGGCGAATATTGGACTGCAAAAACCGGCATGGTATGCCCCAGAAGAGTCTCGATCAAAGTATAATCTTCGATATCATATATTTTTACCGAATTGTCACGGCATCCGAATGCTGCTTGTTTCTCCCCGGGAGATATGCTGATACTTCGAATGGTATCGTGTGAAACCTTCACAGCGTAAACCTGTTCGAGTGTTTCCAGGCTCCAAATAGTTACCAGGCCGTCTTCCGATGCCACCAATAGCTCGCTTTTGCGGTTGGTTGATTTGATGTCAAATATGGGCGCCCGGTGGTGTTTTAATGTCCTGATGATTTTTTGCTCCACAAAACTAAATACCAACACGTCCCCACTGCGCAAGCCGGCAAATAACAGCGGATACCCCCCCGGACAATGAATAGCATAAATTGAAGCAGCCACCGGGAACATGACCTTGATAAAGGCATGGTCTTTCAAACTCCATTCTACCAGTCCCTTGTCGTTTCCCCCGGTAAAAAGGATGCCGGGTTTTTGAGAAAGCTCCAGTGTGAATATGGGGTTACCATGGCCGGTAAGTTCTGCTACTTTTTCTACGTTTATCATTTTTTATCAGTTGGCAGTTCGGAGTTAGCAGTGGACAGTTGTTTATTTGGCCGATCATCTTTTCGTTATTGCGAACTGCAGACCGACAACTGCAAACTGCCTACTTATGCCTGCTCTGCAGATTCTTAGCAATAGTTTCAAGGCTCAACCCTTTTTCGCGCAATAGTACCAGCAGGTGAAAAACCAGGTCGGATGTCTCATCTATCATTTCTGTTTCTGTTTGGGCTAAAGCTGCAATAACGGTCTCTACAGCCTCTTCGCCAACTTTCTGCGCGATTTTATTCAGGCCTTTATTTCGCAGTTTATTTACATAAGAGCTTTCCTGTGGGTGCTCATACCTATCATTGATAATTTGCTCCAGCTCCAGGATGAAATTCTGATTGTATTCGGTATTGAAACAACTTCTGGTACCGGTGTGACAGGTAGGGCCATCGGGCTTTACTTTGATCAATAAAGTATCATTGTCGCAATCCTGCTGAATACTTTTTACATGCAGAAAGTTATTGCTTGTTTCCCCTTTGGTCCACAAACGATTTTTTGTGCGCGAAAAGAAGGTGACGATATTTTCCCGAACGGTTTTATCATAAGCTTCCTGGTTCATATAGCCCAGCATCAGCACTTCCAGGGTCTGTTCATCCTGTATAATCACAGGGACTAATCCGTCGCCTTTATTAAAATCTATATTCATTCTTTGTTTCTTTTCGTTATCGCCAGCTCCCTGTAAATCTCCCCTGTAGGGGATGCTTTTTAAACTCCCCCTTGCGGGGAGGATTGGGAGGGCTACCTGGCAATGTCGGTTGTGTAATTATAATTCTCTTACTTCGATATGATGTTGTCTTAAAATCGCTTTTAAATCCGGTATCAGTATTTCGCCATAATGAAAAACGGATGCAGCCAATGCTGCGTCCACATTTGTGTGCTCAAATACATCCACAAAATGCTGTACTGAACCTGCCCCGCCGGATGCAATGACCGGTATATGTACGGTATCATTAACTTGCTTTAAAAAGCTGTTATCAAAGCCGCCCTTGGTGCCATCATGATCCATCGAGGTTAGTAATATTTCACCTGCACCGCGACTTTCGGCCTCCAGTATCCAGTCAAAAGTCGCTTTTTCTGTGGCGATACGGCCTCCATTTAAGTGTACCAGGTTTTTATTACCCACGCGACGGGTATCCACTGCAACCACGACAAACTGCACTCCGAAAGCTTTTGCCAACTCATCAATTAGGGCCGGATCACGAACCGCTGCCGAGTTAACAGATATCTTATCGGCACCAGCATTTAATAGTGCATCTGCATCGGCTATTTCATTAATACCCCCACCTATCGTAAATGGGATGTTAATTTGCCTTGCTACCGCTTTTACCAACTCGACCATGGTTTTACGGCGTTCATGCGTAGCGGTAATATCCAGAAAAACCAGTTCATCGGCTCCCTGTGCCGAGTAGTTCCAGGCAAGCTCAACCGGGTCGCCGGCATCACGCAGGTCGACAAAGTTTACACCTTTTACTGTGCGGCCGTCTTTAACGTCTAAACAAGGGATTATTCTCTTTGCGAGCATGAGTTTGGGGTTGCTTCGTTCCTGTTAATAAGGATCGGGCTTATATAGATATCAGCGATTTTAAATTCCAGTTTTTTATTTCATCAATGCTTATGTGGCCTTCGTAAATGGCTTTGCCAACTACACATGCTTCCACTTTGATTTTGCTTAATTCCTCGATGTCTTTCAAGGAACTTACACCGCCTGAGGCAATTAATTTAATAAATGGTGAATGATCCAGCAGCTTTTGATATAATTCTATACCTGCTCCGCCTAACTTGCCATCTTTGTTGATATCGGTACACAAGAAGCGAAAAAAGCCCAGTTGCAGGCATTTATCAACATAATCTCTCAGTTTGATAGGAGAGCTTTCCATCCATCCTGAATATTTGATCACCTCGTCGAGGACATCGATTGCCACTACCACCTGGTCAGAGCATTTGTCTTTGCCGCATAGTTCCATGCTCAGATCCCGCAGAAAATTAGGATTGGTAATAGCCTGAGTGCCGACAATAACGCGATGAACGCCCGAATCTATTAATTCCTTAACTTTTTCAATACTGCGTATGCCACCTCCGTATTGAACCTTCATGTCGGTTTTACGGATCACATCAAAAAGATATTGCTGATTACTGAAATCGTTTTTGGCGCCGTTAAGATCGATCACGTGAATAAAATCGGTGCCGTGAGACTGGTACCTTTCGATCATTTCCTCAAGTGTAACCTCATATTCCGTTACCTGCTCATAATCACCTTCTCGCAGTCTGACTACTCTCTTGTTCAAAATATCTATTGCCGGAATAATGTACATGTCTTTTATAAATTGGAAAAATTGGTTAATAATACTTCACCAAATCGGCCGGACTTTTCAGGATGAAATTGTACCCCGAAAAAATTCCCCTTCCAAATTGATGCCGAAAATTTTATGCTATAATCTGCTGATGCTAAAGTGTATGCTTCGTTAAACTCAATAAAGTATGAATGTACAAAGTAAAAGTGTGATCCGGCTGGAATATTTTTAAATAGTGGGTTCTCTTTTCCATTATTGACCCGGTTCCACCCCGTATGCGGAACTTTGTATTGAGCACTGTCGGCAAACCTTAAAGTCTGGATGGGGAAGATACCCAGCATAGCGGCATCGCCTTCTTGCGAATGTTCTGTGAGCAACTGCATGCCAACGCAAATACCCAGTGTCGGTTTATTTAGCGATTTTATCTTTTCTACCATCCCGGTTTGCTGCAGTTTGTTCATAGCTGCTCCGGCATGTCCCACTCCGGGGATAATATAACGATCAAACTGTTCAAAATCCTCTTCACTATTTACCATACCATATTTAATGCCTAAACGCTCCAAAGCAGCAGTCAGTGAAAAAATATTTCCGGCGCCGTATCTTATTATACCAATCATTTTTTTAGATTAAAGAGTCAAGCGTCAAGAATCAAGATGTTTTTATCCTGATTCCTGGATCTTTTATCCTGGTTTTATAAAACTCCTTTAGTAGAAGGTAAAACCATATTATTTACATCACGCTTTACCGCCATTTTTATTGCTTTTGCAAAGGCCTTAAAAATGGCCTCTATTTTATGATGCTCATTTTGTCCTTCGGCTTTGATATTAACATTGCATTTAGCAGCATCAGAAAATGATTTAAAGAAATGATAAAACATTTCCGTTGGCATTTCGCCGATCTTTTCGCGCTTAAATTCAGCATCCCAGACTATCCAGTTCCTGCCGCCGAAATCAATGGCTACCTGGGCCAGGCAATCATCCATAGGAAGACTGAAGCCGTAGCGTTCAATTCCTCTTTTATTGCCTAAAGCGGTGGCAAAAACTTCGCCCAGGGCAATGCCCGTATCTTCAATAGTGTGATGTTCATCAATATGCAGGTCGCCTTTTGCTTCAACCTCGAGGTCAATATTACCATGACGGGCGATCTGATCGAGCATATGATCGAAAAAATGTAAACCTGTTGACACATTGGCCTCGCCTTTCCCGTCCAGGTTGATCTTGAGATAGATATCTGTTTCCTTGGTTTTACGGCGATGCTCCACTACGCGCTCGCCCAGTTTTAAAAACTCATATATCTTTTGCCAGTCGGTAGTTTCCAGAGCGATCGTCTCATGCAAGGCATCATGCTGTTCCCGCGTGAACTCTGCACTGCCCAAATTTGAGTTATCATTCAGCCAAATGGCCTTTGCGCCTAAATTTTTTGCTAATAAGATATCATTCTTACGATCACCGATGGTATATGAGCCTTTCAGATCGTATTTTTCTGTATCAAGATATTGTGTTAACAAAGCAGTACCCGGTTTACGGGTAGGAGCGTTATCTTTAGGGAAAGTCCTGTCGATACAAAAACCGGAAAACTTTACGCCTTCATTCTCAAAGGTCTTTAATATGAAATTGTGCACCGGCCAAAAGGTATCCTCAGGATAACAGGAAGTGCCAAGACCATCCTGATTGGTTACCATCACCAGCTCGTAATCCAGTTCCTTGGCTATTTTTGGCAGCCAGGTTAATGCGCCCGGGTAAAATTCCAGTTTTGCAAATGAATCGATTTGCTCATCGGCCGTCTCCAGTATCATCGTGCCATCCCGGTCAACAAATAATATCTTTTTTGGTGCGATCATTTAAAGTTTTGTAAAGTTTGCAGCAATATATTGTTTTCATCCGGTGTGCCAACGGTTATGCGCAGGCAGCCCTGGCAAAGATCAATCTTTGAACGGTTGCGTACAATAATGCCCTGTTGTACCAAATAATCATAGATGCCTTTCGGATCAGTCGTCTTTACCAGGATAAAATTAGCATCAGACGGATAAATATCCATTACGAAATCCTGGTTTTTTAATTCAAGCACAAGCTTATCACGCTGTATTAAAGTCTCTTTTATCCAGTTGTTTACCTGGTTTACATTTTGTAATGCCTCAAGCGCCAATTGCTGCGATGCTTCGTTAATATTGTAAGGCGGTTTCACCTTGTTCATCACCGCTATGATCTCTTCGCTGGCGAAGGCCATACCCACACGCAAACCGGCTAATCCCCATGCTTTTGACAAGGTCTGCAGCACCACCAGGTTGGCATATTCGGTCAGCTCCTGTATAAAAGTTTTCTGCCTGCTGAAATTAATGTAAGCCTCATCAACCACCACAATGCCGTTAAAGTTGACCAATAAGGTTTCTACATCATCCCGGTTCATAGAATTGCCGGTGGGATTATTGGGCGAACAGATAAATATCAGTTTTGTATGTTCATCAATAGCTTCGGCTATGCCCTCTATATTAAGCTGGTATTCCGTAGTTAGGGGAACATTTTTTATTTTAATATCGTTGATATTGGCCGATACCTCATACATACCATAGGTAGGCGGCACCAGAATCACATTGTCAAGGCCAGGGTTGCAGAAGCTCCTGAAAAGGATATCTATTGCCTCATCGCTGCCATTGCCTAAAAATATATTAGGTGGCGGTACGCCTTTGATCTTGCTTAAACGTTTTTTTACCTCCAACTGCAAAGGATCAGGATAGCGGTTATATGGCTGATCAAGCGGGGACCCATAGGCATTTTCGTTTGCATCCAGGAATACGCTGGCCTCTCCCTGGAACTCATCCCGTGCGGATGAATAGGGGGTGAGGTTTTTGATGTTTTCGCGTAGTAGGTTATTAATATCAAACATTTAATTTTACGATTTAAGATCTATTGAAAATTTCATCAATTTCCCAAGTGCTTCAAAGGGCTGGCGGAAATAGCCGCTGTCATCAGTTTCCAAGACATCATCTAGCAAATAATGAGGTGTTGTTTGATGTCTTTCAGGTCTAAATAAAGCATTAGGATCCTTCTTATGCTTGCATGAAACAACAAGGGACGATAACCGTATTAAATAAGTCAGTTCTCGCATCGCTACAATTTTAATCTTATCGTTACCGCATTCTTATGTGCCTGCAAACCCTCCAAATCAGCCAAAACCTCAACCGTAGGCCCTATATTTTTAATACCTTCAGCACTTATATGCTGAAAAGTGATCTTTTTAACAAAAGAATCGACTGAAACACCGGAATGCGCTCTTGCATAAGTACTTGTAGGGAGTGTATGATTAGTGCCTGATGCATAATCCCCGACACTTTCAGGCGTTAAATTTCCTAAAAATACCGAGCCAGCGTTAATGATCTTTCCGGTCAGCTGCTGCCATCTTTCAGTTGCCAATATCAGGTGTTCGGGTGCATACTGATTGCTAAATTGCAGTGCCTCATCCAGATTTTTAACGACAACAATGTAAGAGTTATCAATTGCTTTTCCTGCGATGCCCGCACGGGGCAGTACCGGTAACTGCCTATCCAACTTGGCGATGGTCTTTTCAGCAAATGTGATTGAAGTAGTAATCAAAACCGATTGACTGTCTGTACCATGTTCAGCCTGTGCCAGCAGATCGGCAGCAACAAATTCCGGCACTGCACTATCGTCAGCAATAACCAGCACCTCAGACGGGCCCGCAGGCATATCAATGGCTGTTACCGTGGTGGATTGTACAATAGTTTTTGCTTTGGTGACATACTGGTTACCCGGACCAAATATCTTATCAACTTTAGGAATCGTTTCAGTGCCGTATGCCATAGCAGCAATAGCCTGTGCACCACCTGTTAAGTATATTTTTTCGATGCCCAGCAGCTGCGCCACATAAGCTATATAAGCATTGATCTTTCCGTCTTTTTGAGGAGGCGAACAAACCACAATTTCATGACACCCTGCAATGCGTGCGGGTATGCCCAGCATCAAAAAGGTGCTTGGCAAAACAGCCGTCCCGCCCGGAATATAAAGTCCGACTCTTTCAATCGGCCTTAATTCGCGCCAGCAAGTTACGCCCGGCATAGTTTCCACCTTTGCTTCGGCCTGTAATTGGGGCTCGTGAAATTTGCGGATGTTATTATAAGCTGTGTCCAGCGCCTGCTTGTGTTCAGGCAGGAGGGAAGCAGCTAATTCAGCCAGTTCATCCCTGCCCACGGTTAAACTTTTTAAATCGGCTTTATCAAACCTGGCCGCATAATCAAACAAGGCACGGTCGCCACGCTGGCGAACATTAGCTATGATGTCTTCCACCACGGCACGAATCTCTTCTGCCGGATCAACATTTCGCTGAACCAGTTTCTGAATATCTTCCTTGCTTAAATCTGAATAGTTGTATATTTTCATACCCCCAACCCCCCTAAAAGGGGGAGTTTGTTAAAAGATGTTATACTTATGCCGTTCGACCCTGTTTTTATGAATATGCACATAAATTCCACCGGGCCTATAATATTATTTTTTCAATCGGCATCACCACGATACCCTGTGCGCCGGCCTGTTTTAGCAGGCTTATCCTGTCCCAAAAATCGCGTTCAGGTATCACGGTATGCACCGCCACCCAGCCTTCTTCGGCTAAAGATACTACCGAAGGGCTTTTCACCCCCGGCAGCAAATCGATGATGCTTTTTAAATGATCCTTGTGCGCATTCAATACGACGTATTTGGTTTCCTTGGCCCTTAACACGGATTGTACACGCTGTATCAGCTCCTTTACCAATTCTTCAATTTCAATCCCCGGTCTACCGATCAGCATTGCTTCGGACGACATGACATCGGTGAAAGGTTTTAATCCGTTACTTTTGAGCGTACCTCCGGTAGATACCAGGTCGCAAATAGCATCGCTTAAGCCTAAACCGGGCGAAATTTCAACCGAGCCGGAAATGGTACGTATGTCTGCCTTTATACCTTTTTCTTTCAAAAATTTACCTAATATCACCGGGTAGGAAGTAGCTATAGATTTGCCGTTCAATTCGCTAACATCCTTGAAATTATGAGCATTGGGTACGGCGATCTTCAACGAACAGCGGCCAAAGCCAAGACGCTGAAGATAACTTACCTCAACTTCTGTTTCCTGTATTACATTTTCTCCAACAATACCGAGGTCGGCAATACCGTCTTGCACGTATTCAGGAATATCATCATCGCGCAGGAAAAGAATCTCCAAGGGAAAATTGGATACAGAGGTTATCAGCGAGCTTTTATAATTGTCAAAGCTCAAGCCGCAATATTTTAATAATTCAACAGATTTTTCGTTGAGCCTTCCCGATTTCTGGATGGCTATTTTAAGTGTTTTCACAAATTAATTTTAAGGTACTATAAGTAAACAGGGTGATATTTCTCGTAGAAACAAACATTATCTTGTCGCCATATGGTGGCGATGATGCAGATGCAGATGATGTATATTAAACCCGTTCATTTTTGTATAGTAAAGCTATAGATGAAGTGCTGCAAATATAGGGAGTTGTTTGGAAAATAAAAATGTCTGAACCAGAATTTATTGAATTAATGAATTTGGGAATATTATACAGGCAATCGTAGAGCTGGCTCAGCCCTAAGCCCAGCCTTCGAAAACAGAGGGCGACTGAGCCCGGCGATGTCAGGGTTAGACTATGCGATTTGCAGAGTATACTTCCTACTTCGCCTCTTCGTTATAATAATAAACCTCACCCTGTTTAACCCCTCCCAATTTTATCAGCTTTTTATGTTTCATAATATCCTCAAGGCTGATGAGTTCCGAGTTATACAGGTTATCAAACCAAATGAGGTAGAAGCGTTTTGCCTGGTAGAATTTTATTACTTTATCTGTTGTGAACTGATGTGGTATCAATGCAGATGACATACCTGTAAATAAATAAACTGCCTCATCAGCATCGGTATAGATAGGAATGCCCGGCTTAAACATACTTCTATGTTGTTTAAGGTAAACGACAAATTCCGATTTGTTCCAGCTGTCATCGCTATAACCCGGCACACCGTAATCGTTCTCATCGTCATATCGCTGGTAATCCACTTTATAAGTTGAATATTCGAAGGCCAGCATCATCAGCACAGCGATACCACCCAATACATATTTTAATACTTTGGACCTGAGCATATGCAATACGTCCGGCACCCAGCTGGTGCAGGCGATTAATAAAGGGATAAACATCGGTGCAATTATCCTGCTATTGATCGTTTCGAATCTTGAAAAAGTAGCTACTATCACAATAAAAAGACCGTAAACAATAGCTAATGAAATTACAATATTTTCGAAACTGTTAATGTGTCGCCTATAAGCCTTCCATAATAGAAGGCCGATCAGGGAAAGCAAAATCACCGAAGTAATAACCGCTGCAAAAGGGTAAGCACTTTTACCTAACACCCCCCAATCGCAAACCACCGTTCCAAAATAATACAGGTTTTTAATAAACGGTGTGACGGATGGCTCACGTGTGCCGGTGCTTAAGCCGGTATTGATACGGTTGGCTACCAGGTTGCAAATCAGCAGGGAAACAGATGTAAAGCCAAATATCAGCATATGTCTTATCTTTTTGCGGATAGCAAGCTCGTTATCCAGTAACAGCATCAACCCGCCTGCGCCAATAAGAGTAACACCCGCATACCTGGTAATACATGTAATTGCAGTTATGCCGGCTACGATCAGTAAGGATTTTAAAGTATGCTTTTCAAGGTAGTAGTGATAAGCTATTATAAAAAATAAGCTCTCTAGTATAAATAAGGTTTCAGACCATAAGAAGCTGTATATCTCTAAAAGGCCCGGGCTCAATATAATAGCTATTAATATGATCCATTTGTAAATCCTGGAATGGGATATAAATTTCTCCATGATCCACCCGCTGGTAAAAACCACGGCAGCAAATAAAAAACTGTTGATAGCTGCCCCGGCTGTAACCGGATCGACTCTTGAAATGAACTGAATAAGGCCTAAAAAGAAAGGATAGAAAACCGGGAAGAACACCAGCGGCGTTTTGTTGAACGTCAGTAATGATCCATGCGCCTGTATATTTGTGGCGGTACTGGCATACATAATAGAGTCTGGCGATAGGCCCACTCCGCTGTAGCTGGTAAACAGGTGAATGGCGTAATAACCAATGATGGCGGCTATGAATGAATCAAGGTTTTTCAGATAAGGGCTTACATTCATTGTTGGAATGTTGAAAGGTTGTAAAGTTGTAATGTTATGTTTTAATAAAGGTTTTAATGGCTAAAAATGTCAAAATATAATTAAGTAACGATTTTTTCTTTCTCTGTTGCCGGCTTTCTGACTGAAAAAACCTCAATCAATCAAATCCAATACATCACTTATCGGCTGGTCGCTGTTTATTAATATGCCTTTAACGCCCGCGGCCGTACCGGCTATCACATCGCGCTCGCGGTCGCCTATAAAGTAAGATTGTGCCGGATCGATGTTGTATTTTTTTATCCCCTGTAACAGCATGCCGGGCTTGGGTTTACGGCAATCACAATCCCCGGTAAAATCGGGGTGATGCGGGCAATAAAATATATCGGTGAACTCTACCCCATGGCGATGATAAATTTCCTTTAGCAAAGCATGCATTTTTCCAAGCTCTTGTTCATTGTACCAGCCTTTGGCCAAACCGCCCTGATTGGTAGCTACTATTAACAGGTATCCTTTATCCCGGAGTGTTTTTAAAGGTTCAATATTATGTTCCAGAACATGGAAATCTTCGACCCGGCAAACGTAATCGCCCATTTCTTTATTCAGTACACCGTCGCGGTCCAAAAACACAGCTTTATTTTTTACAGGTATGGCATTCATTGTGGCAAAGGTAGCAATTCTTAAAAACTACCATCCCGATAAAAAAAATTGCACGACATAAAGCCCATTTATCATTTCAGCATTACCGAAAATCTATCCCTGATGAAATTAAATGTATTTTCTTTATTGTGGTTACTTAATTGCCTTTTCGTTATTGACGGCTTTGCTGAAAATAAAGAATTTGAAAATTTTGTCCGGCATCAGAGTCAATTGATGCAACAGGCTTACGAAAAAAGAGATATCAAAACCTGTCCGCCAAGTGTGATTTTAATGCCATAATTCGGAAAATCCATTAATTCTGAAAATTCAGGTTCACACAAAGCGTGGTTTATTACTATGCAGGCATACTAAAAACACTATCGCGATTATTAAATTATCACAATAGAAGTCGAATTATTAACAATATTTCAATTTTTATAGGAGGTAAATAATATATTTTAACACAATCTGAAAAATTGCTAACTATATTACAAAAAAGATATTTAATTTGTAATTTCGTAATTACGGACCTTTATAAATTTAATACAGATAGCAAGATTGAAGATGGATCAAACTGATAGCCCTCAGCAGGGCCTCTATAGGCCTGAATTTGAGCACGATTCGTGCGGAACGGGATTTATAGCCAATATTCATGGTCATAAGTCAAACCAGATCATTGATGATGCTCTGACCATGCTGGAGAATATGGAACATCGCGGAGCTTGCGGATGTGACCCTGAAACCGGTGATGGCGCCGGGATATTGATACAATTACCCCACGAATTTTTGATGGAAGAATGCTCAAACCTGGAGATCAGCCTGCCTGAAGCCGGGGAGTATGGCGTAGGGATGATATTTTTCCCTAAAGATTCATCATTAAAAAAAGCCTGCCGCATGGTAATTGCCAATGCGATAGAAAAATTAGGCTTACATAAATTAGGCTATCGTAAATTGGTTGTGAATTCATCAGTAATAGGTCAGACCGCCCATTTAGCTGAGCCGGATGTGGAGCAGTTGTTTATCCTGCGACCGCACCATATTACCAGTACCGACGATTTTGAACGTAAACTTTACGTTTTAAGAAGATATATTAATAAAACAATCACCGAAACCATACCCGGTGCCGGTGAATATTTTTATTTTACCTCCCTTTCCTGCAAAACCATTATTTACAAAGGGCAGTTAACTACTTACCAGCTGCGTCAATACTTTGCAGATCTTTCTGATCCCAGACTGGCATCTGGCCTGGCCATGATCCATTCACGCTTCTCAACCAATACGTTCCCTTCGTGGAAACTGGCACAGCCATTCAGGCTGATTGCCCATAATGGTGAGATTAACACCCTGACGGGGAACCTTAACTGGTTTTATTCGGGCTTAAAATCTTATGTATCTTCCTATTTCTCGAGCGAAGAAATGGAAATGCTGCTGCCGGTGATTGATAATAACCAGTCGGATTCCGCCTGTCTGGATAATATCATTGAAATACTGCTTCATACGGGCCGTTCATTACCACATGTAATGATGATGCTGATCCCCGAGGCATGGGACGGCAACGAGCAGATGGACCCGGTCAAAAAAGCATTTTATGAGTACCATGCTACATTAATGGAACCATGGGATGGCCCGGCTGCTATTACTTTTACCGATGGTAAACTGGTAGGTGCGTTACTTGACAGAAACGGGTTACGCCCATTACGCTTTGTAGTGACTAATGATGGCCGTGTTATCGCGGCCTCTGAGGCCGGGGTATTGAAAATAGATGAGAAAACTGTTCTTCGGAAAGGTCGTTTACAGCCGGGTAAAATGCTGCTGATAGATACCGAAAAGGGTAAGATCATTACCGATGAGGAGATCAAAAAACAAATAGCCTCACGTCAGCCTTATGGCCGCTGGTTGGAGAACTATAAAATAAAACTGGATGATCTTGCCGAACCGCGTTTGGCATTCGCCAGCTTATCACCGGCATCAGTTTTTCGTTACCAGCAGGTATTTGGCTACAGCCGCGAGGATATCGATACCATCATTAAGGCGATGGCGGTTGACGGTAAGGAACCCATAGGCTCAATGGGTACGGACGTGCCATTGGCTATATTGTCAGACAAACCACAGCACCTGTCCAGCTATTTTAAACAATTTTTTGCCCAGGTTACCAATCCGCCTATCGACCCGATACGCGAGCGCCTGGTAATGAGCCTGGCTACATTTATAGGCAACAACGGTAACCTGTTGGATGAGGATAAAATGCATTGCCATTGCGTAATGCTGAAACATCCTATCCTGAAAGATCATCATCTTGAGAAATTAAGAAGTATTGATACCGGACTGTTCCATGCCAAAACACTGCAGACCTATTTTGTGGCCGATGGCATGCCGGGTTCTATGGAAAAAGGTATTGCAAGGCTTTGCCGCTATGCAGAGGATGCGGTTGATGAAGGTTTTGAAGTATTAATATTGTCAGATCGCGCTATAGACTCTGAACATGCTCCCATACCCTCATTACTGGCCGTATCTGCAGTGCACCATCATTTGGTAAAAAAAGGCCGTCGCGGTGCCGTAGGTTTGGTTGTTGAAGCGGGTGACGCATGGGAAGTACACCATTTTGCGACATTGCTTGCTTTTGGCGCTACGGCAATCAATCCGTACCTGGCCCTTTCAACCATTGAAACTATTAAAAACAATGGCAGCCTGGAAACTAACCTTGATACCAAAACGCTGATAAAGAATTATGTTAAAGCTATCAATGATGGTTTATTGAAGATATTTTCAAAAATGGGTATCTCTACATTACAATCCTATCATGGCTCGCAGGTGTTTGAGATATTGGGTATCAACAAGGAGGTGGTGAACCGCTATTTTGCCGGTGCCGTAACCCGTATTGGTGGTTTAGGGCTGGATGAAATAGCACGTGAGTCGCTTTGTAAGCACCGCATTGGTTTCGGTAGTGGCAAATCAGACAATCTGCTACTGCCCGAAGGTGGTATTTATCAATGGAAACGCCGCGGAGAAGAACATTTGTTTAATCCGCAAACTGTTCATTTATTGCAGCATGCTACCCGCACCAACGATTACTCTGTTTATAAAAACTACGCAAAGCAGATCAACGAGCAGGGTGAGAAACACTTTACCATACGGGGCCTGCTTGATTTTGCCCATCACCGTGAATCTGTCACTTTGGATGAGGTGGAATCTGCTGAAAGCATCATGAAGCGTTTCGCTACAGGTGCAATGTCATTCGGATCAATTTCGCACGAAGCACATAGCACATTGGCTATTGCGATGAACCGTATAGGCGGCAAAAGCAATACAGGCGAAGGCGGCGAGGATGAATTACGGTACGAAAAATTGCCTAACGGCGATTCGATGCGTTCAGCCATCAAGCAGGTGGCCTCAGCACGTTTCGGGGTAACCTCAAATTATCTTACCAATGCCGATGAGCTGCAAATTAAAATGGCCCAGGGTGCAAAACCGGGCGAAGGCGGGCAGTTACCGGGTCATAAGGTAGATGATTGGATCGCCAAGGTGCGTCACTCTACACCGGGTGTTGGTTTAATATCGCCGCCGCCTCACCACGATATTTATTCGATAGAGGATTTGGCCCAGTTAATATTCGACCTGAAAAATGCCAATCGTGCCGCCCGTATCAACGTGAAGCTGGTGTCAAAAGCAGGTGTGGGTACCATCGCTGCCGGTGTGGCCAAAGCTCATGCCGATGTGATCCTGATCGCCGGGTATGACGGCGGTACGGGTGCATCACCTATTAGCTCTATCAAACACGCTGGTTTGCCATGGGAGTTAGGCTTAGCCGAAGCACATCAGACGCTGGTTCGCAATAAATTGCGCAGCCGTGTGGTATTGCAAACAGACGGTCAGTTAAAAACAGGTCGCGATTTGGCAATAGCCTGTTTAATGGGCGCTGAGGAATGGGGTGTTGCTACCGCTGCCCTTGTAGCAGGTGGCTGTATTATGATGCGTAAATGCCATCTCAATACTTGTCCGGTTGGTGTGGCCACACAAGATCCTGACCTGAGGAAATTATTTACCGGTAAGCCGGAGCATATCGTCAACCTTTTCCGCTTTATGGCTGAAGAGCTGCGCGAGATCATGGCTGAACTAGGTTTCCGTAACATTAACGAAATGGTGGGCAGAGTTCAGTTCCTGAAAGTGAAGGATGGTCTGCAAAACTGGAAAGCGAAGCATATTGATCTTTCGGGCATATTGCACCCGGTTAATAATACCAAAGGCATGACCCTTTATAATAGTGAAAAACAGGATCATGGCATGGACAATATACTGGACTGGAAGCTGTTGGAGCATGCAAAGGTTGCCCTGGAAGATAAAACGCCGGTATTTGCGTCGTTCGATGTTAAGAATACAGATCGTACTATAGGCACACTGTTATCCAACGAAATATCAAAGAAATACGGTTCAGCCGGATTACCTGATAATACCATTAACTATAAATTTAAAGGCTCAGCCGGGCAAAGTTTCGGTGCGTTCACAGCCAAGGGTATTTCCTTTGAACTGGAAGGCGAAGCTAATGACTATGTAGGCAAAGGACTATCAGGAGCGCAACTGGCTATCTATCCTTCGGCTGATGCTAAGTTTACACCAGAGGATAATATTATCATCGGTAACGTGGCCATGTATGGCGCCACTTCTGGCGAGGTATTTATCCGCGGCATGGCCGGCGAGCGTTTCGCAGTGCGTAACTCGGGTGCTACAGCGGTTGTAGAGGGTGTGGGTGATCACGGTTGCGAGTACATGACCGGCGGTATTGCACTGATATTAGGCAGTACAGGCCGCAACTTTGCCGCAGGTATGAGCGGTGGTATTGCCTGGGTTTATAATCCGGACAATTCATTTGCAGAAAACTGCAATAAAGAGATGGTCGATCTTGACCCGCTATCAGACAAAGATTCGGAACACATCATCGCCCTGCTAAAAAAGCATTTAAGCTTAACCGGCAGTAAAGTAGCCAAAGACCTGCTTAAAAACTGGGATGAGGCCTCCACCAAATTTGTAAAGGTGTTTCCGAAAGAATACAAAAAAGTTATACTAAAAGCAGAACTTCAAACTATCAGCTAATTTTTTATGGGAAAAGCAACAGGATTTAAAGAGTTTAACAGGGAACTTCCCAATAAAGTATCTCCGGCAGAACGTGTAAAGAACTACAAAGAGTTTGAAAGTTTGTATACCGGCGAAAAACTGAACGAGCAATCTGCCCGTTGTATGGACTGTGGCATACCTTTTTGCCATTCAGGTTGTCCGCTCGGTAATATCATCCCTGAGTTTAATGATGCTGTTTATCGTAAAAATTGGGAAGAAGCTTACCAGATACTGTCATCAACCAATAACTTTCCTGAATTTACCGGCAGAATTTGTCCCGCTCCTTGCGAATCGGCATGCGTGCTGGGTATCAACAAGCCACCAGTTGCTATTGAGGAGATAGAAAAGCATATCATCGAGATCGCTTACGAAAAGAATTTAGTAAAGCCTACAGCACCAATTATTAAAACAGGCAAAAAGGTGGCCGTAATTGGTTCAGGCCCTGCAGGATTGGCTGCGGCAGCCCAGTTAGCCAAGGCTGGTCATGCGGTTACCGTTTATGAGCGTGACGACCGCCCGGGTGGTTTACTACGTTATGGCATCCCTGATTTTAAGCTGGAGAAATGGGTTGTTGAACGTCGTGTCCAATTAATGGAAGACGATGGCATCGTCTTCAGATGTAACCTGGAAATAGGTAAGGATCTACCTGCTGATGAACTGGTGCGCTCAAACGATGCCGTGGTATTGGCCGGTGGGTCAACCATCCCCCGTAATTTACCTATCCCCGGCAGGGAATTGAAAGGCATCCATTTTGCCATGGATTTTCTGAAACAACAAAACAAACGCGTAAGCGGCATCGGCTTTGATGGCGAAGATATACTGGCAACCGGCAAGGATGTGATTGTCATAGGTGGTGGTGATACCGGCTCAGATTGTGTGGGTACATCAAACAGGCAGGGTGCAAAATCAATCAAGCAATTTGAAGTGATGATGCAGCCTCCGCAACAACGTACTCAACATATGCCATGGCCAACATACCCCATGGTGATGAAAACAACCAGCAGCCATGAAGAAGGCTGCGACCGCTATTGGGGTATCAATACCAAGGAGTTTTTAGGTGACGGGAATGGCAATCTAAGGGCCATTAAAATAACTGATGTTAGCTGGGAACTGGATGTAATGAACAGGCCAATTAAATTTATTGAGGTGGCAGGTTCTGAACGTGAAATAGAATGCCAGCGTGTTTTCCTTGCCATGGGATTTTTGCATCCGCAGCATGAAGGATTATTAAACAGCCTGAATGTTCATTTGGACGAACGTAAGAATGTAAAGGCTAAAGAAGGCCTGTACCGCACCAACGTAAGCAAGGTGTTTGCAGCAGGCGATATGCGCCGTGGACAATCATTGGTGGTTTGGGCTATCTCCGAGGGTCGTGAAGCAGCACGTAAGGTGGACGAATTTTTAATGGGACATTCTATCCTGGAGAGCAGAGATGCTGTTAACCAGTTTGAGCAGGTGTTTTAAGGTTTGTGATTGGTGATCAGTGATTGGTTCTTATAAGGAATTTTCTAAAACAATCAGTTAATAAACCCAGGTTGAGCCGGGCAGCGGAATGTTGTCCGGCTTTTAATCGCATGAGGAAATCTTCAATACCTGCTATCGAAGCCCCGTTCAAGATTATTGCATCCGTTTATTTTTCCGCCGGGTTCTTCTTGCCAGCGCCCAACTTTTCAACTAATTTAACCAATCTTTCGCTACGAGTTCTTTCTTGTTTGGCAGTTAGTATCCAAAGCACATATTCCTTTCGGTTTGAATAGGATAATTTCTCGTAATTGGCTAATGCCTGCGGGCTTTTCTGCAACACAGATTTTATCTCATCAGGTAAGGTGACGATTTTATGGTCCACATCAACATAAGCGCCGTATTCGTTTTGCCTTATATTTTGATTACAGGTATCAGAGACTTTGGATTGTCCCTCGGGTCTGAAACGCAGCGCCGTCCATATTTTATTTACTGCCGCTGCTGCAACGCCTCTCAATCCATATTTGGCCGGTTCATCCCAACTGCTCATCATTTCCAGGTCGCTTTTCATACCGGAACCTTTTTTGGGGTAGATGATCCAAAGGATACTGTCAGGTTTTAATATAGGTACCACAGTTTTTAAACCCTCAGCCAGTTCGGTGCTGTTTTCTACAAATAGCTGTATGCCATCGAAAGAGCCGCTGGCTTGATAAGCGACGGTTGTTCCTTCGGGCAAAGGCTCAAGGGATAGCAGGTAATTTTCGGGTGCATTAAAAAGCAACCAGTGTTTGCCGGGTTTTATCTGTAATTTTTTAGCCAGAGGGGACACGATTTGAGAATGGTATGGATTTACTTGATTAAATATGCAACATAAGTATCAAATTTAATCCTTTAAATCAACAATCTTGTTTAATCCCTCAAATCAGTATATGGTGTTAACCGGGTAAAGAAATCCCAAAGCACTATCCCCGCCGAAACTACAATATTGAACGAATGTTTGGTGCCAAACTGGGGTATTTCTATGCAGGCATCTATCACTTTCATTACCTCATCACTGACGCCGTTTACTTCGTTGCCAAATATTAAGGCATATTTTTCATCCTTTTTAGCCCCAAACTCGTTGAGCATAATACTTTTCTCCGCCTGTTCCACTGCAAGGATGCAGTATCCATCTTTGCGTAATTGTTCAACGGCCTGCAGGGGATCAGCGTAATAAACCCAGTTAACAGACCGAGTAGCGCCCAATGCTGTTTTTTCTATCTCGCGGTGGGGGGGCTGACCGGTAATACCGCAAAGGCAAACCTGTTCTACCGCAAAGCCATCGCAAGTGCGAAAAATGGAGCCCACATTGTGCATACTGCGCACGTTGTCCAGCACTACTACAACCGGAAGTTTTTGCTGGGCCTTAAATTCAGAAACCGAGGCGCGGTTTAATTCGTCAAGTTTTAGTTTACGCACTGGGGTGTTGGAAAGTTGTAAAGTTGAAATGCTGTAAAGTTAGGATTTAGTGCTTAGAGTTTAGAACTTAGCGTTTGAAATTTAGAGATTGCCTACAACTTCCTTTAATAATCCTACTCCATCACCTATCAGTGAACTGTAAACTGATGGTGCATAGCCAATTTTATCGGTATAATAGGCCGCAACGGCTTTGCTGAAATTATCAAAGGCGCTTTCTTTAACCAATGCAATGGCGCAACCGCCAAATCCGGCGCCTGTCATTCTTGCACCGGCTACGTTGGGATCTATTTTGCTGTATTCAACAATGGCATCCAGTTCCTCGCCGCTTACCTCATAGAGGTTCTTTAATGAATTATGCGAAGCATACATCAGTCTGCCAAACTCTGCCAGGTTGCTACTGGCCAATGCCTCAGCAGCCAGCTTAACGCGGTCATTTTCTTCAATTACATGTCTGGCACGTTTAAGCACTACTTCATCTTTAATTAAATGCTGATATCGTTTGAGGGCGGTGCTATCAATATCACACAGGTTTTGGATATTCAGTTCCTGTTGAAGGGCTTTAAGCGCAGCCTGGCATTCCTGTACGCGTTCGTTATATTTTGATTCGGCCAGTTTGCGTGGCTTGTTGGTATTGATTATAGCCAGCACATGTTCGCCCAGGTTACTGTCAACAGCCTTGTATTCCAGTGTGTCGCAATTTAGCATCAGTGCTTTGTCCTTTTCCCCAAAGGCTACAGCAAACTGATCCATAATGCCGCAATTAACACCGATGAATACATTCTCAACCTCCTTACCTAATTTTACAAGGTCAAGTTTTGAATATCCGCAATTAAACAGATCATTCAAAGCATAGGCAGTAACTACTTCAATAGAGGCTGAGGATGATAAACCCGAGCTGATGGGAATATCGCCGTAGTATAACAAATCAAGTCCCTGAAGCTGGTGACCGTCCTTTAAAAAGTAGTTAATAATACCCAGCGGATAATTGAACCAGCTTTCGCCGGTTTTTTTGTAATCCTGCTGTAAAGAAATATCCAATTTATCTTCAAAATTCAGGCTCCTGAAACGGAACATCCCATCATCGTTAGTAGCTGCTACAACGTATGTGCCGAAAGTGATGGCACATGGCATTACCAAGCCCCCGTTATAGTCAATATGCTCGCCAATAAGATTTACCCGTCCCGGTGAGAACCAAGCGTTTTCGGCATCTTTATTAAACAAGTTTTTAAATTCCCGGTACAGGTTTTTCTTCATCTTTAAAGTAGCATTAAATTGGCGAAACAAATATAATGTAAAATTTACAGTTATTATTGATCTTAGTTGGATGATATACCGGTTAGTGTAAAAATAAAATAAAGAGTTTTTAAATTTGTGAAATAAAATATGTCTGAATAAACCTAATAGTATTTCCTTTGTTGACTAATAAAGATAGCTATTAGTATTTTCTTTGTTATCCCAATAAAAATAATAAATAAAAAATAAGATGAACCAATATCTGGTAACTGCCTACGACTATACGGATCCTGGCGCGCTGCAACGCCGGATGAATGTACGCCCTCATCATTTTGACGGAGTAAAAGATTTAAAAGCGAATGGGAATTTTGTGTTCGGCGGCGCTATTTTAAACGACCAGGGTAAGATGACCGGTTCGGTGATGATCGTGCAATTCGAGACCGAGGAAGAGTTGCAGGGGTGGCAGCAAAATGAACCATATATTACTCAGAAAGTTTGGGAAAGTTTTGATGTAAAGCCGTTTAAAGTGGCTGATGTGTAAGTAAAAAAAAAACCGGGCAGCTTTTGGCTGCCCGGTTCAGATATAAATCGCAAGTTTTTATTTTTTTATTTTGAATCCGTTAGTCAAATTAATGGTATATCCTGTGCCATTTATAGTCAATGTAGCAGTTTCATCGCCATTGAATACAAGTGTACCGGCGTAGCTAAAGGAAACTCCTTTTGCACCGGTTCCGGTTATGGCTATGGTTGCACTCCCGCTTACTATTTTTCTATCCGGTTTACTTAATTTCAAATTAGTGACCACGATATCCACATTACTGTTGCCTGAAGCTTTATCACCAACCTTTGACTGGAACGTGCCTGCACGTTTATATTCGCCATTTACTACAAAGTTTGTTGCATTTGTTGTTAAACCGGCAATAGTAAACGTTGAGCTTCCTGAATTTGTTGATGTTAACCTTGGGCCATCAAAGTTTCCATGATAGGTTAAAACGTTGACCAGATTATCCGGTTGGCTGCTTGTATTACAATTTAAAGTATGGCTATACTTAAAAAAATAGTTGATAGTAACAGAGTCCAGTGTCAATGCCCTTGTTACACTGTCTGTAAGGGTGGTACCACATGCCTGCTGTACCGAAGCGGGGGAAACGCCGTTAGAATTAACTGTAAGACCGGTCGAGTTCAGACCTTGTGCATTTACCGCTATATCATCGGTAACGGTTGCAAGTCCCTGGGAATTCTCGGCAAGTGAACCAGCAGCAATGTCAGCTGCCTGATCGCTAGTAACGCTGCCGCTTGTAGAAGCACTGTTGTCTTTTTTACATGAAAAAGCGCCCAACATCAGCAAAATGATTAAGGATAGTTTGATTGTTTTCATAACTTAAGGGGGTTGTTGAATTGTTTTTAATTTTTGTATGACGGCTGTAAAGCCAAAAGGTTTAATGTATTAATTAATCTGTTCTTTCTTTTAACACTAATTAAATGGACAATATTTTCATTACGGTTAATGTAAAACAAAAATACCCCCGCAATAGAGGGGGGCATTGTTACATTTAACCTTACACCTAAACTTTAACTAAACTTTTCACTTCCTATTTTACGTAACCGGCTGATTTAAAGTTTCATTAATTATTAATTAAAGACAGGAAATAACTATAGGTTCAATATAGTGCTTATTGAGGCGATATGCTATTAAGTATACGCATATCTTCATTAGTCAATTCGAGTTCCGGGGTTTGCATGTTTTCTTCCAGGTGTTCAACACTTGAGGTTCCGGGTATCAATAAGATATTATCTGCATGGTGAAGCAGCCAGCTTAAAGCCACCTGGTGGGTAGTTGCATTATGTTTTGATGCTACCTGTCTTATTTTTTCCTGCGCTTCCACATTTCCTGCATTCAGTGGGAACCAGGGTATAAAAGCAATATTATTTTCTTTGCAATATTCAAGCACGGGTTCCCAGTTCCGATTATCTACACTATACATGTTTTGAACAGAAACTACCTCGAAATATTGCTGTGCACGTTTTATGTTTTCAATGCTGACCTCGGACAGCCCGATGTGTTTCACTTTGCCTTCCTGTTGTACTTTTTTCAAGAACTCAAAGGTTTTCTCTTCGGGTACTTTAGGATCTATTCGATGTAGCTGATACAGATCTATCCTTTCTAATTTCA
>JAQBOV010000009.1 GCA_028287895.1 Mucilaginibacter sp. | reverse complement strand
TTGGCATTGAGCGCAGGTGAAAAAGAAGTGTTCATTGTGGGCGGCGCCGAAATTTACAGACAATCTATTCACCTTACCCGCCGTATTTACCTTACCATCGTGCATCAGAAATTTGATGCGGATAGCTTTTTTCCCGAAATCAACTATGATGAATGGGTGGAAACGGAGCGGGAAGACCATCAGCCTGACGAGAAGAACAAACTGCCTTACTCATTTATCACACTCGAGAGGTGCTAACATTTAAAAGCTTTAATTTGTTTGAATATAAAATTTTATGCTTATAAAATTTTATTAGATTTGCCGTCTTGTTTAAAAAGCTTATAAACTAATTTATTACATATTATAATTTACAATGCAAGGTAAAGGGGTTATTAAATTTTTCGCATTTCTGCTGGCGGCAGTATGTATATACCAGCTTTCATTTACATGGGTAGCACACAAAGTTGAGAGTGATGCAAAAGCATACGCGAAAGGCAATGCAACTAGAGAAAGAGCATACCTGGATTCCGTTTCGGCACAACCGGTTTATCCGGTATTAAAACACAGCTATCAATACTGCAAAAGCAGGGAGCTGGCCCTGGGTCTGGACTTACAGGGGGGGATGAGCGTTACCATGCAGGTTTCATTACGGGAGTTAGTAGTGACATTGTCCGGCAAAAATCCCGATGTGGTTTTTAACCAGGCTTTAGACAAAGCTGATATTGACAGCCGTACCAGCCAGAGTGATTACATCACCCTGTTTGTTAATGAATATGAGAAGCTGAACCCTAACGGTAAACTGGCCTCCATCTTTGCAACTCAATCCAACCAGGAGCATCTTAAATACAATTCAACCAACGCCGAAGTTGAAACCTACCTGAAAGATCAGGCAGATGTGGCAGTGCAACAAACCTATACCGTATTAAACACCCGTATAGATCAGTTTGGTGTAACCCAGCCGAACGTTCAGCTTTTAAAGGACAGGAACCAAATATTGGTGGAGTTGCCCGGTGTAACCGAGCCTGAGCGCGTTCGCAAACTATTGGTTGGTACCGCCAAACTGGAGTTTTATAAAACCTATGACAATACCGAAGCTTATCAGGTATTGGTTAACGTAAATAATTTCCTGGGAGCAAAAAATAAGACGGCCGCCAAGGATTCTTCCAAGAGTGCTGCTACCATAGGTGCAGCCGTAAAAAAAGACACTGCTAAAAGCAGCTTATCCTTGCTGAACAAGGTTAATAAAAGTGTTGCCAAGGATTCGTCGCTGTTAAAAGGCAAATCGCAATTAGCCGCGCAAAACCCATTGTTTACCGTAATGCAGTTAGCTACCTATCCGGGACAAAACGGACAGCAGGAATTACGTCCGGGACCTATCGTCGGTTATTCAGCGCAGAAGGATACGGCTAAAGTAAACGCTTACCTGCGCAGTCCCGAGGTTAAAGCGGTCATTCCGCAAAGCATGAAATTCCTGTGGGGGGTAAAGCCGGTTGAGAAAACCAAGATATTTGAGCTATACGCTGTCAGGTTAGCAGGTGCTGAAAACGGCCCTGTGCTTACCGGTGATGTGATAAACGATGCCAGAAGCGATGTAGACCAAACCAAGGGCGGATGGGAAGTAACCATGTATATGAACCCCCAGGGTGCACAAAAATGGAAACAGGTAACTGCAGAAGCTGCTCCAAGCCCATCACATAAAGAGCCGCAAGCCATTGCTATTGTACTCGATGACAATGTTTACTCGGCGCCGAGCGTGCAAAATGAAATTTCAGGTGGTGTTTCCTCTATATCAGGCGGAAATTTCACCCAGGAAGATACCAAGGATTTAGCCAACGTATTAAAAGCCGGGCGCCTGCCTGCCCCTGCTATTATCGTTTCTGAGGATACGGTAGGACCGACTTTGGGTCAGCAGGCCATCCACGCCGGTTTATTATCATCGGTATTAGGCTTTGTTGTAGTGCTTATATTTATGATCGCCTATTACAACCGGGCCGGTACAATTGCTGTAGCCGCTGTAATTGTGAACGTATTCTTTCTGATGGGTGTACTGATCAGCTTAAATGCCGTATTAACCATGCCGGGCGTTGCAGGGATCGTATTAACCCTGGGTATATCGGTTGATGCCAACGTGCTGATCTATGAACGTGTCCGTGAGGAACTGGCCTTGGGCAAATCCATCAAACTGGCTGTTGCTGATGGTTTCAAACACGCATTATCCTCCATATTGGATTCAAACATCAGTACCTTTTTAACCGGTTTGATACTGCTTGTATTCGGAAGCGGCCCTATAAAAGGATTTGCGGTGGTATTAATGATCGGTATTATTACTTCGTTATTCTGTTCATTACTGATATCAAGGCTTATTTTTGAATGGATGATCACCAAGGGATGGGATATTAAATTCTCGAATCCATGGAGCTCACATACCTTTAAGAATGCTAATTATGCTTTCGTAAAAAACCGTTTTAAGTTTTATATATTCTCAGGTGCATTTATCACTGCCGGTATTGTATCGATGTTCACCCAGGGCTTTAATTATGGGGTTGACTTTGTGGGTGGCCGTACCTATGTCGTTCAGTTTGATAATAAAAACGTAACTACCCAGGATGTACATGGTGCTATTGACAAGGTTTTGGGGGCAAGTGAAGTCAAAACCTTTGGTACCGATAAAATAGCCATCACTACCAAATACCTGATCGAAGATAACGGTAGTACGGCTGATAACAAAGTTGAAAACACACTGATTGATGCTTTGAGCAAACAACCAGCTACTAAGATTACCAAGGCGAATATTATCAGGTTCCAGAAAGTAAAAGCAACCATAGCCGAAGGACTTAAAAAATCCGCCTTCTGGACAGTGCTTTTTGCTATAATCGTTATCTCGGTTTATATATTGATCCGGTTCCGTAAATGGCAGTTCAGTTTGGGAGCGATGGTGGCCACAGCGCATGATGCGTTGATGGTACTTTCGTTCTTCTCGCTGTTTAGAAATGTGATCCCTTTCCTTGATATTGACCAATCATTTATAGCAGCCATACTGACAGTAATTGGCTATTCTATCAACGATACCGTGGTTGTATTTGACCGTATCCGTGAATTCCTTCACCTGCATCACTCAAGTACAGATGATCCGAAGGAGGTGATCAACCATGCGATCAATAAAACATTAAGCCGTACCATTATCACCGCGCTTACTGTGTTGTTTGTACTGATCATATTGTTCATATTTGGTGGCGATGTGATCCGTGGATTCTCGTTCGCATTACTCGTTGGGGTATGTTTCGGCACTTACTCGTCGATCTGTATTGCAACACCGGTAATTATCGATTTTGGCAAAAAGGATCTGAGATAAGACCTATATGAATTTATCTGAAGGCTCCAAACAACATTTGGAGCCTTTTTTGTTTTAGCTATATACTGATTAATACATAAAAAATGGAAACAACTAATGCATCCCGATTCCCATTAGTAGTAATTATAGGCGGCGGTTTCGGCGGCCTCGAAGTAGCCAATGCGTTAGCCGATGAACCAGTAGAAGTATTAATGCTGGATAAGCACAATTATCACACTTTTCAACCCCTGCTTTACCAGGTTGCCACCGGGAGCCTTGAAGCCGGATCAATTGCATTTTCTCTCCGGAAAAACTTTGATAGTCAAAAAAATTTCCGTTTCAGGGTAGCGGAAGTAACCAAAGTAAATGTTGATAAAAACACCATGGATACGACTATCGGCGAAATTGCATACGATTATCTTGTGTTAGCCACAGGATCGACCACCAATTTCTTTGGCAATAAGGATGTTGAGCACCATGCCATGCCGATGAAATCAGTGCCGGAAGCACTTGATTTACGGTATATGATTCTGCAAAATCTGGAAGAGGCTGTATTAAAACAAACCAAAGAAGAACGTGAACCTTACCTGAGCTTTGTATTGGTCGGTGCAGGTCCAACCGGGGTTGAATTAGCAGGGGCATTGGCGGAATTAAGAAAGCATATCCTGACCAAGGATTATCCTGAATTGAAAAAAGAAGAGATGAAGGTTTACCTGGTAGATTTTTTACCGAAAGTTTTAGGCTCCATGTCAGATCAGGCTTCGCAAGCTGCAAAAGATTTCCTGACAAAAATGGGCGTTGAGGTATTGCTGAATGTAAAGGTGGAAAACTACGATGGTGATACAATAAAATTCGAGGGCGGTAAAAGCATCCGCACCAGGAATGTGATATGGTCTGCCGGGGTTATGGGCAATGTGCCTGAAGGACTAAATAAGGATATTATCGTCAGAGGCAACCGCATCCGAACCGATAACATCTGCCGGGTTGAAGGATATCCGAATATTTTTGCGATAGGCGATGTAGCCGCCATGATCACCAGTGATACCCCTAAGGGACATCCGGGTGTGGCGCAGGTGGCCATACAAATGGGTAAAGCCACGGGTAAGAATATACTTCGGATCATTAAAGGGGAAGCCACCCTGCCCTTTAAATACTTTGACAAAGGATCATTAGCCACCATAGGCCGCAATAAGGCTGTTGCTGATCTGGGCAAGATCAGATTCCAGGGATTTTTTGCATGGTTGATATGGATGTTTGTGCACCTTATCTCACTTTTAGGGTTCAGGAATAAAGTAATCGTTTTTATCAATTGGATAGGAAGTTATGTCAGTAACAATGGCGGTTCGCGGCTTATCATCAGGAGGTTTGTCAAAGAAGCTGTCCCGCAGGAAAATGAACCTTTGCCAAAGACTGATTAAATAAATATGCTTTCAATCTTCATTGTAGTGACATAAAAGAAGATTAGGATGATTACCGGTTAATAAAAATTATACAACCTGTTATCTTAGCTAAATAGTAGTGACTTATGAAAACATTCTTTCTTAGCTTTATACTGGCTTTCACAGTTTATATTTCCAGCGCCCAGAATGCATATGAGCGTACTTACCAGGCTAATAGTGCTGCAACAAGACCACAAACCGATTCAGTTAAGCTACAAATTGACGGTAATAATGCTTATTATCAAAAAACTGTTAAAGTAGACAGCGGCATTAAAGTGAGCTTGATATACATACGTGCCCTGCAATTTATGGCGGCAAAAAATTTCCAGCAAACTTATGGGTATGAGCAGGAAGGGAAATTAATATTCACCAGTACCCAGGATTTAAATATCAATCCCGTTACAACAGGCAATGATCTTGACAACGTAGAGGTATTCACGGTTCAGTTTGCTGTCACCATTGATATGAAAAATGGCCGGTATCGTTATACGGTCCAAAATGTTGTATTTTTCCGCCCGACAGAAAATGGCAACATGAGACTGACCCTTTATGATATGTATCAAAAGGCTACCGGCGAATCAAGATCTGTTTCAAAAGATGCACGCAAAGTAATAGCGTCGTTTGAAAGGTATTTAGGCACCCTGACAGCCGAACTTCATGAAGGCATCGAACACAAATCCGCTATTAATCAGCCTAAATTTTAGCAACATCAAAGAATGGCCTGGCATATACAAATTACAGAATGCCCCAGGGATGCGATGCAGGGGCTTAGCACCTTTATACCAACGGATGTAAAAGCGGCATATATTAATCTGTTACTGCAGGTGGGCTTTGACACGATAGATTTCGGGAGTTTTGTTTCGGCAAAAGCCATCCCTCAAATGCAGGATACGGCGGCTGTTTTAGATCAACTTAATCTCGACAATTCCCGTTCAAAATTATTAGCGATTATTGCCAATTATCGCGGAGCAGAACAGGCTGCCAGGCACGGGCAGATCAGTTATTTAGGTTTCCCTTTCTCCATATCCGAAACTTTTCAGTATCGGAATGCTAATTCCAGCATTGATGAAGCATTTGAAACGGTGAAAAGGATTAAAGCATTAAGTGATAGAACGGGAAAAGACCTGCTGGTTTACCTCTCTATGGGTTTTGGCAACCCTTATGGTGACCAATGGAGCAACGATATGGTGCTGCAACGGGCAAAAGAACTAATTGGCGAAGGCATACGATATATTTCACTGGCTGATACAATCGGCATAGCTACCCCCGGGCAGATCGAAAGCTTGTATGGATTATTGTCGGATCAGTTTCCGGAAACAATATTCGGGGTGCATCTTCATTCAAGGCCTGAGGCCTGGCGCGAAAAAATAGAAGCTGCTTATCGAAGCGGCTGCAAACGGTTTGACACCGCTCTTAAAGGCTATGGCGGCTGCCCTATGGCCAAAGATGAGCTTACAGGCAACATGGCAACCGAAAACGTAATCGCTTACCTCCAATCGCAAAAAATCGACCTGGGGCTTGATATGGATAAACTACGGGAAGCAATGGATTACTCGCTGAAGGTGTTTGGTTAGCATACTTTAGCAAAAAACCCAGGTCATTTCCTGCCGAGGTTTCTTGTTATGGACGCAGATGAGAAACCTTATACGGCTTTCATAGTTCCCTTTGCTATTGCTAAGTTCTCCTGGCTCATTGGGCCCCCGCTGGCTTGTCGAAATGAAATAGTTTTTTATAAAAACACTTCTTAATTCTTGGCCATTTCAGTAGTTGGCCATGAAATAAAAACAGTCCGAAACCAACCTCCCGAAATCCGAATCATTTCCTTATCATTTTATAATGCCATATTCCCGCTTCTTCAAATTCCGGGCCGGTTTTTACAAAACCAAATCTTTCATATAAAGTTACGGCTTGCACCTGCGCATGCAAATACACGTAATCAGCGTCAGCAGGCAGATCATCTAAAACGGTTTGTACTAAAGCCTGCCCTACTCCGTGCCCTCTGAAATTCTTAAGCACTGCGAAACGCTCCAGTTTATATCCTTTATCTGTTTTACGCCAGCGCGATGCACCGGCGGGTATGCCGTCAACGGTAGCTAAAAAATGATTGGATTCATCTTCATGTTCCCACTCCAGTTCAGGCGGACAATTTTGTTCGCCAACAAATACTTCGCGTCTTATGGCAAAAACCCGCTCAAGATCGGCAGGATCAGTTACTTTATTTACGTGTACTTTTTGGGGCATTTTTATTCGGTTTAAATGCGTCTAACTAATTACTATCCATAAAAAAACGTCAATACAGAGCGCATTGACGTTTTTATTTTGCAAAATATCGTTTATAACCTGCCGTTTACATTAAGGCAATTGAGATCCTCGAAAGCGGCAGTAAGACGCTTAACAAAAGTTTCTTCGCCTTTACGCAGCCATACACGCGGATCATAATACTTTTTATTTGGCGAATCCTCACCCTCAGGACTACCTATTTGTGATTGCAGGTAGCCTTCTTTTGATTGGTAATAATCTTTAATACCTTCCCAGAAAGCCCATTGCATATCGGTATCGATATTCATTTTGATAGCGCCGTAAGATATTGCCTCGCGAATTTCGGCCTGGCTTGAACCCGAACCACCATGAAACACAAAGTTGATCGGTTTCTCCGCACTCAGACTGTATTTATCTTTTACATACGCTTGTGAGTTGTGCAAAATAACCGGCTGCAATTTTACATTACCTGGTTTATAAACACCGTGCACGTTACCAAAAGCAGCAGCAACTGTAAAACGATGACTTACTTTTGAAAGTTCTTCGTATGAATAGGCTACATCTTCGGGCTGTGTATACAAACGGGAACTATCTACATCAGTGTTATCAACACCATCTTCTTCACCACCTGTTACCCCTAACTCGATTTCAAGTGTCATGCCTAATTTTGCCATACGGGATAAATATTTGGCTGATATCTCGATATTTTCGGCGATAGGTTCCTCTGAAAGATCCAGCATATGCGATGAAAATAATGGCTTACCCGTTTCGGCAAAGAATTTTTCGCCGTAGTCAAGCAGTCCGTCTATCCAGGGCAGGAATTTTTTGGAAGCATGGTCAGTGTGCATAATTACAGCCACCCCATAATGCTCAGCTAAAAGGTGGGCGTGCCTTGCAGCTGAAACAGCACCTAAAATGCAGGCCTGCAGCTTAGAGTTATCCAGTGATTTACCGGCGTAAAACTGTGCACCACCATGTGATAACTGAATAATTACCGGCGAATTAACAGCCTTGGCAGTTTCCATTACAGCATTAATAGAGTTGGTACCTATTACATTTACTGCAGGCAAAGCAAATTGATGCTTTTTAGCAATTTCAAACAGTTCCTGCACCTGGTCGCCGTGCAGAACACCCGTATAATTTTTTAAATCCATTCGTGTTTCTTTGGGGCCCGAAGTTATAAATTAATGATTATGAATAGTTAAAATTGTTGAAAAAGTTGCGATTTTTGAAACGTTTGAAATAATCGTGGCATTGAAAGTCAGATTATTGAGAATTTGATATAAGAATCACGATAATTCAGTTTTGGTATTAATTTTCATGCCTGTTAAAACATTTGGAGCTGCTTTAAGCTTTACAACCTTATAACGCTACTTGTATAATATTTTTCGTTTCTTTGCACTAAATTGGAAGAGACAGATAACGATATGACCTGGTTTAAACGAGAATCAAAAGGGATAATTACGACTACCGAGGAAAAGAAAGAAGCCCCGGACGGAATCTGGAATAAATGCCCGAATTGTAAAAAACCACTGCACTATACCGAACAAGTTGAAAACCAATATGTTTGCCATTATTGTGGTTACCATATCCGCATCGGTTCAAAAGAGTATTTTGCTATTCTTTTTGATGATAACGAATTCATAGAATTAGACCCGAATTTACGGTCGGGGGATCCGCTGCACTTTGAGGACACAAAAAAATATGTAGACAGACTTGCCGAAACTATCAGCAAGACCGGCCTTAATGATGCCATACGTGCCGGTGCAGGCAAAATTGACGGGCAGGACCTGGTGATTGCCTGTATGGATTTTAACTTTATTGGTGGCTCGATGGGATCGGTGGTCGGCGAGAAAATTGCACGTTCTATTGATTATTGTATAGCGAACAAAGTACCCTTTTTAATGATCTCCAAATCTGGCGGTGCCCGCATGATGGAAGCGGCATTCTCATTAATGCAAATGGCTAAAACATCAGCTAAACTGGCATTGCTCGGACAGGCTAAAATACCCTACATATCCTTACTTACCGATCCTACAACAGGTGGTGTCACCGCATCATATGCTATGTTGGGTGATATTAATATTGCCGAACCGGGTTCATTAATTGGTTTCGCAGGTCCGCGGGTGATCAAAGAAACGATCAAAAAAGATTTGCCGAAAGGTTTCCAAACGGCTGAATTTGTACAAGAACATGGTTTTCTTGATTTTATAGTTGACCGAAGGGAAATGAAAGAGAAATTAGCATCATTTTTAAAGATGATGCAGAATTAATGATTTTAAGCAGGAATTCTTATTATAAAAAAACAGCCGGGTTATTTTAACCTGGCTGTTTTTTATTTATATCGTTAATTGCCTAACCCAACGGTACCCTCCAAGGCACCCCCACCTTCTACATTCTGATCCGGCAGCTCAGCAAGGCTTCCATCTTCATGCAATACTTTCTTTTTATCCGAATCCTTTTTTTTCAGGTCTGTACCCGCGCCCGGATTGGTTAAGGGATCATCACAAATTCCCTTTTCTTTTTTCGATTGTTTATCGTCCTGCTTTCCATCAGGCTCCAAATATTCATTCATGACCTTATAATTTAATGATTAAACACCCCAGGGCTGCATTTACTTTGTAGAAAATCTGCTAGACAACAAAGGCTATCTGCCGATAACCCTTGTTGCTTTTAATCTTAAGAAAATAAATCAATTATATACTCTCGGTACCTGGTTCATGGCCGATCATACGGCCAGTGGTTCGTCCCAGTTTCCGGGCTTCAAAATCAGTTTTTGCCGGCCCGACTGAGGGGAACTCCTTTTTATCAGGAGGAGTTACATCATTACGTTCAGTAAACGAGGTATCTGCGCCCTCTCTTTGCGGGGCTGCCTCGCTTTCGTGAGGATAAAGAATCTCCTCCTCTGAGGTACGTTCTCCGGGGTTTTCTTTCGGCATATCGCCGCGCCGGGGCGTTTCCTTTTTATTTTTCTTATCCTGCTCGTGGCCGGATTTATTCTTTGTAGTTATCATAGGTTTACCCTTTCTTACTAAAATATAAACCCCTCCGATTACCTGATTGTTTTATTTTTTTCTCAAAGTGGAACAGCTTCCGGGTAGGTCACAGGCCAAATTCATCAGGCATAGGCCATGCACAACTCCCGTAGTTTAGCTACGGTATAATCCACTTCTTCTTTTGTATTATATTTGGAGAAGGAAAAGCGTACCGACGGGCGCGAAGGATCACCCCCTATCGCATTCAATACATGTGACCCTATATCGGTACCCGAACTGCATGCACTGCCGCCTGATGCCGAAATACCTGCAATATCCAGGTTAAATAACAACATATCGGCCATATCACTGCACGGGAATGACACGTTTAATACGGTATATAAACTTTTATCAGGAGCTGTCTCCCCATTAAAATCAACACCGGGAACCTGAGCTCTTAACTGTTCGATCATGTAGGTTTTAAGTGACTGAATATGGCTATGATGCTGCTCCATTTCTGCATAGGCAATTTCAAGCGCTTTGGCCAGACCTACAATGCCATAAACATTTTCTGTTCCGCCGCGCATATTGCGTTCCTGTGCACCGCCATAAATAAAGGGTTTTATTTTGATGCGATGATTTACGTGCAAAAAGCCTATCCCCTTTGGGCCATGCAGCTTATGTGCAGCACAAACCATAAAGTGTGTTTTTAGCTTACTAAGATCGTGGCGGTAATGCCCCATTGTTTGTACCGTGTCAGCATGATAGATCGCATGGTAATGCTCGCTCAGCTCACCAATGCGTTCCATATCGCTAATAGTGCCTAACTCGTTATTGGCATGCATCAATGAGACAAAACTGCGTTCATTGTTTTTCAATAATTCTTCCAGGTGACTGTAATCGATATTCCCTTTGCTATCTGTATTAACCAGGCTTAATTTAATCGTCCCTGCTTTCTCCATCGATTCCAGCGTATGTATTACCGCATGGTGCTCCAACCGGCTTGAAATGGCATGTTTTACATTGTTGTCCACGATGCCGCACCTTATAGCCGTGTTATCAGCCTCAGTTCCTCCGGAGGTAAAAAATATCTCGGCAGGCGAAGTGTGCAACAAGTTAGCGATCGTTTTACGGGCTTTCTCTACCAATGACCTCGCCTGGCGGCCATGTCCATGTATGGATGACGGATTACCATAACAGTTCTCCATAACCGTATACATTTCTTTCAAAACTTCGGGGTCTATAGGTGTAGTAGCAGCATTGTCTAAATAAACACGCATCGGTTAGTTATTGAGTTATTGATTATTGAGCTTCTGTTGACGGATCAAATCAATCATTCAATCCTTCAATAATTTACTCCTTTAAATTCAGTATGTCTTTTATATCGGTTATGATCTTATTTGCCAGATTATCGGCTACTGTTTCAGAATTTCCTTCTGAATAGATGCGGATAATAGGTTCGGTATTTGACCTGCGCAAATGTACCCATTCTTTATCAAACTCTATTTTTAAGCCGTCAATCGTTGAATGAGGTTGCTTTTTATATTTTTCTTCTACCTTAAGCAACAGATT
Organism: Mucilaginibacter sp.; assembly: GCA_028287895.1. Taxonomy (GTDB): domain Bacteria; phylum Bacteroidota; class Bacteroidia; order Sphingobacteriales; family Sphingobacteriaceae; genus Mucilaginibacter. The sequence goes on along the minus strand of JAQBOV010000009.1, from coordinate 18,119 downwards.
ATCAATATCCATTTCCGGTGTCAGCGTTATTTTATTTTTTGAGATAAAATAGCCCGGATAAGTGCTTCTTAAATTAGAAACCGATTTGCCGTATTTAGCAAGATAGGTTAAAAACAGCGCTATGCCCACTAAAGCATCACGGCCATAATGCAACTCAGGATAGATCACCCCGCCGTTGCCTTCCCCGCCAATTACTGCATTAACTTCTTTCATCTTGTTGACCACATTTACCTCGCCCACAGCCGCAGCATGATATTCTCCTCCTGCGTTTTCAGTTACATCACGCAGGGCACGGGTTGATGACAGATTGGATACCGTGTTACCTTTTTTATTTTTTAATATATAGTCGGCAACGGCAACTAAGGTGTATTCCTCACCAAACATATTGCCATCTTCGCAAACAAAGGCTAAGCGGTCAACATCAGGATCGACCGCGATACCAATGTCAGCCCGCACTTTTACAACTTCATGCGATAATGCGATCAAATTTTCAGGCAATGGCTCAGGATGGTGCGCAAAGTTACCGTCTGGCTCACAATATAGCTTATGAACCGTTTTTACACCCAGGGCCTCTAATAAAGCAGGGATAAAGATCCCGCCGGTTGAGTTAACGCAATCAATTACGACGCTGAAATTTGCTTTAGTTATGGCCCCTACATCCACCAGTGGCAAAGCCAATACCTGTGCTATATGCTTTTTAAGATAGCTGTTATCATTACTCACTTTGCCTAAATCATTTACATCAGCATATTTAAAATCACTGTTTTCAGCAATTTCAAGTACTTCTTTGCCATCAGCATCGCTTATAAACTCACCTTCGTGATTAAGCAGTTTCAGGGCGTTCCACTGTTTAGGGTTATGACTTGCCGTCAGGATGATCCCGCCGGCGGCCTGTTCGCAGGGAACTGCCACTTCTACGGTTGGCGTTGTGGAGAGTCCAAGGTCAATCACATCAATACCCAATCCCTGCAAAGTACCTATTACCAGGTTATTGACCATAACGCCCGATATACGCGCGTCACGACCTACAACGATCTTTTTTTTACCCGACCTTTTTATTGCCCAGGTACCGAAAGCAGAAGTAAATTTTACAATATCCAATGGCGTTAAGCCATCACCTGCAGCGCCGCCTATCGTGCCGCGTATCCCAGAAATTGATTTTATTAAAGTCAAAGTGTTAAATTATTTACCTGCAAAATTAAAAATATTTGACCGATAAGAGGTATAAATCCGGATTGTTTAACCTTATTTCACTAAATGGCCATATTTGTGACTCTGCGAAAACACGATGGCCATGACTGGTTTATGCTTCCGGTCAAAGACCCATGTAAACACCATCTCTCGTAAAATAATCAGGAAATAGCAAGCACTTTTACGATGGAATGACTTTAAGCGATTTTTTGAACCGAGCGGTTTTGAAATAATGACTAATTTTGGCGGCTACAGCCTGGAGAAGTTCGACACCGATCATTCAGACCGTTTAATATTTATTTGCGAAGATCCGATGCTTGAACACCTTTTACAGTTAGACCGGCATTTATTTCACTTTATTAACCATGACCTGGGCAATCCTTTTTTTGACTGGCTGATGCCCTTGCTGCGCAATCCCCGATTTTGGATACCGTTGTATGTGTTCATTTTAGTTTTTTGCCTGTGGCGATATAAGAAAAAAGGCATCCTCATTATCGTATTGTTGGCTCTTTCGGCAGGCTTCGCTGATTTTACGAGTGCAGAGCTATTTAAATACCAGGTGAAACGTTTAAGACCCTGCCGGGATCCCATCGTGTCGCAAACGGATATAAGCCGCGTGCCCTGCGGAACAGGTTACAGCTTCCCGTCAACCCATGCCACCGACCATTTTGCTATGGCCTCTTTTTTAATCCTGGTCTTTTTCAGAAGATGGCGCTGGATTGCATTATGGGCAGCTTTGTGGGCAGGGTCGATTTGTTTTGCACAGGTATATGTTGGCGTGCACTTTCCGATTGATGTCACTATAGGAGCCTTGTACGGCATCCTGGTAGGTTCCCTATTCGCTTTATTATTTAAAAAACTACACCCCTATTTCTAATGATTCTCTGGAAAGTAATTGTTTTATTCTTAGGTGCTTTTGCAGGCGGCATGTCTGTGTTTCTGTTTAAAAGCAATAATCATCAAAATTTAAAGCTGGTGTTGTCTTTTAGCGGGGCATTCCTGTTTGGAATTACAGTTCTGCATTTAATACCGGATGCCTATCATGGCAATGACAACTATGTGGGCGTATTTATTCTTATTGGCTTTTTATTCCAGATCGTGCTGGAACAATTCTCGGAAGGGATAGAGCATGGCCACATGCACAAGCCGGATCATGAGCACATTGCCTTCCCTTTAGGAATACTCATCAGCTTGTGTATTCACGCTTTTCTGGAAGGCATGCCGATAGCTGAAGGCAATCAAAACCAATTGGTATGGGGTATAGCCCTGCACCATGTTCCCGCCTCATTTGCACTGGCCACCGTATTGCTTGCCAATAAACAAAGTAAAAATAAGACCGTATTTTATGTTGTATTGTTCGCCATTATGGCTCCTGCCGGTTACTTTTTCAGCAATGAACTCAGTATAGGTGGAATCGGTAATCTACAACATTACTTTAACCGGATAATGGGTGTAGTGATCGGAATATTCCTGCATATATCAACCACTATCCTATTCGAGTCAAGCTCGGATCATAAATTTACCGTCCGGAAAATGATTGCAGTGCTATTGGGCGTTGGCATAGCTTTGGTGGGCTTTGTAAGCGAATTATAAAGCGGTAAAAGGCCAAAGATAAAGGATAAGGGATAAAGGTGGGTTTGTAACATTGGCCGGCTTGGGGTAGCAATATATCCTGTTCGCCTTGCTTATTGATTATGCATGTTGCAGAAGATTGTTCACCGGGAAATCAAACCTTTCGGCTTTCACCTTTAGCCTGTAAACTATCCTCTCAATTTATCGAGCAGTTCGCTCAGTTTCTCCGCTTCTGCTTCGCTCAGGTTATTTTTAAGGACCTCTTTAGTTTTGAATTCAACATCCATTTTCGAAAGGATATCCAGACCCAAATCACTGATTTGTATATCCACAGCTCTGCGGTCTTTATTATTTGTGCAGCGCGATACCAGGCCTTTTTGAACCAGGCGATCGACAATGCGTGAGGCGTCTGACATTTTATCAAGCATCCGTTCTTTTATCAGGTTTACTGTAGCGGCTTTGGGGTATTGCCCCCGGAGTATACGCAGTACATTAAATTGCTGGTTAGTAAGGTTATGTTTTTCAAACTTACAACGAAAAACATTATTGAGCCAACCATAAGTATAAGTAATATTAACAACCGCTTTGTGATAGTTATCCTCAAAGTTTGTACTTTGTATTTCTTGTTCGATGTGCATGATAATCTTTGCTTAATGGTTGCTTAATACAAAGATGCCTATTATTTCTTAATTTGTTTTGATTCCCTCGGTTTTCCGTAATCCCAGGGGCAATGCAAACATTTATTTTTACAGCAGTAGCCCCGCTTTAAATGATATTCCCTGGTAAAAACAAAATTACCATCTTCATTGATGTAATAATCTATATTTTCCTTCAGCATCCCTAATTCAACAATTTTACAAAGATAGTATTGCCGAAATGTTTTCTTAAATAGCTACCGTCGCCATGCAGCGTCCACACTTGTTGTGGTTGCGTGTGTTCAATAGTTATCAGAATATCATTCCAGTCGGCATGATCGGAAATAAACAAGGTGTCATTTCCGTTGACCTGCAAATTTTTCCACCCCGAAGCAAACAAGCGCTTTACCCCCGTGGCCCTCGAATAACTATCAAATGTAAAAGGGGGAACGATGTATACATATTCCTGTTGGTTTTTCATCAGTTTGCGGCTATAAAGCTGGTATCTGCCGGGCGAAAAGCCCATTTTCTCATAAACGGCATTTAACGGCATAATACGGTGATGCACCAGCATGGTTTTTTGCCGGACATGCTCCGAGATGAGATTAATTAACCTCTGGCTCTTGCCCAGTCCGTAAGCGCCTAACAATATATTACTTTTTATATCATTCAGCTTTTGTATTTCGGCTATTGGATCAGGATGCAGGATGTCCGGGTTGGCAAAAGTGCTTTCAGTTATCAAAACATCGGCTTTTACCCATTCCAGCGGTTCACAGGTAGCATCAGGCTGTAATTTATAATCGCCGGTATACAAATATCTTATTCCCCGGTATTCGATTAATATTTGAGCGGACCCTAAAATGTGTCCGGCAGGCACAAAGGTGATCTGCACCCCGTTAATTGTAAAAGGCTGATGATAAGGGGCGATTTTAAGTTCCTTTGCGGCATTTTTACCATACCGCAATTGCATAAATGCAGCAGTAGCTCCGGTGCAGTACACTTCGTTATTGCCTGCAACTGCATGGTCGGCGTGGGCATGCGAGATGACTGCTGTTTTTACCGGCTGCCGCGGGTCGATGTAAAAACTGCCGTATTTACAATAGAGACCTTTTTCATCAAAATAAACAAAATCGTCGATTATCACGTTGTCACTTGGCATTAGTCATTAGTATAGTTCATGAAGTAAAACGCAAAAAAATGACTGATGACCAATGACATAATGACTAAATAAGGGATAAAAACTGGCGGTGTAATTCCAATACTTGCGGAATAACCAGTTCGGTATCATCATTACGGATCACATAATTGGCCAGCTGGACTTTCTTTTCCTGGGAAAATTGCCTGGCATTACGGCTTTCTACTTCAGTGCGTGTTAAGCCATCCCGCTGTATTACCCGCTGCATTCTCAATTCAAGCGGGGCAGTAACCATCACCGAATAGTCGCACATTTGGTATGAACTACTTTCGAATAAAAGTGCCGCTTCCTTTATCACATAAGGTGCATTCTTCATTTGCCCTACCCAGGTATCAAATGCTCTGAAAACGGCCGGGTGCACAATTGAGTTCAATTTAGCCAGCCGGGTTTCATCATTAAAAACAACAGACGCAATATGCTTGCGGTTTAATGTGCCATCTTTAAAGTAAGCTTCGGCACCAAAAGACGACTTTATGGCAGCAATAAGGACCGTATCCTCTGCCATCACTTTTTTGGCTGCATTGTCCGCGTAAAAAACCGGGATTTCCAATACTTCAAATATCTTGCTTACAGTGGTTTTACCACTGCCGATGTTCCCGGTTATACCTATTTTCAGCATTTATTTTCTAACGATAAAATCAATACTTTGCGGCTCGATCTTTACTATTTTACAATATGATGGCAGTCGTGTAAGCTTTACAGGTAAGGTGGTATAACCACGATCGCGCCAGAGACTAAGATCAGCCGAAGCTTCAAAAAAGTCCTCATCCATTTGGGCATACCTGCTTAACGAAGTGGTGAAAGTGACCTTGACTTTTTGAGGGAATATCTTTACTTTATGGTAATCGCGATTATTGATCAGTTTTACCGGGACCGATATCGTCTTCTCTGTAAACTCATCAACCGGAAGGACAACCTGAACTGATTTTGGATAAATGCCTATATTCCCTTCTTTAGCCTGCTGCAGATCTAAACGGGCTTTAACCGTTTCGTTTACACTATCAAGGCGCAGCGAGTCGGTATTCCAGGCTTTTATATCATCGATCAGGTTGCCAGGGCCACTTAAGGTGACATAAGATGGCTTAATAGAAATATCATTTGATTGTGCGAATTGCCGCTGGTATTTTATATCCGACACCAGTTGTACAGGAACTCTTTTAACGGCCCTGTTTGAGAAATCAAAGTAAAGTGTATCCGGACTGAAAGTTACAACCTGTTCATCAAACTCTTTTTTATCATTGATCTGTTTCAACTGTGAACTGAGCACCACATAATCTTTATTCTCCAGCGTACTAAGATCGACACTAATGGTTTTATTCTGCTTGTTCATTCTTGAGAAAAGCATTTGCCAGCCTGTTCCTTGCAAAGTGGTGTTAATGGTATCGGGCTGCAGCGAATGAAAGGCGCGCTTTTGAGGAGCATTTTTATAGGATAAGACCTCCTTGACCGTAAAATTATAAGTATTGGACAGCGTTGTAAAAACCCATGCCAAAGCTGCTAATACCAGGCAGGTAAAAAATGCTGATAAACGCCGCCGTTCTGATGCCGATAATTTTACAATTGCCATTTTAAAAGGTAAAAAAGGCGAAAGGTAAAAGGTAAAAGGTAAGCACTTAAGACCTTTGTCCTTTTACCTTCGCCTTTTACCTTTAAATTCCTATTTAGCTGCCGGAGGCGTATTTAACGCTTTCGACGACTCTAAGGAAATAGCCGATTTTTCAAACCGGATCTTATGCCCGCCTTCGGTTTCAACCAAAAAAGTGGTTTCTGCTACATCTACAATTTTACCGTGGATACCTGCAGTAGTGATCACTTTATCTCCTTTTTTCAACTCTTCAACGTACTTTTTCTGATCTTTTTGCTTTTTAACCTGGGGGCGTATCATAAAGAAATAAAATACCACGATGATCAGTACCAAGGGCACAAATGACCCTAAACCACCCAAACCACCGGTACCACCAGCCTGTAATAAAATTGTTGCTATCATGTTTATCTATAAATTATTTTACCGCGTCTACTTCGCCAATTAAATGAACCAGGTTTTGGGCCGGGTTGGTATTGGCTGTTATTGTAATTTGTTTATCCTGCAAACCCATCTTTCCCAAACTGTTAAACGTTACTTTTATAGCTGCATTTTCGCCCGGTTTAATAGGCGTATTGGGCCATTCGGGTTTAGTACAGCCGCATGAAGCAACTGCATCCTTAATGATTAAAGGAGATTTGCCTGTATTGGTAAATTTAAACTCATAAGTTACTTTATCACCTGTCTTGATCTTACCAAAATCATGCGTTTCTTTTTCAAACTTCATTACAGGCGCATCGGCCGGCGTTGCTGTAGTTGATGCTGATAAATTACTTGCTTGATTTGAGTTATTACAGGCCATTAGCATACTTACTGCCAGGATGGCTAAAAACAGTTTCTTAATCATTGTAATTCTTCTTTTAATAATTGTTTTTCGGTCTGTTACTTAATTCAAATTTACGTTATTCCTCAATTAAGCCTCTGCCCACTTTCCTTATTATATTATCGGCTTTTAATTCGTATAAAATCTTGTCTAAGATACCGTTTATAAATGAATTACTTTTAGGTGTACTAAACTCTTTGGATATTTCAAGGTATTCATTTATAGTTACTTTAACGGGGATCGATGTAAAATTAATAAATTCAGCGATCGCCATTTTCATTAATAAAGTGTCCATCATCGCAATACGTTCAGGCTCCCAGTTCTGGGTCTTTTTACTGATCATTTCCTGGTATTCCTCATCATGCCGGATACTCTGCTGAAAGAGGTTGACGATAAACTCGCGGTCATCCGCCCAGTTGCCTGTAACTTCGGCCAGTTTATTCAGCTTAGGGTCATCATAAGAAAAATTCTTGAACGTTTTTGCTATCAGCGCCTGCAATACATCCTTATCAACCGGCCAAAAGATAAATTTATCTTCAAATACCTGCTCGGCAAGCAGCGACTTGAGGATCACCTTTTTGAAAATAAATTTAATGATATCCTTATCGGTTTGGATAGTATCGCCGCTTTTTTGCAGATATTCGGTATATTCTACAGCATTCTTTAATATCGTAAACAGTGACTTTGCCAGTTCGGGCTCAAAACTCCAGGAAACTTTATATTTTTTTACCGCACCCAAAAATTCCTCGTTTTTAACCAAGGACGTAATAAATCTGTTTTCGAGTATTTTGAGCTGAGGTACAAGGTCTTCGGCTGTTGGCAAGTGTTTGTGCGCCCTTTCCTCTGCATCATTCTCTGCATAGTGCGCCACCTCCGAAATTAAGGAAAGCATCCAGATATACATTTCATATACCATATCAATGCTTTGAAGCAGGCTTTTTTCGTGCTGTTTTATTTCCTTATTGGCAGACTGATGATAGGCATATAGCGCCTGCAATACTTTTACCCGTAAATGTCTTCTGTTTAACATAGTATAAAGAACGATTGTTGGATTGCTCCTGTTTATTATTTAATAGGTTGATTTTACTTTCTTAATATCCAATATACGTTTTTCGGCTATTTTATTAGCTGCTTCAATAGTCGAAATATTTTCGGCCTTTGATAGTTTTAATACGTTACGTGTTGCTTCATAAATATTTTCAGTAAGCTGCAAGGTACGTTTTTTGCTGAATCCCATTAATTCCGAATAACAATTGATCACTCCGCCTGCGTTGATCACATAATCAGGAGCGAACAATATCCCCTTTTCGAGTAACATCCTGCCATGTATATACTCATCTTCCAGCTGATTGTTTGCTGAACCGGCAATTATTGAATATTTAAGCTTACTAATGGTTTGCGTATTGATCGTTGCCCCCAGCGCACATGGCGAATAAATATCTGCATCCAGGTCAAAAATAGTATTATTTGAAACAGCCTGTGCACCATATTTTTTTGCTACCTGGCCGGTACGCTCATCGTTGATGTCGCTTACATAAACCATGGTATTTTCATCACGGAGCAAACGCACCAGATTTTCACCTACATGACCTATACCCTGCACAATAACAGATCTGCCAGCCAGGTTATCATTGCCATAGAGTTCTTTTACAGCAGCTTTGATGCCCATAAAAACACCCAATGCTGTTATTGGTGAAGGGTCGCCGCTGCCGCCAATGCTTTCGGGTACTCCCATTACATGCTGGGTTTCCATGCGGATATACTCCATATCCTTTGGATTAGTACCTACATCTTCGGCTGTTATAAATTCTCCGTTCAGGTTTTTGATAAAGCGCCCGAACTTTCTCAGCAACGCTTCAGTTTTGTCTTTGTGCGAGTCGCCAATGATCACTGCTTTGCCACCACCCAGGTTAAGACCGGCAACGGCCGCCTTATAGGTCATGCTTTTTGACAAGCGCAGCACATCGTTCAAAGCGTCAGCCTCCGTTTTATAGGCCCACATGCGTGTGCCACCCAAAGCAGGACCCAAAGTAGTATCATGAATAGCAATTATGGCTTTTAAACCAGTAGCAGGATCATTACAAAACACAATTTTTTGATGACCGTGAGCATTCATTTGCTCAAACAGTGACTCGTTGTTATTTTGATCTGACATTATTGGCAGTAACGTATTATTAAGGGATGCGACAAAAGTATAGGTTTTTTTGATTGTGGCAAACTTATTTAATCAGTGAATGAACTTATTTAATGAATGATTGATTAGTGAGTGATTTGAACTTATTTAATTAGTAAATGATTTGAACAACGAATTTATGACTATAGACCTAGCGGTAATTTGTAATGCTAATATCAAAGTATTCGATTTAATTATGGACAATGATCTATTGACTATGGACTTTCTGCAAAAAACCTACCTTTGCTAAACAACGATGAAGAGTCTTGCTTATCTGAATAAATTCTTTTACAAATACCGCTGGCGGCTTATTCCGGGTGTCCTGTTTGTTATCATTTCCAATATTTTCGGGGTGCTGACCGCTTCTGTTATCCGTATCGCATTTGATTTGGTGACGGCAAACATTTCCTTGTACCATTTATTCTCCGGGTTTGACAGGCAAGCTGTTATTTATGACCTATTTGGTTATAGCATGTTGCTTTTTGGCGGAATAGTACTTGCATTAGCCCTTTTCAGGGGTTTATTCCTGTTCCTGATGCGGCAAACCATCATCCTGATGTCGCGGCATATTGAATACGACCTCAAGAACGAAATTTACAACCATTACCAGCTGTTATCCTTAGCCTTTTACCGCCGCCATAATACGGGTGACCTGATGAACAGGGCCACCGAAGATGTAAGCCGTGTACGTATGTACCTGGGTCCTGGCATCATGTATACCATTAATACCGTTGCGCTTTTCGTCATCGCTATCTGTTTTATGCTCACCGTAAATATAAGGCTCACCATATTTTCTATTATGCCTCTGCCGGTGCTGGTGGTTACTATTTACTATGTAAACAATATTATACATTTCAGGAGCGAAAAAATACAGCAGCGTTTATCGTCCCTATCGAGTTTTGTGCAGGAGAATTTTTCAGGCATCAGGATCATTAAATCCTATGTGAGAGAAAATTCTGTACGCAACAGATTTGCAGCCGAAAGTGAAAATTACAAAATACACTCCATGTCGCTGGTAAAGGTCCAGGCCCTGTTTTTCCCGGTTATGCTTTTATTAGTGGGGTTAAGTAATGTGATCATTATGTATGTAGGCGGTGTTGAGGTAATCAAAGGCACCATTACCCCGGGTAATATCGCCGAGTTTATTGTATATCTCAATATGCTTACTTTCCCTGTAATGTCCCTGGGATGGGTAACTTCACTGATCCAAAGGGCGGCCGCCTCTCAAAAAAGGATCAATGAATTTTTACATGAGCAGCCCGAGATCGTTTCACCAAATTTTGCCCCACACACGCTAAAAGGCAGGATCAGCTTTGATAATGTGTCCTTCCTTTACCCCGACACGGGCATACAGGCTCTGAAAAATGTCTCCTTTAGAGCCGAACCCGGACAAATGGTTGCTATTATTGGCCGTACAGGATCGGGAAAGTCGACCATTGCTAATCTTATTATGCGCATGTACGATGCAACAGGAGGCCGGATACTGATTGACGATCAGCCACTACAACAGCTAAACCTGGGGGCCTATCGCTCGCAGATAGGCTTTGTGCCCCAGGAGGTTTTCCTGTTCTCGGATACGATTGCTAATAATATCGCCTTTAGTGCTGATGTACCGGATATGCCGCGCATTGAACAGGCTGCAAAAGATGCGGCGGTATATCAAAACATTATGGAGCTTGAACAAGGCTTTCAAACGCTGATCGGTGAACGCGGTGTTACCTTGTCCGGCGGGCAAAAACAACGTGTTTCTATTGCAAGGGCGATCGTAAAGCATCCGCAGATACTGATATTTGATGATTGCTTATCGGCGGTAGATACCCGTACAGAAGAAGAAATTCTAAATAACCTGGGTAGTATCATGCAGGATAAAACCAGCATTATTATTGCTCACCGGATATCGACCATAAAAAATGCCGACAAGATATTAGTAATGGATAACGGCGAAATTGTTGAGCAGGGCACCCATGACCAATTGATGCAACAAAAGAAAGTATATTTTGAGTTATACGAAAAACAACTGCTGGAAGAGGAAGAAAATGCCTGAAAAGTTGACCGATGCCGTAAAAATATAGCATATTGTTTGAAAAACATGCAACAATATTGTTTTTAATACTTGTACTTTGAAAATTTATTTATATTTATGCCGATCAAAAACTAATTACAATTTTATAATATGGGTGATTTTGAAAACAGAGAGCGCGAAGAGGTTTTCTCAAAGAAGGTGAGGGCTGGGAAGAGAACTTATTTTTTTGATGTAAAAGCAACACGTTCCAACGACTATTACGTTACAATTACTGAAAGTAAAAAACGTTTGGAGGATGGCGTTTTTATTAAACACAAGATCTTTTTATATAAGGAAGATTTTGAAAAATTTGCCGAAGGACTAAAAGAAACCGTAGAATACATTAAGACCAACCAGGAAGTAGTGGAAAAACGGTATGAATTCACTGAATCACCCGAAGTAGCTAAAGCAGCCGACGACGATTTCTCTTTTGAAATTTAAAAACTAAAAAAAGATATTATAAAAAAAACCCTGCCAAAAGCAGGGTTTTTTGTTTTTCTAATGAGCCATTTTCGCTGCAGGATTGTGCAATGGCACCAAGGCATGTATCGGTACGGAAGGATGAAGGATAGTGTGCATTACCACCGAGGCAATAGTAAAATAAATTATCAATCCGGTTACGTCAACCAATGTGGCTACAAATGGAGCAGAAGACGTTGCCGGATCGGCGCCCAATCTTTTTAATGCCAGCGGAAGCATGGAGCCCGCCAGTGAACCCCAAAGCACCACACCTATCAGTGCCAGGCCAACTGTAATGGCAATAAGCAGCCAGTGCGGCCCATAAATTGTACTGAATGAACTCCAGATCGTTATACGAAAAAAACCGATTATACCTAATATTGCACCAAGCATTAACCCAGAGACAAGTTCGCGGCGCATAACCCGCCACCAATCGGCAACCGTTACTTCGCCCAAAGCCATTGCCTGGATGATCAATGTTGAAGCCTGTGAACCACTATTACCGCCGCTGGATATAATAAGCGGCAAGAAAAATGCCAATGCCACCACTCTGGCAATCTCGTCTCCAAAGTAACCCATAGCCGTAGCAGTTAGCATTTCGCCCAAAAATAAAACGATGAGCCAGCCAACACGTTTTTTTACCAGCCGGAATAAATTAATATCCAGGTAAGGCTCATCCAGGGCCTCGGTACCGCCAATTTTCTGGATATCTTCGGTATATTCCTCATTGGCTATCCAGAGTATATCGTCCACAGTAACGATGCCCAGCAAAATATTTTGTTCATCGGTGACCGGCAAAGCCACGCGGTTGTTCATCCTGAATATGTTGATTGCCTCCTGCTGCGGATCATTTACGTTCAGCGCGATCAGGCGGTTATCCATCAGGGCGCTTACCTTAGTTTCGGGGCTTACCAGTAATATTTCGCGTATCCTGATATCATCCAGCAATACCCCATTGCTATCTATCACATAGATCACATCGATGGTTTCTGAATTCTTCCCAAATTCACGTATGTAATAGAGCACACGCTCAACGTTCCAGGTTTTCTTTACAGCGATGTAATCAGGCGTCATCAGCCTGCCCACACTGTCTTCCTGATAACCCAATAATCTTAATGCCTCCTTGCGGTCATTGGGCGGAAGGTGCTGGATCAATACTTTTACCGTATCGCCATGCAGTTCGCTAAACAGGGATGTACGGTCATCGGGAGGAAGCTCATTAATGAGCTCGGCTATTTTAGTGCCCGACAATTTTTTCAGGATGCGCTCCTGTACCGGAAAGTCAAGGATGCGGAATACGTTAACAGCGCGATTGATCGAAAGTATCTCAATAAACCGGGGGCCATATTCGGGAAGTTCACCTATCAGCACTTCAACATCTGATATATTAAGGTTGTTAAGGTATTCCTGGAGCTGTTCTTCATTGTTCTGTCCCAGCAATAGTTCTATTTGTTCAACCATTTCTTCCATAAAAGGCCCTCTTTTTTACATCGTAATTAAATCTGTTTGCTTTGCGGTAATATTGCGCAAAAGTCGTTTATTTTTTCAAATTACAGGCAGATTTTTTCTGTTATCTTTGCGGGATTTTTGAGCGGTGGATTATTAGAGTTTAGAATTTAAATATTAGAGTTTAAGTACAAAAAATGGGTTTACAATGTGGGATAGTAGGTTTGCCAAATGTGGGTAAATCAACACTTTTTAATTGCTTATCAAATGCCAAAGCACAGGCAGCTAACTTTCCTTTTTGCACGATCGAGCCGAATGTGGGCATAATTACGGTTCCGGACGAGCGTTTGACCAAGCTGGTTGAAATAGTGGAGCCGAAAAATACCGTACCGAATGTTATCGAAATCGTCGATATAGCAGGACTGGTAAAAGGAGCAAGCAAAGGCGAAGGATTGGGCAACCAGTTTCTGGCCAATATACGCGCTACCAATGCCATTATTCACGTGCTGCGCTGCTTTGATAACGACAACGTGATCCATGTGGATGGTTCTGTAGACCCGATACGCGATAAGGAGATCATCGATACTGAACTGCAGTTGAAAGACCTGGATTCGATAGAAAAAAAGATCAGCAAGATCGAAAAGATGGCTAAAACAGGAGGGGACAAAGAAGCTAAAAAAGCTTTCGACGTTTTAACGATCTACAGAAATCATTTGCTGGAAGGTAAATCAGCCCGTACTGCTCCTGTTGCCGAAGAAGATAAAGAATACATTGCCGATATATGGCTGTTGACCGCTAAACCGGTAATGTATGTTTGCAATGTGGACGAAGCCGCCGTAAATACGGGGAATGCTTATGTCGAAAAAGTGAAGGCGGCTGTAAAAGAGGAAAATGCACAGGTGCTGATCATTTCGGCCCAGATAGAATCAGAAATTGCACAGCTGGAGACCTACGAAGAACGCCAGATGTTCTTGGATGATTTAGGTTTAACTGAATCCGGGGTAAATAAGCTGATCAAAGCGGCTTATAAACTGCTTAACCTGGCCACCTATTTTACTGCCGGCGTGCAGGAAGTACGTGCATGGACGATTACCAAAGGCTTTACAGCCCCGCAGGCTGCCGGTGTGATCCATACCGATTTCGAAAAAGGATTTATCCGTGCAGAGGTGATCAAATACGAGGATTTTGTGAAGTTCAGCGGGTCAGAAGCTGCCATTAAGGAAGCCGGCAAGCTGGCTGTTGAAGGTAAAACCTATATTGTACAGGATGGTGATATTATGCATTTCAGGTTTAATGTTTAAGCTCCCGGGCTGTGCATATTTCACAGCTGCATAGCAAATGCCGGGCTGCACCACCATCGGCTATAAGAAGGCTCGGGAATTAACGATATGTTTATTGTTTCCGTAGAAGGCGCGAAAAATGAAAACCAGGGTTTTAAAAAATCCCGGGGCCCGTTGAAATCAATTTTATATATTTGCGGCCACATTGTTCCCGTAGTTCAATGGATAGAATGTCAGATTCCGGTTCTGATGATGGGGGTTCGAATCCCTTCGGGAACACCAATGCTCTTATTTAATAAGAGCATTTCTTATTTCCAGCAAGCGCCATCAATCGGGAATGATATGGAGAAGGGTGTCGGCCGGAGGTTCCCTCGAAGGGTTGGCGCAGAGGCCTTCGCCCCGATGTTTCCGAGTGCCTAGCCTTCGCTTTGGCCGCCTACATAAGCGCTCAGATATTGCCCCGTCCCGCCAATAGCTTCAGGTTTGGCGGATTTAATTTTTTAATTACATCCGCAGAGGTATGCGCGCGCATAACGTCCGCTTTGTTTATGGTGCGCAAAATTATTCTGTTCCCAGAAGGCGCCATGAAGAAGGAAATTTGACCAAAGGCCGGAAATAGAAAGGGTAATCTCCCCTGTCTTTAACCTGGTAACAATACCTTGTTTACCTGCGCTGTCAAATCCTTAATCATTTCAAGCGATTTTATTATCTTTTCGTGCCCGGCATTTTCATAATTGTGCCTTTCGATGGATCGATTTGTATTTAGAAATTCCTCCATATAAAGATAAGGTGAGATCAGGTCGTTTTGATCGTATGCCAGCCAATGCCTGCCGCCGAAGTTATACCGATCAATTAAATTATAGTGGTCTGCCGGCTTACCGAAGTGTGTTTCAAAGCTCTTCAAATAGGCTTCCTGTGCCGGACAGGGCACATCGGCAGCACTCATGCTGGCTTCAAAATTTTCTTTCAGGCGAATCAGCGGTGCCAGGCTGATCAATAAAGATGGCTTAACCATCGTTTCCTTTATTACGAGCATATTTGCCATGCCGCCCAAAGAATGACCTATAAAAATATCGGGGCTGCCGTAGTTCAGCATGATCGCTTTAACAGCTTCGATGAATAACAACAAGTTGGATAGCTCGCCTTCAGAAGTGCCATTACCGGGTGCATCAAAAGCGATAATTTCAAGGTTGTCGATCTCCCGCAGCGCAGTGATCATTTCGGCAAAATCGGCCGCTTTTGATCCCCAGCCATGAGTAATCAAGACTTTGTATTTACCAGTTCCCCATTTAAACCCCTTAAAATCCAATTCCCTATGAGCAAAATAATCATCCTTCGCTTTTAAAGTGAATTTTTCGGCTTCATCCAACAGTTGCTGCTGGTGAAAACGTACAGGCATTTTGGGCGAATAACATATCAGTTGCCAGAGCAACTGATTCAACTCATCTGGTGTATGATATAAATTTGTTTTAACTTCTGTAAAAATTTGCTTCAGCTTTTTCATGGGTTAGGGCATCAGGTTGTTATCAAAGATATTGTTTACACTTTAACCGTTTTCCATTTACCTGTTTTAAAGAGGAAGTAACTTGCTATCGCCATGGAGGTTTCGGCTATGGGTATGGCTACAAATACGCCGGTTATTCCCATTTCAAAATGCTTGTCCAGCACATAAGCCAATGGAACCTGGAAGAGCCAGAAACCAAAGAAATTCACCCATGTGGTTGTCCATGTGTCGCCTGCACCATTGAATGCGCTCATCATCACCATACCTACACCGTAAAAGATATAACCCACACTCAAAATATGCAATGCCCGGGTAGCTACTTCTTTTACCTGTACATCATTGGTAAAAAAAGCAGTAAAATAACCTGCCGCTGAAAAAGTAATCAGCGTAACGCCGGCCATATAAATTACATTGTATTTAACGGTTTTTAAAACAGATTCTTCGGCTCTTAAAAACTCTTTCGCCCCAAGGTTTTGCCCCACCAAAGTAGCTGCAGCATTACTCATGCCCCAGGCAGGCAGCAAGAAAAACATCACTAACCGGATGGATGTTTGATACCCTGCCGAACCATGGTCACCCCCTGTTGTGGCGACCAGTTGGGCTAAAAATATCCAGCTGCATGAGCCTATCACAAATTGTAATATGCCAGGGATGGCAATTTTCAGAATGGCTTTTATCTGCACCCAATGCGGTTTTAAATAAGCCAGATGAACTTTAATTGCATTTTTACCATTAAACAGGTGATAAAGCTGATAGCAAACACCTGTGCCTCTGCCGATAGTGGTAGCAATGGCGGCACCTGTTAAACCAAATGCGGGTATGGGACCTAAACCATTAATGAATATGGGGCATAAAATGATGTTGGCCATATTGGCTATCCACAAGCTTCTCATGGCTATGGCCGCGTTGCCGGCGCCTCTGAATATCCCGTTGATAAGGAACAACAGTACAATAATGAGGCTTTCACCCATCATAATGCGTGTAAAATTGGTACCCAGTTTAGCAGTTTCGGCTGATGCGCCCATCAGGGTTAAAATATCAGTGGCAAAATAAAAACCCGCAATACCAATCACAAGGTTGATCAACAGCGCAATGGTAACTGCCTGCATGCCGGCCCTGGCAGCAGCAACAGGATCACGCTCGCCTATCCTGCGGGCCACGATCGCAGTGGCGGCCATACTCATTCCCACGGCCAGGGAATAGATAATAGTTAAAACTGATTCGGTTAAACCAACGGTTTGGATGGCATAGCTGCTATGGGGCAAATGGCCAACAAAATAAAGATCGACCAAAGCAAAAACCGATTCCATGGCCATCTCGAGCATCATAGGGATGGCCAGCAGCATTACGCCACGACGAATACTGCCCTTGGTAAAATCATGATTGCCGCCTTTGAGCGATTGTTTTAAAAGTGCAAATACTCTGGGTAGCTTACCTATGGTAGCTGTTTGATTTGCTGTCATATAAAAGATAGTAACAATAAAATTTGAAACTGGTCAGCGAAATGCTGAATAAAATAGATCGAAAATTTTAGTCCTCGGTCAGAACCTCAAACGGACCATTGCTACTATCATGACGGTTTGGTTTAGATGGCAAAGCTATAAAATTCTATTTGGCCAATCAAATAGGTTTGTTAATGTGTTTTCTCAAGGCAAGGATGATTGGACAAAGTGATATAAACTTCCTTACAGGTTTTATCGTTCTCTCCTGATCTTGTCCCTGTGCATAAGCCCCCATTCTCTTAAAGCTTGCAATACATCCTTAAGCGTATCGCTGTATTCGGTCAATTCATACTCGACTATCACCGGTACTTGGATGTTAACATTCCGCTTCACAAAACCATTCATTTCCAGCTCCTTCAACTCATGGGACAGTACCCTTGCAGAAATACCTGTTATCGCCCGCTGCAACTCATTAAACCGTTTATTACCCTCTCTTAATGCAATGATTACTCTTAATTTCCATTTTCCGCCGATCGCGTAAAGTGCATCACCTACTGCTGTTAAAGCGCTGCTGCATTCATTCTCCGAATGGACAGGCTCTATTATCTTTAACTGACTTTCCATTTTATTATATTACTAACCGAAAGGTTATCAATAACCTTTTGTATACTACTAACAATTTATAAGCAAATATACCTAGTTTTGCTTCATCAAAAGAAACATTATAAATGAAAGCAACTAAAATTACATATTGG